>CAJUFQ010000034.1:0-14038 GCA_910585625.1 uncultured Lachnospiraceae bacterium
TGTCTCCTTTTTACCTATCAGGGGCAAAAATCGTTATTTCCCGACTGCCCCTTTTGAACGAGTAACTATATTCGTGCGGGCGTCCGCCGTTTTCTTTGTTGTTTTTACAAGAATATATATTTTGCCACGAATAAAATGGTAAGGATATACATAAGTATGCTGATTTTCTTTTCCTTTGCCTTGCCGGTAATCAGGTTTACTAACGTCCAGGAAATCACACCGATAGCGATTCCCTCGGAAATGCTGTAAGCAAGCGGCATGGCAATGATGCACAGGAATGCCGGGATAGCATCCGTCATGTCTGTAAAGTCGATCTTTGCCACAGAACCCATCATGTAGAATCCCACGATAACCAGGGCCGGTGCGATGGCGAAGCTGGGAATGCTTAAGAATAATGGGGAGAAGATTACGGATAACAGGAACAGCACGCCAGTCACCAGGGAGGTCAGGCCGGTGCGTCCGCCGGCAGTCACGCCGGAAGCGCTCTCCACATAAGTCGTGGTGGTGGAAGTTCCGAAGATTGCGCCCACACAGGTTGCAATCGCGTCCGACAAAAGGGCAGGGCGGATGCGGGGCAGCTTGCCGTCCTTGTCAAGCATGTCCGCTTTGGAGGAAACGCCGATTAAGGTACCCAAGGTATCGAACAGATCCACGAACAGGAAGGAGAACATGATGACGATGAAGTCTCCGATTTTGACTGCGCTGAAATCAACCCCGGTAAATACCGCGCCGAATGTATCTTTCAAAGATGAGAAATCAAGGCTCACAATTCCGGCAGGGATTGTGGAGTACATGCCGGCGTCAGGGTTCGGCACATAAACGCCGATCATTTCACAGATGATGCCCAGTACCCAGGTGGCAAGGATGCCAATCAGGATGCCGCCCTTTATGTTTTTTGCCAGAAGGATGGCAGTGATCAGGATGCCGATCAGAGCCAGGATGGCGCCAACCCCTACGGAACGGAACGTATCGCCCTTAAACGTCTGGTAGGTTACCAGCGTGGAAGGGTTGGACACGATGAGCTTGGCGTCCTGCAGGCCGATAAATGCGATGAATAAACCAATTCCTACGCTGACAGCCGCTTTTAAAGTAGTGGGAATTGCATTGAAGATTGCTTCACGCACATTTGTGAGCGACAGCACGATAAAAATGACACCTTCCACGAATACTGCGAGCAGCGCTAACTGCCAAGAATAGCCCATGCCGATGACTACGGAGTAGGCAAAGTAGGCATTCAGGCCCATACCCGGCGCCAGTGCAAATGGGTAATTTGCCAGCAGCGCCATCAAAAGCGTGCCCACGAAAGAGGCCAGCGCCGTGGCAATCATCACGGCATTGGGATTCATGCCGGCTTCGCCCAGGATGCTGGGGTTCACGGCAAGGATGTACGCCATGGTCATGAAGGTGGTAAAACCGGCAATGACCTCTGTACGCACAGTCGTGCTGTTGTCTTTCAGCTTGAAAAATTTTTCCAACATAAATTTACTCTCCTTTTCATAAAATAGTGATAGACTTAGTCTCCGCCTCAGGGCATATTATACCATATCTCGGCAAAGAGATATAGTAAAATGTTCCGGCTTGTGATAAAATTACGTAACAGCTAAGGAAAGAAGGGAGAAGAAAAGTGGTCGCTTTATTAACGAATCTGTTCATCAGGAATAAAGAGGACGTGAAGGACCCAAAGGTGCGTCAGGCTTATGGTATGCTTTGCGGTATAGTAGGGATTGTGCTGAATCTCCTGCTGTTTGCGGGAAAGTTCCTGGCAGGCGCAATCAGCCATTCCATCTCGATTACGGCTGACGCGTTCAATAACCTGTCCGATGCAGGTTCTTCGGTGGTGACGCTCGTGGGATTCAAGATGGCAGGGGCAAAACCGGATGTCGACCATCCCTATGGGCATGGAAGGATAGAATACATCACGGGGTTTATTGTCTCTGGTGCGATTATCGTCATGGCATTCGAGCTGATAAAAAGCTCGGCCGAGAAAATCATGCATCCGCAAGCCGTTGATTGCAGCATGTTGTCGGTGGGAATTTTGCTGGCTTCCATCCTGGTGAAGATGTATATGGCATTTTATAATTATAGGATTGGCAGGAAGTTAGAATCCGCGGCAATGCGCGCGACAGCTACGGACAGCCTCAGTGATACCTGCGCGACGTCAGTCGTCCTCGTTGGGATTGTCATCGGGGAATTGACCGGCCTTAGGGTAGACGGCTGGTGCGGCGTGCTGGTAGGGATATTTATTTTTTATGCAGGCATTACGGCTGCAAAAGATACGCTGAATCCTCTGCTCGGGCAGCCGCCTGATGCGGAATTTGTCGCGCAGATTGAGGAGATTGTGCTTGCGCATGAGGAAATCTGCGGGGTGCATGACCTCCTTGTGCATGATTATGGCCCTGGCAGGTGCATGATTTCCCTGCATGCAGAAGTCCCTGCGGAAGGGAACATTTTAAAGCTTCATGACGTAGTGGACAATGCGGAAATCCGGCTGCAGGAACAGTTAAATTGCGATGCAGTCATCCATATGGATCCGGTGGTAACAGAAGATACATATATCCTGGAATTGAAGGACACAACGGAAAAAATAATCAAGGCCCTGGATCCTGTTTTTACTATGCATGATTTCCGTGTCGTGCCGGGGTATGCCCAGACCAAAATTATCTTTGACGTCGTGGTGCCTTATGGGTATAAGGACAGCGACGAAGAGTTGGCAGAAATGATTAAAAATAAGGTGCGGCAGGAGATTGCGGAAAACTGCCTGGCAGTGGTCCGGGTTGATAAGTCTTATGTAAAATAACAAGCGGTATTTGACCATGCATAAATATAAAAAAATATCCCATAATAATACTGAAAAAGTGTCCAATTTTTCCTTAATAAATATCAATCTTTCGTGGAAAATCCCAGTTTTCACAAACACACTTGAAAAAGCATGGTACATGGGGTATATTTATTACGGTACAAATACATGAGAAATTGTATGATAGGATTACAGAAAGAGAGATAAAATGAGTGAAAAAAAAATTATTGTATCTAATGTAGCGAAAGAGTACAACAACCCGATTGCGGAGTTGGTTCAGGTAGCCTGCCAGTTTGACAGTGAAATCCGGCTTGAGAGCAACGAAGCAAGAATCAATGCGAAGAGCATTATGGGTATCATGGCATTTAATCCGTCGAAAGGAATGACTGTAAATATAGTGGCTGATGGAAGCGATGAAGAAGAAGCTTTATTGGCAATGGAGAAATTTTTAGTTTGTCAGTAGAAATCATTTAGGAGGAAAACAAAAATGGAAAGCAAGGACAAGAAAGTAACTTCAACAAAACCAGCAGCCATCAAAGAAGAAGCTGTTGTCAAGGCAGCTGTCAAGGAAGAGCCTGTTGCCAAAGAAGTGAAACCGGCCGAGGAGCCTGCCGCTGTTAAGGCAGAGAAGAAAGCGGAGCCGGAGAAGAAAGATGTGCAGCCGGAAGCTAAGGAAGCGCCAGCCAAGAAAGGCAAGCCGGGAAGGAAGCCTGGAAAGACAGCAGCGAAGAAGAAACCCACAGAGCGTGTAGAAGAAGTATACGTGCAGTTCCAGGAACTGGAGATTACGACGAAAGAACTTTTAGATAAGGCGAAGCAGATATATATTGCCGATGGACACAGGGAGTCTTCCATCAAGTCCCTCCGCCTTTACATCAAGCCGGATGAGCATATGGCCTATTATGTAATTAACGATAAAATGACAGGCGGCATTGAGCTGTAGATCTGAATATAGAATAGGCAAATGGCTGTTGCATGAAACTATCAGCAAATCGCTGGTAAATCCTGCAGCAGTTTTTGTTTACTTAGAAAGATGCCGCTTCACGATTTTTAATCGCCAAAGCGACAGCCTTTCCTTAATAGAATAGAAACAATATGCGGACTGGGGGAGATAGGATGTACAGATTGTTGATTGTGGAAGACGACGCGGTAATTGCAGGCGCGGTGAAACAACATATGGAGAGTTGGGGATATGAGGCAATTTGCGTGGAAAATTTTCAGGAAGTGCTGCAGACATTCGTTACGCAAAGCCCCCAGCTTGTACTGATGGACATTTCCCTGCCGTTCTATAACGGCTTCCATTGGTGTGATGAAATCCGCAAAATTTCTAAAGTCCCCATTATTTTTATCTCTTCTGCCTCCGACAACATGAACATCGTCATGGCAGTGAACATGGGCGGGGATGATTTCGTAGCGAAGCCTTTTGACTTAAATGTCCTGCAGGCGAAGGTGCAGGCCCTTTTGCGGCGAACCTACGATTTTGCGGGAGACAGCAAGCTGCTGGAGCATAAAGGGATGATATTTGATACCGGAAATGGACTCGTGGCTAATGGGGGAGCCAGGGTGGAACTTACCAAGAACGAGATGGGTATTCTGCGGTGTCTGCTGGAGCAGAAAGGCAGGATTGTCACCAGGGATAAGCTGATGGAGCGGCTGTGGGAGTCTGACAGCTTCATAGACGATAATACGCTGACTGTAAATGTGGCCAGGCTGAGGAAGAAATTGGAGGAGATAGGGATTCATGATATGGTAAAGACCAGAAAGGGAATTGGTTATGTGGTGGATTAAAGCCTATGCAAAGCGGCACCGCCTGGGCCTTGCGCTGTATGTGGTGTTTGTTGTGACGTTTGCAGTGGTCATGTACCTCTACCAGCTGCCCTTGGAGGCAGTGGGCTACGCCGCCGGCCTGTGTACGGCCTTCGGCCTGGCAGCCTATTTGGCGGACAGCTTGCGTTACCGCAGGAGAACAGAGCAGCTGGGCTGGCAGTTGGAGGCGGTGAGAAATGGCGTGGAGCAATTTCCCAGGCCGTGTGACGAGCAGGAACGCTTATACCAGGAATTGCTGGAGATTTCCAAGCAGGAACGGCTGGCCGAAGTAGCTGCGCTGATGAAGGAGAAGAAGGACGTTACGGATTATTTTACCATGTGGACCCACCAGATTAAAACGCCGATTGCTGCCATGGGCCTGCTTCTGCAGCAGGAAGCGTCTGGTGATGAGGCGTATTATAAGCAGCTGCGGCAGATAAAGAGCGAGCTGTTTAAAATTGAGCAGTATGTGGATATGGTGATGCAGTATCTGCGCCTTACGGACGGCGTGAATGACTTCGTGCTGCGGGAATATGAGCTGGATAGCATAATCCGCCAGGCGTTGCACAAATATGCGCCGATGTTCATCCGCAAAAAACTTGCGCTTGTGTACGAGCCTGTGGGCGTGAAGGTTGCGACGGACGAGAAATGGATGGTCTTCGTCTTAGAACAGCTGTTGTCTAATGCCATCAAGTATACCGCGTCCGGGGAAATCCGCATTTATATGGAGAAGGGCTGCCTGGTCGTGGAAGATACCGGCATCGGCATCTTGCCAGAGGATTTGCCGAGGGTTTTTGACAAAGGGTATACCGGTTATAATGGCAGGAGCGATAAGAAGGCATCCGGCATCGGGCTGTACCTTGTGCGGCAGATTCTCGTCAGGCTGGGCCATAAGATTTTTGCCGAGTCGGAATCGGGAACAGGAACCCGCATGAAGGTACTGTTCTGACGGTGAGAGAAAAAGGTGGATCTGTCCATTTTTCCAATCTTACAAGATTGTAAGGAAAACGAGGGAAATGTAAGCCAAAGTTAAGGCAGGACATTTCCCGTTTTTGTATACTGTCCTTAGAAACGGCCGCTGCTCATGCAGCGACAGGAAAAGGAGGATATTATGGCAATATTGGAAGTCAGCAATGTGAAAAAAGTGTATACGACCCGCTTTGGCGGAAATCAAGTTCAGGCATTATCTGATGTGAGTTTCTCTGTGGAGAAGGGAGAATATGTGGCAATCATGGGGGAATCCGGTTCCGGCAAAACCACCCTTTTGAATATCCTGGCTGCGCTGGATAAGGCGACTGCCGGGCAAGTGCTGCTAAACGGCAAGAACCTCTCTGCCATCCGTGAGAAGGAGCTGTCTACGTTCCGCAGGCAGAACCTGGGATTCGTCTTTCAGGATTTTAATCTGCTAGACACCTTCAACATCCAGGACAATATTTTCCTGCCTCTGGTGCTGGCGGGGAAAGGATACCAGGAAATGACGAAACGCCTGACGCCCATCGCGGCGAAGCTCGGAATCCAGGAAATCCTCGGCAAATATCCCTATGAGGTGTCGGGAGGGCAGAAGCAGCGCGCGGCTGTGGCGCGCGCATTGATTACGAACCCGCAGCTGATTCTTGCGGATGAGCCTACCGGGGCGTTGGACTCTAAGGCGGCGGAAGGCCTGCTGTCTATGTTCCAATATATCAACGAGGAGGGGCAGACTATCCTCATGGTCACTCATTCCATCAAGGCGGCAAGCTGCGCCAAACGAGTGCTGTTTATCAAGGATGGCCAGGTGTTCCACCAGCTTTATAAAGGCTCCGGCAGCGACGAGGAAATGTACCAGAAAATTTCCGATACGCTGACAGTAATTACGACAGGTGGTGGTCGTCATGAATAGGTTTTTTTATGCAAGGCTTGCCATCGGAAATTTAAAGAAAAATGTCAGTTTGTATCTGCCCTATGTGCTGGCGGCGGTGGGGATTGGCGCCATGTACTATATCATGGGGGCGATTACCAGGGATGAAGGGATTAAGGAGATGCGCGGCAGCAACGAACTGTTAATGATATTGAGCCTTGGTTGCGGAGTGATAGCAATTTTTACCGTAATCTTCCTGTTCTATACAAACAGCTTCCTTATGAAACGGCGGAAACGGGAGTTTGGCCTGTTTAATATCTTAGGGATGGAAAAACGCCACATTGGGAAAATGATGTTCTGGGAAATCCTTATGGTTGCTTTTGGAAGTATTGGCGGCGGGCTTATCGTAGGCATTGTCTTAAACAAGCTGGTGGTGCTTGCGCTGATGCGTCTGCTGGAATTTGACGTGCCATTTGGCTTTAGCATTTCCAAAGGGGCGGCAATCAGCAATATCATTCTGTTTGCCTGCATTTTTGGGGCAACTTTGGTATACAATTTGCTCCAGGTGCAGAAAGCAAGCCCGATTGAGCTTCTCAGAAGTTCCAGCCAGGGGGAGCGGGAGCCAAAGACGCGTTGGGTCTTGGCAGTTCTTGGCATCCTGGCTCTGGGCACGGGCTATGGGATTGCCATTGTCGTAGAAAGCCCGATAGATGTACTGATGCTGTTTTTCCTGGCGGTGCTGTTAGTCATGGCGGGTACCTACTGCTTGTTTACCGCGGGCAGCATTGCCATCTTAAAGCTGCTTCGCAAGAACAAGAACTACTATTACAAGACATGTCATTTCACCTCTGTCTCAGGGATGATTTACCGCATGAAGCAGAATGCCGTGGGACTGAGCAATATCTGTATATTGAGTACGATGGTATTGGTGATGATTGCCGGAACATTTTCTTTGTACATGGGGAAAGATGTTTCCCTGCGGAGCCGTTATCCCAAAGAAATCATGATAAGTGGGTATGGGATGACGGAAAACGGAATATTAATGATGCAGGAGTGCGCCAAGCAGGCGGCGGAAGATGTGGGAGCCAGCATTGAGGAACTGACCTGCCTTACCAGCCTTTCTTTTTCAGGGTATAAGGAAGGGGGGGAATTTCATATCGTGGCATACGAGGAAGGAGCGCTTGCCCCGGAAGGGGAGATTGTGATGTTGGAATGGATGACCCAGGAGGAGTACCGGCGTTTCGGAGGGGAAGCGGCGGAACTTGATGAGGATGAGGTGTTGGTCTACACTTCCCATGGGGACCGTGGGGACAGCCAATACCGGCTGGGCGACCAGACATTCCGTGTCAGGGAGTACCTGTCAGAACTGAACCTGGACGATATGCAGATGGAGATTGTCTACGACCTATACTTTATCGTAGTCAAGGATGAGTCCGTCCTGCAGGAAATCGACAATCTGCAGAAGGCGGTTTACGGAGAGCGGGCAAGCAGCCCTGAGACAGTGGTGGCTTTTGATGTCGCAGAGGGAGAGGAGCAGGAGATTGCCTGCCGGGAACGCATCTCCCAGCTGCTGGCAGAGCAAGATCCGGAGTCGAAGGAAGGGGCGGTCAGGGCAGAAAGCAGGAGCGAGAGGAAGAATGACGATATGGTTGTGTTCGGAGGATTCCTGTTCCTGGGGATTTTCCTGGGGTTTGTGTTCCTGATGGCGACGACAATGATTATCTATTATAAGCAAGTATCGGAAGGGTACGAAGATAAAGCGCGCTTTGAGATTATGCAGAAGGTAGGTATGAGCAAGAGGGAAGTGCGCGCGTCTATCCGCAGCCAGATTCTCAAAGTCTTTTTCCTGCCTTTGGTGACAGCGTGCGTCCACCTTGCGGCTGCCTTTCCCATGATTAACCGTCTGCTGCTGCTGTTTGGTATGGCGGACGTGAAACTGTTTGCCGTCTGCACGGTCGCTACGGTAGGGATTTTTGCGGTGATATATGCCGTGGTTTACAGCATTACCGCGAAAACGTACTATAAAATCGTCAATTAGCAGATAAAGAAAGCCCTGCTTCCCAGGATTGTCCGGGAGAGCGGGGCTTTTTCTTCCATTCGGAATGTGGCTTTCTGTCAGGAAAAATTATTTATTTTTTCTTTTTTGCTTTGTATTTCTTCACCAGGGCCTCTATCCTCTCATAGGGGTCTAAAAGGTCGCTGATAGAAATATCATGATTTAAGGTATCGATGATGTAGGCAATGTATTTGCTCATGTCGCAATTAATATAGTAGGGCTTGCTCAAAAGTTCCGGCGTTTGGTAAGTGAGGTTCGTGGTCACTACTTTATAAATAATCCCGTCTGCGACAGCGCGGTCAAATTTCTCAAGGCCGTTGGTAAACAGTCCGAAGGTGGATATGACAAATATGCGGTTTGCTTTGCGTTTTTTCAGCTCCGTAGCGACATCAATCATGCTGTCGCCGGAGGAAATCATATCGTCGATAATCAGCACGTCCTTGCCTTCCACGGAAGAACCAAGGAATTCATGCGCCACGATTGGGTTGCGCCCATCGACAATCTTGCTGTAGTCGCGGCGTTTGTAGAACATGCCCATATCAAGCCCCAGAACGTTGGCAAGGTAGATGGCACGGTTGGTTCCGCCCTCATCCGGGCTGATGACCATCATATGGTCGCTGTCAATCTGCAGATCGTCAATCTCATGGAAGATCGCTTTGATGAACTGGTAAGCAGGCTGGACAGTTTCAAATCCGTTTAATGGAATGGCATTTTGCACGCGTGGGTCATGCGCGTCAAAGGTGATGATGTTGTCCACGCCCATGTTGACAAGCTCCTGGAGCGCAAGGGCGCAGTCAAGGGATTCCCTGGAGGTGCGTTTGTGCTGGCGGCCTTCATAGAGGAAAGGCATGATGACGGTGATACGCCTTGCTTTTCCGCCAGCGGCAGCAATGACACGTTTAAGATCCTGAAAGTGGTCATCCGGGGACATATGGTTCTCATGGCCACAGACGGTATAGTTCAGGCTGTAATTGCTGACGTCTACCATAAGGTATAAGTCAAAGCCGCGGACAGATTCTTTGATGATGCCTTTGGCCTCTCCGGTTCCGAAACGAGGGGTAGAGCAGTCTACCAGATAGGTGTTCTTGTGGTATCCTTTGAAAGCGATGTCGTTTTGGTGTTCGTGTTCCCGTTCACTGCGGAAACGTACCAGGTATTTGTCCACTTTCTTCCCCAATTTCCTGCAGCTCTCCAGTGGGATGACCCCCAATGAGCCGGCAGGGATAGTTTCATAATTTTGTTCGTTGCGCTGCATACGATGTCCTCCATATATCGTGAAAAAATTTAAAAGTTCGGTAGTATATGCCATTCACTTATGTTGTTGGCAGTGCAAAAGTGTCTTCCTTGTCAATATAACATCCCTCAGACGTCTTGGCAAGATTGTCTGTTAAGTTTTTTCTGGATCCGGATATCGTTTCCGAAAAGCTTAATCATGGTATAACTGCTGGAAATCCTGGAAAATGTGCGTTCTGAGTATGTTTCCGCCAACTGCCCAAGTGTCAGGTTGGTGGAAATAATCGTCGATTTCTGCCGCAGGATGCGCTCGTTGAGGCAGAGGAACAGCTGAGACACGGTAAACGTGTTCGACAGCTCGGTACCCAGGTCGTCAATAATCAGCAAATCGCAATCCAGGATGCGTCGGTAATCCTCGTCGGCCTCCGGAGACTTGCCAAAGGTATTTTTCCCAAATACAGCAAACAGCGAGGCAGCGGTGAAATAGATGACGGAATGACCGCTATCTAACAATTCCTTTGCCACGCAGTTGGACAGATAGGTCTTGCCGATTCCCGTATCGCCATAAAAGAACAGGTTGCGGAACTCCGTGTCAAAGGTCTTTATGAATTCTTTGCAGCCCTGCACCGCCCGCTTTGCCGTGGCGAGGCTGGAAAGCCCCGTGGCTGGGTTGGTCTGCTCATCGGAATAGTAGGCGAAAGAGAAGTGCTGGAAGTTCTCTACATCCAGAATCCGGCGTAAGTTGGACTGGGTATATACAAGATCGATGGCAGCCTGCTCGAAGCAGTGGCATTTCCTGCCGCCGATGTAACCGGTGTCTTTACAGTCCGGGCAGCCATAGGGAGGGTCAAAATAATCTTCCTGATAGCCGTGGTCTGACAGAAGCTGTCGTTTCTCCTGTGTGAGAGCTTTGAGGCTGTCATGCAGTTGGGGCAGCGCCGTCTCGTCTCCGTCTATCAGTTTTTTGGCCTGGCTCACGGAGAGGGAGGCGATGGCATCATTAATCTCGGCGAGGCGCGGCAACGCCTCGTAGACAGTGTTGATACGCTCCAGGACAATACGCTGGTTTTCCAGCTGTTTTGCCTCATAACGCCGCATCAGCGCGTTGTACTGAGTATTACTGAGGGCCATAAGTTCCTCCTTAACGTGCAGTGTTCAGAAGCTCGGCTTCCAGCTGATCCATATTGTAGGTACGCTGGGGAAAGCTGTTGAAACGGTTCAGGGCTGCCGGCTTGGCAGTATTATTCCTGGCAGCGGCAGCATGTGCGCGCTCTGCCGCCTTTGCCGCCTGGAATGCCTCATCGGCACGCCGGATCTCTTCCATGCTGCTGATGCCCTGGCGTTTCCAGTTGGCAAGAATCCGGTCTGCATATTCGAAATTCGGCTGATGGATGGATAAAATGGTGCGGCTGCAGGCTTCGGCAATCATATCCTCGCTGAATCCATACTCTTTGCTCCATTTGTCTATGTAGGAAAATTCTGCCGGAACCAGGCTGCGTCCCTGGATGCCCAGAGATTTCAATACCGCATAATGGAGACGGCTGTGTGCCTGGGTATTGCCTTTGGCTTGCTCGACGGTGCGGATGTCCTTCTCCCTCCAGCTGATGGCAACCTTGTCCATGTAATGCAGGCTGGAATGCCCGCCGGCAATGCAGTATTCCAGGAGGTAAACGATCAGGTCTGCGGAAAGGCCCAGGTGGTCGTACCAGGAGAGCAGCGTCTGGATATCGGTGGACGTCAGGGGCCTTTTAAGGTAGCTTTCCGCCACGAACATCAGCTCCTGGACCTCTTCTTTCTCCTGGAAGGATTTGAGGTCGTCCGCACTGTACGAAGTATCCGGGACAGGTGCGGGGGCCTTTTTTAAGGGGACAGAATCGTCTTTGTCTGCGCCTGCTTCTGAATCGAGGAAATAAATGCCGGCTATCGACTTGTCCGCTGCATATTCCAGCTTCAGGAGGTTCATTTTCTCCCAGTATTTCAGGGCGCGCTGAATGTCCTTTTCTGTGTGGTTGAAGTTGTCTGCGGCTTTGGATATGGAAAAGCTGCAGTCAGGAGAGTTCATGCAGCGCAGCAGATATAAGTAAATTTTGACGAACTCGCCGTTTGCGCCTGTCATGTATTCATCAATAAACCGGTTGGAAATGGTTGTTGTGGAAGAGCCGTTATCTTTGTGTAATGTAATTTTTTCCATGATGACCTCCGGGTAAAATCGTGTTAGGGGATAGGTTCCGTTCTCCTTTTGTGGAATACAGTATAGCACATAAAAATCAAAATGAGAAGTGAAATTTTTCCTGAAATGCCAGCAAAATCAAGGCATTGCGGGAATGTTAAAAATGTGGATAATGTGGATAAGTCAGTGGAAAAACAGAGTTGTTCACATGCAAATCCCAGTAAATATGAGAAAAGGGGAGAGGCGGGCGGAATTGTTGGCAAATATGTTATGTAAACTAAAAAATCCACATCCCGAAAAGAGAGTTTTCCCCAATCGGAATGTGGATAACGTGGATAACTATCTGCCTAGCAGATGTTCCCCTACCTGGAAGATATCTCCGGCCCCCATAGTTATCAACAAATCGCCGTTGATACAATTTTTTAATAAAAAATTTTCAATTTGGTCAAAAGATGGAAAATAATGGCATTCTGTCCCTAAATTTTGTATCTCTTTCTGGAGATTCAGAGAACTGATGCCGATGGTATTCTGTTCCCTGGCTGCATAGATGTCGGCCAGCACTACCAAATCAGCAAGGGACAAAGCCTTGGCGAATTCTGTCAGGAATGCCTTGGTTCTGGTATAAGTATGAGGCTGGAACACGCAGACAATGCGGTTATGCGCGCAATCTTGGGCAGATGAGAGCGTGGCGGATATTTCCGTGGGATGGTGCGCGTAGTCATCCACAATCGCAATGCCGCCCAGCGTTCCCTTATGCTCAAAACGCCTTGCCGTCCCTCCGAAGCGGGCAAGAGCTGATTGGATATGGGCAAAGGGGATGTTCATTTCCAGCGCAAGCGCACATGCGGCCACGGCGTTGCTCACATTGTGCTTTCCTGGCACATTCATGGAAATCTGGCCAAGGGCAGTGCCTTCCTGCATCAGGGTGAAGTTTCCACAGCCGCTTGTATTAAAAGTAATATTATCTGCATAATATGAATCAGAGGTGTTCAAGCTATAGGTGACAATGCGGCAGCCGAGCCCTTTGGTAATCTCTTCATGGTTTTCGATTTCATCATTGATGATAACCGTTCCGTGCGGCGGCACGTTTCCGGCAAACTTGCGGAAAGAGCAGCGGATATCTGCAAGATCTTTGAAGAAATCCATATGGTCTTCTTCTATATTTAATATGAGGGCATATCTGGGGTGGAAGTTGAGGAAGCTGTTGGTGTATTCGCAGGCTTCCGTCAGGAAGACGTCTGACCCGCCGACCCGGATGTTGCCGCCAATAGACTTTAAGATACCGCCCACTGAGACTGTGGGGTCACAGCAAGACTCCAGGAGGATGTGGGTGATCATGGATGTTGTGGTTGTCTTGCCATGCGTACCAGATACGGCGATGGATTGCTTGTAGTTTTCCATAATCTGCCCCAACAGCTCGGCACGGGTCAGCATGGGAATCTGCCGCTGCCTGGCAGCCTGCAGTTCTGGGTTATCTGCATGGATGGCGGCCGTATAGACAACTGCGTCTATGCCTTCCTTAATATTAGAAGCGCGCTGCCCATAATAAATCACGGCGCCCAGCCCTGTCAGTTTCTCGGTCAGTTCCGACTCTTTGGAATCAGAGCCTGAGATATGGAAGTTTTCTTTGAGTAAGATTTCAGCAAGGCCGCTCATGCTGATGCCACCGATACCGATAAAGTGGAGATGGATAGGTTTTTCGAAGTCGATTCTGTACATATATTTTACCTGCCTGACTTTCTATAGAATAATTACTATTATTCTATACCAAGAGGGGGCATTTTGCAAACTGAAAATGGAGGAAAGGTTTTCTGGGATTTGATGAGGGAGGGGCATGTTTTTGGAAGCGATAGAATAAGCCAAACGAGTTTTCCTATAAAGCTTGCCCAAAGAACCTATGGATTTTGCAGCACGGGCAGATTGCACAAGATTGCATCTGGAAAACATGTTTTCTGAGTGCAATTTGTATGCAATTCTCATCTGCTACAGTATGCGCCAGGCGCTTTTTGCAGATGAAACCAGTAACATTTTGCCTCCTCCGGCGAGATTTGCAAATTAATGGAAACAATTCTCGTGCAAATATACAAAATTAAGATCGGAAAGCGTCGTGTAGGGAAAGATGTAGGCTATAGTGTAGAT
>CAJUFQ010000034.1:14048-33813 GCA_910585625.1 uncultured Lachnospiraceae bacterium
TGCAAAAAAATTGTGAAATATGTGTACTAAATGAATCTTTTGTGATATAATATGAACACTTAGTAATATGAAATATATTGACGAGAGGTGAGAGACATGATTCGTAAAGAAATGATAGCCATGCTTTTAGCAGGTGGTCAAGGAAGCAGACTTGGAGTTTTGACTTCTGATGTTGCGAAACCGGCGGTTGCATTTGGTGGGAAATACCGAATTATTGATTTTCCATTGAGCAACTGTGTGAATTCAGGGATAGATACGGTAGGAGTGCTGACACAGTATCAGCCGTTGCGTTTGAACACTCATATCGGTATCGGTATTCCTTGGGATTTGGACCGCAACCATGGTGGAGTGACGGTATTGCCTCCATATGAGAAAAGCGATAACAGCGAATGGTACACGGGTACGGCAAACGCTATCTACCAGAACCTGAACTATATCGACAGTTATCAGCCGGAATATGTGTTGATTCTTTCCGGTGACCATATCTACAAGATGAACTATGAGGTAATGCTTGATTTCCATAAGGAGAACAATGCAGATGTGACCATTGCGGCCATGCCGGTGCCTTGGGAGGAAGCGAGCCGTTTTGGGCTTGTTATCACAGATGATAACAAGCAGATTATGGAATTTGAAGAGAAGCCGGCGAACCCAAGGAGCAATCTGGCGTCCATGGGTATTTACATTTTTAACTGGAGTGTCCTCAGGGAAGCTCTGGTTACCATGTCGGAGCAGAGTAACTGCGACTTTGGTAAACATATCATTCCTTTCTGCAGGGAGAACGGCAGAAGGCTTTTTGCTTATGAGTATAATGGATACTGGAAAGATGTCGGGACGCTTGGCTCTTACTGGGAAGCCAATATGGAGCTGATTGACCTGATTCCGGAATTCAATCTCTATGAGGAATACTGGAAAATCTATACGAACAGCGACACGATTGAGCCACAGTATATTTCAGCAGATGCTGTGACAGAACGCTGTATTATCGGGGAAGGTTCTGAGATTTATGGACAGGTATATGGTTCCGTCATCGGGGCTGGCGTCGTGGTTGGCAAGAACAGCGTGGTGAGGGATTCCATCATCATGCAGGATACCGTGATTGGCGATAACGTTATCATCGATAAAGCCATTGTGGCGGAAAATGTGACGATTGGCAATAATGTGGAACTTGGCGTCGGAGAGCCGGCAGAGAACAAACTGAATAAGAGTGTTTATTCGTTTGGGCTGGTGACAATCGGCGAGAATTCCGTAATACCGTCAGGTGTTAAAGTTGGGAAGAATACCGCGATAGCCGGTAAGACAGAAAGAGAAGACTATCCAGACGGCCTTTTGGCAGGAGGCGAATCAATCATTAAGGCAGGTGACAGAGTATGAAGGCATTAGGAATTATATTAGCAGGCGGAAATAACAGCAGGATGCAGGAGCTTTCCAATAAGAGAGCCATTGCAGCTATGCCGGTAGGCGGCAGCTACCGCTGTGTTGACTTTGCGCTCAGCAACATGAGCAATTCTCATATTCAGAAGGTAGCGATTTTGACGCAGTATAATGCGAGAAGCCTGAATGAACATTTAAGTTCTTCCAAATGGTGGGATTTCGGAAGAAAGCAAGGAGGCCTGTATGTCTTCAATCCTACGGTGACCTCAGACAATGCTTGGTGGTACCGCGGTACGGCTGATGCGATGTTTCGAAACATTGATTTCTTAAAACGCAGCCATGAGCCTTATGTGATTATTGCAGCAGGCGACTGTGTATATAAGATGGATTACAATAAAGTCCTGGAATTCCACATTGAGAAGAAGGCAGATATTACCATCGTGTGCAAGGATATGCCGATGGAAGAAGATGTCAGCCGATTCGGCGTTGTCAGGATGAATGAGGATTCGCGGATTGTAGAATTTGAGGAAAAGCCGATGATTGCCCAGTCTAACACAATTTCGGCAGGCATCTATGTAATCCGCAGGAGACAGCTGATAGAGATGTTAGAGCGTTGTGCAGATGAGAACCGTTACGATTTTGTAAATGATATTTTAATACGTTATAAGAACATGAAACGTATCTATGGTTATAAGATGGAGGAATATTGGAACAATATCTCCACGGTAGAGTCTTACTATCAGACGAATATGGATTTCTTAAAGCCGGAAGTTAGGAAATATTTCCGGGAGGAGCCTAAGATTTACTCTAAGGTAGACGATCTTCCGCCTGCAAAATACAATGTGGGATCTGATGTGCGTAACAGTTTGGTTTCCAGCGGCTGCATCATTAACAGCAAAGTTGAGAATTCTGTACTGTTCAAAAAAGTTTTTGTGGGTAAGAATTGTGTGATTAAGAATTCCATCATTTTAAATGATGTGTATATCGGGGACAACACGCATATTGAGAATTGCATCGTTGAGAGCCGTGATACGCTCCGCGCCAACACCTTCTTTAGCGGCGGAGATGGGATTAAAGTTGTATATGAGCATAATGAGAGGTATGTGATTTAGCAGATCGATCAGCCAGCCGGAACAATGCTGGGAAATGTGTCTGCGTGTATTTCGCATGATTTCTCCCGGCTGATAAGAATAACCCTACCAGAGCAAAGTGCGCTGCAGAGCGGCAAAGGGGCCAAGAGCGTGGGTTTGCAGAGGGCGTGAGCTGATGGATACAAAGTGCTGAGGAAAAATAGGAATTGCAAAGGGGGCTGAGATTATGAAGATAACAGATGTTAGAATCCGTAAAGTAGAAAAAGAAGGAAAAATGCGGGCTGTGGTCTCCATTACCATTGATGATGAATTTGTGGTACATGACATCAAAGTGATTGAAGGCGAAAAAGGTCTTTTTATTGCAATGCCCAGCAGAAGAGCGGCAGACGGGGAATACCGTGATATCGCTCATCCCATCAATTCTCAGACACGAGACAGCATACAGCGGATTATTCTGGAGAAATTTCTTCAATCAGATGCAGAGATGGAAGTATGATATCAACATGTAGAATTTATTAGATGTGGTAATAAAATAGCTGTGCGTGGCGGTTTTGCCGTTACGCACAGCTTTTTCGTCTTATAGGAAAGACCTTGTCGCGCTTTATTCTGTTTGTTTCAGGAAACGCGGATATACTTTGCAAATACATAGCCTTTCAAAGTCTTTCCGCTACGTTTCACGCTGACCTGATACCATTTCTGGCCGTCTGAGCCGATGATTCCTTTGAGGATTGTGACCACAGTGCCACGGGGCAAAGTGGTGATGAGCTGGCTGCCGGTGCTGGCAGATTTCCTAAGGTTCAGGCCGCTGCTCGCGATGACGGTTCCCTTGTGCTGTTTGGTTTGTCCGCCAGAGGACAAGAGGTCGCTTCTGATGTATCCGCTTTTTTTCTTGCCGTATGTCTTAAAGGTAATGCGGCTCCACCGCGTGCCGTCGCCGGCATTGGTAGTGCATGTCACAGTAACTTTGGTGCCGGAAGGCAGGGTGGCAAGCACGGGATGGTTGGTGCCGGCATGTTTCCGTATGTTTGAAGATGCGCGTATGGTTGCAGCCCGGGACGCACATTTCGTGCGTGCCGTAAGGACTTTGGAAAAACTTCCGGTAGCGGAACCCCTGCGGGCACGGACGCGGTAATAATATTCCCTTCCGCCTTGCAGGCTGAGGTTGCAGAAAGCATGGTTCCCGGCGGCAATATCTTTAATTTTCCGATAAGGGCCGTCGTAGGAAGTGGCACGGTATATTTGGTAGCCAGACACTCCGCCCTGCGGGGACCAGGAAATATTGATGCTGTTTCCTGTGGTTATCCCGCATTTCAGGCCGGTGACTTTTCCTGGCTTGCTTGCAGCAGACGCTGTCTGCGGGATGCAGAGGGCGGCGAAAAACAGCAGCAATAAGGAAAAGAGGCATGTTTTGATAGTTTGTTTGCATTTCATGATATTCACTCCTTTTTCATGTTTTGTGCAAGGTGTCTATGCTGCCGGAGGCGGCACGACCTTTTTGTTAAAATAGCAGTTAATTTAAAATGAAAAAACTCAGATTTTTATATACATTCACTTCTATTAAAAGGAAATGTCTGGAAAAAGTCAATGGAAAATCAAAAATTTATTATTTATTAAGAATTTCAAGAAAAAGTATTGATAAAATTTATATACATTTACTCCTAAAATCTGCCATGGTATGATATACTATAAGGAAGCTATCTGAGAAAGGAATACAAGGGATTATGTTAGAGATTTTAAAAGCTGTAGTATATGGGATTGTAGAGGGGATAACAGAGTGGCTGCCAGTCAGCAGCACAGGACATATGATTTTGTTGGAAAAGATTATGCCGATGGAGGTGAGCGAAGAATTCTGGAGTATGTTCCTGGTGGTGGTTCAGCTGGGGGCGATTCTTGCCGTAGTGCTGATGTTCTGGAAGAAAATTTTTCCGTTTCATTTTCATGGGCGAGGACTGGTTGACTGGGATATCATGGAGCTGTGGGGCAAGATTCTGATTGCCTGTGTGCCTGCGGGCGTAGTAGGCGTTGTGTTTGGAGACTGGCTGGATGAACATCTCTATAATTACTGGGTTGTTGCAGTGATGTTGATTGCAGTGGGCGTTATTTTTATTATCGTGGAGAACCGAAACAAGCATAGCAAACCAGTCGTATGCCGGACGAAAGACCTTACCTGGCAGATTGCTTTCCTGATTGGTCTGTTCCAGCTTGTGGCGGCGGTATTCCCGGGAACATCCCGCTCCGGGGCGACAATTATCGGAGCATTGATGATTGGCGTTTCACGGACAGTGGCGGCAGAATTTACATTTTTCCTGGCTATTCCGGTGATGTTCGGAGCCAGCCTGCTGAAGCTGCTGAAATTTGGCCTTGCCTTTAGCGGGCAGGAACTGGCGATCCTGCTGGTGGGGATGGCGGTTTCCTTCCTGGTGTCCGTGGTGGTTATCCGGTTCCTGATGGGATATATCAGAAAGCATGACTTTAAAGTATTCGGCTGGTATCGAATTGTCCTTGGAGCAATGGTATTAGTGTATTTTTTGGCCTAAGGGGAGGGGCCCGGCATTTGGCATGAGGGGGGGACCCAACGAAGTTGGGGAGAGACCTGATGCTGAACATCGGATGCGAAACATAATGTGGGGAGGATGCCCTTAGGCCATTAGGAACAGCCAAGAAGTAAATCAGGCCTAAGGAGGGCCCATTGGCCGAAAGGTTCCTTAGGACGCCTGGAGCTGTATTTACATATAGAAAAAGGAGGCATTGCCATGTTTGTGATTGCAGGGCTGGGAAACCCTACCTCAAAATATAAAGGCACACGCCACAATGTTGGCTTTGACGTGATTGATATTCTTGCAGGCAGATACCAGATTCGTGTAAAGGAGAAAAAGCACCAGGCGTTGTGCGGCACTGGGCTGATAGAAGGGCAGAAAGTCCTTCTGGTAAAACCGCAGACTTTCATGAATCTGAGCGGGGAGAGCATTGGCGCAATCCTGAATTTTTATAAGCTGCAGCCGGAATCAGAGCTGATAGTTGTCTACGATGACGTCAGCCTGGAGCCAGGCAGGCTGCGCATCCGCAAGAAAGGAAGTGCCGGAGGACACAATGGGATGAAGAATATCATCAGCCATGCAAAGACTCAGGAGTTCCAGAGGGTCAAAGTTGGTGTGGGAGAGAAGCCAGAGGGATGGGATCTTGCAGATTATGTGCTGCGCTGCCCGCCGAGGAAGGAACGGATTTTGCTGGAGGAAGCGTATGAGAAAGCATGTGACGCGATTGCCCTCATGATTCAGGGAAAGACGGACGAGGCTATGAATCAGTTTAACTGAAAGAAAATGGAGATTTAATTAAAATGGAGAGTAATATGGAAAGCTTCATTGAACCTTTGAAGGAGCTGAAAGAATACAAAGAATTAAAACATGAATTACCAAAGATGAAAGGCATTGTGCAGGTTTCCGGGTGTATTGACACCCAGAAGCCTCATTTCATCTATGGTCTGTTAGAGGGGGAATGGAGCGGGCTTATCGTGACCTTCCAGGAACAGAAGGCGCGGGAGCTTTACGAGAGTTACCGTTTTTTTGATCGGAATGCCGTCTATTATCCGGCGAAGGACGTGCTGTTTTACCAGTCGGATATCCGGGGCAATTTGCTGACGGCGGAGCGTCTGACAGCCGTCAAATCCCTGATTGAGCGGGAAAAGGCTACTGTGATTACTACATTTGATGCGTTGATGGATAAGGCGCTGCCTCTGCAGGAGATTGCGGGAAATGTGCTGGAGTATGTGCTTGCCGATGTCTTGGATATGGAGGAGGCGAAAAATAGGCTGATCCGTATGGGCTACGAACGCAATTATCAGGTGGAAATCGCAGGGCAGTTCGCAGTCCGGGGAGGGATCCTTGATATTTTCCCTCTGACGGAAGAAAACCCATACCGTATAGAGCTGTGGGGGGATGAGATTGATTCCATCCGCAGCTTTGATGTGGAGAGCCAGCGGTCGATTGAGAATCTGGAGCGTGTCAGGATTTATCCGGCAAGCGAAGTCGTCCTGCCGCAGGAGAGCATTGCCCGGGGGCTTGAACGGCTGCAGCAGGAGAAGGAGAGGCTATATGAAACGTTCCGGCAGGAGATGAAGACGGAGGAGGCGCACCGGCTAAAGACGATGGTGGATGCGTTGGCCGAAGAAGTCGCGGAACTTGGGCAGAGCAGCGGCCTTGACAGCTTTCTGGCATATTTTGCGGAGGAGACAGTCAGTTTTCTAGATTATTTTGACAAAGAGAATACCGTCATATTCCTGGATGAGCCGGCAAGGATTGAAGAGCTTGGACGAGTCCTGGGCCAGGAATTTTCCGAGAGTATGCGGCACCGCCTGGAAAAAGGCTATATCCTGCCGGGGCAGATGGAAGCCCTGTTTTCCGGAGAGGAAATATTCTCAAAAATGCAGAGACGGAGAAGTATTGCATTGACAACGCTAGATATGTCAGCGAATGATTTGGAAATAAAAACAAGATATAATATTACGACAAGAACGGTCAACCCTTATAACCGCAGTTTTGAACTGCTGGTGAAGGATTTGCAGATTTACCGCAAGAAGAGGTATCAGGTAATCCTGCTTTCCGGTTCTGGGACGAGAGCCAGGCATCTGGCGGAGGATTTGCAGGCGGAAGGGCTGAGCTGCTTTTTCAGTGAGGACTATGGCCATGCGATTCAGCCGGGAGAAGTGATGGTGGCCTATGGCAAGCTGAAAAAAGGCTTTGAATACCCAGATCTGAAGTTTGTGGTGATTTCAGAGAGCGATATTTTTGGCAGTGAGAAGAAGCGCAAGAAAAAGCGCAGGATATATGAGGGTGAGAAGATTCAGAGCTTTACGGATTTGAGCGTTGGGGACTATGTCGTGCATGAGCAGTACGGCGTAGGGATTTACCGGGGCATTGAGAAGATTGAAATCCAGAAAACGGCGAAAGACTACGTGAAGATTGAGTATGACAAAGGCAGCACGCTGTATGTCCTTGCCACGCAGTTGGAGGCAATCCAGAAATACGCCGGGGCGGAGGCGAAAAGGCCGAAGATTAACCGTCTGGACGGGCAGGAATGGAAAAAAACGAAGAGCCGTGTCAGAAGCGCAGTCAATGAGATTGCCAAAGAGCTGGTGGAGCTTTATGCGGTCAGGCAGCAGACGGAAGGTTTCGTATACGGGCCGGATACGGTATGGCAGAGGGAGTTCGAGGAGCTGTTTCCATTTGAGGAGACGGAAGATCAGGCGCTTGCGATTGAGGCCACGAAGCGGGACATGGAGAGCAAGAAGATTATGGACCGGCTCATCTGCGGGGATGTGGGTTATGGCAAGACGGAGATTGCCATCCGAGCAGCGTTTAAGGCGGTGCAGGAGGGCAAGCAGGTGGCGTACCTGGTCCCGACTACGATTTTGGCGCAGCAGCATTACAATACATTTGCCCAGAGAATGAAGGACTTTCCGGTGCGTGTAGATTTGATGTGCCGGTTCTGCACTGGTGCGCAGATGAAAAAGACGGTGGAGGATCTGAAACGCGGCATGGCGGATATTGTGGTGGGGACCCACCGGATTCTCTCAAAAGATGTGGAATTTAAAGACCTGGGCCTGCTTATTATTGACGAGGAGCAGCGTTTTGGCGTAGCCCATAAAGAGAAAATCAAGCAGATGAAGAAGGATGTTGACGTGCTGACGCTGACGGCGACCCCCATTCCCAGAACCTTGCATATGAGCCTGATTGGAATACGGGACATGAGCGTCCTTGAGGAGCCGCCGATGGATCGCCTGCCTATCCAGACTTATGTCATGGAGTACAACGAGGAGATTGTGCGGGAAGCAATCAACCGGGAGCTGGCGCGAGGGGGGCAGGTATTCTATGTGTTTAACCGGGTCAACCAGATCATAGAGGTCACGTCCAAAATCGCAGAGCTGGTACCCGAGGCCAATGTGGCGTTCGCCCATGGACAGATGAAAGAGCGTGAGCTGGAAAACATCATGTATCAGTTTATCAATGGAGAGATTGACGTGCTGGTAAGCACTACGATTATTGAAACCGGGCTTGATATTTCCAACGTGAATACCATGATTATCCATGATGCGGACAATATGGGGCTTTCGCAGCTCTATCAGCTGCGCGGGCGGGTCGGGCGTTCCAACCGCACGGCCTATGCATTCTTGATGTACCGCAGGAATAAGATGCTAAAGGAAATTGCGGAGAAGCGTCTGTCTGCCATCCGCGAATTTACGGAGCTGGGCAGCGGCTTTAAGATTGCCATGCGGGATCTCGAAATCAGGGGAGCGGGAAATCTGCTGGGTGCGAGGCAGCATGGGCATATGGAGGCAGTGGGCTACGATCTCTATTGCAAGATGCTCAATGAGGCGGTAAAAGATCTCAAAGGAGAGCGTGCCGTGGAGCAGTTTGAGACAACCCTGGAGCTGAACGTAGATGCATTCATCCCGCCATCCTATATCCCCAATGAGTTCCAGAAGCTGGATATCTATAAGCGGATTGCCGTCATCGAGAATAGAGAGGAGAGCGAGGAGATGATGGAGGAGCTGATTGACCGCTTTGGCGAACCGCCGAAGTCCGTGGAGAACCTTCTGGAAATCGCCCAGCTGAGAGCAAAAGCCCATACGTGTTATTATACCGAAGTAAAAGAGGCAGGAGATAAAATTAAATTTGTATTTTATTATCAGGCAAAAATAAATCCGGCAAATATCATGCGGATGGCAGAGAAGTACGGCGGTGCGTTAAAGTTCGTCCGAGACATGAAGGCCCCCTATTTCGAATATGATAAGAACCACAGCACGAGGCAGAAGGCATTGGGGATATTGGAACAGGTAGGGCTGGTGCTTGCGGATACCAGGGAACTTCTGGTAGACGAAAAAGTGTGAAATCACTGTGAAATCGGAGAAAATAGTTGCTACCATTTCAAAAAAGCACTATAATACAGTTATATGTGCCGGGAATGCCGCAGATTGATTGCCGCGGCGTATCTGGCCGCGATAGAAAAAAGGTACACACAGGA
Organism: uncultured Lachnospiraceae bacterium; assembly: GCA_910585625.1. Taxonomy (GTDB): domain Bacteria; phylum Bacillota; class Clostridia; order Lachnospirales; family Lachnospiraceae; genus Petralouisia. The sequence goes on from CAJUFQ010000034.1 coordinate 23,531, forward strand.
GGATATTATGAGAGTAAGGAAGTTACTGCCGCTTGTCTTGGCAGCGGCATTGGGAATGTCTGCATTGGCTGGGTGCGGCAATCGTATTGACGCAAATAAGGTTGGCGCAACACTGGACGGGGAGGAAATTTCCCTGGGATTCATGAATTTTATGGCAAAATACCAGCAGGCAATTTATGACGGGCAGTTTGCCTCCATGTTTGGCGCAGGACAGGACATGTGGAGCCAGGATTTGTTCGGCGAAGGCACGGATACCGAGACGTCCGTGAAGAAGAGCGTGTCAGATAATATTGAAGAATTTTATGTTTTGGAAAAGCATATGTCGGATTATAAAGTGGAAATCACGGACGAGGAGCTGGCGAAGATGGATGAGGCCGCAGAAGCGTTCATGAACGACAATTCCAAGAAAGCGATAAAGCAGATGGGGGCGACAAAGGAATATGTGAAAGAAATGCTCCGGCTGTCCACAATCCAGGCGAAAATGCGAGACGCCATCCATGCGGAAGTAGACACGGAAGTATCGGATAAGGAAGCTGCGCAAAAGACCATCAGCTACGTGCAGGTAGGATGCAAATCTACCACGAATGAAGATGGGGAGACTGTTGATTACACGGATGAAGAGAAGGAAAACATCAAGAAGGAAGTTGAGGCTTTCCAGAAGTCTGCCAAAAAAGACTTTGCGTCAGCAGCAGAGACGGCAGGCTATACCGTATCAGAGGCTTCTTTCGGAGAGAATGATGAGAATGCAACTCTGGATGAGAAAGTGATTGAGGCCGCGAACAAGCTGAAAGAAGGCAAGATCAGCAAGGTAATTGTCACGGATGATAACTATTATGTCGTGCGCATGGACAGCACATTCGATAAGGAAGCCACAGAGGCTAAGAAGAAATCAATCGTCACGACACGCAAGAATGAGCATTACACCGAGGTCTGCGATGGATATAAGGAGAAAGTGAAATTTGAGCTGAACGAAGAGGAATGGGCGAAAGTCAAGTTTGACGAGCCATTTTCCATTAAGACGGAAGAATCTGCCGACGGAGCAGATACGTCCGCAGACACGGAGGCAGGGGATGCTTCCGGGGAAGCAGAAGACAATGCTGCCGATGGAGAATCCGCTGCTGACGGAGCAGATGGAGCCTCTGAGGAAACAGACAGCAAAGATGCTGCCGGGGAAGAAGATGCTGCAGAAGGCGCAGAACAATAGCGGACATTTTCTCCGCGCGGTTAAATAGGCAGGGAGAGGGTATGGGAGCGGAGAAATATCGTTTCCATACCCTTTATCATTCGTAGCGGGAAAGATATTGCCACGCAAAAGCATAGGGGGCAGATTTCCTGATAGGACAGACATCATATGCACATTCGTGCGGGTGGGAGGAAGGGACATGAAAAAATTTCTGCAGGCGGGAATTCTTGCAGCGGCAGTTATTTTTCTTGTGGGACTGGTTTTCCTGCAGGGCAGGAACCGGGAGCCGCAACAGTATGAGGGGACGTTTTTTGGCTGCTTTGACACCGTAGCCACGGTTACCGGATATGCAGAGAGCGAGGAAGATTTTTCGGAAAAGCTGGGCTTGCTGGAGCAGAAGCTGACTTATTACCATCGGTTATTTGACATATACCATACCTATAGCGGCATGAATAATATCAAGACAATTAATGACGCTGCAGGGAAAGAGGCTGTGGAGGCAGACGCGGAGATCCTGAACCTGTTAAAGATGGGAAAAGAGATGTATAGTGAGACTGGGGGGAAGCTGCATATTGCATATGGCAGCGTGCTTTCCTTGTGGCATGCGTACCGCGAGAAAGGGCTTGCGGATCCAAGAGCGGCAGAACTGCCGCCGGCCGAAGAACTTGGCAGACGCGCCGCGCATACGGATATAGAGGATGTAATCCTGGATGAGCAGGCGCAGACCGTGTACCTTGCAGATCCGCAAATGTCTCTGGATGTAGGTAGCATTGGCAAGGGGTACGCCGTACAGAAGCTTGCGGAGTATGCCAGGGAAATCGGCCTCGAACATGCGCTGATTTCTGTAGGCGGAAATGTATGCGCTGTGGGTGGGAAAATAGACGGAAGCCCCTGGATGGTGGGCGTGGAGAACCCGGATCTGGAAAGCAGCAACGCGTATCTTGCCGCCGTTGAGCTTGAGGGCGGCTGCATTGTTACTAGCGGGGATTACCAGCGGTATTATGAGGTTGGCAATACGCGTTACTGCCATATTATCGATCCAGGCACAAACATGCCGCCGCAATATTTCTCGTCGGTATCAGTGCTGGCGGAGGATTCCGGCATCGCGGATGCACTTTCTACATCCCTTTTCAACCTGGAATACGATGAAGGGGCGTCTCTTGTGGAGGATATGCCGGGCGTGGAGGCAATGTGGGTAGGAAAGGATGGGGAAATCCGCCAATCCAGCGGATTTAAAGCAGATGAAAAAAAATGACATGATTCTTGCGGCAGCGTTGGTGGCGCTAGCCTGCGTTGCTTTTGGCGGGATGGCTTTCTATTCCCGGCTTACGACGAAAGAGCCTGAGGCAGTTGTCAGCCTTGATGGGAAGGAACAGGGGCGTTACCCGCTGTCGGAAAATACCATGGTGGAAATCCGCCAGGAAGACGGGAGTTACAACATATTGCAGATTCAGGATGGGGAAGCTGAAATAACGAAAGCCTCCTGCCCGGATAAAGTATGCGTCAGACACCGTTCAGTGAGCAGGCAGGGAGAGAGCTTGGTCTGCCTGCCGAATAAGATGGTGGTGGAAATAAAAAATGGGGAAGATTCCGGGATTGACGCCGGTATCCGGTGAGGGATTTCAGTTTACTTCCGGCATCAGACGCGGGGATTTTAAATTGCTATTGGCAGAAAGTGAAGGAATCTGGCTTTCGGAGGAGATTATGGCGAAGAGAGTGGCTTACATGGGAATGCTCACGGCGCTGGCATTTGTGTTTTCGTATATTGAGTCTTTGTTGCCTATTCACCTGGGAGTGCCAGGCGTGAAGCTTGGGCTGGCAAATTTAGTCGTGATTATAGCTTTATATATGATGGATGCGCGGCGGGCATTTACATTGTCCCTGGTGCGGATACTGCTGTCCGGACTGACGTTTGGAAATCCTGCAAGTATGATATACAGCCTGGCCGGAGGAATGTTAAGTCTTGTTATAATGATTTTTGCGAAAAAATGCAAAGTCTTTTCAGTTACCGGGGTCAGCATCTTAGGCGGCGTATTCCATAACGTGGGGCAGATTCTGGTTGCAGCCGTGGTTGTGGAGACGGCAAGCCTGCTGTATTATCTGCCGGTGCTGGTTTTGTCGGGGACGATTGCGGGCGTGATGATTGGCATATTAGCCTCAATATTAATCCGGCATTTAAGTAAGGGAACAGAAGGCGTAGGGCATAAACGTGAATAAGAAATCAGCAATGGAAAGAGAATAGTACAGAAAAAAGGTAAAGGGATTTTATGAGGAGATTACTTATTTTTTTGAAAAGTTATGTAAAGGAATGCATATTGGCGCCACTGTTCAAAATGCTTGAGGCATCGTTTGAACTGATTATACCGCTGGTGGTATCAGCAATCATTGATGTAGGCATCGCGGATGGGGATGGCGGATACATTGCGCGGATGTGCCTGGTGATGGTGGCGTTGGGTTTGCTGGGGCTTATAAGTTCCGTGACGGCGCAGTATTTTGCGGCAAAGGCCGCGGCCGGGTTTGGCACAAAAGTCCGCCATGCATTGTTTGCGCATATCCAGAGCTTTTCCTTTTCGGAAATTGATAAGGCGGGGACGGCGACCCTGATTACCCGCATGACTAGCGACATTAACCAGGCGCAGTCCGGCGTCAATATGGTGCTGCGCCTGTTTCTGCGTTCCCCGTTCATTGTATTGGGGGCGATGGTAATGGCATTCACTATTGACGGCAAAGCGGCGTTGATTTTTGCTGTAGCCATCCCATCCCTGTCCTTGGTGGTCTTTGGCGTGATGGCAGTCAGCATCCCGCTGTACCGAAAAGTGCAGGAGCGTCTGGATAATGTGCTGGGGATTACCCGGGAGAACCTGACCGGCGCCAGGGTTATCCGTGCGTTCCATAAAGAAGAGGCGGAAAAGGGACGCTTTGAGGAAGCATTGGAAAGCCTTACTTCCATGCAGACCCATGTGGGGAAAATCAGCGCGTTTTTAAATCCGGTCACATATGTAATCATCAATGCCGCGACACTTGTTCTGTTATATACGGGGGCGGTTCAGGTTGATACGGGAAACCTTACACAGGGTGAAGTGGTAGCGTTGGTGAATTACATGTCGCAGATACTGGTGGAGCTGATTAAGCTTGCGAACCTGATTGTTACGATTACAAAAGCAGTTGCCTGCGGAAACCGCGTGGCCGTGATCCTGGAAATGGAGAGTACGATGCCTGCAGAAGTTTTTCAGCAGCCTGGCAGCATGTCGGATGCGCAAAAGGGGGAGGTTTCGCTTGCGGGTGGCTCTTCCCCAGGCTTAGGCGGCACAGCCCGGCAATCTGAGAAAAATATCATGGTGCGGTTTTCGAACGTGGGGCTGACATATCAGGGAGCCGGAGCGGAGAGCCTGTCGGATGTTGATTTTTCCGTAAATAGGGGGGAGACGGTAGGGGTCATCGGCGGCACTGGATCCGGGAAAACCTCCCTCGTGCATCTGATTCCGCGGTTTTATGACGCAACCCGGGGAGAAGTCTTGATTGAAGGGAAAAACGTCAAGGATTATTCCCAGGAGGAATTGCGGCAGAAGGTCGGCATTGTCATGCAGAAGGCAGTGCTGTTTAAGGGGACGATACGTGAAAATCTGTGCTGGGGTAAGGCAGACGCCACGGACGAAGAGATTTACCAGGCATTAGAGACGGCACAGGCCAGGGAAGTCGTGGAGGGCAAGGATGGGAAGCTGGACGCTTTTGTCGAACAGGGAGGGAAGAATTTCTCCGGCGGACAGAAACAGCGTCTGACGATAGCCCGCGCCCTGGTACGCAAGCCCCAGATATTGATTTTAGATGACAGCGCGTCCGCCCTGGACTATGCCACGGACGCCAGGCTCAGGAAAGCAATCCGCCAGATGGGGGAGAAGCCGACCGTGTTTATCGTGTCCCAGCGGACCTCTTCCATCCAACATGCCGATAAAATCATCGTATTGGATGACGGGAAAGTCGCAGGAATGGGAAGCCACGAACAGCTTCTGGAAAGCTGCGAAGTCTACCGTGAAATCTATGAGTCCCAATATAAGAAACAGCAGGAAAGCTGAGAAGGGAAATCTGTGAGCCTGAATATTAAAAAGCAGCGGATAGATGAGCTGCCGGAGGTAATAGTATGAAGAAAAAGAGCCAACTGCAGACAATGAAAAAAGTATTGAGATATATTAAGTCTTACCGGATTTTCCTGGTGATGTCCCTGGCATTTGCCGTGGTGACGGTAGCATCGACGCTTTATTTCCCGGTGCTGACCGGGGAGGTCATCGACCATATCCTGGCGCCGGGCCAGGTGCAATTCCCGGTAATTTTAAACTTGCTCTGGAAAATGGGCGTCCTCATTGGGGTGACGGCGCTGGCACAGTGGTTCATGAACGTCTGCAATAACAAGATTACTTATGAAGTCGTACAAGATGTGCGCAGGGAAGCTTTTGCCAAGATTGAAATCCTGCCCCTGAAATTTATCGACGCGCATTCCCATGGCGAATTGGTAAGCCGCGTAGTGGCGGATGTCGACCAGTTTGCGGACGGCCTGCTGATGGGATTTTCCCAGCTTTTTACGGGAGTGATCACGATACTGGGTACGCTGCTGTTCATGCTGAGTATTAACGTTAAGATCACGCTGGTGGTGGTTCTGGTGACGCCGGTGTCCCTGTTCGTGGCAAGCTTCATTGCCCGCCGGACATTTTCCATGTTCATGCTCCAGTCTACGACCCGTGGGGAACAGACCTCTCTGATTAACGAGATGATTGAGAACCAGAAAGTAGTGCAGGCATTTTCCAAAGAGCGGGATGTATTGGAGAAGTTTGACGAGATAAACGGCAGGCTGGAGAAAGTATCGCTGCGGGCAACGTTTTTCTCTTCCCTGACCAACCCGGGCACACGGTTTGTGAACAGCCTGGTATATACCGGGGTCGCGCTCGTGGGAGCATTGCTTGCCATGTCTGGCAGCGGTGTGCTGACTGTTGGGCAGCTTTCCTGTTTCCTGAGCTATGCAAACCAGTATACGAAGCCGTTCAATGAGATTTCCGGCGTGGTGACGGAGCTGCAGAACGCACTTGCCTGTGCAGAACGCATTTTCTCGCTGATTGCCGAGGAAGCGCAGGCTCCCGAGCCGGAGGATGCGGAGCCTTTGGCGGACGTAGAGGGGAATGTGGATCTGGAGCATGTCTGGTTTTCCTACTCCCCGGAAAAGAAGCTGATAGAGGATTTCAACCTGAAGGTAAAGCCGGGGCAGCGTGTGGCCATTGTAGGGCCGACCGGCTGCGGAAAGACGACAATCATCAATCTGCTGATGCGTTTCTATGATGTGGACGGCGGCCGGATTCTTGTCGAAGGGCATGATATCCGTGAGGTAACGCGCGAGAGCCTGAGGGCAAGCTACGGGATGGTGCTGCAGGAGACCTGGCTGAAATCAGGGACAATCCGGGAAAATCTTGTGATGGGAAAGCCGGATGCTACGGAAGAGGAAATCCTTGCGGCAGCGAAAGCAGCTCATGCGCACAGCTTCATCAAACGTCTGCCGGACGGTTATGATACTGTGATTGGCGAAGAGGGCGGAAGCCTCTCCGTGGGGCAGAAGCAGCTGTTGTGCATCGCCCGTGTCATGCTCTGCCTTCCCCCGATGCTCATCCTGGATGAGGCGACTTCTTCGATTGACACCAGGACGGAGATGAAGATTCAGAATGCGTTTGCCAGGATGATGGAAGGCCGTACCAGCTTCATCGTGGCGCACCGGCTGTCCACCATCCAGGAGGCTGACATCATCTTGGTGATGAAAGATGGTCATATCTTAGAACAAGGGAACCATGAGGAACTGTTAAGGCAGGGAGGGTTCTACTCGGAGCTTTATAACAGTCAGTTTGCGGTGTAGGCGGCCTTATCCGACGCCCTTACGGATGATGTCCTTGCCGAACTTTGCCCGCAGGGATTCCGCCGCTTTGTCTGCCTGGAGTTCCTTCTGTGTCTGGGGGAGGTCAAAGAGATTCATCTGCACCGGCTTTGGCGTGTCCGTGAGCTTGGAGGTGCGGACGCCAAGCAGGCGGATCGGCTCGCCGTTCCAAAGTTCGTCAAAGAGCAGGCAGGCGTGCCGGAAGAGGGTCTCCGCGTCTGCGGTTGATGCTTCAAGCTGCATCTGATGCGAGACTTCGGTGAAGGAGGCGTAGCGGATTTCCGTGCTGACCATGCCGGCATATTGCCCATGCTTCCTCAGGCGGGCAGAGACCTGGGCGCACAGGTCGTGTAGGGCGCGCTTGGCGTCTTCGGAAGTCTCGGCGTTCTGCTTAAGGGTTGTGCGGTTGCCGATGCCCTTACGTTCGCTTTCTTCTGTCTGGACAGGGGAGTCGTCGATGCCGTTGGCAAATTCCCAGATCAGCCGCCCATGCTTTTTCATATGGCTTTCAAGGATTTTGGGGTTGGCATGGGCGAGGTCGCCGATGGTGAGGATTTCCAGCTTTTCTAAGGTAGCTGCAGAGGCTCTTCCAACCATGAAAAGCTCCCGCACCGGGAGAGGCCACATTTTTGTAGCAATCTCCTGCTGGAACAAGGTGTGTACCTTATCCGGTTTCTGAAAATCGGACGCCATCTTTGCCAACAGTTTGTTTGAGGAGACGCCTATATTTACCGTAAACCCTAACATATCTTTGACGGTATCTTTGATTTGTCTCGCCGCTGCCACGGGGCTGGCATAGCGGTGTCTGTATTCTGTAAAATCCATGTAACATTCGTCAATGCTTACCTGTTCGATGCGGGGGCAGAAATCCATCAAAAGTTCCATCAGCCGACTGCTGTAGCTGGCGTAAAGTTTATGGTCAGGCGGTTCTAAGACCAGGCCCGGGCATTTCTGCAGGGCGTGCGCCACCGGTTCCCCGGTAGAGATGCCGTATGGCTTTGCCGGGATGGACTTTGCAAGCACTACGCCGTGGCGGCTTGCCATGTCGCCGCCGATGATGGAAGGGATGTCCCGCAAGTCTGTGCCGGATCCTTGTTTTAACTTTTCTGCCGCTGACCAGGAAAGGTAGGCGGAGTTCACATCTATATGGAAAATCAAACGCTCAGACATTTTCACACCTCTTTTCTGACAGTATAACAAACATACGTTCATTTGTAAAGGGCAAGAAATGAAATAGGAGGTTTATCATGGAACGCCAGAAGAGTTATGGGTATATGAGGGTGTCTACGAGAGAGCAGAACGAGGGGCGGCAGCGGGCGGCATTGCTCGCAATGGGGGTGCCGGAGAGACAGATTTACATGGACAAGCAGTCGGGAAAAAATTTTGAACGCGTACAGTATCAAAAGATGCTTCGGAAACTGGATAGCAATTCGGTTCTATTTGTGAAGTCTATCGATCGCTTGGGCCGGAATTATGCAGATTTGAATGAGCAGTGGCGTATCATCACAAAATAGGCACGTTCATCAGCGGCATAGGGCTTGCGTTGCTGAGTTATGTTGCGGAAAATGAAAGAATTAATATCAGGCAGAGGCAGGCGGAAGGGATAGCGGCGGCGAAAGCAAGAGGCGTGAAGTTCGGAAGGCCTCCCACGTTTTTCGGTAAAGCGAAAGCATTCGAGAAAGCGTGATTTCCAAATGCTTTTCCCAACACGAAAATGACATTTTTTTATATTATTTCTATGCATTTTTTCCAATATTTTCCTTGCAAATTCTGCTTTATGTTATATAGTTAGCTATATATAAGCAAGGTACAGCAAGAATCGAAAAAGTATACTTTTTGATGTGGCTTTGCTTTGTTCCGTTACAGAATAGGGGAGGCGGCAAGGATGTTAAGATGAGATGAATGGAACGATAACAAATAGGTGGCCCGGGGCCAACAAGTATTTTGACGACAACATACGAAAACGGATGTAGAAAGGAAAAATTATGAAGAAAATATTAAAGAAGACACTGGCGATATTGTTATTATGTATGATAGTGATAGATGTGACGCCTGCCACTGCCGTTCATGCAAAGGCTCCTAGCGTTCAGAAGGATGTAAAGGCCTGGCTATATAAGGGAAAGGTTGAGAAAGGCTATCTTTTCATTCAGGATTCGACGCTAAATGGAAAAATCACGAAACTTAAGAACAGCAAGCCGTCCATTGCAGAAGTATCTGCGGGTACGGGCGGCTATCTGCAAGTAACCCCCAAAGCGCCTGGCGTCACAAAGGTTACGTTTCAGTATGACAAGAGAAAACTGACTTCTAAAATTACGGTTGTAAAATGGAGCAGCCCATGCAAAGAGTTTAAAATCGGCAATAAGAATTACGCAAAATATTTTGAAAAATCAGGCCAGTATAACTTGAATAAACAGAAGAAAGACACGGCCCAGAAACTCAAAATTGCGCCAAAGAAAGGCTGGAAGCTCATAAAAATTGAACAGCTCACGTCAGACGGCGGTGAAAAGAAGATTAAGAACAATTCTAAGGTGAATTTATCTATCAAAATGAGTGGGACAGGGATTTTTGCTTATTTTAAGAATGCGAAGACGGGAGAGATACGGAAACTGTATTTTGGATATTCCAGTAATCCTTTTGCAAGTGGCAATGTATATGATTGCCTGGTGCAGGAGTGATTGCCGGAGAATGCGGGGATGAGGCGGAACATCTGGGAAATTGCCTATGTCATTGGCTTACGAAGGCAGACGGCAAATGTTTCATCCCCGCATTTGGCTGCCATGTCAATCTGGCAAAGACATCTTCTTGTATGATGTGGGCAGTTAAGCATAGGTCCGTATGAATTAGGAAAACGTGGTCGTGGCTTTGATTCATGGTTCAAAGATTAGTGCGATAGCAGACAATATACAAGTAACAGGGAGGAAAGGATGAAATGGGTAAAAAAGGAAAGCGGATATTTTCAAGATTCATCAGCGTTTCCAATATTTCCGAACCCATTCTTCTGCATCGTTTTCTTCAAGTTTATATTTTCCTGCCACCTTTTTAATGGTTTCTGAAACAGGTAAACCCATTTCTTGATATATCTCGATCGCTGAAATCACAGATGCTTTTTTTGCAGCTTCTTCAGCAGCTTCCTTTCGCTCACTTTCCACATAAGCGCGCATTACCTGTTCTTCATCAAACAATGTCATCATC
>CAJUFQ010000035.1 GCA_910585625.1 uncultured Lachnospiraceae bacterium
AGAGCCTTTTACAGAATGGCGAGAAGATAACGCCGAAACAGTGGAAAGCCGAGATTCAATCCTTGCAATCCGAGTGTAACGGTATAAGCAAAGAGCAGACCAAGACAGCAACAGAATTAACATATGCCGAGGTAATCAGCTACAACAAAAAAACTTGAAAGGGAGCTTCAGAACGAGAGCCGACAGCAAAACAGGCAACAGAATAAAACGAAACGGAGGGAGGAAGAAATTTTGGATTGCCAGAGTAAGAAGGAAGGATTGTGTATTATAAAGACACTGACATCATGATAGTATTTTTAGATTACTGGGATTATAATTCAAAAATTGATTTATGGGAAAATGGAAAAGCACTTCATCTTCGTGGTTCAAAAGAATATGAAATTGCCAGATACCATGATCTATTTCCGCGAGCATTGAGCCAAGCAGCCGTGCTTGCGCGGATATTTGGCGAATGCCACGAGGGGGAAATATCCTAAGAGAGATTTTTCTTACTCATTAAGAATTTCATCTTCCCACTGTTTCATATGCTCAAAGTCGGGAATGAAGCGTTTCCCTTTACCGCCTAATATTTTTTGTATGGCAGATACTGCTTTGCAGTATTCAACAGACAATGTATTTTTTTCATTTCGGTTACGCCTTTCTGGAACAATATACATGCATTTCCTCATAAATCAACGTACCGTTTTTGGGCATGTACTATAAAAAGTACAGTACTTGACTGATACCAGATTAGGATAAAAATTTTTGAATAAAAGCATATTGAAAAACATTTTTGCATATGCTATAATGCCAATAGGCAAAAAGAAATGAAAAGTCCACGTTGACGAAAGAACGAATCCCTAAACTGTATTGCAGTACAGTTTAGGGATTCTTCTTTACTTTTATACTGGCAAAGCACCCAGTAGGTTATTTGTTGCTCCTGTCATTGCTGTCTAACCATTTGATGATGTAGTGGCAAGCTACACCAGCCGCAACAGCGATAAAAAAAGAAATGAAAATATCCAACGCCGACACCTCCTTCCTGTTGCCAGGTTTCGGTGAGCAACGCAAAAATTATAACATACTGTTTGATGTTATTCTATCTTTTTCTCAAAAAGATTTATAACTGGGAATGTGACTGAAACAATCCGATGCTCGCTATCACTGTGGACATCTCGAAAAAACCATTTTGATAAAGACATCTTTTTTTCGGCAAGTAAAGTTGATTATATTTTTGAATTTTATCCTTATCTAGTTTCATTCTTGTAACATTGTCTAACAAAAGTATAATTAGTATAGCTTACAGAAAACATCTTGCGGGCCTACGTGTTTGCGCAGGAAACAGTGCAGGAACAAGGAAACAGCCTGTAGGTATACCTATATGTACAAAAAGCTGTGCGGAAATCCAGATTTTATGGTTTCGAAAAACGAACCATGTTCGGGCTTGCGTGAAGGAAGTTGTCGAGATTGAGTTAATCTATTCATAAGTGGTAGGCGGCATTTCTGTGGTATGTGGGAGTGCCGCTCAAACTTATGCAAAGCTGTTAGAGGAATTGAAAAATCTTATCATTTCATGTATACTTAGAAAAAGAAATTAGACTGAAAAATCGGTATTTGGCGGAGGAAATAATATCATGAAATTAGCAAACGTATCAAGTGGGGCGGATTGGATAATATGGGTGGTTTTCGTAATATTTTTGGTGATTTCCATAATGTTACTGTCTGGTCATGGAAGCTGGTTTATTTCTGGGTATAATACAGCGCCGAAAAAAGAAAAAGCAAAATACGATGAAAAAAATTATGTAGAACGACAGGATTTGGAATGGCAGTTATCACATTTCTCATTCTTGTTATGGGCTTGTTTGAGGACGTGTTGCCAGCTGGTTTCGCATATATTTCACTTGGCGTTGTAGGTGTTGGTTGTTTGGTGATAATCATTGTCAGCCATACAATTTGTAAAAAATAATAGATTCCTGTTCGTTGGAAAGTCGCAGAGAGTGTAAAATTGGGATTGAGGAAGGTATGCTATGAGGATAATGAACAGAGACATAGATAGCGGAAAACCCTTTGATTGGGGGAAGGCTTCTTTAGATTATGCAAAATACCGTGATATTTATCCGAAAGAGTTTTATCAAAGCATTATTGACCGAAAATCATGCTTAAACGGACAATCCGTCCTTGATATTGGAACAGGAACGGGGTGTTCTTCCTAGAAATATGTACCAGTATGGGGCGAAGTGGACGGCGGCAGATATTTCAGAAAACCAAATCGAACAAGCGAAAATTCTCTCAAAAGGTATGGACATAGATTATCATGTTGTATCAACAGAGGATATAAATTTTTTGGATAACTCTTTTGATGTAATTACAGCATGCCAGTGTTTTCGGTATTTCGACCATGAGACGGTTATGCCTAAGTTTTATCGTATGCTGAAACAAGAAGGATGTATTCTTGTTTTATATATGGCATGGCTGCCATTTGAGGATGAGATTGCAGGAGCGGTGAAAAGCTTGTATTAAAATATAATCCAAATTGGAGTGGCGCAGGAGAAACGAAACATCCAATAGACATACCATAATGTTACAGAGAAAACTTTGAGCTTGCATTTCATGAAGAATTTACTGTAAAAATACCATTTACCCATGAAAGCTGGAATGGAAGAATGAAGGCTTGTCGTGGAATCGGAGCTTCGCTTACTGAGAAAGAAATTTCGATGTGGGAACAAGAGCATATGACGCTTCTTGGACAAATTGCGCCGGATGAATTTGATATTTTACATTATGCTGCTGTTGCAGAGCTTAAAAAGCATTAAATCCCGTTTATTGAATTGACATATGCGAGGTTTTACATAGGCATGGATTATAAAATTCGAGAAATTATAAAAATGAATATCCAAAAAATATTACTTTTGATTTAGATAGCACCTTATTTCAGAAATGGTAAAAGAATTGTTTGCAAAACATTGTACATGACATGGATTCCGCTAATCGTGTACAATGGCGCTTTTGTAATAGATAACATTACAGAGGATATTTTGATTGAAAACTATTTTGATGACAGGGTAGATTATGTGCTGGATGATTTGTTTGCAAATAAAGTATATCCTATTGTTTATGCACATATAGACGGTAAGGAGAAATTTTCATTTGTTTCTGAATTATGCTCAGATGGAATGTATAAATTTCTGGACAGCAGAAAGGGAGATGTCCGTACCAATGCGGTCAGAGCAGTAAATGATTTGAAGTCAGGAAATATTTTCTATATCATTTGTATAGATGAACCGAAAAAACTCAAACCATTATACGAGAAATACAAGAATTCCTACCATTGTGTTTATCAGATGGATATTTATACAAAGGAACAATGGCTCGAAATTATGCCTTTGAATGCTTCAAAGGCATAAGCAATAAAGCAGCTACAATCACTTTTGAAATGCGAGAAGTTAGTTGTGTTTGGTGATGGAAAAAATGATATAGATATGTTTGAACTGGAAGATGAAAGCTATGCTGTCCAAAATGCACATGAAGATCTGAAAAGAATTGCAACCTCAATTATTTCCTCGAATGATGAGGATGGTGTTGCAAAATGGCTTGCTGAAAATCTTATGGTTTTGTGTACACTCAGAAAAAAATCAGGCGTGAAATCGGGATTTATAAAGGAGGGATAAAATGCTTGATACGATACCTAACGAAGAAGAAATGAGTGCTTTAGTTGGAAAATCTTTGTATGATGTATGGAATGAGTTATGTGCGTTAATTGATGAAACATATGATATGGATTGTTTGTGGGATAAAGGCGGTAAAGCATGGAAATATGAATATAAATATCGTCGGGGCGGTAAAACGCTGTGTGCATTATATGCAAGAGAAAATTGTGTGGGTTTTATGGTTATCTTAGGGAAACAGGAACGGTTAAAATTTGAAACAGATAGAGAAAATTATGGGAAGGAAGTTCAAGAAATATATGACAAAGCTCAAACTTACCATGATGGGAAATGGATAATGTTTGAGCCAGTGGATACCTCTTTGTTTCCGGATTTTATTAAACTGTTGAGAATCAATATTTTATGTGATTTTGTTTCCCTCATTTTTTCCTTTATCAGAGTTTGTAACGCCCTGTGGGAAGATATAATACAAGGGAGAATTTAAGGGAAATCTCATCTGCGGCAAATTTAGTGTTTTCAAGGGTTAGCGAGAATCTCAGTAATAGATTATAGCAGCTAATGTTTCCCTTAAGAATTATCAAGTCTCAATCGAAATTAGGGGGTAAATTTATGTTATCAATTTGTGGGGCCGACTGCTGCGGCGAATGTAATAAGAGAAATGAATGTGGCGGTTGCGTGAAAACTGCGGGACATCCCTTTGGAGGAACGTGCATTGCGGCAGAGTGCATCAAACGGGACGGTTTTGAAGTGTTCAAAAAGATGAAAGAAATGTTAAGTATCTTCTGGTATGCGAATATGGATGCAATGGTGCGGATCTGCAGATAGTCGTATATAAGAGAAGATAACGCCCCGTTTGCTGGATAATTGGCCGCGTTGCCTATTTTTTTCGGATAGATAGGTTTCGCCTCAGTCGTACAAGGCGTCTGGTATGGGTGGAGTGTTTTCCCATATTCCGTGAGGCTATATTTTTTGGTGAGAAATGCTATAATATGAATTAGGAGGAAAAGCAATGGCAATAGACAAGGTAAAAGCGTATTTCAGGGAATATGGGATGGAGGGAAGGGTTCAGGAATTTGACGTGTCCAGTGCAACCGTGGAGCTTGCCGCCAAAGCATTGCATTGTGAACCTCAGAGGATAGCAAAAACGCTTTCTTTCATGGTGGAACATGAGGCGGTGCTGATTGTGACAGCGGGGGATGCAAAAATTGACAATCCAAAATATAAGGCGAAGTTTGGGAAAAAGGCAAAAATGCTCCCGCTGGATGCTGTGGAAACGTTGGTTGGACATGCAGTGGGCGGTGTTTGTCCGTTTGCGGTAAATGAGGGCGTGAAGGTGTATCTGGACGTGTCATTAAAACGATTTGAAACGGTTTTTCCTGCCTGCGGCAGTTCTAACAGTGCGATAGAGCTTACTATTATGGAACTGGAGGAATATTCGGGATATATGGAATGGGTGGACGTCTGCAAAGGATATTAAATTTTTAAGGAGAAATCGTTGCTTAAAGAATGCCAAGGCGGCAGTAGTTCGGCTGTAAGGGCATATTATTATGGTTATTACAAAATTATGCAAAAGCAGTTCAGGGAATAGAAAATTATTATCATTTCGTATATACTTGGAAAAAGAAATTAGACTAAGAAATAGGAGTTGGCAGAGAAAATAAAATGGTAATTGAAACAGAAAGACTTATTTTAAGAGAATACTCGTTTGATGATTTTAACGCACTGTTTGAAATAGTTTCCGATCCAGAAACCATGCAACATTATCCGGCTCCTTTTGATGAGCAAAGGACAAAGCAGTGGATTGCATGGAATTTAGACAATTATAAAAAGTATGGATTTGGTCTTTGGGCAGCCGTGCTGAAAGTCAGCGGAGAGTTTATTGGGGATTGCGGTATTACGATGCAGAATATAGATAACGAAATGCTTCCAGAGATTGGATACCACATCCACAAAAAATATTGGCGAAGAGGATTTGCAAAAGAAGCGGCTCGCGCAGTAAGAGATTGGGGGTTTCAGAACACCCAGTATGATACAATCTATTCCTGCATGAAATACACAAACGTGGGCTCTTATGCTACCGCTATTGCAAACGGCATGAAGAAAGTAAAAGAATATCCTGATGAAAAGAATGGCATATCATATGCGTATGCCATAGAGCGCGAAGAATGGGAAAAATTAATATGAGGGCACATTAAGGAGTAACGCTGTGAAAAATGGCGAAGTTTATGACATGATGATGTACCCATTGCTGAAAAAAGATTCCAGGGAGTTGTCTTGAGAAAGTGAATTTGATTATAAAAATGCGTGAGTCCAAAGTTGGGACGAAACCATAGTTGGAGGGAAAATATGAAATATGTAACGGCGGTTTCTGGCATGGTAAATGAAATTTATCAAGTTTTACATACGACAATCAAAGAGATATATCCCCTATATTATCCGAAAGAAGTGGTGGATTTCTTCTGCAGACATCACAATAAGGAACATATTTTAGATGGTATAGCATCTGGGAATATGGGGGTATTGGTGGAAGACGGTGTGATTGCCGGAATAGGCTGTTTTGATGGGAATCATATTACGGGTGTGTATGTGCTGCCTGCTTATCAGAAACGAGGCTGTGGCTCGCATATTATCAACTGTTTGGAAACTGAAATCGTGAAAAAGCATGATACAGCTGTCTTAGAAGCTTCTCTTCCGGCAGCGTGCCTATATGAGCATAAGGGTTATAGAACGGTAGGGCATGGAATATATGAATTGGAACATGACGTGAAGTTGGTTTATGAAATTATGGAGAAAAAATTAGAAGTCGGTTAAATATGAGGAAGACGATATGGCAATTTCTGAAATATAGGCAGCGTATTCGGCAAGTGTACAAGCGGTTAGTTATACCGTCACTTCTTTGGAAATTACAGCTGGAGAAGTGATTTGAGCAGAATAGGGATAAAGAGTAGTGGGATATGGTCAGGTGAGACCATAGTGTAGAAAAACAACTGGGCAAATTCGCAAAAGCAGGAGGAAGATATGAGAGGCAGAATCGGTGCAGGAGGTAAAGCGGCATTATGCGCTGTGGCAGTTTTCTGGGTTTTGGGAGCTGTTTTTATTTATCTGGAATTTTTCACAGGGCACGTCAGCGATGCGAAAGTGCGTCTTAACCAATCTGTAAAATACAGCCAGGAGGAACTCTCAGCGGCCGTTGGCACATTAAAGAAGGAACTATTCCTGAAAATGTGGGGGTGCGACCTGCAAGAGGTGTCTTACAGAGAATGGATTGACCGTGAAGTTACTGAAGATGAACGGAAAGAAATGGCGATTGGGGAAAATGAAGAATATATTATTTTAGAAACAAAGTCTCTTGCCAGACATGATTTTCGCCATTGGCTGTCGGGTTCCCTGGTAGAAGAAGGAATAGACGATCAGGAGTGGGTGCTTGTATGGAACAAAGAAAATGGGAAATGGAGGGTGGCAGGAAGTTTAGGGGGAGGATGAACAGACATGGTGGAAGCATTAGAAGGTAATGGCATGAATAGCGACTGCCCCACCCAGCTGCATGGAGGGATGGGGCAATGAGTCACGAATTTTTTGATTTCGGCATGAATTTGATTTATAGACTGATGCCGAATGGTATTTGTAATAAATCAAGCATTTTAGAAAGATTTAAAATGAAACTGATAGTTGTTGTAATCAGCGGATACACATTATGCTTGGGGAAAATCTTTTTCTCGAACCGGGCTGCATGATTGATTAGCTGATAGTAAGACCAGACAGATGTGAGGTCTTTCCTGTTATTGAGAGCCATCAATTTGGTGACTGTCCTCTGATTGAAGTTTAATGTCAGCTGGGTCAGCAGTCTCTTCCATACTGCCCAGAAAATAGGAAAGGCGATGATGATAAAAGTAAAAATAATCGCCCATGCATACCAGAAGCTAAGGGGTAATGCTGTATTTAACCCACCGTCAATATCTATTACTTCGATGTTGTCAGGAATCAGAAAAATAAATTCAACGGTAAAAATCATTCCGATTGTGAAAAAAGAAATTTGCGCTTTGTGATATAGGTTGGCAAGGCTCTTTAACCAATCGGGGATTTCCAGCAAATCATTGGGATAGGAAAAGGGCAGTTTTCTGCATTCTACTTTTGTCATCTCATATACGGCCTTGGTGGCGAGAAGCATCAGGCAATATCCGACGAGCGAAATGTAAAGCGTAGCCGCATAGAAAAAATATAAATAATACCCAACAGGCGACTTGGGAACAAACGCCATGTCCATGCTTATTTTGGTGGAAAAAATCACAGGAGGCACGGGCAGAAGCAAGTTTGGCAGGGCTAGTTTAGCATTGCCAAGCCTATCCAGGCAGACAGAGATATCAGGGCTGGCATAAGCCAAAGTATGGTATAAGCTGTCTATCACTTTATGCTCATATTGAAAGATGTAAAATACAATAAAACATATTATTGTCAGGTTTATCTGATGGACGGCTGATCCAGGGAAGTCTCCCTGCAACGCCAGGACTCGCCCTGCAAGAAAGTTAATGAGGTATACGAGGACGATATATCGGAATTTTACAGTGTACATTGTAAATAACAGCTTGCGTCCACATGCGTTTAGACGGCTGTATAGCTTTAAAAGGAAGTTCTTCCTTGTATCTGCGGTTGCCAGAACTCTCCCGGTTGAAGGGATAATCTTAGTGTTCCAAAATGCCAGCATGATCCTTAATAAATTTTTCATTTCTCCCCCGCCTTTATACTCCTTCATGTCCCTCATGGTTTTTTCCATTATAACGTCGTTTTCTGCTTTTTTCAACAAAATTTTCCTAATATAAAGCGTCAGATGCGAAAGTGAGCAGGAATGAAATGATTTTTTATCGATGGTATGGTAAAATAAGGTAGCATTTCACAAGGAAAAAGGAGCTGAAAAAGAATCATGGAAACAATCCGGGAATTAGAAAGATATCTGGAAGAGGAATGCTATTCCTTCCATGAAATATCCATCGGAAAGCACTGCGCCTGTGAGGGCATCGTGATAGAACGGGAAGGGGGGAGATTTGAATTTGGCTATTCCGAGCGTGGGTGCAGACGCGTGCTAAAGTCATTTGCAGAGGAGAAGGAATTGGTCAGATATGCGCTTGCGGAATTAAAGGCAGATGAGTGGCTGAAAGGCCATCTGGCGGCTTTTGCTTATAACAAGACGGAGATTGAGGACGCCGAGAAAGAACTTAACGATATGGGCATCCGGTTTAAGCGTAATGACATACCGCAATATAAATGCGGCAGATATGCGTACCGTATTTTTGTGTTTGGCAGAGATATCCTGCGTCTGGATGAATTTAAAAAGAATCATCTGAGACCTTAACGCGAGATTTTTGGAGCTGGGAAGCTGCAATAATATTTTTCAAATAATGGTTACGGAGAACAGTAAAATGAAATCAATATGATTAGTGGAAGATGACGAGAGAATTAACCGGGGAATCACATTTATTTTGGAGAAAGACGGCTATCAGGTATATTCCTGTGATACCATCGCGCAGGCAAAGGCTGTGTTCCTGCGTCAGGAGGTATAGCTCATCCTTTGTGATGTTACGCTTCCGGATGGCAATGGGCTGGATTTTGTGCGGGAAGTGCGGGAACAGAGCAGCGTGCATATTATATTCCTGACGGCGATGGATCAGGAGGTAGACCAGGTCATGGGGTATGAGGCGGGCCCGACGATTATATTACCAAGCCTTTCAGCCTGTCGGTGCTGAGGCTGAAAGTGTCTGCCGCAGGCATTGGCTGCGGGCTGGTAAGGCATAACCGTGTCAATGCGGGAAATTTATATGGAAATTACATTGAGACTCTCAGCAGGGTTACGGAAGGTCAGTATGAGATGCTCAAGCTGCGTAGTGAGTTCACTCATGTGGGCAGGACGGCATATGCGGCCCAGGTCGATTCTGAGAAAGCAGGCATAGACATGGGATTGTCGTTCATGGATATCACAGCAGCAGAAAATGCAAATTTTACTAATACCCTGGAAGTCGGGGCCTTGCCCTTGGAAGGAAATGAAATCGCAGCGTCGGCAGAATTTTTTGAAAAATTTGGGCTTTGGACGCCGGGCCTGGGGATAAAGTATCGATACCCATCCGCAGGGACAACCGAAGCAAGTTTGAAGAGAAAGAGTTTGTTGTCAGCGGAGTATTGGGGTCTCGGCAAAACGGGACGGTGCAGAAAGTATTTCAAGGTTACGTGTCCCAGGAGTTTTATGAATCGCTCTATCCTGAGGAAATGCGTTTCTACGCGGTGACGCTGCGTCTGAATGAGTCTTTGGAGAAAGACAGTGTGGATATGGAAGATAATGGCTATCAGTTAGGGCGGCAGATGGAGCTGAAAGACCTGACGGGCGGCAAGGCGGTATGCCGGGGGGAACTGATGGGTTCGTTCGGAAGCGCGCCTGCGTCATGGGTCATCACGGAAGATACATTCCGTAAGCTTAAAATGACAGAAGATGTAACAGAAATCCTATGGGTTGACTGCAGCCAGAAGGATAAAGAAAGCGTGGAATCAGCCATCCAAGAGCTTGTAGCGGGCATAGAACATATAGAGCTGGATTCTTATGATAGCTCTTTAAAGAGTACGCGGACGGCAAGTCAGGCTATGCGGAGCGCAATCTATGCGCTTCTGGGACTCTTGGGAATTATCGGTTTCTTTAATATGGCGAACACGATTATCACCGGGGCAATCACGAGGAAACAGGAACTAGGCGTGTTGCAGGCGGTGGGGATGACGAACCGCCAGCTGAACTGGATGATGCAGGCGGAAGGGGTTCTCTTTTCCGTAGGGACGGCGGCAATTTCCCTGGCCATAGGAAGCCCGCTTGGCTATGCCGTTTTCAGCTATGCCAAGGAGTATCATTTTTTTGGAATCAATGAATACCATTTCCCGGCGGTGGAAATAGGGGTAATGGTACTGATAATTTTACTGCTGCAAGCCTCGCTCTCTTTCTTGCTCAGCAGGAACCTTAGGAAAGAATCTTTAGTGGAGCGTATCAGTTATCATGGGTAAAGTATCCGTGTGGGCAATACGCGCTCTTGGCAGTGTATTGTAAATCAATGGGAATTCTTGCTTGACACAAGCGGCATTGCTGTCTTACGATAAGAAGACGGCAATGTCGTTTTTTTATCTTATAGGAAAGACCTTGTCACGCTAAAGCGTGAAGTACGTTTCTATAAGAACAAAAACAGTGTGCACAGGGGGGGACGTCATGCATTATCTGATTTTGGTTACGGATGCTTTGATTAAGGGCGGCTGTTTCTGCTGGCTTGCCATGCCGTTTCTCAAACGCAAGAGCAGCGCGGTTTGTGGCGGGGCGGCATATTTCCTGGCAGTGCTCTTATTCTATGCGGCACATTTGTCCCTGGACGCCTATGTGATATACGGTATGGGCAGCCTTGCCATGTTTCTTGCCGTCTGTGGGATGGACAGGAGAAATTATCGGCAGAAGTTATTTCTTGTAGTGACATTTTTCTCACTCAGCTGGTTTGCCTCGGCAATGGCTGAAATCTTGTATGACCATCTATGCATTTATATCGGAGATATGGATTACATGCAAAATCATCCAGACTTGTTACTGGCTTTGTATATCGTGGCGGGCGGCGTCTATCTGGTGTTGGTGTTTATGTTTATGGTTGTTTCGGCGGGACAGTTTCGGAAGGTCTATGCCAATAAGGGCGTGGATATGGGATATAAAGAATTGCTTATGCTGTCTCTTCCTTCTGTTGTAGGGGTGACAGGGTATGAAATCATGCGGTATTACCGTGTATTTTATGCGGTGAAGATTGGTAGGCCAGAGGTTGGTTATGACGCCCTTGAGCTTCTGTTTTGCGTGGTAGCAGTCGTTACGGTCATTGTGGTTATCATGCTGTATCAGGAGCTGAAGGCAAGGCAGGAAGAGAATCTGCAGGCCAGGCTGCTAGCCACACAGATGGAAGGGATCCGGCAGCATATTGAACGTGTGGAAAGCTTATATAGGGATATCCGTGGCATAAAGCATGACATGGCAAATCATGTCCTTACGTTGGAGAGGCTTTATGCGGGAAACAGGGCAAAGGAAGCACAGGCTTACAGCAAAGCTTTGCAGGATGAGCTTGCCCAGGCGGCTGGCGGGATAAACAGCGGAAATCCGGTGACAGATATCATTCTGCAGGAGTTCCGGGATGAGGCGGTGAAAGAAGGTATTTCTTTTTGTACAGAATTCTCTTATCCCACAGATTCCGGGATTAATGCTTTTGACATCAGCGTCATATTAAACAATGCCTTGCAAAACGCGCTGGAACATACGGTTCATGGAGAAATGAGGCGGGTATGCATCGGGTCTTACCGTAGGAACAATGCTTATATGATAGAGGTGCGCAATAGCTTTGCGGGCAGCTTGCAGTGGGACGCTGACAGCGGCCTTCCTCTGACTTCCAAAGAGAAGAAGGATAATCATGGGTTTGGGCTGTCTAATATACGCAGGGTAGCGAGGAAATATGCTGGGGACATTGACATCGTGCTGGAGGATGGGGAATTCTGCCTCTGCATCATGCTGATGGCAGAGTGAAAAGGAGAAAAGTTATGGAGGTAAGGTTTTATGAGGAAATGGAAGACGGCTTATTGAAATTCGCAGTCATTGTCGCCGTGACAGATGGCAAATATGTTTTCTGCAAGCAAAGGGACAGGTATGCTCTTTTTTGCAGATGTCAACGAATTTGAAGAGGAATTACATAACGAGATAGAGAAAATTATCATAATGGAGAATTTGCCGGAAAAATGGACGTATCCGGCAATACAGCCCAAGCTGATGGAGGAGGTAGGAAGAAGATTATGGAACAGGAATTTATGAAAGAGAAAAAGATACTGCCACTTGTGCTGTCGATGTCGCTGCCAATGGTAATCTCCATGGCGGTTAATTCGCTTTACAACATTGTGGACAGTTATTTTGTCGCGCGGCTGAGTGAGGAAGCAATGACGGCGCTGTCCTTAGTATTTCCAGTGCAGAACATGATTAATGCGGTGGCGATCGGATTTGCCATCGGAATTAATGCGGTGGTGGCGTTCTGCCTGGGCGCGGGTGAGCAGGAGAATGCGGACAGGGCAGCGACACAGGGGCTTTTGCTCAACATTATCCATGGAGCGTTCCTGATGCTTCTGTGCATGGCCGTCATGCCGTCGTTTTTGGGCATGTTTTCCAAGGATGAGACGGTCGTGGGGATGGCCCTTGCCTATTCCAACCGGGTATTCCTGTTTTCCGCAGTCATTACGTCAGGGTTGGTATTTGAGAAAGTCTTCCAGGCAGTGGGGCAGATGAAGGTCTCCATGTTCAGCATGATATGTGGGTTTGCCGCCAACATCATTCTCGATCCGCTGATGATTTTTGGCATTGGCGGATTTCCGGAAATGGGGATTGCCGGGGCGGCTTATGCGACCGGGATAGGGCAGGTGATTTCCCTTGCCGTATATTTGGTGTTTTATAAGGCGAAGCCAATCCCGGTAAAAATAAAGCGTATTTATTTAAAGCCGCAGAAAGATTTGGCTGCGCGGCTATATGGCATCGGTATCTCCGCATCTTTGAACCTGGCGTTGCCGTCATTGCTGATTTCTGCGCTGAATGGGATTCTGGCAGGGTTTTCAGAGAAATATGTGCTTGTATTAGGCGCTTATTATAAATTGCAGACGTTTATTTACCTGACGGCAAACGGCATAATTCAGGGAATCCGCCCTCTGATGGGCTATAACCATGGCGCGGGGGAAACAGAGCGCGTCCGGGAGATTTTCCGTACAACACTCGCGCTCACGGCAGGCGTGATGGCTGTGGGGACGCTTCTGTCATGGCTGATTCCGGGACAATTAATAGGGCTGTTTACTTCAAATCCGCAGACTGTCCAAAGCGGCGTGACAGCCCTTCATATCATCAGCCTTGGTTTTGTCGTGTCGGCGGTCTCCGTCACTTGTTCAGGGGCTTTGGAAGGATTGGGGAAGGGCGTGCCGTCCTTATATATTTCCCTTTTCCGTTATATCGTCATCATCATCCCGGCAGCATTTTTGTTGAGCAGGCTATGGGGAGCGGAGGGGGCATGGTATGCATTCTGCTTTACGGAATTCGTGACGGCAGGGATAGCGTTTATGATTTATAGGAAATATGTGAATGGGAAATAACATAAATATACCTTGATTTCTACGCAGCGTAATAGTTTATGATATCCTTACACGGAAGGAGGAAGCAATCTTTCTGTATTTGATACGAAGGAGATATTTGAAAACTTGTCATTATCCGCTGTTTTCAGTATAATACTATTATATGGTGAGGAGGAAGCGATACATGCGGATTGTAATATGTGATGACGAAGCGGCGGTGCGGGATACGCTTGCAGAAAAGGCAAAGGAATACTGCCCGCGGGCAGAGGTTTTGTGCTGCCAGTCCGGGGAGGAGCTTCTGGGTATGGAGCCGGAGCCGGACATTTTGTTTCTGGATATCCAGATGCCGGGCAAAAACGGCATGGAGGCTGCAAAAAAGCTGCGGGAAAAGGGCAGCCGCGTCATCATTATTTTTGTCACTGCCATGGAAGAATATGTCTTCCAGTCTTTTGATGTGGGAGCGTTCCATTATCTCGTGAAGCCATTTGCAGATGAGAAATTCCAATCCGTGCTTGGCAGCGCAGTCAGGCAGTATCAGCAAATCCTCGCCTTCCAGGCACAGGGAAAAGATTCGCTTTCATCCGAAGAAGGCAGGCATCTGCTGGTCAAGTCAAAGGGTACTTGTACGAAAGTTTTCTGGAAAGATATTGTCTATGCGGAAGTTTTCAACCGCAAAGTTACCATCCATAAAATGGGCGAAGACATCGAATATTATGGGCGGCTGTCAGAGCTGGAAAAACAGGCGGGGGAGGATTTCTTCCGCCCCCACAGGGCGTATTTGATTCACTTCAGGTATGTGGTGAAATACAATGCATCGTCCATTTTGTTAGAGAATGGAACGGCGCTTATGGCAAAGCAGAATTACCCGGAGTTTGTAAAGAGATACCTGAAATATAACCAGCGGATGAAAAAGCCGTAGGCGATAGAGAAAGTTTTGGAAGTTGCCAGGATGCAATCAGAAATTAGAGAAAAGAGGCGGGACGTATGGTGAAACATATTATTTTATGGAAATTAAAGGAAGAGTATTCCAGGGAGCAGGCAGACGAGATTAAGCTTGGCATCAAAGAAGGGCTGGAGGGGCTCAAAGGGCAGATTCCGGGGTTGGTTGATATCAGAGTCTATACCGAAGGGCTTGCAAGCTCTAATATGGACCTTATGCTGGACTCCGTATTTGAGAATGAGGAGGCGTTGAAAAATTATGCGACCCATCCCGCCCATGTAGCGGTAGCTGATGGCAAGGTGCGTCCGCATACGGTAATCAGAAGCTGCATGGATTTTGAAGCGTAACCCCAGAACCTGAGATTTAGCAGAAACATGACAGCCTGATGTCGGGTTTAGAGTGATATAGTAACTGTATTGGGAGGGCGGCCATGAAAATTGACAGACAGATTGGGATTTTATCTATATTGCTACAGAAATCTATCGTGACGGCTCCGTACCTTGCAGAACGGTTTGAGGTTTCCCGGCGGACAATCAGCAGGGATATTGAAGACTTGTGCAAAGCCGGCATCCCCATCGCCACCAGGCAGGGGGTGAACGGCGGCATATCCATCATGGAAGATTATAAAATCGATAAGACTTTGCTGACGGACACCGAACTTAGGGATGTGCTTGCCGGGCTGCGCAGCCTGGAAAGCGTAAATACAACAAACCGTTATGGGCAGCTGATGGAAAAGCTGTCAGCGGGGTCTTCTGATTTTATGGCTGGCAATCAGTCTGTGCTGATCGATCTGTCTTCCTGGTACAAAGACTCGCTTGCTCCCAAAATCGAGCAGATACGCACAGCCATTGAGGATGGCAGGGAGCTTACGTTCGTGTATTATTCGCCCAAAGGAGAATCTTCGCGCTGCATAGAGCCATATTACCTGATATTCCGCTGGTCAAGCTGGTATGTGTGGGGATGGTGCAAACAGCGGGAAGATTTTCGTCTGTTCAAGCTTAACCGCATGGAGGAATTGTCGGTCTTGGGGAAAGCATTTGCCAGACGGCCCGGGGTAATGCCGGATTTAAGCAACGAGAGGATTTTTCCTGGCGGGATTAAAGTACGGGTTCTTTTTGAGGCGGAATGTGAGTGGCGGCTGATAGAGGAGTTTGGGCGCGGGAGCTTCCAAAAAAGGGAGGACGGGAGGCTGCTGTTCCAGGCAGATTATACAGATATGGATAACCTGACAAGCTGGCTGCTTACATTTGGGGATAAGGCTATAGTCTTATCCCCGCCAGAGATAAGGCAGAAGATTTCAGGCATTGCAGAGCGTATCCGAAACAGATACGAAGAAAATTTTGAATGATGGAGGAAGAGCAGATGAGAGATGGGTGGCTGGATGAATATTTACTGGGCAAACCGGGGGTTACGAAAGACTTTAAAGAGGAATGGAAATGGTTCCGTTACCAGATTGGCGGCAAGATGTTCGCCGCGCTCTGCCTGGGGGAAGACGGCAATCCTTGCTACATCACGTTGAAGCTGGAACCTTCGGAAGGGGATTTCCTCAGGCAGCAGTACGAGGACATTATTCCGGGATATTACATGAACAAAATGCATTGGAATTCCGTTAAGCCGGACGGGGCGGTACCTGACGATCTGTTAAGAGATTTGTTAGACAAGTCATACCAGCTGGTTCTCGGGGGCCTTAGCAAAAAAAAGCAGAAAGAAATCCTGGAGGGCTGAGAGATGGCGTTTGATTATAAGAAAGAATATAAAGAGTTTTATATGCCGAAGAAGAAACCGGCCATTGTGGAAATCCCTCCGATGAATTACATCGCAGTCCGCGGGAAGGGGAATCCCAATGATGAAGGAAGCGAATATAAGGAATCCATCGGCCTGCTCTATGCTATTGCCTTTACCATCAAGATGAGCAAGAAAGGGGAGCGTCAGATTGAGGGGTATTTTGATTATGTGGTGCCGCCTTTGGAGGGGTTCTGGTGGCAGGAAGATGTGCGGGGCATTGACTATGCCCACAAAGAGGATTTCCAGTTCATTTCGGTCATCCGCCTGCCGGATTTTGTGACAAGAGAGGATTTTGCCTGGGCGATAGGGCAAGCAGAGCAGAAAAAGAAGCAGGACTTTTCGAAAGCAGAATTTTTTGCGTATGAGGAAGGTCTGTGCGTCCAGTGTATGCATATCGGTCCTTATGATGACGAGCCGGAGACGGTTAACGCGATGCATGGGTATATGGAAGCGCAGGGATATGAACTGGATATCACGGATAAGCGTCTGCACCATGAGATTTACTTAAGCGACGCCAGGCGGGTTGCCCCGGAACGTCTTAAGACGGTCATCCGGCATCCAATCCGGCAGAAATAATCGAAGACGCTTTACATCGGCCATATAATTTGTTATACTTGCGCAAATGGAGGGAAAATATGGAAAAATCAAATGTTTATTTTACATCATTTAAGGCAACCGGGCAGGAAAACCTTCTGCAGAAGCTCCACCGCCTGATGAAGACAGCCGGGTTTGAGGAAATTGATTTCCGGGAGAAATACGCGGCGATTAAAATCCATTTTGGCGAGTACGGGAACCTGGCGTTCCTGCGTCCGAATTATGCAAGGGTGGTGGCCGACTATGTGAAGGAGTTGGGCGGCAAGCCGTTCCTGACTGACTGCAATACGCTGTACGTGGGCAGCAGGAAGAATGCGCTCGACCATCTGGAGACGGCGTATATCAATGGGTTTTCCCCATACCAGATCGGCTGCCATGTAATTATCGGGGATGGGCTCAAAGGGACGGACGAGGCCCTCGTGCCGATTGATGGGGAATATGTGAAGGAGGCAAAGATTGGTCAGGCAATCATGGATGCAGATGTCTTAATCTCACTGACACATTTTAAGGGCCATGAGATGGCAGGCTTCGGAGGGGCTTTGAAAAACCTCGGCATGGGCTGCGGCTCGCGTGCAGGCAAGATGGAGCAGCACTGCGACGGCAAGCCCAGCGTGAATGACTCTGCTTGCGTGGGCTGCGGAGCATGTCAGAAAATCTGCGCCCATGACGCGCCGGAGATTGCAAAGGGGAAGGCCGTAATCGACCATGGCAAGTGCGTAGGCTGCGGAAGATGCCTTGCCGTTTGTCCCCAAGATGCAATAGCGGCAGATTTCCATGATTCGCTTGCCGTACTGAACTGCAAGATAGCGGAGTACAGTTACGCAGTGTGCAAAGACCGCCCCTGTTTCCACGTTTCCTTAATCTGCGACGTATCGCCGAACTGTGACTGCCATGCAGAGAATGACATTCCGATTATCCCGGATGTCGGTATGCTTGCTTCTTTCGATCCGGTTGCGCTGGATCAGGCGTGTGCGGATCTCTGCAACAAGATGGAGCCGATTGAGAACAGCGTGCTGGATAAAAATATCAAAGAGCTGCATGATGACAATGATCATGACCACTTCCATATGACGCATCCGGATACGGAGTGGAAGAGCTGCATTGCCCATGCGGTAAAAATCGGGCTGGGGACGGATCGATATGAACTGGTTCAGATATAGAACGTTACCCAACTTTTGTATATAGGAGCGTATCAGGGCCGCCGGCTTAGCCGGTGGCCCTGGTTTCTGTGACAGGCAAATTTCTGCCTGTGTTGGCGGTGCGGCCGTTTGCGCAACAAAATAGCAACAGAATTTGTGCAGAAACTATAAAAAAGAAATGCCATCTTTGGACATAATTGATATTATTTCTAAAATAGAACGTTCTATAATTGTAAATAGAACCATAAATTGCGCAGAATTGCGCATGAATGATTCCGCAGCTATTGGTGCATATGGAACGTATGCAGCATCCACAGAGAGGAAGGGGAAAATGAAGAAATTTGTAAGCAAATTATTGGCGCTTGCCATGTCAGCTTCGCTGTTGTCTGGTTTTTCACAGCCGGCGTTTACCAGGTGATAGGGATTCCCTATGACTTTGACGCCAAAGAGAATAAGCCGGAAAATGTCAGCGCAGTAGCGCAGATTGTGACTTTGGATGACTGGCAGGAAGTAAAACAGGATTTGCAGATTCCAGCGCCGGTCACTGTGCCAAATGGCGAGTTTGACAATGCCGATTTCAGTGAGGCAGATTGGAGGGTCTCTGCTGGCTCCACAGGTGTGACGCAGAAAGTGGAAACGAAAAATAACCATTCCGGCGCAAATCGTTTTCGGATTTGGCTGGATAAAGACTATCAGTTTGACGTGTCCCAGACATTAGCAGAACTCAAAGCCGGAACCCATATGATAAGCTTTGCGGTAAATGCCGGAGACTTTGGGGAAAACGATGAGTTCTATGCCTATGCGAAAGACGGGCATGGAAATATCCTTACGCAGGAACCCATCCGCGCTACTGCGGAGGGAGCATGGGAAATAGCCGGGATGACGCTCGAGGTCTCAGATTCCCCGGTTGCCGTAGGATTTTCCGGAAAGTTCACGGCCGGGGCATGGGCAAATATCGACGAATTCCGTATGGGCAGGCTTGAAGAGGCGGAAGCCTTTACTAAAGCCCGGCTTAAGGCGTTGCTGGAAGAGGCCGATGGCCTGAAAGCGGCAGATGCAGATATCCAGAACGATATTTTCTGGAGGGATACGGAGGGAAAATTCATTTACTCACAGGGAGGCGGCATTTTTAAGTTTGGCGATACATACTACTGGTACGGCGTGAAGTATGAAGAGGCAGAGAAATATGCGCAAGACCCGACGACAGGGCCTTATAAGACAGATCCATCGCCGAAATTCTTAGGCGTTACCTGTTATTCTTCCAAGAATCTTGTGGACTGGAAGAACGAAGGGGTTGTCGTGGACCGGGCAGAAGTCACGGCCAGACCTGAGATGAATAACCAGGAAGCTGCCTGGGTAGGACGCCTTGGCGTAGCTAAAGTCGGGGAAAAATATGCATTGCTGGTGCAGCACGAATGCCCGGACGAGGATAATTCCCTGGATGGCAATATGGACACAGACAAATGGACGGTGCATGAAAACAATAACTATGTGAAAAACGGAAGCTTTGACGCAGACCGCGTGGCAGCGACTCAGCTTGCAGGCTGGACGAATACGGTCAGCAAGGGGAATTCCCCAATCAATAATAATGAAGATGAGGTGACTGGAAAATATGCCCTCAGGTTAGGGGACTCGGTAGATTTTGATTGTAAAGTTTCACAAACC
Organism: uncultured Lachnospiraceae bacterium; assembly: GCA_910585625.1. Classification (GTDB taxonomy): domain Bacteria; phylum Bacillota; class Clostridia; order Lachnospirales; family Lachnospiraceae; genus Petralouisia. Next base: position 19,911 of record CAJUFQ010000035.1, read on the forward strand.
ATTACGCAGGATACCGCGACTGCGGATGCCGTGGTTCTGCCGGACGGAACCTACAGCCTGACGGCGAAAGTGAAAAACAGCGGGGCGTTTGACGAGCTGAGTATGTATGCGAAGTCAGGCAGCTTGACGAAGAAAGCAATCATCACGCAGGCGCATACGGCCTATACAGAAGTTACGCTCAGAGATGTCACTGTGTCAGGCGGGAAGGCAGAAATCGGCTTTATCGCAAAAGGCAGCGCCAAGGCGTCTGTTCTCGTAGATGACGTAGCGTTGGTACGTTCCCGGGAGCAGAGCGCGGATACGGAGAGCATTGCCGTGCCTGTTTCTTCGGATGTGGCAAAAGATGTGGCCATTACTGTGGCGGCAGAAGATGGGACAGTTGCCTATATTTATGAGGGGCAACTTGAAATCGGGAAGCATTCGTATGCCATCACGCCTGTCAAGGCTGGGACTTATACAGTAACAGTGGCAGTAAATGCATGTGAGATTCAGGGAGCGGCCCGGAAAGTGACAGTGACGGCAGGGCAGCCGGCACAAGTGCCGGAAGTCATGGTCTTCAACCAAGGCGGGAACATAGAAGGGAAGGTTGTAGATGGAAACGGTACAGGTATCGCCGGGGTTACTGTCACGCTCATGAAGGGAGAGCAATCTATTCAGATTAAAACAAAAGACGACGGGACATTCGGCGTTTCCGATATTTTGGCCGGCACATATACCATCCGTCTCGAAAAGGAAGGATATGTCTCACCAGAGCAGAAAACCGTGGCAGTGGAAGTTGGGAAAACGGCAACGCTGGCAGACCAGGCCATGCAAAGCGCGATGGGTACGGTAACCGGGAAGGTCAGGAATATAGACGGAACGCCTGCCGGCAACGCGACAGTGACGCTGCGCGGTTGCAAGACCAAAAGCAGCGACCGGCGTTACACAGTCCAGGCAGATGCAGAAGGGACATACCGCGTACCTGTCATAGAGGACACCTATCAGGTTCTTGCCTCGAAAGAGGGAGTAAACGTCCAGGGAGTTTCTTTGGAAAAATTCGTTGTAGAGAGAAATAAATCCTATACGGCAGATGTGATGATTCCCGAGGCAGCCGCAGTTCCGAATGGGGATTTCGAGCGAGAATTAAACGCGGCTACGGACTGGAGCAACAACGGAACCAGAGGAAAATGGACCAACCGGGCGGCAGATGTGCTTTCCGGCAAAGGAGGATACAACATCTGGGACGGAAGAGCTGATTTTACGGTGGATTTGAGCCAGACACTTAAGGATCTTGAGAATGGCACATATGTGGTGAATGTCAAGGCTGATTCCGGGTTTCAGGCAGAAGACGAACTTTACGTCTATGCAAAGGATGCGGCGGGAACATTGCTTGCGCGGGAAGACATTCCCAATATCAGCATTGATAAGAAGGGCGAGGTCATCGGCATTGTGGCAGAAGTGAAAGACGGCACGCTTACTATCGGCCTGTCCGGCAGCATGTCGGGCGGCGCGTGGTCCCATGTGGATGACTTCTGCGTCGGCAGGATTGAACACATAAATACTGGCGTCGAGGAAGAAAAAATCGACATCAGCAAAGCAAAGATCGCTGCCATACCGACACAGGTATATACTGGCAAGCCGCTCATACCGGCAGTGAAAGTGACTTACGAGGATAAAATCCTGGTGAACGGCCAAGATTACAAACTTTCCTACAAGAATAATAAGAATATCGGCACGGCAACAGTGACGGTTGCCGGGATAGGCCGGTACGAGAAGAGCTTGAGCGGAAAATTCACGATTACGGTCAAAAAGAACAAAATCTATATAGCCGGAGATTATAAGTATAGGATTACAGACCCCAAAGCGAACGGAAAGGGAACCGTTGCAGTGATTGGCGGTAAGAATAAGAGTTTAAAGAGCGTGAAAGTCAGCCACATAGTGAAAATCGGCGGCAAGAAATTCAAGATAACTTCTGTCGGCAAGAATGCATTCAAGGGCTATAAAAAACTGGGCAGCGTGACGCTCGGGAAAAATGTGGCAAAGATTGAGGCCGGGGCTTTTGAAAAATGTGGGAAGCTGAAAAAAATTAAAATCGGAGGCACGGCTTTAAAGAGCGTCGGCAAGAACGCTATCAAGGGAATTGGCAAGAAAGCGGTCATCCAGTGCCCGAAAAAACAGCTGGCAAAATATATGAAGCTTTTTAAGGCATCAACCGGCTATAAGAAAACCATGAAAGTGAAGAAGTGAAAATCCTGTTGACAGATTGGCGGCGGGAGAGTAGAATGTAACCGTAAAGAGAATAAAGTTCTTCAGGGCAGGGTGCCCATCCCACTTATGAGGATGGAATTCCCGACCGACGGTGATACCTCGCAGAGGGCAAGTCCGTGAGCCGTAAGGCATGATTTGGTGAGAATCCAAAGCCGACAGTACAGTCTGGATGGGAGAAGAAATCGTATTAGCATATATGCAAGGAATGGCATCAATGCCCTGAATCTATCCAGATTCAGGGCATTTCATTATCTTACTAGGAAAGACAATAAATAATATACGCACTCGTGCGAAAGGAGATCTGAACATGGATATCAATCCACAAATCAATACAAAGCGTGCAGATGCCTGGAAACTGACGATGACGGCAATGCTTTCTGCGATTGCCTTCGTGCTGATGTTCCTGGAGTTTTCAGTCCCCATTATGCCTCCGTTCATTAAGATGGATTTGTCCGATCTTCCGGAACTGATTGGGGCGTTTGCCATGGGCCCTGTCAGCGGCGTGGCTATCTGCTTGATTAAAAATCTTCTGCATTTATTGATGTCTACGACCGGGGGTGTCGGAGAACTGTCCAATTTCTTGCTTGGCGTGTGTTTCGTGCTTCCGGCAGGGCTGGTTTATCAGAGACGGAAAGGGAAGAAGAGCGCAATCGTGGGAGCCATGCTGGGAGCTGTGCTGATGGCGGCAGCCAGCATTGTCTCAAATTATTATATCGTATACCCGTTTTACTATAACTTCATGGCAGAAGACGCCATTCTGGCAGCGTACCAGGCAATTTTACCGGGAGTCAGGGATATCCTGCAATGCCTGATTGTGTTTAATGCGCCGTTTACGCTGATGAAAGGGCTGTTCAGCGTGGTGATTACAGTACTGATATACAAACATATCTCACCGTTTTTAAAGGGGACGAACCGCAGCTGACGATGCGCTTTACGTTCGATTGTTGCAGCAGAGAAGAGAATGGGTTTCTGCCTGATTGGCGTGGCAGAGAAGAAAGGAAGGGCAGATGGAAAAGTGCAAGAAGGATTCTCAATATTATATGAAAAAGGCGCTTGACCTGGCAAAGCAGGGCGAAGGCAGGGTGTCGCCGAATCCTATGGTGGGCTGCGTGGCAGTCAAGGACGGTCAGGTAATCGCCAGCGGGTATCATGAGAAGTACGGCGGTTTCCATGCAGAACGCAATGCGCTTTTGCATTGCCAAGAGGATGCGGAAGGGGCGGAACTTTATGTGACCCTGGAGCCATGCTGCCACCATGGCAAGACCCCGCCCTGCACCGACATCATCATTGAAAAAAAGATCGGAAAAGTTTATGTGGGCTGCCTGGACTGCAACCCGAAGGTGGCGGGGAATGGCGTAAAAATCCTGCGGGAACATGGCATAGAGGTGGAAGTGGGGATTTTAGAAAAAGAATGCAGGAAGATTAACGAAGTCTTTTTCCATTACATGGATGGCAAGCTGCCTTTCGTGGCCATGAAGTATGCCATGACTCTGGATGGGAAGATAGCCTGTGAGACAGGTGACGCAAGATGGGTGACAGGCGAGGAGGCCAGGGGCTTTGTCCAATGCCTGCGCAACCGTTACCGTGGGATCATGGCGGGCATTGGTACTGTACTTATGGACGACCCGCTGCTAAACTGCAGGATGGAGGGCGGCAGGGATCCGCTGCGGATTATCTGCGATACAAAGTTACGGATTCCCAGGAGCAGCCAGATTGTGGAGACAGCCAGGGAGATAGAGACCGTCGTTGCCTGGAACCCACAGGCAGCAGAAGCATTCCGTCAGCCTCAGCCGTGCGGGGACGCTGTGCGGCAGGCAGGGGAGAGGTTAAGCCCGGTCAAGGAGTCTGTGGAATACTTAACTGACAAAAATATCCTATTGCTGGAGACGCCTTTACAAAAAAACAATTTCGGACAGGGATTGGATTTGCGGCAGCTTTTGCGGCAGCTCGGGGAACGCGGGATAGACAGCATCCTCCTGGAAGGAGGGGGCACGCTGAACGGTTCTGCATTGCAGGAGAACTTGGTTCAGAGAGTCTATGCGTTTGTCGCGCCCAAATTAATCGCTGGGGCAGACGCCAAGTCCCCGGTGGAAGGCATAGGGATTCCGCGGATGAAAGACGCCGTAGAGCTGCAGGATATAGAGATTATCCCGGCTGGCAGGGATATCTGCATTACTGGGAGGATTGAAAAGGAGGGCAAATGTTTACCGGAATCGTAGAAGAGACAGGGGTTTTGCGTGAAATCACAAAAGGCGCGGTATCGGCCCAGGTAAGGGTTGGCTGCAGGAAGGCGCTTGAGGGGACAAAAATCGGGGACAGCATTGCCGTCAACGGCATATGCCTGACCGTGACCTCTATGGCGGGAGATAGTTTCACTGCGGACGTCATGGCGGAGACCATGCGCCGCAGCAGCCTGTCTGAGCTTGCCGTGCAGGGGACTGTGAATTTGGAGCGGGCCATGCCGGCAGACGGCAGGTTTGGCGGGCATATCGTTTCCGGGCACATTGATGGATGCGGACGGATTTCAGCGATACGTCAGGAAGAAAATGCCATATGGTATACCGTGGAGGCAGCAGAGGAATTACTCCGCTATATTGTAGAGAAAGGCTCCGTGGCCTTGGATGGAATCAGCCTTACCGTGGCAGGCGTTTCCGCGCAGGATTTTCAGGTGTCCGTCATCCCACATACGAGACAGGAGACGGCATTGGCCGACAGGAAGGTTGGCAGCGCCGTCAATATAGAATGTGATATTGTAGGGAAATATATAGAAAAGTTCTTGTCAGGCAGGGTAACCGGAAAACCAAAGAGCAGGATAGATGAGAAATTTTTGGCAGAACATGGGTTTCTGTGAGAAAGGAAGCGGGACAATGAGCAAAAAAGTTGATACAGTAGAATTGGCATTGGAAGATTTGCGCCAGGGGAAAATTATCATGGTCATTGACGATCCAGATCGGGAAAACGAGGGTGATTTCATCTGCGCGGGGGAGTATGCCACCCCGGAGAACATTAATTTCATGGCCACGCATGGAAAAGGGCTGATTTGTATGCCCATGAGCCGGGAACTCTGCAGCCGGCTCGGCTTGAAACAGATGGTGGAGCAGAATACCGACAACCACCAGACGGCATTTACCGTGTCCATCGATGGCATTGACACGGAAACAGGTATTTCCGCCTTTGAGCGTTCCCAGACGGCGCTTCTGGCGGTAAGAGATGGTGCAAAGCCGGAGGATTTCCGCAGGCCGGGGCATATGTTCCCCTTGGAGGCGCGGGAAGGCGGCGTTCTCAAGCGTACCGGGCACACGGAGGCAACGGTAGATCTTGCGCAGCTTGCCGGGTTAAAACCCTGTGGGCTTTGCTGCGAAATCATGCGCGAAGACGGGACGATGATGCGCACCAAGGAGCTTCTGCAGCTGGCGGAGAAATTTGCGATGACTGTGATCACCGTGGCAGATTTGGTGCGTTACCGCATGGACAGGGACAGCCTGGTGCAGCAGGAGGCTCATGCCAAGATGCCTACAAAGTATGGGGAATTTGAGATTTATGGATATATCAATAAGCTGAATGGCGAGCATCATGTGGCATTGGCCATGGGAAATATCTCTGATGGGAAGCCGGTATTGTGCCGCGTGCATTCGGAATGCCTTACCGGGGACGTGTTCGGTTCTGGACGCTGCGACTGCGGGGAGCAGCTGGACGCAGCGATGAAAGCCATCGCGGAGGAAGGCAGGGGCATCCTTCTCTACATGCGTCAGGAAGGCAGAGGCATCGGCCTGATTAACAAGCTGAAAGCCTATGAACTGCAGGAACAGGGATTAGACACAGTGGAGGCGAATGTCAAGCTGGGATTCGCGCCTGACCTAAGGGACTACGGCATCGGCGCCCAGATCCTCCACGATTTAGGCGCCCGCAAGCTGCGTCTTCTGACGAACAATCCCAAGAAGATTACCGGGCTGTCCGGGTATGGCATTTCCATTGAGGAGCGTGTGCCAATCCAGATGCCAGCGAAAAAGACGGATGTATTTTACCTAAAAACCAAGCAGAACAAAATGCAGCATATGACAAATTATCAGTAACAGCCAGGTGTGAGCGGCAAGTCAAGTAAATGGAATGTTATAGGAGGAGAATGAAGATGAGAGTATTAGAAGGCAACGTAGTAGCGAGCAACATTAAGATAGGGATTGTAGCGTCCAGGTTCAATGAGTTTATTGTATCCAAACTGGTGGGGGGCGCGCAGGATGCATTGCTGCGCCATGGTGTGGCAGATGGGGATATTACCCTTGCCTGGGTACCGGGGGCGTTTGAGATTCCGCTGACCGCCCAGAAGATGGCAGAGAGCGGGGAGTATGATGCCGTAATCTGTCTGGGGGCAGTGATTAAGGGAGCTACCAGCCATTACGATTATGTCTGCGCGGAGGTCAGCAAAGGAATCGCATCCGTAGGATTGAAGACGAAAATCCCGGTCATCTTCGGCGTGGTTACCACAGATAACATTGAGCAGGCGATTGAGCGTGCCGGCACAAAGGCGGGCAATAAAGGTTACGATGCCGCTTGTACTGCGATAGAGATGGTGAACCTGTTCCACGCAATCTGACACCATCCATATTTCTCTTGTAAGAATATCTGCATCCCTTTTGGTTCCTTTTGTAAAAAAGCCTTGAGATACGCACCCAAAAAGGGTATAATGTCCGCGTAGGAAAGGAGCAGGCAAAATGTCAGCAGAATTTGAAGTAACGATTACAGATAAAGATATGTTTCGCTTTAACCTCTACCATGCATACCATGGGTTCCAGGGGATTATAGCCACGCTGGTAGGCATATGGGTGCTGGCCATGGCCGGGCTGACGTTTGGGCAGGTAGGGATGGGGTATACTGTTTTATATATTTTCCTGGGAATCCTTTTCCTGGTATATGTTCCGGGAAACCTTTACCTCCGCTCCAAAAAGCAGGTAGCTTCTTCGGACGTGCTGAGAAATGCCCTGCACTATAAAATCGACGATACGGGCGTGCATGTATCCCAGGGAGGCCAGACAGCGGATTTGGAGTGGAAGCAGATTTATAAGATGGTTTCCACCAAGAACCAGCTTCTGATTTACAGCAGCCGTCTGAATGCGTATATCATCCCCAAAGAAGCAATCGGGGAACAGTATCAGTCTGTTTTAGGGCTTGCAATCAGCCATCTGGAAGGTTTCCGCCTCAAAATGAACCCATTTGACGCACAATGATGGAGGGATACATGCAGATTATAGAGACATTCTCTGCGGAGGAGACGTTCTGTCTGGGGCAGAGGCTGGGAAGTCAGGCGAAGCCTGGGGAAGTGTATACCCTGGTTGGCGATCTTGGCGTAGGCAAGACGGCGCTGATTCAGGGATTTGCCAAAGGGCTTGCGGTTGAGGAAGCAGTCAGCAGCCCGACATTTACCATCGTCCAGGAATATGAGGGGGGCAGGATGCCCTTCTATCATTTTGATGTGTATCGGATTGGCGATATAGAAGAGATGGACGAGATTGGGTATGAAGACTATTTTTATGGGCAGGGGGTTTCCATGGTTGAGTGGGCAAACCTGATCCAGGAAATCCTGCCGGAACGCTATATTGAAATATGTATTGAGAAAGACCTGGAAAAAGGGTTTGATTACCGCAAGATTACCATCGGGAAAATATGTATGGAAGAGGACTCAGATGAAGATATTAGGGATTGACAGTTCCGGCCTGGTGGCGAGCGTAGCAGTAGTGGAAGAGGGGGATCTTCTTGCAGAGTATACGGTGAATTATAAGAAGACCCATTCCCAGACATTGCTTCCCATGCTGGATGAAATTGTGAAAATGATTGACTTAGATTTGGATACCATAGATGCCATCGCAGTTGCCGGAGGGCCGGGGTCTTTTACCGGGCTCCGCATCGGTTCCGCAACCGCGAAGGGATTGGGGTTTGCGCTGGGCAAGCCGCTGGTCCATGTTCCGACAGTTGATGGATTGGCGTATAACCTCTGGGGGAGCAGCGATTTGGTATGCCCATTGATGGATGCCCGGAGGAATCAGACTTATACGGGGTTATATGATTTTGCAGGCGGTGAGATGGCAGTTTTGAGAAAACAGTGCGCAGTCGGGATTGAAGAAATAATTGCCAGCGTTAATCAGGAAGGGAGGCAGGTCATCTTCCTGGGAGACGGCGTCCCGGTATTTCAAGGGTATATCAGCGAGAACTGTAAGGTTCCGTTCCGTTTTGCGCCGGCGCACATGAACAAACAGCGTGGAGCGGCCATCGCATCGCTGGCGCTTCTCTATGTTCAGGAGGGGAAGACCCAGACGGCGGCAGAACACAGGCCGGATTATCTGCGTCTGTCCCAGGCGGAGCGAGAGCGGCTGGCGAAAGAGCAGCAGGAACAGTAAAGGGGAGTTTATGTCAGAAGGGCAACTGTATTTCCGATACATGCAAGAAGGAGACATTCCTGCCGTGGCAGCGATAGAGCAGGCAGTATTCTCACGCCCATGGAGCAGGCAGGCGTTTGCGCAGGCCATGCAGCAGGACACATTGTTTGTGGTGGCTCTCAAAGCGGAGGCTGTCATCGGTTACTGCGGCATGTATTGCTCTTTCGGGGAGGGAGAGATTACCAATGTCGCGGTCACTCCCGGGGAGCAGGGGGCCGGCATTGGCCGGAGAATGATGGAATACCTGCTGGCGCAGGCGCAGGATGCGGGCATTTCCCGGGTGGTCCTGGAAGTGCGCGTCAGCAATGAACGTGCCATACATCTATATGAAGGGCTGGGGTTTTGCAGTTGCGGCGTCCGCAGGAATTTCTATGACATGCCAAGGGAAGACGGCATGGTCATGGCGTTAGGCCGAATGCCGGATGGTCAGTACACTGGTTAGAATTCCCACTTAAAAGAGAGCGGCTGGCAAGGTATAATGAAAGGGGCAGAAGCCGCATCAAGGGAGGATAACCGAATGAAAACAGAAGAAAAGATTATATGTAACCGCTGTAAGAAAGTGATAACGGAAAGGAATGCCATTCCCACTGCAGATTATCTTCATGTGGAGAAGGAGTGGGGCTATTTTTCCGGTAAGGATGGGCAGAAACAAGAATTTGACCTCTGTGAGTCCTGTTATGATGAATGGATAAGGACATTGCCGATTCCGGCAACATCCCGGGAGGTCACAGAGTTCGTGTGAAAGGATTATGTATGTTAGACGTATGTTTATTAGGAACGGCAGGGATGATGCCGCTCCCCTATCGCTGGCTGACCTCGCTGATGACCAGGTACAATGGCAGCAGCCTCCTGGTCGACTGTGGCGAGGGAACCCAGATTGCCATCAAGGAGAAAGGATGGAGTACAAAACCTATCGACACAATATGTTTCACGCATTACCATGCGGACCATATCAGCGGCCTTCCGGGGCTGCTGCTTACTATGGGGAATGCAGAGCGGACGGAACCCCTTACTATGATAGGGCCCCGTGGGCTGGCGCGTGTGGCAGACGCCTTGCGTACGATTGCGCCGGAGCTGCCGTTTGAGATTCGTTATGTGGAGCTGACGGAGCCGGTAGAACATCTTGAGGAAAAGGGATATCATATCACCGCATTTAAAGTCAGCCACAATATTCTTTGTTATGGCTATACGGTTGAGATACCAAGGATTGGGCAGTTTCAGGTAGAGCGGGCAAAAGAGCTGGGAATTCCCCAGAACTGCTGGAGCAAGCTGCAGAAAGGCGAGACGCTGGAGCTGGATGGTAAGGTTTACACGCCGGCGATGGTGCTTGGCCCGCCAAGAAAAGGGATTAAGCTGACTTATTGTACAGACAGCAGGCCGGTGCCTGCTATTACGGAACATGCAAAAAATGCCGATTTACTGATTATAGAAGGGATGTATGCGGAGAAAGAGAAAGCGGCGAAAGCGAAACAATATAAGCATATGACCTTTTATGAAGCGGCAAAGATAGCCAGTGACGCCGGCGTGTCTGATATGTGGCTGACGCATTTCAGCCCATCCCTGGTGCGGGCAGAAGATTACATGGATGAAGTGCGGGAAATCTATGCCAATGCCAAATTAGGGAAGGACGGCAAGACAGTGGAGCTGGATTTTCAGTAAGGAGGGATTTCTTATGAAAAAAGGCGGTTGGAAATCAATTATCATCGTAGCGTTCTGCGCCTGCCTGTGCGTAGGGTACTTTTATTACCTGACCCAGAAAACCGGCGGGAAAGGATCCTCTATGACCGAGGCGGAACTGATTGTTTCAAAAGATTTGGAAAATTCGTACCCAAAGACGGCGCGGGAAGTCGTAAAATTCTATAATAGGATTTTAAGCTGCTATTATAGTGAGGAGTATACAGAGGAGCAGCTGGAACAGATGGCGGAACAGGCGCGGATCCTGATGGATGAGGAACTCAGGCAGAACAATCCTCAGGATGCCTATCTTCAGGCAGTAAAAGCGGATATTGCCAGCTTTGTCCAAGAGGGGAAAAGCATTTACAACATCGGTTTAGAGGGAAGCGGCGAAATAGAATATAAGACTGTCAAAGGCAGGGAATGCGCGTATGTGGATGTGGTTTACTACATGAAGGCAAAGGGGAAGAGCGAACGTTCCAGCCAGACTTATATCTTGCGCCGGGATGATGAGAATGACTGGCGGATTTTAGGATTTTACCAGTAGTTGCAGGAGGGCAGGACAATGGAAAGCGGCCGGAAGGATGTAGTGATTTTGGCGATTGAAAGTTCTTGTGATGAGACGGCGGCCTCGGTGGTAAGGAACGGAAGAGAAGTCCTCTCCAATGTGATTTCTTCTCAAATAGACCTTCACACGCTGTATGGAGGCGTTGTGCCCGAGATAGCGTCCAGGAAACATATAGAGAGGATTAACCAGGTGGTGGGGGAAGCCTTGGAAGAGGCGCAGAAGCCGCTGGCAGAGATAGACGCCATCGCAGTAACATATGGGCCTGGCCTGGTGGGGGCGTTACTGGTTGGGGTGGCAGAGGCGAAAGCAATCGCATACGCAGCCAGGAAACCATTGGTTGGCGTACATCACATAGAGGGGCATATTAATGCCAACTATATAGAAAACAAAGAGCTGGAACCGCCGTTTTTGTGCCTTGTGGTATCTGGAGGGCATACACATCTGGTAAAAGTCGCGGATTACGGAAAATACGAGATTCTGGGAAGGACAAGGGATGATGCGGCTGGGGAGGCTTTTGACAAAGTGGCCCGCGCAATCGGCCTTGGTTACCCAGGCGGGCCTAAGATTGAGAAAATTTCCAAAGAGGGAAATGCAGACGCGATTGCTTTTCCCAAGGCGAAAGTGGCAGAAAACCCTTATGATTTCAGTTTTAGCGGCGTGAAATCGGCAGTGCTGAATTATATCAATGGCTGTAAGATGAAAAATATCCCTATTGTGCAAGCGGATATTGCAGCGTCTTTCCAGAAGGCGGTAACGGATGTACTGATAGAACATGCGATGATGGCGGTGGAAGAATTTGGCTTACATAAATTTGCGATTGCCGGCGGAGTGGCAGCCAACCGCGTGTTGCGGGAGGGGATGCGAAAGGCATGTGAAAAGAGAGACGTGGAGTTCTACCATCCTTCTCCCATTTTCTGCACAGATAATGCTGCAATGATTGGTGTTGCAGCTTATTATGAATACCTTGCAGGCAGACGCGATGGCTGGGATCTGAATGCAGTCCCTAACCTGAGATTGGGGGAGCGGTAATTATGGGGAAGAGATATGCGGCAGTCGTGTTGTCGGCAGGAAAAGGGACACGTATGAATTCGGATGTGCCTAAACAGTACCTGATGCTGGAAGGAATGCCTGTATTATGTTACTCCCTCCAAGCATTCCAGCAGAGCATGGCAGGAGAGATTGTCCTCGTTGCAGGAGAGGAAGATCTGGAATATTGCCGTAGGGAAATTGTGGGAAAATATAAATTCACAAAGGTGAAAGCAGTTATCCCCGGCGGAAAAGAACGTTACCACTCTGTCTGCCTCGGCCTGGAAGAACTGATGAAGCGGCAGGAACCACCTGATTATGTAATGATACATGATGGGGCGCGTCCTTTTGTGGATCAGGCTGTGATAGCGCGCTGCGCCCAGGCGGCAGAGCAGTGCCAGGCATGCGTGGCCGGGATGCCGGTAAAGGATACGATTAAAATTGCAGATGAGCATCAGTTTGCTGTGGAGACGCCCAGACGGAGTCTTGTCTGGCAGATACAGACACCGCAGGCATTTGCATTTCCGCTTATTTACCAGGCGTACCGCCGATTGCTGAAGCTGGAAGCGGCCGGTCAGCCGGTTTCTGTGACAGACGACGCAATGGTGGTTGAGACAATCTTCAAAAAACAGGTACGTCTTGTAGAAGGGTCTTATAAGAATATAAAAATTACGACCCCGGAAGATTTGGAAATTGCACGGCTGTTCCTTACGGGAAAGTAAGGAAGCCAAATACCCATGTAAACAGGGATATTTTCCTTATTGTTCGCGAAAATAAAGGTGTGGGAATGGGCAGTAACTACAAAAAAACAATTTTTGACAGAAAAATGAAAAAAACTATTGACAATTTAGGATTGTTTTGCTAGTATTATATACGCGCTGTTGAGGACAGAAAAAACTGTTGCAAGCGGCATATAACCGAATGCTAAGGAGAGGTGTCCGAGTGGTTTAAGGAGCTGGTCTTGAAAACCAGTGATTCCGAAAGGGACCGTGGGTTCGAATCCCACCTTCTCCGTTTTGTTTTGGAAATCTACAGCAATAATAAGCTTAATAGTGTATCACTATTCTGCCACTGCGGAGAAGTACCCAAGCTGGCCGAAGGGACAAGATCGGAAGAGCACACGTCTGAACTCCAGTCACGAATTCGTA
>CAJUFQ010000036.1 GCA_910585625.1 uncultured Lachnospiraceae bacterium
AAGATGTCTTTCCTATAAAAAGGTATGGAGCAGAAAAATCAGTACCTTAAATATCTACTACAACCTTAAAAAAGTGCCATTTTTATGAATCAGAAAGCTTGCTATAATTATTATCATTATGAAAAAGGAGGATAAAGCATGAAACGAAGAGTATTGGCCATGATGTTAAGCATGGCTATGGTATTCACGATGCTGCCGGCAACGACACTTCAGGCAGAAGAAAGTGTTGCGGCAGGATCCGTGGAGAGAGCCGACGCTGAGTGGGGTGAAAATATTGCCCTGAGTGCAACGCCGTCAGCAGGCCATGAAAACACGTCTGTAAAGGCTGTGAATGATGGGAAATTGGCCACTGGTGTTGCATCAACAAGCTGGAACAGCTGGAATGCACCAGAATCCGGTTATCCCATGCCGGTGACCCTTACCTGGGACAAGGTACAGACGATTGCGTCTATGCGTGTGATGTGGTGGTCAGATGGCGGCGGGGTTACGTTTCCGTCAAATGCAAAGGTGCAGTACCTGGATGGAAATGAATGGAAGGACATTGCAGATGCCGGTACGGAACACGGGGGATTCAATGGAGAAAATGGCATTTGGAATATTGTCAATTTTGAAAGCCCGGTTACTACGACAGCATTGCGTATGCTGGTGGGCAGGAATGTCCAGGGTACGACGGGAGTCGGCATCAGTGAATGGGAAGTTTATAGCAAGACAATCAAAGAAAATCTCACCCAGGCACAGATAGCGGGGGTGAGCAAGTTAGTAGTTGGGGAGAAAGAGAAATACGTTGCGGGTACAGTACCGGCAAACTTGGCGTCAAGCACGTCATATGAGTGGTCTGTAGTTCCGGCAGATGTAGCTGAGATTGAGGGAGATGCAAAAAGCAGCGCTATTTCCCTGAAAGGGCTGAAAGAGGGCCAGGCTACCTTAAAGCTGAAAGCGACGCATGAAGATGTGACGCAGGAGGCAGAGATGTCTATCCGCGTCCGTTTGGAGAAGGTCCAGAGCATAGATCCCTATAAGACTTCTACGGCGGCCGGTGTTGCGCCGATCCTTCCGGACTCCGTAGTGGCAAACGGCCTGGAGTTTGACGATCCTACGCCTTCTCTGAAGAGTCAGACAAAGCCGGATTTCGACTTTGCGGAAGAGTTCAATTCACGTTTAATCCCGGTTACCTGGGATACGGTGGATGCAGTGAAGTATGCAAAAGGCCAGGAAGGGAAATCATTTACCGTAAAGGGAACAGCTACTTATGATAATAAAGAGTATGTAGCGACCGCATTGGTAACGGTAAAAGACGTCGTTGCCGCTCCAGAATCTAACAGCAGCGTTACGTTTGAAAATGTCCAGCTGGACGACGTTTTCTGGGCGCCGAAGCAGGAAATTAATGCGAAGACTTCCTTAAAGAAAGCGATTTCAGAAATTGAAAAGGCATCCGGCGGAGAGCCGAATTACGACAATGCCATCAAGAAACTGAATGGCGATACGGACTACGATCCATTCAGCGGATATGTGTTCCAGGATTCCGACATTTATAAGAGTATTGAGGCGATTTCCTATACGCTTTCTGCAACCCAGAATGATACAGACCAGGAAATGGCTGATACTAGGAAATTCTTGGAAGATAAGATCAATAGCTGGATTGAAAAGATTGAGAAAGTACAGTATGCAGACGGTTATATTGATACGTTCTTTACCTTGCGCAGCCAGAGTTCCAGCGGCGGCGGATCGCCGGGAACACACCGTTGGCTGAACCTCTCAAATCATGAGATGTACAATGCCGGTCATTTCTTAGAAGCCGTAGTGGCTTATACCCGTTACCGTGAAGGAATCGGGAAGCCGGATTATAGGCTTTATGTAGCCGGAAAACGTTTTGCCGACCATATCGTGGAAACATTCGGGCCGGCAGGCAAGAGGCATGAAGTTCCCGGTCATGAGGAAATCGAGCTTGCACTTGTTAAATTTGGCAAGCTTGCCGAGGAATATGAAGGCAAAGGGGCTGGGCAGGATTATTACGATACGGTTAAGATACTGATTGACAGGCGTGGCGAGGATTCAAATCTGCGAGAGAGCGGATATAAGGCCGGAACCTATTCCCAGGATGCGACGCCATTTAAAGAAGAGACAAATGCAGTAGGCCACGCAGTGCGTGCGAACTACTTCTATACGGGCGTGACGGACATTGCAACTCTGCTGCCGGATGGAAATGCAGACAGGGACGCATACCTTAACAGCCTGGATACTATCTGTGATTCCGTAACAGAAAAGAAGACTTATATTACGGGCGCAATCGGAACGACTACGCCTGGCAGTGATTCCGAAGGTTATGGTTTAGAGTACGATCTGCCGCCAGGAGGGTCTTACGCTGAGATTTGCGCGGCAATCGCAGCTGCCAACTGGAACCAGAGAATGAATTTGCTGCATGAAGATGCGAAATATGCGGACATGGTAGAGCGGAACCTCTACAATTCCATACTCGTAGGCACGAACTTAGACGGAAACCGTTTCTATTACAGCACATTGCTGGAAGTAAACGGAGGACAGAAGCGTTCTGAATGGTTTGGATGCGCATGCTGCCCGCCAAACCTGATGCGTACAATCGCAGCTGCCAGCGGCTATATGTACACGGTACATAACAATGATCTGTTTGTGAACATGTATGTAGGAAGCAATGGTAAAGTTAACGTAGGCGGTACGCAGGTTACATTGAAGCAAGAAACGAAATATCCATGGGAAGGCACGGTAAAGATGACCGTCACTCCGGCAGCGGAGAAAGAATTCACCATGAAAATCCGTATCCCGGGATGGGTAAACGAGCAGGAGAATAAGACAGTAACCATTAAGGTAAACAACACTCCCGTTACTGCCGTTGCGGAAAAAGGCTATGTTTCTATTACCAGGACATGGAAAGCGAACGATGTAGTAGACATCGATATGCCTATGGAAGTACGCAAGACGGAATCCCACCCATTGGTAGAGGCAACCCAGGGCGAAATCGCACTGCAGAGAGGCCCGATTGTATACTGTATGGAGAAAGCAGGCAATGCACAGCTTAACCCGGGCATCGAAGATTTTAACCCGCTGAACTTTGTTATCCCCAGGGATGCAGAGCTTACCGCAACTTATAACAAAGACTTGCTGAACGGCGTCGTAGAGATTACGGGCGACGTGAAATACCAGAGCGGAAGCAAACTGGTTGATGCGAAACTGCAGGCAGTTCCGTACTATGCATGGAACAACCGCGGTGATGAGGCGACATTTACCGCAGGCCAGGCAGAGCCGAAGAATAATTCTTCGAAGATGCTAATCTGGACCAAGGCAGCTGCCGCTTCCAATGAGGAAATTGTAACTCCGGACGATGCTGAGCCAGAGGTTCCGGTTGTTTATATCCCGCAGCTTCGCAGTTATGCAAATCCTTCCGTTAACTTCGTGGGATGGAATGAAGGAGCTGATAGGTTTGCAGATGACAAACCAGGCACAATTTGGAATGGACACAGTGACAACAGCCTGAACAACAGGCCGCAGTGGATGATGTACAATTTCGGTGAGAAGATGGTAACCATTAACGGTTCTACCATCAAGTTCAAAGATGACGGCGGCGTTGTGACGCCTGCAAGCATCAAGATTGAGTACTTAAAGAGTGGTTCCGTGGAAACCGGAGAGTGGGCAGAGGTGACAAAGAAAGGCGAATGGAATTGTGCGAATGCAGGAAGCTTAGATGAATCTGCAGAAGGCAGATTTGACTTTGAACCGGTTACCACATCTGCAATCCGTGTTACCATGAATCATGCGGTAGTGAACGGTACGAAAATGCCTGTCGCTGTGTTTGACTGGAAGGTCATTGGCGATCTTGCTGCAACAGCAGATGAGAAGGAAGAGCTGTCAGGTGAGATATCAAAGATAGAAACTGAAATCAGCGGCTTAAAGGAAGAGGATTATGTTCCTGCAAGCTGGGCAGCATTACAGCAGGCTCTTGCGGACGCCAAGGCAGCAGCATCCAATGCAGAGGTTGGCCTGATTGCAGGGGCAGAGGCACAGAAAGCGTTAGTAGAAGCATTTGCCAAGCTTGATAAAAAAGCAGACGCTTCCGTAATAGCATCTCTGCAGAAGATGGTTGACGATTACAAAGCACAGCAGGCAACATATACAGCGGCAAGCTGGACAGAATTTGCCAAGGCAATTACGAAAGCAGAAGAAGCTTTGGCAGAAGGTTCTGGAAAGAGCGCAATCAATAAGGCCAAGAAAGAACTGACAGAAGCAGCAGAAAGCCTTGATAAAAAGGCATCGGCGGCATCTGTGGAGGCATTGAAGACTCAGGTTGGCGCATTCCAGGAAGCTGAGTATTCAGCAGCCAGCTGGGCGAAGTTCCAAGATGCGTATACGAAGGCAGACACTGTCGCAAAGAGCGAGGATCCGGGGCAGAAAGAAGTTGATGCTGCAAAGGCCGCACTGGAAGCTGCACAGCCCAAGCTCGATAAGAAAGCAACGGCAGCATCTGTGGCAACATTGAAGACCCAGATTGAGACATTTAAAGAAGCAGATTACACGGCTGAAAGCTGGAAACGTTTCGCATATACTTTAGAGGAAGTAAAAGCGATTGCCAACAGCGAGGATCCGGGACAGAAAGTGATAGACGCTGCAAAAGTTACATTAGAGACAGCACAGGAGAAGCTTGAACGAAAAGTAAGCGCAGCAACTATTACTAAGTTAAATGAAGAGATTGACAAGGTGATAGCATCCTGCAACCAGGCAGACTATACAAAAGAAAGCTGGGCAGACTTCCTTCTGGTATTGGATAACATTAAGGCATCTGCTGCGGGAGCAAGCCAGTCTGAAGTAGACGCTTTGGTTGCCGGCTTGAATGACGCCAAGGCTGCACTGGAGAATAAAGCCGCGGCAGGCCCTGCGGAAGAATTTAAGAATTCTGTGAACCAGTACAAGGAGAACTTCAAAGAAGAAGATTTCACGGCAGTAAGCTGGACAGAATTTGGCAAAGTTCTTAAGAAAGCAGAAGCGGCAGCGGAAGATCCAGGTGAGAAGACAATCGTGAAGATAACTTCCATGCTGAAAGACGCGGAGAAGAAATTGGTGACGATGGCGTCTTATAACAAGCTGGCAGAGGCCATTGCAGAGGCAGAAAACTTAAAGAAAGAATACTATACGGCAGAGAGCTGGGCAACATTCAATGAGGCAGTAGCAGAAGCACGTAAAGTCTTAGATGGCGAGAACACGACCCAGGAACAGATGGATGCAGCTCCGGCAGCATTAAAAGAAGCCATGGGCAAGCTGGCAGAAGTTCCGGCGAGTGAGCAGACGGTACAAGAATTAGGTACATCTGTAACTGAAGCAGAAGGTAAATACAAAGAATCTGAGTACAGCGCAGAGAGCTGGAAAGCTTATACAGATGCCCTGGCAGCTGCAAAGAAGGTTGCAGCAGATAATGCAGCAACACAGAAACAGGTAGATGATGCAAAAGCAGCATTGGAGGAAGCAATTAAGAACCTCACAGGCAAGCCGCCGGTGCAGACGGTAAATAAGAAAGCGCTTAATGCATCCATAAATACAGCAAAAGCCAAGAAACAGATTGATTATACGGCGGCAACCTGGACGAAACTGAAAACAGCGCTGACCGCAGCACAGAATGTTACAAAGAACGCAAAAGCAACGCAGGAACAGGTTGATAAAGCAAAAGTAAATCTGGATAAGGCTGTGAAAGGGCTTGTCAAGCTGAAAGCTTCTTCTACCAAAAAGGTTACGTTGGGCGTGAAAGAGAAGCTTTCCGTAAAGACCAAGAACTGCACATATTTAAGCTCTAACACGAAGGTTGCCAAAGTAGACGGCAAAGGTATGGTGCAGGCATTGAAAACGGGATCGGTTGTGGTAAAGGCCATTCCTAAGACAGGAAACAAGGCGAAGGTATTTAAGATAACCGTTAAGAAAGCGCCAGGCAAGATTTCCAAGGTTACCTTCAATAAGAAGGCAATCAAGAAGAATAAAGTTACTTTGAAGAAGGGCAATAAGGGAACATTTAAGGTTACCTTGCCTAAGAATACAGCAAGCAAGATTACCTTCAAGTCTTCCAAGCCAAAGATTGCGTCCATTGATGCAAAGGGTGTTGCAAAGGCAAAAAAGAAAGGTACAGTGAAGATTACAATCAAGACCTTCAACAATAAGAGCAAGGTGATTACGCTTACAGTAAAATAATAACGTGGGAGTCATGTATTTGACGTGAATCCTTGGGCTGCCGCACCGGCTGGAGTATCTGGCTTGGTGCGGCAGTTTTTTATTTTATAGGAAAGGCCTTGTCACGCTAAAGCGTGAAAGTTCCTTCCCTATAAGACAAAAACAATTATGCGCACTCGCGCAAGAAGTAATATATCGCTAAAGCGACTGCGTTTGGCGCAGCAAAGCAGCCAAGTCCCCCAAAAATGAGGGATTTAGGGAGTTGAAGCGGACTTGTCCGCTTTGTTCTTTATCTTCTAATTGTTCGTCTGAGTGCCGCAGGGAATTATTTCCGGCCAAATCGGATATATTATGTTAAAAAAAAGAAAAAAAGGAGCATGGGAGATGAAAGAGAAGCTGGTCATCCATCAGGGATGGGTTCATGATGCTATCCGGCCAAAACCATATGTGGCAGATATTCTGGTGGAAGAGGGGAAGATAGCAGAGATTGCCCCAGTCCTGAAAAGCAGGGGAATTAAAAGGGCGAAGACAATCGATGCTTCCGGCCTGCAGATATATCCTGGTTTTGTGGAGGCCCATTGCCATCTGGGAATGGATGGATACGGGGTAGGGTTTGAAGGCGCCGACTATAATGAGGTGACGGATTCCCTGACGCCGCAGCTGTCTGCAGTCGATGGGATAAATCCTCAGGATGAGAGCCTGCGTCTTGCCATGGAAGGGGGTGTCACTTGTGTGGCTGCAGGCCCGGGAAGCTCTAATGTCTTGGGAGGGACGTTCACAGCATATAAAACGGCAGGCAAGAGGATAGACAATATGATTGTTGAGGAGAAGGTAGCCATGAAGTGTGCTTTTGGGGAAAACCCCAAAGCTTGTTATAAAGATAAGGATAATTATTCCCGGATGAGTACGGCATCCAAACTTAGGGTCATGCTAAAACGGACGCAGGATTACTTGGCAAGGAAGGAGGCGGCGGAAGGGGACATATTAAAGTGTCCAGCCTATGACCCGAAACTTGAGGCTTTAATCCCTGTCATTCAGGGTCTTCTGCCGTTAAAGGCACATGTCCATCAGGCGAACGATATCTATACGGCAATCCGCATTGCCAAGGAATTTCATTTGAGGCTTGCCCTTGACCACTGTACGGATGGTTCGTTGATTGCGGAGGATTTGGCCAGGGAAGGGTATCCGGTGGCGGTTGGCCCTACGCTTGGACACGCCACGAAGTTTGAGCTAAAGAACAAGAGCTTCGCCACGCCAGGGGATCTTGCCCGGGCAGGCTGCCAGGTATCCATCATCACGGATTCTCCGGTAATACCTCAGCAGTACCTTGCCCTGTGCGCTGGCCTGGCAGTGAAATCCGGCATGGATGAGTTTGACGCGCTGCAAGCAATCACGATTAATGCCGCCAGGCATATTGGGATTGAGGGGCGGGTAGGTTCCCTGGAAGTCGGCAAGGATGGGGATATTGTGATTTCAGCGGGGAATCCTCTGGTGTCGGATACGAAAATCCAGTATGTCATCATTGATGGGAAGGTAGCATTTGAGAATGTTGGGTAAACGGAAGGAAAGCGCTGCCTTTCGGCAACGCTTTTTTGGGGGAGTAAATTTATGAAATGTTTCATGGGGTGCCACATCTTGGGCGGTGGCACCGGCCATATATATGTAAAATAACTGTCAATGAGTTATTTGTTGTTAGTCGAAGCTGATAACGGTGCGCGCTTATGTTTGTGCCATCAACTTCATTTGATAAATCAAGTATAAGAGAAAATTGTGTGCAAAGTGTGGACAATTTCTAAAAGAAACATAAAGAATTCGAAAGAAATTATGAAAAAGATTTAGAAGTCTTAAGCTGTGTATTTCCGCGGACGATGAGCCAAGTAGCCACGCTTGCTCAATATTTGACTTCTGAATTATCTGTACAAATAATATATGAATTATAATAGTTTTTTCATATGATATGCTTGAGGTGATGGAATGAGGATTGACAGGAAGGAATATTTTCAGAAGCTGCTCAAATGGAAGGACAAGAAGATGATAAAAGTCGTTACCAGAATCAGACGGTGTGGGAAATCTACCTTGCTGAAAATGTTCCGGGATTAACTGTTTGAGCAAGGGATAGAAAAAGCCCAGGTCATCAGTATCAATTTTGAGGATTATGAATATGAAAGCCTCTGGGAACCAAAGGTTTTATACCAGTATATCAAAGACCGGCTTCTGCCAAGGAAGAACATGTATCTTTTCTTGGATGAGATACAAAATGTAAGGGATTTCCAGCGGGTAGTGGATAGTTTTTTCTTGAGAGATAATATTGATATTTATATCACTGGCTCGAACTCTTATATGCTGTCTGGGGAACTGGCGACATTGCTTACGGGGAGGTATATACAGATAGAAATGCTGCCCTTCTCCTTTGCAGAGTTTGTGCAGTTGCATGGAATGGACGAAGGGGCGGAGAGAGCCTATCAGAGGTATATCGGAACCAGTTCATTTCCATTTGTGTCAAGTATCATGTCAGATTCCGGACAGATCCAAGATTATCTGCGGAGCATATACGATACGATTATCCTAAAAGATATTATCGCACGCAAAAAGGTTACAGATGTGATGATGCTGGAGAGCGTCATGCGGTTTCTTGCAGATAATATTGGCAATCCGCTCTCGGCAAAGAAGATAAGCGATACGATGGCTTCGAATGGCAGGCATATCAATGTTAGGACTGTGGAGTCCTATATTTCTGCGTTTATGGAATCCTATATCATTTATCAGGCAAAACGGTATGAAGTGAAAGGAAAGCAATACCTGAAAACGCTGGACAAATATTATATGGCGGATGTCGGGCTTCGAAGAGCCATGCTTGGAGGAGACGGGCAGGCTGACACAGGCCACATCTTAGAGAACGTCATATATCTGGAACTTCTGCGCCGTGGTTATCGGGTGTATGTGGGAAAAGTAGATAATCTGGAAGTAGACTTTGCAGCCATGAATGAAGATGGCATAAGCTATTTTCAGGTGGCGGCAACCGCCCGCGACCAAAATACCTTGGAACGGGAGCTGAAACCTCTGCAGAAAATAGCAGATAATTATCCGAAATGTATCCTTACTTTGGATATGGACCCCCCGGCAGATTATGAGGGAATCCGGCGTATGAACGCATTGGATTACTTGCTTTCTTCTTAATACACAGAATCTTTACGGTTGCGTGACAGAAAATCTGGAAAGCCTTGAATTGGCGTGAATTTTATGTTACGATACGTTAAGTAGGTGAGCAGGAAGAGATTCTGACGGTGAACCAACTGGAATTATATAGAACAAACCTGACCATAAGGGTATCCTGAAAGGAACGGTGCGGAACATAAAGACGACAATAAATGACATTTTGCATGTTTGGCAGGATTCTGCCAGTAATGAGATATGTTTTGCTGCTCCTATACCTTGTGGTATGGGAGTTTTTTCTTTTATTTTCTTATAGAAGAGAAACATATGCCTGACAGACAGGAGGAATTATGGAACAGCCAAAACAGTTAATTGATAAGTTGGAAGAAACATCACGTCTTACGAAGGAAGAGTGGATATTTCTGATTGAGAACCGCGGAACGGACACGGCGGATTATCTGTTTGCCAAAGCGCGCAAGTGGCAGCATCATTATTATGGAAAGCAGATTTATACGAGAGGGCTGATTGAATTTACCAACTACTGTAAAAACGACTGCTACTACTGCGGCATTCGCAGGAGCAACCGGAACGCGGAACGATACCGCCTGAACAGGGAGCAAATATTAGAATGCTGCCAGATTGGGTATGGGCTGGGGTTTCGGACGTTCGTGCTGCAGGGCGGTGAGGACGGATGGTTTACACAGGAAAGGCTGGAGGGAATTGTTTCTGATATCAGGAATGGCTACCCGGACTGTGCGATTACGCTTTCCTTAGGAGAACGCCCGAAAGAGAGTTATCAGAGGTTATTTGAGGCTGGGGCCGACCGCTATCTGCTGAGACATGAGACGGCAGATGAGGTGCATTACAAAAGCCTGCATCCTTTGGAATTATCTGCGGCGCATCGGAAGCAATGCCTTTGGGATTTAAAGGAAATCGGATACCAGACAGGCACAGGCTTTATGGTAGGAAGCCCTGGGCAGACGTCAGCGCATCTGGCGGAAGATTTTATCTTTATCCGGGAGTTGGAGCCTCATATGGTGGGTATCGGGCCTTTTGTCCCGCACCATGACACGCCTTTTGCCGCGGAGGCAGGTGGGACGCTGGAATTAACGCTGTTTCTGATTGGGCTGTTGCGCGTGATGCTGCCCAAATTGCTGCTGCCTGCCACGACTGCCTTGGGAACGATAGACCCTGAGGGCAGGGAGAAAGGCATACTGGCAGGAGCGAACGTAGTAATGCCGAATTTGTCCCCTACATCCGTGCGGCGCAAATATGAGCTTTATGACAATAAAATCTGTACCGGGGATGAAGCTGCGGAATGCCGTGCCTGCCTGAGCCGCAGGATAGAAAGCATAGGATATGAACTTACAGTCAGCCGGGGAGATTATGGCCTGACGGCTGATGCTGGAGAAATATAGAATCATAATAAAAACAGGAGGTTGAGAGCAAATGTATAATGTGATGTCACCGAAAGCAGAGGAGTTTATCAGCCATGAGGAGATACTGGAATCCTTGGCGTATGCGGAGGAAAACAAGAATAACCGCGAGCTGATAGATAGGATTTTGGCAAAGGCACGCGAGAGGAAGGGGCTTTCCCACCGTGAGGCCGCTGTGTTGCTGGACTGTGAGCTTGAGGATAAAAATCAGGAGATTTATGCCCTTGCGGAGCAAATTAAGAAAGATTTCTATGGGAACCGTATCGTAATGTTTGCCCCATTGTATCTCTCAAATTATTGTGTGAACGGCTGCGAGTATTGTCCATACCATGCTAAGAATAAGCATATTGCCAGAAAGAAACTGACACAGGAAGAAATCGTCAAAGAGGTCACGGCATTGCAGGACATGGGACATAAGCGTCTGGCATTGGAGGCTGGCGAAGATCCGGTGAACAACCCGATTGAATATATCCTGGAATGTATTAAGACGATTTATGGCATCAAACATAAAAATGGGGCTATCCGCCGGGTCAATGTCAATATTGCGGCAACGACGGTGGAAAATTACCGCAAGCTAAAAGATGCAGGCATCGGCACTTATATCTTGTTCCAGGAGACTTATCATAAGGAGTCTTATGAGAAACTCCATCCTACCGGCCCCAAGCATGATTATGCATACCATACAGAGGCAATGGATCGTGCGATGGACGGCGGTATCGATGATGTAGGGCTGGGTGTTCTATATGGGTTGAACAATTACCGGTATGATTTTACGGGAATCCTTATGCATGCCGAGCATTTAGAGGCATTTAAAGGGGTCGGCCCGCATACCATCAGCGTTCCGCGCTTGCGCCGGGCAGATGATATTGACCCGGATGCTTTTGATGATGGGATTTCAGATGAGACATTTGCCAAGATTGTGGCATGCATCCGTATCGCCGTGCCGTATACGGGGATGATTGTCTCCACCAGGGAGAGCCAGGCATGTAGGGAGAAAGTCCTCCACCTGGGGATTTCCCAGATCAGCGGTGCGTCCAGGACCAGCGTTGGCGGCTATGCCGAGCCAGAGCCGGAGGAAGAGAATTCCGCGCAATTTGATGTCAGCGATAACCGTACTTTGGATGAGGTGGTAAGATGGCTGATGGAGATGGGGTACGTGCCTAGTTTCTGCACGGCTTGTTACCGGGAGGGCAGGACGGGAGACCGTTTCATGTCCTTGTTAAAGAGCGGACAGATTGTGAACTGCTGCCATCCAAACGCGCTGATGACGTTAAAGGAGTATCTGGAGGATTATGCTTCAGAAGAGACCCGCAAAATCGGCGACGCGCTCATAGAAAAAGAGATGGATGTCATCACAAACCCAAAGGTTAAAGACAAGGTTAAGGAATATCTTGCAAATATCCATGGCGGAGAGCGAGATTTCCGCTTTTAATCATAAAGTTGTTTCCCCCGCAAGAATGCGGGGGATTTTTCTTGATATGTCACTGGGCTTTGGATATAATAGAAACAATAGAGAAAAAATCAGAGGAAAAAACCATGAGCCTACAGGACAAGATGGAACAAATTTTAAAAAACATACACCTTCTTTTCTCTGCCAGTAAGCCGTATGACGAGGCCGGAGAATGGATTATCGTAGAGAAAGGGAAAGTCTTTGAGCAGCTGGAGCAGCTGAACTTGGCTGTTTATGAGATGATGGATACGTATGAGATGACGAACCAGAAGCATCAGCTTGCACAGCGTCGATGTGAGAAACGAGGAGAAGAGCTCATTCAGAAGGCGAGCCGTCATGCGGACGATATCTATGCTGCCTCCATCATGTATACAGACGATGCCATTAACCGGATTTGCCATATCATGGAGGATGCCAATGATTCTGTGCGCAAGATTTTCTGCAATCTCAATAATGAGATGGATCGGGAGCGGGAGCGGGTACGCCATAACCAACTAGAACTTACCAGCCAGCTTCAGGATTTTGCGGACACTAATAAATATATCAAGCTCATTGAGGAAATAAATAAAAAGCTGGAACGGGAGAGGTTGGAAGAGGCGAAGGCCCAGAAAGAGAAGCGCATACAGAATGAAGGGAAATCTTATTCCAGCGTCCAGCCGGAGATTCGTGTGAATGAGGAGTATTTCCAGCGGATGGAGCGGAATTATGACCTGACCCCATTGGAAGTCAACACCCGCAAAGAGGAGGAGGAAAGCCTTGCCAGGGTGACCGGCAAGGATTTTGCGGAAAGCCTGCGCCGCAGGGCGGCAAAGAGCAGGGAAGAGTCAAAGCAATCACTGGAAATTGAGGATATGTCCAATACAATAAGCATCCCAACCGTGCCGCGGACAGAAACATATGAGGAGATAGCGTCAGAAGAAGGATTCGCAGATACCATGCGGCCGGGAACAGATGAAGAGACATCGCCAGATAGTGTTGAGGATATCCTGCAGTCGGAGGAATTTGTAGCCGCGCTGCAGCGGGAAGCCTTAATGGATGATGGGCTGCTGCCCAGGGAGGAAGAGGCGAATCCCATTGCAGAGGCAGAAATCCGGGTAGACCTGGACGCTGAGTATTTTAAATGGAAAGAGGAAGCCGGCATGGAGGAAGAGGCTGCCAGTTCCAAAAAGAAGGCACGAAGATCTCTGTTTAGCAGGAGGTCATGAATTGCTGGCAGACACCCGCCGCAGATAGTTTGCGGTGGGTGTTATCCGTTTCAGGAACGAAACAGTTGCGCTGTTATTTAATAAATCTTAATAATTTTCCCGGGTGATACTTAACAATCAGCTGGTACAATGGCTTTAAGCAGAAATATCGGGGAACCGGCAAAAGGAGAGGTGAACAATGAGGAATATTTTAGTCTGTGATGATGACAAAGAAATTGTAGACGCTATAGAGATATATCTGCAGCAGGAGGGATACCGTATCCTGAAAGCATATGATGGCGAACAGGCGCTTCAAGTACTGCAGGAGCAGGAAATCCATCTTTTGATTATCGACGTGATGATGCCCAAGCTGGACGGAATCCGCGCGACCCTCAAGATACGTGAGGAAAGCAGCATTCCTATTATCATCCTTTCTGCAAAGTCTGAGGATGCAGACAAGATCCTGGGATTGAATATCGGTGCAGATGATTATGTGGCAAAGCCGTTTAATCCGTTGGAGCTGGTGGCGCGGGTCAAATCCCAGCTTAGGCGTTATACGCAGCTTGGGAATGTGGCAGGAAATAACGACCGTATTTACCGGGTGGGCGGGTTGATTATCAATGACGACCTGAAAGAAGTGGTTGTGGACGACGAGCCTGTGAGGCTGACCCCCATTGAGTATAATATCCTGTTATTGCTGGTGAAGAACCAGGGGAAGGTATTTTCCATTAACCAGATTTATGAAAGCATCTGGAATGAGGATGCCATTGGGGCGGACAACACGGTGGCGGTACATATTCGCCATATCCGGGAGAAGATTGAGATAAACCCCAAAGAACCGAGGTATTTAAAGGTTGTCTGGGGCGTGGGCTATAAGATTGAGAAGTCAGCAAAGTAAAGGCGGTGATGAATTGAAGAAATGGCGGTATTCTGCCGGGATGAAAGCAGTGGCCCTGTTGACGCATCAGTGCCTTATAACGGTTCTGGCGCTTTGCATCATGATGTTGATTATGCTGTTTCTGAATAATATCCTGAACTTTAATGAGAGAAGTGATATTCTTTATCCAGATACTGATTATTTTGCACAGCAGTTTGAAAGCACTGCGGCGGAAATCCTTGAGTATACCGATCTGCGCAGGAAGTTTGAGACAAATGGGTCTTATGATGCGGATAAGAGGGTCGATATCTGGCAGTATTACGATAACCAAGAAATCCAGGGAAATGCTACGGACAGGAAAAAAGAGAAAGCATTGTCGTACCGGCTGGGGGATCTGGCAGAGTGGTCGAGGGGGTATGCTACGGAACCGTTGGAATTTGTCTCGGAATGCTATCTGGATAATGGGCTGCAGCAAGGCTTAAAGATATACCGGAATGGGGAGGCAGTATTCAGCGAGGAGAAAGCCGTCGAAAGCCTGGATGACCTGGCGCCGGAACTTAGAGGCAGGATTATCGAGGAGGTTGAACATTTTTATGGCGGTTCCTACAGCGTAAATAGCGGAGAGGGATGGACAATCATGCCGGACAAGCAGACTCTGAGAGCCATTTCTGATAGTGGGGCAGAAGAGGGTAGCGGTACTGGATTGCAGAAAAGGAGCCAGGACAGGCAGGGGCAGGAGATAATTCAGAAAGTCATAGCAGGCAAGTTGTTTGAACTGGAAAAGTCGGAGCTGGAGTGGCTGTTAAACGACATGGAACTGGGGTTTGTTACAAGCTCTTTTGAAAGTGATTATGTATGCGAGGATTTCCTGCCGGCAGACGGAAAGGGAATCTGGGAAATGTTCCTGCAGGGGGACTGTTCCATAGAGTATATGCAGAATGCCTGCAGGGCGTTGGAGTTCACGCTGGACAACCTTGGTAAAGAAATCAGCCGTTACCGGAAAGGGGTGAATAAATACAGCCAAGAAGCCAGGGCAAGGAATGTTTATTATTGTGTTGTACGGGGCAAAGAGAAAAATATTTATACAAATATCAAGAACAGCACAGGCTTGGATCCGACCTCCCTTGGGGAGAAGCTTGGGAAATATATTATATACCGGGAGAGCGACGGCCATCTGGAGACAAACGTCAAGGGCATGGATGATTATTTTTATGAACGGATTGAGCCAGCCTACATCGATAAAGGCAGCGCGCTCTATGTCGGAGTTGATACGGCGTTCCCTCATGATGACAGTTTCCGTGAGGCAAAGCTGGAATACAGCAGTCTGCATCCCTGGATTAGGATTTGTCTCTGGGGCGCGGTGGTAAGTTTTCTTGCAGAACTTATCTGCCTGATTTACCTTAGCATTGTGGCAGGGAAGCGTGATGATACAGGGGAGGTATACCTGAATTTCTTCGACAGGATTCCCACGGAGTTTTTGCTTCTGGTTTCCTCCGTGCTGATAGTTTTTTTCGTGTTCGGACTGGGAAGCATTTGGACAGGCTATGATGGAGGCGATTTTGTAGGCCTGCTGCTGCTGTCCTGCGGCATGACGTTTCTGGCTATGTCTGTCCTGCTGGTGTTTTACTTAAGCTTTATCCGCAGGATTCGCGCCGGCGTTTTTTGGCATCATAGTATTTTACGGTGGTTTGTACATGGGATTGGCCTGGCCTTTACCAATCGCAAATCCTCAACGAAAATGCTGGTCTGGTTCGTGCTGCATCTTTTGGCGTGCCTGCTAATCCTTCCTACAATCAGCATGGCTTATGATCGAAGCGTCTTTACGGCAGGCACGGCATGTTTCGCCTTGTTGTGCGGCGTGGAGGCAGTTCTGATTATCCGCGAGGGCGTCCAGCGCAGTAAAGTAATGGAAGGAATCAGCAAAATTGCCAGCGGTGATTTAGAATATAAGGTTGAAGAAGGGGAGCTGAAAGGCGATAATAAGAAGCTTGCCCAGGCGGTTAATGCCATTGGGGAAGGGCTGCACCGTGCAGTAGACGAGAGCATGAAAAATGAGCGTCTGCAGGCGGATTTGATTACGAATGTATCTCATGACATAAAGACGCCGCTGACTTCCATCATCAACTATGTGGATTTGCTGAAGAGAGAGGATTTGCAAAATGAACGGGCACAGAATTATATCAAGGTGCTTGACAGCAAATCCCAGAGATTAAAGCAGCTTGCAGAGGACTTGGTCGAAGCCTCAAGGATTAGTTCCGGCAACATCAATCTGGAGATGATAAGGATTAACCTGGTGGAGCTGGTACATCAGACGGAAGGGGAATTTGCGGAACGGTTTGAGGAGCGCGGGCTGACAGTAGTCTCCCATCTTCCGGCAGAGTCCGTGGTCATCCTTGCGGATGGCAGGAGAATCTGGCGCGTGCTGGAGAACCTCTACCAGAATGTGGCGAAATATGCCATGGAGCAGACCCGGGTGTATGTGGATCTCCAGACAAATGAGGATCAGGTATTGTTTTCCATTAAAAATATTTCCAAGAACCCACTGAACATTGCGGCGGATGAGCTGACGGAGCGTTTTATCCGTGGGGATATTTCCCGAAGCACGGAAGGCAGCGGGCTTGGCCTTTCCATAGCTCAGAACCTTACTACGCTGATGGGCGGCACGTTCCAGATTTACCTGGACGGAGACTTATTTAAAGTGATGATTGGGTTTCAACGGGAGCGTTAAATTTGCCCTTGTATTTCCGAGACAGGCACATTATAATGAAGGGTACAAATGTTTTTTTGAATAAGCGAATATAGGAGGCAAATATATGATAAAATTACACGACGGCGGTGCATATCTCGTAAATGGACAGACATTGGTGCCCGACGACGGACAGGCACAGGCAGCAATCCAGGCAGAGACCGGGGCGGCGGTGGCGAAGGAGGAAGCGGCGAAATGCACGATAGCTTACAATATCCTTGCCGAACACAATACTTCCGGGAATATGGAAAAGCTGAAAATCAAATTTGACAAGCTTACGTCTCATGACATCACTTTTGTAGGGATTATCCAGACGGCAAGGGCTTCTGGACTGGAGAAATTCCCGGTTCCCTATGTGCTGACCAACTGCCACAACTCCCTTTGTGCAGTAGGCGGCACCATCAACGAGGATGACCATATGTTTGGCCTTACTTGCGCCAAGAAATATGGCGGCGTTTACGTTCCGCCGCATCAGGCGGTCATCCACCAGTTTGCCAGGGAAATGTTAGCAGGCGGCGGCAGGATGATTTTGGGTTCCGATTCCCATACCCGTTATGGCGCATTAGGCACCATGGCAATGGGCGAGGGCGGGCCGGAACTGGTAAAGCAGCTGCTGAACAAGACATATGACATCAATATGCCCAAGGTGGTGGGCGTTTACCTGACTGGGAAGCCGGCAGACGGCGTAGGCCCGCAAGACGTTGCGCTTGCCATTATCGGCGCAGTGTTTGCTAATGGTTATGTGAATAATAAAGTAATGGAATTCGTAGGGCCGGGCGTATCTAACCTGAGTGCGGATTTCCGTATCGGCATTGACGTTATGACGACGGAGACGACATGCCTGTCCTCCATCTGGCGGACAGACGATACTATCCGCGAATTCTATGAAATCCATAAACGGAAAGAGGACTACAAGGAACTGAACCCGGGACAGGTAGCATACTATGACGGCATGATAGAAGTGGATTTGGCTAAAGTGAAGCCGATGATTGCCATGCCGTTCCATCCGAGCAATACCTATACGATTGAGGAGCTTAACGCGAACCTGATGGACATTCTGGATGACTGTGAGAAGAAAGCTTTGGTCAGCCTGGACGGGGCCGTGGACTTTACGCTGAAAGATAAAGTAAGGGACGGCAGGCTCTATGTGGATCAGGGAATCATTGCGGGATGTGCCGGAGGCGGATTTGAAAATATATGTGCTGCGGCAGATATCATGGAAGGCGCAAGCATTGGTTCCGATGAGTTCACGCTGAGCATTTATCCGGCAAGCATGCCGATTTATATGGAGCTTTTAAGAAGCGGTGCGGCCGAGACCTTGATGGAGACCGGGGCAGTCTTAAAGACGGCATTCTGTGGCCCCTGTTTCGGCGCGGGCGACACGCCGAGCAATAACGGCTTTTCCATCCGCCACTCCACGAGGAACTTCCCGAACCGTGAAGGAAGCAAGCTCCAGAGCGGGCAGATTGCATCTGTCGCGCTGATGGACGCTCGTTCGATTGCGGCGACGGCAGCTAACAAGGGTTACCTGACTCCGGCCACGGACATGGATGTCTACTATACGAATCCGAAATACTATTTTGACAGCAAGATTTATGCCAACCGCGTGTTTGACAGCAAGGGAGTGGCAGATCCCGCGCAGGAGATTAAGTTTGGCCCCAATATTAAGGACTGGCCGGCCATGAGTCCCCTGCCGGAGGACATGGTTCTGAAAGTTGTCTCAGAGATTCATGACCCCGTAACGACTACGGATGAGCTGATTCCGTCAGGCGAGACTTCCTCCTACCGCTCCAACCCCTTGGGGCTTGCGGAATTCACGCTGTCTCGGAAAGACCCGGCCTATGTGGGACGGGCTAAGGAGATTCAGAAGGCGCAGAAGGCGGTTGAGGATGGCAAATGCCCATTGGATGTTGTGTCAGAGCTGAAGCCTGTCATGGAAGCCATTGGCCAGTCTTTCCCGGATAAAGACTTTTCAGGAGGAAAACCGGGAGCCATCGGTTTTGGCAGCACCATTTTTGCTGTGAAGCCGGGAGACGGATCGGCAAGGGAGCAGGCGGCTTCCTGCCAGAAGGTGCTGGGCGGCTGGGCCAACATTGCTAATGAGTATGCCACCAAGCGTTACCGTTCAAACCTGATTAACTGGGGCATGCTGCCGTTCTTAATCCCGGCAGGAGAACTTCCGTTTGAGAATGGGGACTATCTATTCATACCGGATGTCCGCAAGGCGGTAGAAGAGCGTAAGGCACAAGTTACGGCCTATGTGGTAAAGGACGGTTCCCTGAAAGAGTTTGCCCTGGGGTTGGGTGAGCTTACGGAAGATGAGAGGACAATCATATTAAAAGGATGTCTGATAAATTATTACAAGGCAGAGTAAAAGAGAGAATTCATAAGCTGAAGTCGTAGGGTATTGTGCAAGCAATACCCTGACTTTCTAACGAGAGGAAGTATTTAGAGTGGAAGAACAGAAAAATATAAAAGAGAAGACCGATTGGAATATCAGGCCCTATTTAGCGATAGGGCTTACTGCATTTTTAGTAATTATTGGTTCGCTGGCGTTTTTTTTCCTGGTTGACCGTTATCATGGATTTACCAAGATTTTGGGTACGATAACCGGCATCCTGCAGCCGATTACGATTGGATTAGTGATTGCTTATCTGATGACGCCAGTCGTGAATTTTGAGGAACGCCATCTTTTGCCGCTGGCGCAGCAGAAGATGAAAGACCCTCTGAAAGCAAAGAAGATGGTCAGGGCAGCAAGCGTGATTGGGGCGCTCATTTTTTTCCTATTAATTATCGGCGTGCTGCTGCTGATGGTAATACCAGAGCTTTATAAGAGCATTAATGGGATGATTGGCACGATGCCCAAACAGGTGAACAGCTTTATGGATTGGCTGAATGAATATGTCAGCAGTGACAGCGAGATTTCCAGTTACTTGGAGGTAGGGCTGACTAAGGCGACAGAATTTTTCGAGAACTGGGCAAAGACGGATTTCCTGCCCCAGACGAAGAATATCGTAGCGGGCGTCACCACTGGGGTAATCAATGCGGTGAGGGTTGTTTTTAATGTGCTTGTCGGAATCATCATTTCCATCTATGTGCTGATGAGCAAGGAGGAATTCATCGGCCAGAGCAAGAAACTGATGTATGCATTGCTGCCGGGCAAGTCGGCAAATGCGGTTATTCATACGGTACACAAAAGCAACGAGATTTTTGGCGGCTTTATATCAGGTAAAATTTTGGATTCTATGATAATCGGCGTTCTATGTTTTATCTGCCTGTATTTTATGAAAATGCCGTATGCACTGCTAGTCAGCGTGATTGTCGGCGTCACCAATGTCATCCCGTTTTTTGGCCCTTATCTGGGGGCGGTACCCAGCACGATCCTTATCATGCTGGCCAGCCCGATCCAAGGTGTTTATTTTATAATCTTCATCTTAATCCTGCAGCAGTTTGACGGAAATATCCTCGGGCCGGCTATCTTAGGCGAATCTACAGGGCTATCCTCTTTTTGGGTGGTATTTGCCATCCTTGTGGGAGGCGGGATTTTCGGTATCCTGGGCATGATTATCGGTGTTCCCGCATTTGCGGTAATCATCTACGTCATCCGCAGGATGGTAAATTATATATTAGAGAAGAAACAGCTTCCGCTTGACAGTAAGGAGTATGTACCCGTAGAAAAATTGGATGTGGAGAGCCACGCATTGATTAATTACCAGGAGGATGAGAATCCTAAGAAGGAGTCAGGCAAGAAACGGAAAAGCGGTGTTCTTGGCAAATTATCAAATGTGCAGAAACAGAAGAAAAAGAAATAATTTCCAGCTGAGTATTTTGACATATATGGGGGTAATATGTTATGCTATGTCTAAGTATGGACAAAAATAGGGGCGCCATCCCCTTTAACATAATTCTGAGGTGAAATAGTTGGATAAGTACGAATACAAGTTAAAACTGGAACAGTTGAAAAACCTTGTAGAAGAAAAAAATTATAAAACTGCGGCAGAGATAGCGGATTCCATTAATTGGAGGAAAGTCAAAAGCTCGGCCACGTTGTGCATGGTTGGAGAGATATACGACAGGTGTAAACGCTATGAAGACAGTCATGAAATTCTTCTGATGGCTTATGACCGGGCGGCGGTGGGCAGGAACATACTGTACCGTTTGACGTTGGTTTCCCTGAAAATGGGCAACCTGGACGAGGCGAAGGATTATTATGAAGATTTCCTGGAAATTGCTCCTTATGATAACCAGAAATATATCCTGCGCTATGAAATTGAAAAGATGGGCGGCGCCAGTTTGGAAGAGCTGATTGGCATCCTGGAAGAATTCAAGGATCGCGAATACCGGGAAGAATGGGCGTTTGAGCTTGCCTATCTATATCATCGGAATGGGAACAGTGAACGTTGTGTAGAGGTATGCGATGAACTTGTGCTTTGGATTGGGGATGGGAAATATGTAGAAAAGGCATTGGAACTTAAAATGCTTTATCAGCCCCTGACCCTTACACAGGAAGAGAAGTACCGGGAATTCATGCAGCGCAAAGAAGGGGTAGTGGAAGTGCATCCAAATGATGCGCTTGAGTCTGGGGAGTTAGTAAACGAGACAATCCAAATTCCCAATATCATGGCCAATACCGGACGTTTCAATACCCAGAACCTTCAGGCTGAAATCGCAAAGAGCATGCAGCAGATTTTGGATGCCAACTCGAAGGAAACGGTAAATGACACCATGGATAACCTCAAAAAGATGGTTGAGGACATCCCTTATCTGCAAGTTCCTCAGGAGGAAGCAGGACGCACAGCAGAAGAAGGGCGGTATGGCCATATTGAGACAGATGAGGAAATTGACGATAACTTAAAAAATGATTTTGCAGAGATGCTTGCCGAAGAATGGGACGGACAGTATAGCATTTCCTTTCAAGGGGGCGGTGTGCGGGAATCCCAGGTCAGTGGGCAGATGGGCATAGAGGAAGTGCTGGCGGACTGGGAAAAGACCAGGATGGCAGCAGAAGCCGCGATGGCAGCCGCACAGCAAAAGCGGTTGGAATCCGCAAAGGCGCGTGCCATGGAAGAGGCATGGGATTTGCTGGAGCGGCTGCATGATATTATCCCCATGCTGGAGGCTGGAATCAGCCCCAAAGAATTACTGGAAGAGCAGTATATGCAGACTGTTGCCCCGGAAGAGCAGTCTGCAGCGCAAATGCAGATGCCGGAAGAGACGGCAGTACCCGGGGAACCACAGTTTGCCGGGGAAATACCGATGCCGGAAGGGGCGGCCATGCCTGGAGAAGAGCGGTTTATGGGGGAAATACCAGCGCCGGAAGGTATTTCGATGCCGGAAGAGGCACAGTTTACCGGGGAGATACCAATGCCGGAAGATATGCGGATGCCGGAGGGTGTACGGATTCCGCAGGAAATGCAGATGCCGGAAGACATCCAGATACCCAAAGGAATATGGGCACAGGGAGAGGCACAGATGCCGGAAGGCAGGCAGCTTACAGAGGAATTGCCGATACCGCAGGAGGGGCAATTTGTCGGAGAACAGCCAATGCCGGGAAGCGTTCAGCTTACGGGAGAACAGTCAATGCCGGGAAGCGTTCAGCTTGCGGGAGAACAGCCAATGCCGGAAGGCGTTCAGCTTGCGGGAGAACAGCCGATGCCGGAAGGCGTTCAGCTTGCGGGAGAACAGCCGATGCCGGAAGGCGTTCAGATTACGGGAGAACAGCCGATGCCGGGAAGCGTTCAGCTTACGGGAGAACAGTCGATGCCGGAAGGCGTTCAGTTTACGGGAGAATTGCCAATGCCGGAAGATGCACAGGAGTTTCCGGATTCTGCATCAACCTGGGAAGAAGCGGCCAAAATCCTTGGAGAGCCGATACCAGAGGAATACTTAGCAAAAATCCGTCAGCAGAATGCGTTGAAAGAAAATGCATGGAAGCAGAAGGATGAAAAGGAAAAACCGTTAAAAACCAGCCCTCAGATTGAGGAAACAAGAGAGGAGGCAGGGAAGGCGGAAAAAGACGCGTTAAAAGCGTCTGTGGAAGCAGAAGCTATATTAAAAACAGCTGAGACCGCAGAAGGCATTTCGCGGGAAAATACAGAAAAAGGGTTGGACGCAGGGGAAGGAGTGCCTCAGGCAGAAGACGAGAAGTCTTCCCCGGCGAAAGAAGATGCCGGGCAGTACCTGCAGTCAGTATTTGAAGCAGCGAAGGCGTCCAGGGAGGAAAAGGTCAATGTTCCGAAGATAGAGATAGAAGAACAAGGGCATATCAGTAAATTAAGCCCCGAGCAGAAGAAGATATTTTCTTATTTTGTGCCAATCAGCGGTATGGAGCAGCAGTTGTGCCAGGTTCTGGAAGGGGCTCTGCACCGAAAGGGAAATGATAATACCTCTGCAAGCGGAAATATTCTGATTACCGGCGGCAGGGGGAGCGGTAAAACGGTGCTGGCAACGGATTTCATTAAGGTAATCCAAAAGAGCGGCCAACATCCCGGCGGGAAAGTGGGCAAGATTACCGGAGAGGCTTTGAACCAGAAGGAGTTAAGCCAGCTTTTGAAGAAGGTGGCAGGAGGCTATCTGATTGTTGAAAAAGCGGGGAAGATTACGCAGCAGACGGCTACGAAGCTTTCCCTGCTGATGGAGCAAGATACAGGCGGCCTGCTGGTCATTATGGAAGATACCAGCAGCGGCATAAAGAAGTTATTGGGCCTGGATGCGAATTTTGCCAAGAAATTCACGGAGCGGATAAAGATACCGATTTTTACCAGCGATGAACTGGTGGAATTTGCAAAAGCATATGCAGATGAACAGCAGTGTGAGATTGACGATATGGCAATCCTTGCGCTTTATAACCGGATCAGCAATATTCAGAAGTTAGATGAGGCAACAACCTTAACGGAGGTTAAGGAAATCGTAGATGAGGCAATCGCCAGAGCGGAGCGGGGTGGTTTGAAAAAAATTTTTGGCAGGAAGAAATTTAACCAGGATGGGTATTTATACCTGAGGGAAAAGGATTTTGAAGATTAAGGAAACAGGAGTAGGAGTGAAAGGTATGGAACATTTTTCAGAATTGGATATGTACTATTTGGGACAGGGAACGCACTATGACGTTTACAAAAAGCTGGGCGCGCATCCAGAAAAACGAAGAGGGAAAAAAGGCGTTTATTTTGCAGTTTGGGCGCCGAATGCGGAGAAGGTATCTGTAATCGGGACGTTTAATGAGTGGAAAGAAGACGCAAACGAGATGAAACGGCTAGAGCCAATGGGAGTTTATGAGTTATTTGTCCCAGGGGCGGCAGAGGGGGATCTTTATAAGTTTTATATTGAAACGCCGGACGGCAGGAAGCTATATAAAGCGGATCCCTATGCAAATTATGCCGAACTCCGTCCCGGCACGGCCTCAAGAGTGACGGATATCAATAAGATTGAGTGGTCAGACGAGAAGTGGATGGAAAAGCGCATGGCTTGTAAAGATGTCCATGCCCAGCCGATGGCGATTTATGAAGTGCATCCCGGTTCCTGGATGCGCCATCCCGGACGGGAAGACGAAGGGTTTTACACGTATCGTGAGCTGGCGCACAAGCTGGCGGCATATGTCAAAGAGATGGGCTATACCCACGTGGAGATGATGGGGATTTCGGAGTATCCCTTTGACGGTTCCTGGGGATATCAGGTGACCGGGTATTATGCGCCTACCTCAAGGTATGGAACACCAGAGGACTTTGCGTACTTTGTAAATTATATGCATAAGAATAATATCGGCGTCATTCTGGATTGGGTTCCGGCGCATTTCCCAAGGGATGCTCATGGCCTGGCAGAATTTGACGGAAGCTGCCTCTATGAGTATGCAGATCCCAGGAAGGGTGAACATCCGGACTGGGGGACGAAGATATTTGATTATGGTAAGACGGAAGTGAAAAATTTCCTCATTGGCAGCGCGCTGATGTGGATTGAGCATTACCATATTGACGGCCTGCGCGTGGACGCCGTAGCTTCCATGCTTTACCTGGATTATGGCAAGCAGGATGGGCAGTGGGTTCCCAATGAATTTGGCGGCAATAAGAATCTGGAAGCGATTGAATTCTTTAAACATATCAATACGCTGATTCTGGGCAGGAATCCGGGGGCAGTCATGATTGCCGAAGAGTCTACGGCTTGGCCGAGGGTTACCGGGAGCGTGGAGGATGAAGGGCTGAATTTCAGCTTTAAGTGGAACATGGGTTGGATGCATGATTTCCTGGATTACATGAAGCTGGATCCTTATTTCCGCAAAGACAACCATAACCGCATGACGTTTGCCATGAGCTATAACAGCAGCGAGCATTACATTTTAGTGCTGTCCCACGATGAGGTGGTTCACCTGAAATGTTCCATGATTAATAAAATGCCTGGGGAAGGCAAGGACAAGTTTGCCAACCTCAAAGCGGGTTACGGTTTCATGATGGGGCATCCGGGCAAGAAATTGCTGTTTATGGGCCAGGAATTTGGGCAGCTCCGCGAGTGGAGCGAGGAGCGGGAGCTGGATTGGTTCCTGCTGGATGAACCCGAGCATCGGCAGCTGCAGATGTATTTTAAGGATTTGCTGCATATCTATCGGAAATATCCGGCAATGTATGAAGCGGATACAGATTGGAACAATTTTGAGTGGATTAATGCCGATGACAATTTCCGCAGTGTATTCAGTTTCATGCGCAAGAGCGCAAATGGGAAGAAGAATCTGCTCTTTATCTGCAATTTCACGCCGATGGCGTGGGATGATTACCGCGTTGGCGTACCGGTAAAGAAGCAGTATAAGCTTATATTAAACAGCGATGATAAGAAATACGGCGGGGAGGGCGTGGAGCGTCCGCTGACATATAAGCCGGTAAAGAAGGAGTGCGACAACCAGCCGTTTTCCTTTGAATATCCTCTGCCGCCTTATGGAGTCGCCGTATTCCAGTATTGATGACAGCCCATACCTTATGTTGTTTTCAGATCCCCCGCAGCTTGCTGCGGGGGATTGAAGTAGCATAACAAAAAATCGGGCATATAGTATAGGGATAGAAAAAATGGGAGAATCGCTGTGGAATATAAACAAGATGTCTTTTACAGAACCCCCCAGCAGAATATGTCTAAAATACCTTTTTACATGGCATACCCTATGCAGACCATATATATGGAGGAGTTAGAATATGCCCGGGATTTGGATAAATTAAAGGGGATGTATCCCAAAGAAGTCCGCGCCATCCAGGAAATGGTCGAGGATGAATGTGATAAGATGGAGTACGAAGGAAGCCTGATGTTTGACGAATATCCAGACAGGGTTATGGTAAACCGGATTGTAAAGCGGATTTATGACGTTTCAGCGGGTAATCAGCCGGATATTGAGAAATTTGAGATTAAGCAATGTGATATGGGGCAGTACGAGCGGGAACAGTATGAGGAGGGCGCTTATGAGGAGCCGGACATGGCTGGGATGGACGGCATACAGATGGAAGCGGAAGAAGTTCCTTATGAAGAGCTGCCCTTGGCAGGGAATCTTATATCACAGCGGGGCCCAGGGGGGCCGGGCTGGGGCCCAGGAGGCCCAGGGGGGCCGGGCTGGGGCCCGGGAAGACCGCCAGGAGGGCCAGGTTGGGGTCCGGGAGGCCCGGGAAGGCCGCCGGGAGGGCCAGGGAACAATGGCCTTCAGAACCTCATAGAGGTACTGTTGTTCAATGAAATGTACCAGCGTCGGTGCAGGCATAAAAGATGCCGCCGTTGGTGGTAACAGATAAGAATGGGATTGAAAGGTTTACAATGGAAGAATTGAGGGAACTCTTATATAAATATCTGAACGAAAGATTGGCACGTCTTACAATCAGTAATCCCAGAAGCAAGACGGAGGCTGCGAAAATCAGCCTCCGCCCGGTGCTGCTTGGGGGAGGGCTTATGTTTCAGGCAAGCATCAGCCAGGATAAGAAAGTATTCCACCAAAACTTTCCGAAACAGGAAGCTGTGGAAGAAATTCTTGGATGGATGGAAAGTTACCGGCAGCTGGAGATTTTTTCAGAAGCGGGACAAGCCACAGTGCTTATAAGCAAGAAGGGTAAAGTTGGGATTAAGGAGAAAAAAGCTTCCTGCTGTGTAAAAAAGCAGGATTTATCCCATAATAGAAAGAAAAAATATATTCTTGATCCAGAACGTAAAGTAGGGTTTCTGATGGATTTAGGCGTACAAACAAAGGAAGGTAAGATTGTCAATGCAAAATATGACAAATTCCGCCAAATTAACAGATTCCTGGAATTCATAGAAGATATATTGCCACAGCTTCCCACAGGACGAGAGGTGACAATTCTTGATTTTGGCTGTGGGAAATCATACCTTACCTTTGCCATGTATCATTATTTTAAGGAATTAAGAGGCTGCCAGGTGCATATCATAGGGCTGGATCTCAAAGAGGATGTGATTGCCCATTGTCAGGATCTGGCAGTTAAATACGGTTATGACAGGCTAGATTTTTATGTGGGAGACATTGCGGATTACCAAGGCGTAAAAGAAGTGGACATGGTGGTGACGTTACATGCCTGCGATACGGCGACAGATTACGCGCTAGACAAGGCAATCCGCTGGGGAGCGAAAGTAATCTTATCGGTACCTTGCTGCCAGCATGAAATGAATGGGCAGATAAAAAATGATTTGCTGTCCCCGGTTTTTTCTTATGGGTTGATAAAAGAGCGGATGGCTGCGCTTTTCACAGATGCGCTCCGGGCGCAGATTTTAGAAAGCAAAGGCTATCAGGTGCAGATTTTGGAATTTATCGATATGGAACACACGCCGAAAAATATCTTAATCCGGGCTGTGAAAAAGGGTGGGGCAAAAGGCAGCGGAGATTACCGCAAAGTTATGGAATTTTTAAATGTGGAACCTACGCTGGCGGTGTTACAAGACAGAGGAAAGGATGACAGGCAGGATGCGTAAAAGCATAATAAAGATTGTGGTTTTGTTTTTTGTTTTTTGTTTGACGGTGGCGGCAATGGGAGAAAGAGACAGGCAGGGCGAGACAGACCTGACTTCGGAAATGGCGTCTGTGACGCTTCCTGTCCTCTATCTGGAACGTAATAATATAAAAATGAACCAACTCTATGGCTATCGGCTGCAGATGGATGCTACCGCCATGCGCGATACGATTACGCCGCTGCGAGAGGATTTATCTCTCCCGTTAGTAGTGAAGCCTTATCAGAATCAGATTGAGAGTATATCCTTTGAAGTGCGTTCCATGGATAAGCAGCGCCTGATCGAGGACGGGGAAATCGGCAGCTTTTCGCAGGAAAATGGCGAGATTGAGGTAGAGCTGCAGTTTGAGAACATATTGGAAGTGGGCGAGGAGTATATGCTGGAAATTACAGTTGAAAGCGACGGCGCCCCCATATACTTTTATACCAGAATTATCCGGGAAGAAAATTACTATGTAGACGAGACCTTAGATTTTGTGACGAGCTTCCATGAACAGTCTTTTGACAAAGCGCAGGCAGGAAACCTTGCGCTCTACCTGGAGCCGAACAGCCAGGGGGACAATACGACTTTGCAGAAAGTGACCATTAACTCCAGCTTAGCGCAAGTGAGCTGGGCGGAATTTGCAGGGGAGCGTCTGGAAAAGCCGATTCCTTCCATTAAGGAGCTTGGAAGCTCTTATAATGTAGTTACTTTGAATTATATTGTGACGGCGGCCGGGGACGGCGGGGGAGTGGAGTATTACAGCGTGGAGGAATATTACCGAGTGCGCTATAACAGCACAATCAACCGTATGTCGCTTTTGAATTATGAAAGAGACATGAATGAGGTGTTCCGCGGCGAGAACCATACGGTAAATAAAAATAAGCTGCTTTTGGGAATCCGACCGGAAGAGGTGGAATACATGGCAAATGAAAAAGGGTCGATTCTCGCTTTTGTCCAGGAGGGCGAGCTGTGGAGCTACAACAGCGACAGCCATGAAATGTTCCGGATTTTCAGCTTCCGCAGTGCAGAAGGAATTTCTGACAGGGAAAATAACGGGCAGCACAATATAAGGATTATGCGGCTGGATGAAGGCGGCAGCATGGATTTTGTGGTGTATGGTTACATGAACCGGGGAGGCCACGAGGGCAAGACGGGTGTCAGCGTTTTTCATTATGACAGCGTGGGGAATACGGTGGAGGAAGTATTGTTCCTGCCGGCTGACTGTTCTTATGAGGTGCTGAAAGTAGATTGGGGGGAGCTGTTCTATATCAGCGGTGACAATAAATTTTATATTCTGGCTGAGGGGCAGTTGTACCGTATTGATTTAACAAACCGGCAGGCAGAGCCTGTCATCCGTAACATGAAGCCTGGGAGCTATGTGGTGTCTGAGGACAGCCGTTATCTTGCATGGCAGGATTCTGAAGACGGCAGCCATGCAGAGTCCATCAAGATTATGGATTTGGAGGGGGAGAAGACCCGTACCATAGAATCTGACGGGGGAGAGTATCTGAAGCCTATTGGTTTTGTGGAGAGCGATTTTATATATGGCCTGGCAAAAGCTCAGGAGGTATCGGAGGACAGTGCGGGGAATACGAGGTTTCTCATGTATAAGGTGACAATCTTGGACAAAAATTCCCAGGTGGTAAAGGAGTATCAGAAAGATGGTTATTATATATCCAACGCCTATGTGGAGCAGGATACTATTTTCCTAGATAGGGAGATGCGCACGGAATCCGGGTTCATGTCGGTGGATCAGGATACCATTAAGAACCAGCAGCTGGAATCCTCACGCTTGATTTCAGTAGAAACGATTGTGACAGAGAAAAAGCAGACGCAGGTGCAGCTGGTGCTTGCGGAGGAGGAAACGGAAGAGTCCAAGAACCTACAAGTGAAAGTGCCGAAAGAGGTCGTTGTTGAGGAGCAACGTACCGTAGAGTTGGAGGGCAGCAAGGACAGGGAGAATTATTATGTTTACGGCAGGGGCAAGATTTTACTCTCCACACCGTCTGTGACAGAAGCGATTCTCTGTGCAGATGGGAATGCAGGCGTAGTCATTGACTCCCAGCAGAAATATATCTGGCGCAGGGGAAGGAACATGAGCCAGCCCATGATAGGGCCTGGGACGCTGGAGATGACTGGACTTAGCGACAATTCTGTAGTTCGCTGCCTGTCGTATCTTCTGAGGGAGGAAGAAAGCAGCATCGATGTGGAGGATCTGATTGCCAAGGGCGAGACGCCCCGGCAGATTTTGACGGAAGCCCTGATGGATAAGGGTGTGGTGGATCTCTCAGGCTGCAGCGTCAGCCAGGTGTTGTACTATGTGAATCTTGGGAACCCGGTGCTTGCCATGCTCGGTAATGAGGCTGTGCTGATAGTGGGGTATGATGAGCATAACACCATCTTGTATTATCCCTCAGAAAATATGGCGAAAAA
The DNA here is from genome assembly GCA_910585625.1 of uncultured Lachnospiraceae bacterium. Classification (GTDB taxonomy): domain Bacteria; phylum Bacillota; class Clostridia; order Lachnospirales; family Lachnospiraceae; genus Petralouisia. The sequence goes on from CAJUFQ010000036.1 coordinate 30,413, forward strand.
GCTGGGGCTGCAAGACAGCGATACCTTATTCAGCGGGGCAGGGAATATCTTTCTGGGGTATATTGAGTGAAGTGTTTATGTTTTATTTTTCAGGGGCAATGGAGCTATCATTGAAGCAGAGGTGAAATAGCTGTAATTTGTTTAAAATGCCGATTGTATTGTGTATAGGATTTTTGTATCATTAATGAAACAAATGTAAGTTTTATGGGTAAAAGTGGAACATTAGTAAGAGATTTCAAACAATGTTAGCTTAAATCTGGGGAGGCCATAATGCTTAAGGAAATATCAATAGAAATTATCAGGAAATGCCCGAATCATTGTCTTCATTGCTCGTCATTGTCCGATGAATGCTGCAGTGAGGTTTTGGAATATGATTTGTTCACCTCAGTTGTTCGTGATGCGGCAGAGCTAGGGGCAAAGACTATCTGTTTATCGGGTGGGGAACCTTTTCTACATGACAGGATTACGGATATGGTAAGGTTTGTCGCTTCTCTTGGATTACAATGTTATATCTATACCAGTGGCATTGTCTATAATACCGAGGGGCGGCGGGCATTTATTGAAAAAGATATCTTAGGGTCAATTTCAAAGGATGTAACAAAGCTTATTTTTAACCTGGAAGCCGCAACTGCACGGACATATGATTCTATAATGGGTACGACAGGCTGTTTTGAAATCATGAAACAGTCTGTTTGCAATACCCACGAAATGGGCATTATAACAGAAGCGCATTTTGTTCCGATGAGGCTCAATATTAGCGAAATAAGAGAGATGGTTGTTTTATGTAAGGAGTTAAATGTCTCAAAGGTGAGTTTTTTGAGATTGGTGTTACATGGACGGGCGCAGATACATGAATCGAAGATTGCCCTGTCTGATGAAGAATATAAGCGGGTTCAGGTGGTTTTGGAAGAGATGAAGGAGCAGGCGGAAGTAGATATCCGTATAGGGGTGCCGCTTTCATTTCATTCAGAGTGCCATAAATGTGAAGCAGCCAGGGGAAAGCTGAATATCAAATATGATGGTAAGGTATTTCCTTGTGAAGTGTTTAAGAATGAGCGTATGGCATATTGTTTAAAAGGAATGCAGCCAGAGAGCATTTATGAGCATTCTTTAGCAGATATTTATCATAATTCTCCGTATCTGCAACTTGTAAGGGACTTGGAACAGGAATTTTCCTGTTCAGGGGAATGTGAGACTTGTGTGGGGCAGTATTTGATTAGTAAGGAGGAAAAAGGTACATATGACAAAAAATAAGGATCGGCAGATGCTCAAGAAATGCATTGATAAGAATGCAACGGATGTGTTTAAGGATGCAAATTGCGAGCATCCGCTGGATCAAGATATTATCAGGATACTGAAAGGTCTATGTGATAAAATTACAGAGGACAGCGATGATTATTATATTTTCAGATTTCGGCAAGATACAATCGATCCGCTATGGAAAGAGTTGATAGAAAAGGCCATAAAATGCCTGCGGTATTGCGATAGGCGCGAGCCGTTCAAAGAAGCGGAGATATTGGGGAAGAAGAAGGTTCCCAAGGCATATGGGATTAATGAACTGAAAGAATACTATGACAAATATGCAGAATTTGAACGTCTGTTGTATGGTTCAAACCGTTATTATAGGGATCATGTTGTACATGTGTTCCGGACCTGGCTGTCAGGGACAATGCTATTGGTAAAAAATAAAGGTGAGTATCTGGATAAACTCTGTCTGAACGAGAAAGACTATGAGGTAAGACTTTCCCGCGTAGAGAAATTAAGTATGTGGACGATGATAGCCCTCACACATGATTTGGGTTATCCTTTGCAGAAAGCAAAAAGCATTATAGATACAACCCGTTCTATGGTTTCCACGTTTATTGCAAATCCTGATATTTCCATGGATTTGTCTTTTCATGGTGTCCAAAACTATATGAACGATTTTATTGTTCGCCTTATGAGTTCAAAAATGGTTAAATACAAGAAAGTAAAGACAGAAGAAAATGAAGAGGGAAAAGAGGTGCAGCTTTATGCAGCAAGGCTGCAGCCGAAATATTATTTTAAATTCCAAAAGTCTTTGGAAAATAATAGCCATGGGATATTAAGCACCTTGATTATATATAAATTACTTACATACTTTTTGGAATCTGATTACAGCATAAATGAAGATTATGCGTTTGACCCGGAAGACCAGCGTCAGTTTTATATAAGGAGGGAAATTTTACGGGCGATTGCTTCCCACACTTGTAATGATATCTATCAGCTTTACATGACGTCTTTTTCATTTTTACTGCGTATATGCGACGATACCCAGGAATGGGGACGCAAGAATATTTCGGAATTGTATGTCAGCCAGTCGCAGGATTATGAGCTGAAAGATATTGACTTATATGAAGATGAAAATAATTCTTATATTTGTACGGTTGAAGAAGAATTCACGGTAAGCGAGACGTTGGAAGTAATCTCGTTGATTAACCGGCTCCGGGAGCAGTCGCTGATTTATGTAACGATATTCCGTGATGGACAAGACACTGGAACTAGGGAAACGCTGATTAATTCAAACTATTCCATGTAATTTCTGATATAATGTAT
>CAJUFQ010000037.1 GCA_910585625.1 uncultured Lachnospiraceae bacterium
GATATTTAAGGTACTGATTTTTCTGCTCCATACCTTTTTATAGGAAAGACATCTTCACGCTTTCGCGTGACAAGGTCTTTCCTATAAAAAAGCCGTGGGGCCGGAATAATCCGGCCCCACATTCAACTTACTTACATCTGATCCAATCTCCAACCCACTGCTTTTTCGAAGCATTAAACAGACGCTTGTACAAGATTCCATTTTGTATTTTGTATTTCCATACATATCCATCTGCCATAGGCATGATGCCGCCCTCGTCTACAGCCATTGCATATGCCTCTTGCGGCGGCGTGGATATTATGCCTGCACACGGCAAAATCATGAGCATCATTGCGATAACTATTTTCTTCCCTTTATTCTTCATTTTTCAAATCCTCCTCATAAATCTTAAGCCCGGTAAGCGGCTCTGCTATTTCCAGCACCTTACCAACAAACTCATCTTCAACGTAAACTTCATAATAACCATCTTGCTCCAGCAGATAAGACGTCTCAGAATCCGGATACTCAAATGTACCTGGAATATCCACTTCATACCACGGCTCCACGACAAATAACATGGATGCCATAAACAGCAGACACGAAGATACCGCGATAAAAAGTCCTTTTCGCCCTTTCTCTGCCCAGTGGTTCTCCCAAATGCAGCCAAACCTCTGCATCATGGCCTCCCCTCTCTGTGCAGCAAATGTAATCATCAGGCTCGTCCTCTCCTGCATTCCTGACCGCATGGATTTGACAATGCATTGCAGATACCTTATTTTCTCTTCCTCGCTGAATCCAGCGGTCAGCAGGCAGTCCACCCGGATCTCCACTACTCTCGCAACCAGTTTCTTAAGCACGAAAACAGCGGGATTCCACCAATAAACTGCACAGAAAACCTCGCAGAGGATTTTCACTAGCATATCATGCTGGTAATAATGCAGCATCTCATGTTTCAGTATGTAATAAATCTCTTCTTCCGTATAATCTCCTCCAGGCATCAGTATCTTAGGCTTCACCAATCCAAAAATTGACGGCGACTGGATACCTGGGACAAGCAGGACGCAAAATTTCCCCTCCTTTCCACATTCACTGTTTATCCTGCGTATGATAGTTGCCACATCATGCTTGAAATAGCCGGGGCATTTCTCAATAATATGTATAGAATGAACATATTCCCTTATACGGATGAAAATGCTGCATACCGCACCCGCAATCCACATAGCCAGCAGAATTTGTCCAACAGACAAATAGCATCCCCCAAGCCTCAGCCCGGAAAACATAAAATCTCTCAGCCCTGTCAGTAAGTGCCTGCTGAAAAGGGTTATCGTGAAGCCAAATTCAACCGGGAGCAATATCCTCACTATAATAGCTGTTAAAAGCACGCAGATATATCTCCCCATAACTCTCAATGATGAATCGTATTTGATGATTACCCATGCCAAAACCGTAAGTAAAGCGCTGCTAGTCAGGCAGGACAGCAGAGACGTCATAGTTACAGTCATGGTAATTTTTCCTCCTCATCGTAATATGTTTAATTTAATTTTTCTTACTAGAAATATTATAATAATTTTTATTATGTGTCAATATATTTTGTATATGCTGTTACTTTTATCATATCTATAGGAAGAAACTTTCTCACCAAATCATAACAAAGTCTTTTTTAGAAAAATATAAGAACAGGACTGCCGTTTCGTGGAGTAATCCCAGGGCAGTCCTGTTCCCAAATGTTCTTTTTCGCTATTATTTCACTTTTACGGTCAAGACAACTTTCTTCTTATTTCCTGTCGTGATTGTAATCTTAGCCGTTCCTTTTTTGATAGCTTTCACTTTTCCGTCAGCATCAACAGTTGCAATCTTCTTGCTGCTGGTCTTATAGGTCAGCAGGCTGCCTGCGTTCTTTGGCGTCATTGTTACCTTAATCTGGCAAGTCTTATTCTTCTTAAGCATAACAGTGTTCTTCTTTAAGCCTTTGATTTTGCCAAGCTTGATGCTCTTTGGCTGCTTCTTCACGGTAATTGTGATGGTAGCCTTAATCTTCTTGTTACTCTTAGATGTCACGGTAATCTTTGCTGTTCCGGTTTTCTTCTTGTTAGCCGTAACCTTGCCGTTCTTAAGAGTTACAACTTTCTTGCCCTTCTTATCCACAGACCATGAAACACCCTTGTTAGTAGTATTAGACGGCGTAATGGTAGGTTTCAGGGTAATCGAATCGCCATTGCCCATGGTCAGTTTTTTAGGCAGCGTGATTTTCTTGATAGCTACTTCCTTCACCGTAACGGTAACGGTTACTTTTTTCTCTGGGTCATCCTTAGATGTCGCCGTGACTTTTACGGTACCTTTCTTCTTGGCTGTGACGTTACCATTTTTCAGCGTAATGACGCCGGATTTATCCATACTCCATTCCACGTCGTTGCTCGTTGTTCCATCGCTGAATTCCACAGTTGCTTTCAAGGTAACGCTCTTGCCGACTGTGAGTGAGAAATTCCCTTTGTTCAGCGTTACCTTTGTTACGGTCAGATCCTCAGACCCGGTTGCTTCTACGGTAACCTCGCACTCTGCTGTTTTGTTGCCTGCCTTTGCGGTAATCGTTGCTTTACCTTCCTTCATAGCCTCAACTTCTCCGCTCTCGGATACTTTTGCAATAGCCTCATCGCTGGATTCCCAAGTCACGGTTGCTGTTGCAGGCGTCGGTGTTGCTGTCAGGGTATATTTCTCCCCTACCTTCAAGGTCTTGCTGGTATCAGAAATTGTCAATTCCGTAACATCGCCAGCTGCCGCCGCTTCTACCTTGACTTCACAAGTTGCCGTCTTATCTCCTGCCTTCGCAGTGATGGTTGCGGTTCCTTCCTTCAAAGCTTCTACTTCTCCGCTTTCGGATACTTTTGCAACTGACTTATCGCTGGAATCCCAGGTCACAGCTGCCGTGGAAGGAGTCGGCGTTGCCGTCAATGTGAATTTCTCTCCTACTTTCAAGGTCTTGCTGGTGTCAGAGATTGTTAATGCCGTAACTGTATCTTCGCCTGATGTCGCTGTTTCTACCCTGACGGTACAAGATGCTGTCTTGTCATTGTCTCCTGCCTTTGCAGTAATGACTGTTGATCCTGCTTTCAAAGCTTCTATCTCCCCTGTTGCGGATACCGTTGCAACTGTCGTATCACTGGAAGTCCAAGTCACGGCTGCCGTGGAAGGAGTCGGCGTTGCCGTCAATGTGAATTTCTCTCCTATTTTCAGCGTCTTAGCTGTCGGAGATACTTTCAATTCCGTAACAATCGTTTTTCCTTCAAAATACTCCTGTGCTGCTGTCAATGTTGCATAATTTGTTACTAATGCCTTGGCGTCTGCCGTCAGCGCGTTGTATTTTGTAAGCGCGTTCTGCACTCTTGCATAACATTCCTCTGTCATAGACAGCGTGCCAATGGCATTGATTGCGTCAATAACAGGCTGTGCCGTCTCTAAGCTGCTCTTTAAGCTGTCATACTTAGTGCGCAACGCCGTAAGCTTGTCAAGCGCAGCCTTGGTATCGCCTGTCGCACCTGTTACTAATGTCTGGTCTTTCAACGCATCACGTCGTGCTTCTGCGCTTTCAATTTTTGCCTTGTACTGCTCCATGTTCTCAACTGTCATCTCGTCAGCGCTGCCGATTGCATTGATTTCTATTACCAAATCTGCCAGAATCTCTTCATCAGGACGGCCAAAGTCTCTCAATATGGCTTCTGCGTTCGTTAAAACTGCGTAATTTGTCACTAATTTCTGCTGTGCTTCATTTAACGCGTCATAAGCTGCACGTGCTGCCGTCACTTTTTCCTGAACCCGATCTTTATTTTCCTCTGTCACATTTAATTTTCCGTCTACCGATGCGCCCGGTACTTCAAGGATTTCGCCGATTGCCGTAATGACGGCTGCCGCTGCTGCAAGATTTGCATATGCGTCCTCGGCGTCCGTCAATGTCTTATAGACGTCTTCCAACAACCCTTTCTGTGTGTCTGTCAAAGCGTCATACATGGTACGCGCTTCATCCAGCTTAGCCTTAAACGCTTCGGTGTATGCAACTTCCCCGAGGGCTTCAATCTTTGCCTTGACTGCGTTTGCCGCGGTAATGTCGGTCTGGTCTACGTATTCATCTCCAAATACTTCCCACTCCATGATACATGCTGATTTTTTGACATTATCGATGGAGCCTTCCGCAATCTTCATCCGAAGCTTTGTTGTATTAACTGTATCCTTAAAGGTATAAGTATCTCCCAATGCTTCCGTAAACGTCGGTGCAGCTTCCAGTTCAATATCTTCCCAGCTTGCCGCATCATCCGGGGATACCTCATTCTTAAGATACTGAAGAGTAACGCCTTCCGGCAGTACGGCATAATAACTCTCTCCTTCTGGGATAGCATGCCAATACACTTTCGTACTCGTCAATGACAGTTTCCTGGCAAAGTTAAGCTGAATTGTGTTTCTTTTAGCCTCTTCTATAGCATTGTTAGCGTTTGCCCAGTTAGTATAAACCCCATCGATAACCCGATATTCAACATCCCACCAGGCATTTTTTTGAAACGGTATTTCCACCGTCGCATCCTGCAGAAGCTCTCTCTTTGCAACTGTTATAAAAAACTCTTTAAAGGCTTTCCCATTTAATTTTGCCGTCACCTTGACAGTCTTTTCACTTTTTCCCTTCGTTACTTTAGCTATATCCCCCTCAATCTTAATAACAGACGTGTCACTTGATTCCCAGGTAAGAGCTTTTCCGCTTGCAGTCACAGCTGGAAGATTAAAATCCTCTCCTACCCATGCCGGTAGTGTCAGCTTCTTTTTGTCCATTTCATAAATCTGCTCTTCCGTTAATGGCTGAAATCCGCCCATTACTTTCCAACGATGGATACCTGTTCCTCCTGCGGGAGCATCAGCCAATGTCATTAATAAACGGATAGAGATAGCTGTAATTTCGTTGAAATTAATAACATTGTACTGATTTAATTCTTTTGCCGAACTGTAATCTGTCGTCATTTCAACATCTTTCCATACAGCATTGTCATTTGCAATATCTGCGACGTCTAAATATTGGATTTTTAATTCTTTTGGCACACGCAGTCCGCCATTATCGTCATACCAATAAATCTGCATAGAAGATGTTTTAACTGCCTTTGACCAATCATACCTTACCCAATGACCATCTGCATCCGGGGCGCAGCCATAATTTCCCCAGCTATTTGTTCCTTTCAAATTCGATGCTTCCGGTTCCCAATCAAGGTTAATCCCATTAGGCTCTTCCCAAGCTGATATTCCGCTTGCACTTACCGCCGCATACTGCCCGACATCTCCTGACACAGTTACCGGAGGCGTCTCTCCCTCTTTGCTGAGTCCTTCTCCCGCCGCATATGAAAATGATGCAGGAGAGAATGCGGTCGTAACTGTTACCACAAATGCGAGGAACAGTCCAAACCATTTCTTTGTCTCACTTTTTTTCATAGTCTCATCCTTTCTTTGTATAATTTCAGGTAATACTTTTATTTTACAAAGATAAGGATGGCTTTCCTATATCAATAATTTAACATTTATGTAATATTTTAAACTAATGTGCGTCCAAATTTTCCCAAGATTTTAGTAAAATTGCCATAAGGAAGGTTTCAAAGAACATATCGCTACATGGATTTCAATTTCCCTGACTGAAAAGCAAACGGCTCTATAGATTAGAAACTATTTAATGTGTTACCCTTGCACCGCCTACTTGCGCCTCTTCTCTTCCCAATAGCCTTTCCATTTCAGCAAAGCCTCCTGGTAAGCTCTTGACTTCATCCGGGGAAAGGCCCGCATCAGACGTTTCATGCCAAAAGTGACATTTTCCGTCAGCAAGCGGTTGTACTCATGCTGGAGCCTTGCCCTCTCTGCTCTCTTCTCAGACCTGGCGTCCTTGAATTGCGCAGCTTTTAAATCTACGCTTTCCTTAAATCCTGCTGCCCTGACGTCAATATTCTCCTTAATCTCCGACGCCCTGACGTCAATGCTCTCTCTGAATTCTGACGCCCTGACGTCAATATTCTCCTTAATTTCCGCTGCCCTGACGTCAATATTCTCTCTCAGCTCTGCCGCCTTAGTGTCCATGCTCTCTTTCAGCTCCCCTCCTTTTTCCATAGCGACAGCAACCCCTTCGTAAATATTCTCACCGATTTCATCAGAGACAATCTTAATTTTGCCCGCAATCTCATCCAAAAGCCGCAGCCTCTCGTTAAATTTAAGGATACTTGCCACGGTTATTGCCAAATCCACGCCAAACACAATACAAAAAGCAACTAACATGGCAATCCCAGGCAATAGCGGCAGAAAACCGATTATCTTGTAAATGGCAGGATGAAACACTCTCAGTATCAAAGTACAGCCAATTCCCCACAATATTGAAAACAGTGGGCAGACATATCCACATATGTTAAACTTTCTCTCTGAATAATCCCACCATTTGTTATGAAACAGTTTTTCCAACAAAAACCCAGTGAGAAATTCAATCGCCGACACAAGCACAAAAGAGCCTGCAAACAGCAGGAACACATTGTCCCGCAAAGGATCCAGCACAACTATAACTGCCAGGACGCCGCAACCATAGACCGGACAGATAGGCCCATTTAAGAATCCCCGGTTCACAAACGTACCCGTACAGAACGCAGCGAAAGCCACCTCCACGGCCCAACCTAAAAACGCATATATCAAAAATATCCAAATTGCCTCATACACAGACATCGGCATAACTTCTCTCCTTTTCCCATACCTCGCTTACTTGTTTCTAAAATTCTCCACGCAAAAACCCCCGCCGGGATCGGGCAGGGGCCTTTGCATGTTTATAAAGAAGGGATATACAAATATAACCTAATTGACATTAATTGTTACCGTCTCTCGAAAGCCGGTATAAATATTCTTAACAGAAGTCTCATACATCGTTACATCATGGTAATAAAGTATTACCTACTTCCTTCTGTCGCAAGTCTATTATTATACAATTTTACTGCTTTGTCAAGAGGGAATCGTAAAATTTTTCCATTTTTTCCAGAATCATGTTTTATTTGAACAAATTATATTCGATTTGGCTACATTTTTATATGATAATATTTTATGCTTCCTTCCAAATTTTAAACTAAATTCCCTATTTCATTCCCAGATTTTCCACATAATCCTCCCAGATTTCGTCAACCGTATCCTCACTGCCAAATATCCTGTTCAAGCTGTCAGATATGGCATTGCAGATTTCTTTCCATCCCTTGATGGAATTCCGGCAGATCCCCTGTTCCATCTGCTCCACAAAGACCTGGTAAGCCGGATTCTTCTCCACGAATTCTTTTGCCAGCTCTGCTTTTGGAGGGATATTCCCGGTTATCTGGCAGATTTCCTGCATAACTTCTTTCCTATTGTAATAGTTAATAAATGATATGACTCCTTCCACATCCATCCCGTTCACTGCTGCCAGTACCTCTCCGCCCAAAACAACCTCTGCAGAATCTCTCCCTGGAAACCGAAATATCCCATATTCTATACCCGAAGCTTCCAGCTCTGCCAGCGACCATGGGCCATTTTCCATCATAGCAGTTTCCCCGGCAATAAAACTTGTCGTCACATCATTCTGAGACCAGTTTAAGCAGTCATTCGGCATAGATTTATCTTGAAGGAGATTGTCCATCAAACGGAAAGCATTTTTACCCTTACGGCCAGCCATATGTTCTGTATCTGCCCCAGCGGCAAGCATCCAAGGCATAAACTGAAAAGCGCCCTGTTCGCCTGCCGTTGCAGACATGGCAAATCCATAGCATTTCTCCTCTTCTGTCAAAATTGCTGCTGTTTCCCTGAACTCCTCCCATGTCTCTGGAATTTGAATATCTTTTTTACGGAAAAGCTTCTTGTTGTAAATAATGGCTGTATTGTTACAGCAGAACGGAACACCATAACAGCATCCCTTGTCTTCTGCAAATTTCCAAACTTCCGTATAGTATTCCTCCACAGGAACCGTCTTCTCAAGATGCCTCGTAATATCTGCAAGCAGTCCGACCTTAATCAGACTTCCAATATCTGGATTATCCGCCAGTACCATATCCGGCAAATTATCTCCAGACTGCGCAAAAGACAACGTCCTAATGAAGTCAGCCATAGGCACATAATCCCAAGTAAGCTTATATTTGTCCTGAGATTCGTTAAATCCTCTAATCAACTTGTCTAATCCTTTTTTCTGCGCATCCGTTTCATAATAAGACCAGAGTGTCAGTTCTTTACGGCTGTTTTGCTTTTCTCCCCCATTCTCTTTCAGCCTCTCTCCAGCTTCTCCCCTACATCCCATCATCCCCAGCATTAAAAAAATGACAAATAATTTGCAAAATTTCCTCTTCTTCATAAACCATGACCTCATTTTTACCGATATTCCGCTGGTGAAATCCCTGTTACCTCCTTAAATACTTTCGTGAAATAATTAGAATTACTGTAGCCGCATTCCTGCGCAACCTCATAAATTTTCAGGTCGGTAGCTTTCAGAAGCCGTTTGGCATGGCTGATACGGAATTCTTTGAGGAAGACCGAAAAATTCATGCCCATTTCCCTCTTAAACAACATGCTCAGATACTCAGGCGTAATGCTCAATACCTCCGCCGTCTTCTCCAGGCTGATCCCTTCCTGATAATGAGTCCTGATATACTCAATCGTCCGGCTGATTGTATAATTGCTGATTCCTTCTTTCTTCTTCCTATCGCAGATAGCTCTTCCGGATTTCATAAGGATTTCCTGGATTTCTGTCCGTGTATAAGCTTGTAACACGTCCCTCAGATAATCTTTTTCCTGAAGGCTCTCATATGCTTTCTGGTTGATTTCTTTTGCGATATCCATCATCCTGGTAATCAGCTTTAGCGCACCATGACGGATTTCCTCTGCCCCATAGGCCTCAGACACAGTCTGCTCCAGGAATTCGTCCATCCCAGCTTCCATTTCCCGGTAGTTTCCCTTTTCAAGGGCAGAAAGAATCTTTCTCTCCGTATGAATTGGATACTCAAATTTCTTGGCGGACCTACCAACAAAATCTCCTGCCTGCTGCAGGCCATAATATTCTTTCGTAAAATAACCAAATAACGTCCTCTGTACCGTCTCGAAGCAGGATTTCCATTCTCCTATCGTTTCGCATATATCCATGCACCAGGGAATTTCCTGTTTTTTCTGCTGATAGCCATATCTGACCCTTTCATCAAAGGAATTTGCAAACGCCTTGAGCCGATCCCGGCTGCCTTTCAGTACCAGAATCCTCAGGCTGGCACGCTCCTCCCATGCGTCCAGGTAATCAATTTCCTGAAATTCATGCTTTATGCTGCGCAAGGGATATTCTGTCTCATCCATCTGCTCCCTTTTTATATTTCCAAAATAACCGACAATAATTGAAAATAACTTGTCTTTTTCCTCCCTAAAGATATTTTTCAACGCCTGCCCTGCTTCCTCCCGCTCCTCCTCCGTGCCAAAGAAATATTCCCGCACATAGTTTTCCGGCTTCTTTACAATCTGAAAACGGCTTTCGATATGTTTGCTTTCAATCCGCTCAAGCGCATCCTTTAACGCATCCATGGACACCGGCTTCAGCAGATAGTCCTCTGCCCCGATGCTCAACGCTATCCTTGCATATTCAAATTCGGCATAGCCGCTGATAATCATGCTGTAAACTTCTATATTCTGGTCTTTCAGTTCCTGCAGCATTTCCAATCCGCTCATCCCATTCATGCGAATATCCGTAATCACTAAATCCGGTCTTGTCTCCCTGATAAAATCTATCCCCTCGGCAGCGTTCCTGCAAGTACCCACTACTGTATATGCTGTAAATGCATTAATCATCTGCTCCAATCCATCACGAATTGCAATCTCATCCTCTACAATCACAATCCTCATCCTATCACCTTTCCTTTACCTCTTTTCCCATATCCTCTGACGAGGCATTTTTCTGCATATATTTTCCTGCATCTTCTGCTGCGGCGCTTTTCCACATATCCATATCTACCGGGAGAATGAGTTCCATAATCGTTCCCAGGCCCTCCATACTGCTGACGTGCCATTCCCCCTGATCTCCATAATATAGCTGTATCCGTTCAAATATATTTACCAGGCCAATCCGCTCAGACTGATTCCATTCTTGGTTCTTTTGGTTATAAAGATCTACTTCTTCCTTTGCCATGCCGGCCCCATTGTCTTCTACAATCACATGAATCCTTTCCGGCTGCTCTGCATAACCAATATCTACACGCAAGAGCCCTCCCTCCATGTCTTTAAGCCCATGGATTATGGCATTTTCCACAATAGGCTGAATCAGCAACTTATGTATCTTAACCTGCCTGACCTCCGGTTCCACATAAATCTCAAAATCAAAAGAATTCCCATACCTAAGCTGATAGAGAGAAATATAAGATTTCAGCCATTCTTCTGCATCTGCTATATCTACTTGTTCATTACTGCGGTTGGTACTATAACGGAGGATATGCCCAAGATTACTAATCATCTTGCTGATTTCGAATTCATTTTTCCTGACTGCCATCCAGTTGATGGCATCGAGCGTATTATAAAGGAAATGCGGATTAATCTGGGCTTCCAGCGCTTTCATCTCCGCTTGCTTCTTCTTTTCGGAAATCTCTGTGACTTCCTCAATCAAAGACTTCATCCTGTCCATCATATGGTTGAAGTTCTCTCCAATCTGCCCAAGCTCATTGCGTCTGTCAACAACCAGCCTCACGTCCAAATTTCCCTGGTCGGCCTGCCGGATGCCCTCTATGATTTTCTTCAGATAATCCACATAATAATGGTTCGTGGAATTGATGAACAGCAAGATACCTAAAATATCTGCTGCCAAGATGAACCAATAGATTCCCTGAAGCACATTGATATCCCTCATTACATAATCCTGGTCATACACATTATGAAACAGCCAGCCAGTCTCATCATCCTTATACCAGTTGCTATATAAATCCTTGCCTTCAAATAGCTCTGAAGACCTTATAAGTTCCAGCACATCTTCCTGCACCGTCATCTTCTTGCCAATCTGCGCTACATCTGGAAAAGAAATCACGTATCCTTCTGTATCTGTAATAAAATTTACGCTCCGGTTATCTGGATGGAACGTACCATTGCAAATATTGTCCAGTTCCTGCTCTTCGATGCCTATAATCAATGTCGCGACTACGCCTTGCTCCAAATAATCTGTATTATACAATTCTTTGCCCAGAAAGAACAATGATTCTGTCTTTTTACCGGTAGAAATATTCTGCGTAGGGATTAATACTATCCCGCTTTTGCCTCGTGTTTTCTGATACGGGTCTGTCAGGCGTGGGTCTTCATAATCCCGCCAGAGGTTATCCAACGCAGAACCGCTCTGTCTGTCATAGGTTATATTTTCTCCCGTGCGGCATACCAGGCTGATGATGCGGATTCCTTTTTTACTTTCTACAAATTGTTTCAACCTTTCATTAATAATATAGAACAAATACGCCTGCCTGGTGTCGTCTGCCTGATGGAATTGTTCCAGATTACGGATAAGCTCTTTATCAGAATAGATTTGATAAACTGTATCTTCATAGGATTCCAGCTTTAGTATAAATTTCTCAGAAACTTGCTGCAAATTATTATATATCTGCTGATTCACTTGACTGTTCATATTCGATATACTTGCTCTGATATATATAACTTGTAACAAAAGAATGGGAAAGAGGAACAAGCATAAACTGAGACTGAGAAACTTGTTAAAGCTCAAGTCTTTATATCGCTGCCTGATTCCTCTTCTGTTCTTTCCCATTACAAAATCCGCCTTTATCCCTGATTATTTCTTTACCGCTACTTTTTTTGCAGCACTCATCTTACCAAATACTTTGTTCCCTGCTGAATCTTTACAGTACGCCTGCACGCCAACATAGTATGTGCCTTTTTTCAAGTTTTTTATGGTAGCTTTTGCTGATGTCGTATTGATTGTTTTCTTTGCTTTCGTTAACTTTTTATTCTTAGCGTAGGTGATTCGATAACCATCTGCCTGTTTCAGCTTCTTAATAGTGACGGATATTTTCTTCCCTTTTTGAGCCTTTACAGACTTGACAGCAGTTTTGCCTACGGTTATTTTTTCCCATTTTGCCTGCAAAGTGATATCCTTGGTTACCGTGCTGTTAAAATTATATTTGTCTTTACCCAGATACCATCCTTTAAATCCATATCCTTTCTTCTTAGGAGCTGAAGGTGCGGAAACTTTCTCTCCTTCTTTTATGGTCTTTACGGATTCTTCTTTCCCATTGTTATAGACAAACTTAACCGTATATTCTGCTGGCTCTGGATTAGGTTCCGGCTCTGGTTCCGGCGTTGGGTCTGGCTCCGGCGTTGGGTCTGGCTCCGGCGTTGGGTCTGGTTCCGGAACAGTACCGGGATAAGTATAGTTATCCGGGACAGTTCCATTTTCCCAGGGTGCAGGCAAATAACGGTCAGACACATAAATCTGAGACATGAAATCATACGCCGCTTTGTCATAAGTTTTAAGTTCTGCCCTGGTGTTGATTGGCCCCCGCACGCCATCCCAGTTTCCATTGAATGTATCATCCATAGCATTAAACCAGATGGCGCTCAATGTGGCAAAAAATTCATCCTTATTGCTGCCTGCATAAGAATCCTCCCATTTACCCGCTGCCCTGGATGTATTGAATATGTTGAGAAATTCTGTCTGCTGCGCCGGGCTCAGCCCATAATTATACACGGTATGCGCAAATTCATGGGTAAGGATTGATTCATTCGGATAACCGGTCTTATAACTTCCTTCTTTCAGCCGCAAAACATTCGCATCCCTGATGGAAGCAAGCTGCGTTCCGCCAAAGCCTTCAACGTATAGATATTGCTCATCATAATCAAATCGATGCTCCGGGATATCATAGGCAATCTCTCCTTCCCCATAAAGCCCCATCATACACCCCGCATCGCCCATGCGCTTTGCGACAGCGTCATTAGCAAGAAGCACTTCCAGCATTTCCTTCGCCTTATCCATCGCATCATCCTGAACCTTTGCGCTGCCAAGAACCTTAACGCCGCAGTCCAGCTTTCTCTCTTTTTGATAATACGGCACATAATCTTTCACAGTAATTGTCTGTTCCGCGGCATAAATGCCTGATGACTTCGCTTTCATTTTATCGCCTTTGACTGTCACTTTAATCTCAGGCAGATTATTAAGGTCTGTAATCGGCTCCCTTAGACGGATTGTTGTCTTGGGTATGTCGGGATTATCAGGGTAATTGCTGTTTCTCTCGTTATAATACACAACGCCTTTATACTCCGTGCCGACATTATATTCTTCCCAAAAATAGTAATCATAATAAATCTCTTTTTCTGCCCCGTCCACAATGATGGAATAATTTTGTTCCTGCTTGACGGGCCTGTCATTCTCGTACTGGCTTTCAACCCAGCCTGCCCCTTCCATTTCCTCGCTCCAGTAAAGTTCAATATCCTGGCTGTTGATAAGCTGCGCCTTTGTTATAGTCGGAGTATCTGCCGCTTCCACGCTTATAGAAAAGCAAATCCCCATGAAAAATGCCAGCACAAACATAGGAATGCCATGTTTTCTTAACGTTTTAACGATTAAACCGTTATTTCTCTTTTCTTGCATCTGACTCATCATCCTTTCTTATTATAATAAGTAATTGATATTTGGCTTATACCCGCTATTTTACTTATCCCCCAAATGCAGCTGCAGCTTACCTATCTCACTATCCATGCAGCTGGAGCAGCTTTGTCTTCAATTCACCTTCCAATCTCTGCATCTCATGTTCTGCCTCCCTGCGCTTTTCCCGGCCTTCCGTCTGGATGCGCATGACTTCATCCAAGGTTGAGATTAAGGATTCATTCGTCATTTTCAGGGTCTCCATATCCACAATCCCCCGCTCGGACTCTTTGGCCGTCTCAATCGTAGCAACTTTCAGCTTCTCGGCATTTTTCTTTAACAGCTCATTCGTAAAATCTGTCACTTCCCGCTGCGCCTTGGCTGCCTGGGCAGAATGCTCCACGCCCATGGCAAGCACCATTTGGCTCTTCCACAATGGAATCGTATTTACTATTGTGGACTGGATTTTCTCAACCATAATCGTATCGTTGTTCTGCACAAGCCTAATCTGGGGCGCCGTCTGGATGGAAATCATGCGGGTCAGCTCCAGATCGTGGATTTTTTTCTCAAACCTTGTACAGAGTGCGTCAAGGTCTTTCGCCGCCTGGGCATCCTCGGGCAAGCCGGACTTGTTCGCTTTGTCTAAGAGAGCCGGAAGTTCCGTTGCCCTTACCTGTTGAAGCTTGCGTTTCCCGGCAAGGATATACATGGACAGCTCCTTAAAATACACCTTGTTCTGCTCATACATCTTATCTAAGAGAGCAGCATCCTTTAATAGCTGTACCTGATGCCCCTCAAGCGCTTTGCAAATTTTGTTAACGCTTACTTCTGCTTTGTCGTATTTTGTCTTCAAGGCGCTTAATTTATGCGTAGATTTTTTCAGCCGTCCAAAAAAACCTTTTTCTTCTTCCTCCGCATTGAATCCTTTCAGTTCAGAGACCACACCCGTAATCAATTCGCCAATTTCACCCAAATCTTTGGTCTGCACGTTTTCCAGGGCTTTTTCCGAGAAGTCTGCCATCTTCTTCTGAGTTCCTGCCCCATATTGAAGGATAATATTCGTATTGTTCAGGTCAATCTGTCCGACAAACTGATCCACCATCCTCTGTTCTTCTTCAGATAGCGAATCATCTTCCCACTCCGGCTCCTGCTGCACCTTCATTTCTTCTGCCACTGCCACTTCCGCCTTTTCCTGAAACGGTTCCAAGGTCAGGGTGGGCGTTTCTGTAAATTCTTTAAACTCTTCGCTCATTTCATGCTCCTTTCAACATACACGCTGTGCGCATATTTATGTAATATCTTTAATGTTTAAAATCTTCATTTTCTGTGAGCCCTTCCTGGGCAAGCATTGTGTGAAGCACTGAAATATCAGAGGACACATCCCATGCCACATCCTCAAAGAGGCTGTCCAATAATTTTTCAAATGCTTTGTTTAAAGTATCCAACGTCTTCTCTATTTCCTGTTTAGGCGTCATTATATTCTCGCCCTGCACCGGCTGTCCATCCAGCCTCTGGTAGGCTTCCAGCAGCTTCACCGTCGTCGGGAGGTAATATTCCATCATCTTATCGATATCTTCCAAAGATTCTGGGTCTTCTCTCACCCTGTCAAAAATCCTCTGAATTATCATTTCCATATGTGAAATCTTCCCGGAGATTTCCTCGCCCGGAATCGCATCGTTGCAGGCCCTAATTTTACTGATATATTCCTGCCCCTTCTCCATGACTTTTGCCAAAGTCTCATTCTGAGCCGTCTTGCCAGCCTTCTCAGTTTCTTCCTTATTTTTATACTGCTCTGCCTTCTGATGCTCCGCGCGCTGCTTTTTTATCTCCTCATATTCGCGGTACGTCTCATGGCTGACTATCAAGCATGTATCATCCTCATCCAGATGTCCCTGGAGGAACCAGCCTTTGCTAATCATCTTTTTAACGTCTCTCACCACATAAGAAACAGATTTGCCGCTCAGATCTGCAAGTTCCTTAATGTTGCAGTATGTCCTCCCTTTCAGGCCTTCAATATAGATGCGGTAGCGTTTAATGGCAGAGAGCATTCTGCTTCCTGCTCCGGTTAAAATAGCGCTGCATACCAGAAATGGCAAAAGTATGGACAAGGCAATGCGTGTTCCCATGGAAAATTCGCCCAAAAGCAAAGATACCAGGCAGAGGATAATGACTGCCAGCCCAAGCCCTGCATTGAGGACGCATCCGCAGATTGTCATTGCCCATCCCCCGGCTTTCACTCCGGTATTCCGATTGAAAAAGCTTGGTGATGAAAGCTCTGCTTTGCGATGGTTGGATGGCTGCATCGTTGTAATATCCGATGTATTTGGCTTATAGTTCATATTAGGCGTCCCATAAGCTCTGTACGAATCTGCCTTCTGCCCATACCAGCGGTAACTTTTCCTGCTCCATTCTTTATTTGCTTCCTGTGCCGTACGGATGTTTTCCCGCACATTCGCTACCGTGTCATTGACTGCGTTGGTAATAGTTTTATTTAACTGGCTGAAATTCTGGGAATTTACGGCGTCTTCCACAATGTGCTGAACGTCTCTCCCTAACTTTTCCCAATCCGGATTCATGTCTTCTCTCCTTAAATTCAGTGCAAAATAGGGGTATTTTAAAAAAATATTACTTATATTATCCAACATTATTCCATCAAAATCAATATTTTTTATCATATGAATCTTCCTATTTTTGTTATATCTAATTCCCATTGACTTTTCACCATAAAGAATATAATATTATCACAAACACATGCAGAACAAATTAATCATACTACTCAGGAGGGGGTTCTATGGCACAATAAATTTGAATCAAATAAGGGCAAATAAAGTATTAAAACAACAGAAAAATAAATTAATTTATACATAATTAGAATAAACATATTGGAGGATTTTATGAAAACATCTGCAGATTTACGTGAATTACTGAACCGGATTGACCACAAAGGTTACCCGGCTTACAAAGATACCAGAGGAAGCTGGCAATTCGAAGGCTATGTCTTGTCTATCGACCATGTACAAGGCGACCCCTTTGCTGCTCCTTCCAAAGTAAGCGTCCATGTCCCCGGGAAGCTGGCTAGTTTCCCGGCAGAACTTTTTGACCAAAAGCACAAAAGGATTGCCCTGCAGGATTATTTAATCCGCCAATTCTCCAGACAGGTACAAGCCTTTACCTTCAAAGCCAAAGGCTCTGGCAAGAGCGGGCTGCTCTCTGTAAGCCACTGCGGCCAGGAAATATTGGAGCGCACTGCTTGTGAGATTGACAAAAATGGCAGTGTCTGCGTTCGCATGGAAATAGGATTTCCTGCCAACGGCAGAACCATTAACGCCAGGGAATTATGCAAGATTCTCTTCGACTTCCTCCCCGGATGTGTGAAGAAATCTTTATATTACCGTGCCCTAGACGCAAAGTCTGTCCAGAAAAACAGAGAACTGGCCGAAGACCAGCAGTTTATCCGCGAAGAGCTTTCAAAGCTCAAACTGGCCGCTTTTGTGGCGAATAATTCCATCCTGCCCCGGGAATCCGGTGTTTCCGACCGCCCCATGAAAAATGCCGTCCCCTTCGCCTCCCCAAAATCCCTGGAAGTGACGCTTACGCTTCCATATCACGGAACCTTAACTGGCATGGGCGTACCACAAGGCATCACACTAGTGGTAGGCGGCGGCTACCATGGTAAATCCACCTTACTCAAAGCATTAGAGCTTGGGGTATATAACCATATTGCAGGCGACGGCAGGGAATATGTCATCACAGATAACACCGCCATGAAAATCCGCGCGGAGGATGGCAGGAGTATCAAACAGGTAGATATCTCCATGTTTATCAACAATCTCCCTAACCGCAAAGATACCACCCGCTTCTGTACCGAAGATGCCAGCGGCAGCACTTCTCAGGCGGCAAACGTCGTGGAAGCGATGGAAACCGGAGCCCAGCTGCTTTTGATTGACGAAGACACAAGCGCGACAAACTTCATGATCCGGGACGAACTGATGCAGAGAGTAGTAAACCGGGAATCTGAACCAATCACGCCTTTCATTGACAGGGTGCGGGAACTTTTTGAAAATCGTAAAATTTCCACCATCCTGGTAGCAGGAAGCTCCGGCTCATATTTCCACAAAGCGGACTGCATCATCCAGATGGATCATTATCTGCCTAAAGACATCACGGAATTTGCCAAAAAAGAAGCTGACGCTTTTCCGCTCGCCGAAGAACCAGTGTCCATCGCCAAAGAGCCGTCTTACCAGAGAGCCGTCAGAACGGATGGAGCTTTCCGTAAGAATGACCGTATCAAAATTAAGACTCAGGGCAAAGATTCTGTCATCATCAACCGAGATACCATCGATCTGCGTTACGTGGAACAGCTCACGGACACAGAACAGCTCGGCACATTGGGGCAGTTGATGAAATATGCACAGCTTCGGCTGTTTGACGGAAAGCGTACACTCGGAGAGTGTGCGGAAGAACTTTGGAAAATTTTAGATGCAAAGGGAATAGCAGCCATCTGCGAAGGCAGCTATGTTCCCGGCGGATTTGCAATGCCCAGGAAGCAGGAAATATACGCCTGCCTGAACCGCTACCGCCAGCTTAAAATGTAGAATCTTCCTACAAGACAGGAAGGATGACTCAATCAAATTATCTGATTAAGCATCCTTCCTGATTGATTTCACTACCCGCACCCCATCCTCATATCACAAAAGCTGTAAAATACCAACCAGCTGTTTCTCCAGCTTGGCCAATTCATGAAAATGTTTCCAATATATATTCCCTTCACTCTGGAGTCTATGAAAGATTCTTCCCAAAACTTCCAGCTGCTTTTGTACAATGTCCTCAATCTCCTGAGCAGCGTTCCTGCCAAGCAGACAGAAGCTATCTGCCAGCTCTTTCCAATATTGCTGCAGCATTTTCCTCTGCACCAAAAAGCTGATATCATATAAAAATGAAAGTTTCCACCTCTCCACAGGCATATCCTTTAAGTAATTCCAGCAATTTTCCACTGCATGATATCCCTGCCCATGTTCCGCGGATCCTACCATATTTTTTATGGCTGCGTCAAAAGAATTCTTGACAGCTCCTTCCCTGCGTATTTCATCCGAGCAGAAATCTACCCGCTCAAAGCTCCTCACATGGATGTTCCCTTCAGCTTCCGGCAAGCTGCCCACAAAAAGCCAGTCCTTTAATTCTTTCTTCGTGATTCGCCTCGCAGGAATACCCTCAGAATCCATGCAGTATAGGTTTCCATTATCCTGGAAAATAGTGATATAATGATCCATATTTGCATATAGGTGCGGCATCACCAGGTACTTGAGCCTTCCCATATCAAGTGGGCCTGCCAGACAGTGATAATTTCTGCTTTCTTTGACGATATATTTCGCTGCTTCATCACTTTCGCGGAATATTCGTTTTTTCTGGCGGTACCCCCACAATTCCGCTGCCCTGCCTAATCCCTTATTGGGGTCGCAATATGTTGTCAGCAGACGGCTGAAATCACTCTCCTGCCTATGACAGATTCCAAAAGGCACAGTGGTAGTTATCTCAAATATCTTTGAATCTATTCCTTCATCCTGCACGGTATTTATAAATGCATAAGAGCCGCAGCATACTTCATTCCCAAAAAAAGTATCTGTCCTTGTCATAAATCATCCTTTTTAACTTAATCTTATCTATTTTTTGATTACTATTCCTCGGTAATAAGCCTTGAGCGGCAAAAATCGTATAATTATTCCGATAAATTGTATACTGTGATATCACTCTGACAATACTGTCCAGTACTTCCCGCGACTGGGCATAGACACAGACTCCGATTCTCTCTCCGCAAATTTCATCGGGAATCCCCACCACAGCGCATTCAACTACCCCTTCTATCTCCTGGACAATACGTTCTACTTCAAGCTCACTGATACGGTATCCTCTGGATTTTATCAACCCATTGCGACGGCCACGGAAATACAGAAAACCTTCCTCATCTATCGACAGCAAATCCCCCGTGCGGTAAGCCTTCTGACCTGTGTTTGCATTTATAACAAACCTATTTGTAATAGTTTTGCCGCTGTTAACAGTATTGGCAGGTGATTTTGTATTATTCCAGTATCCCTCCATCACATTCGGGCCTTCCACCACAAGCTCCCCGATTCCGTCTGCATCCATCCCCTCAAGGGAAACTGTTATTCCGTCCAGAGGCAAGCCGCAGGAACCAGCCATGGTTTTATCTTCCCTTCCTTCGGGCATGACCGCTATCCGTTTGCACTCTGTGACGCCATACATCGGTATGACTTCCGTCTCCGGCAATGCCTTTTTAAGGCTCTTTATCAGGGAGACAGGTAAATATTCCCCTGTGAAGGTTATCTTCCTTAGGAAAGGAAGTTCTTCCGAATTTAGGTATCCCAGCTTCAGCAAGAGATTCACGACGGAAGGGATAGTTGGAAATATCGTAATCTGCCAGTCCAGAAGCTGCCTGGGTATCATCTGAATGACTGCTGTCCCGGCAAGGAAAAGCGTGGTATTGCTCTGCAAAGACAAAAAAACCTGATAAAGGCCATAGTCAAATTCCAAAGGAAGACTGCATAAGACCTTATCAGTTTCTTTATAATTAATCCTGGAATGTATGCCATTACAACAGAAAATAACCTGATGCTGGCACGCCAGAACTCCTTTTCGAATCCCTTCCGTTCCTGATGTATACAAAATATATACTCCCGCAGACTCGGGGACAATGTCCCGCACATCTCCAGAATCATCCCATTCTGATTTTCCGCCGTTTTCCATATATGAATCTTTGGCATTCTCTGAGCTTGGTTCTTTGGCGTTCGTTGCACCCGGACCTTTGGCACTCTCTAAATTTGATTTTTGGGTAATATTTGCGTCTGTTTGCTTAAAATTAGTTATATTTTGCAAATCTAAAAACATAGCAGCGGAACAATCCTGCATAATATACTGACGCTCTGCTTCCTGGCACCCTTCCGGCACTAGGACAAAAATCATCCCTCCCGCAATACACGACAATATAGCTGTCACTGTCCTGCCGTCATTGTGATTTTCAATCATTACCCTGTCCCCGGAACAGATTCCCTGCTGCCGCATATACGCCAAGATCGCCATTGCCTGCTGGTGGAGCTGCAGATAACTGTATTCCCGCTCATTGTCTATCATGATTGCCTTTTCTTCCCCAAGATGCCCTTCCACCAGAATCGAATAAAGCATTATGATTCCTTCTCCAATTCAGCCAGAATATTCCTGGTCTTATATTTTGGAGCCTTATCGGCAATTATGTAAATGCCCTTCACAATGTCAGCATCCATTTCCATTTTCGAAGCCGTTTCCACCGCAGGCTGCCCAGCTTCATACAATTTCAATATCCCATCTACATTTTCTGCAGTAAGATTCCGCTTTATACTGTCTGCATATGTAATTTCCTGTTTTGTAAAATCCCGCGGGGAAAGGATTGGCCCCTGATTGATAATCCAATAGGCAAGGTCTTCCGCATCCGTCTGCCCTTCCCAAAAACCTGAGGAGGCCTCCTGGGAAATTACCTCCTGGCGAGTTCCCAATTCTTTAGCCAGCGCTATGACCTGCGTCCGGTATAAATGTGCCAACGGCTTAAAATTAGCCAGATTATCACCAAAAGTCAGGAAAAATCCCAGCAGCTTTTCTGTCTTATTTGTTGTGCCTGCTATCAGGAATCCTTTATCCTGGTAACAGGATATGACGGCGGAACGTAATGAACATTTGGCTTTTGCCGGATCTAAAAGGGTATCTGAACGGAATACCCCCTCCGTCTCTGCTTCCTCCAATGCGCTTATCAGCGTTCTGTTCATATCCTCCAGATGTATCTGTACTAATTCCACACTTAAATCTTCTGCCAGTTCCAATGCCTGACGCTTGAATTTATCTTCCATTTCTGACTGTAGGATCATGCACAGCTTAATCCTTTCTTTACCCAGCGCCCTGTGGCACAATCTGGCTGTGACGTCTGAATCAAGCCCGCCGGACACCAGGATTACAACCGTTTCATCATCCTGTACATAGTTCGATATAAATGCCTCTATCTTATCTATTTCAGCTTTCATCAGCATCATCCTTACCTCTTAATGTTTTCTTCATAATAAGTAGTTCTTCTTCCAGAACTTCTTCCTTTACTTCAAATTCCTTGGCTAACTGGCGATATTGAACCTCAACTTTCCCTAAATCAATCCCAGGCTCTTGGGTTTCTAAATGTTCCTTCCATTCCTGCTTACACTGACAGTCATAACTGCGCAAAGTATCGAGTTTTTCTGGTGAAGGATCCTGCCTATAGCAATCCAGCAGCTCAATTACATCTTGCCCACATTTCCCACAGGTTGAGGGAGATGCAAAAATCTGTGACCTTGCTTCCCCAAAATAATCTTTGTACCAGGATATCTGAACCTTATCCAGCATATCCTGCGGAATCCCTTCCAAAACCGCTACCAGCGACCACAAAGAAATACAGTTATACCAGCCCTTTTGGTACATGACTTCCAGCAGCGTCCCATGCTTCACATGGTATGGAAAAATCACTACGCTGTCCGCACCTTGGGCAAAGGCGCGCTTTACAGATGATATTGCTTCCAGGATTGAGGCCCTTTCGCTTAAGAACGGAATCCCCACTGCGATATTGGCTGTGACTTTTATCTCTGACTTATGAATCAAGGCGGCTGCATGTTCAAAATCTTCTGCACTTGTACCCTTATTAATACAGTTGCGCAGTATCCAGTTACTTCCTGACTCATATCCTATCTCTACATATTTCTCCGAGCCCGGCAAGATTTCCTGCAGGAAATGCAGTCCATTCTCATTCACCGTATCTGCCCTTGTCTCGATGATAAAACGTTTTGTTTTCACATCTTTTAAGAGTTCTTTCAGGCGTCCGCGCATCTCATCAGGCACTTCACGCTCATCCAACATGCTGCCGCTCGGGGTGAGCAGGAAATCCTCAAATTCCCAATACAGTTTTTTCACAATATGTTGCAGTTCCTTAAGTACCTTTTCCTGATATAGGGATTGGCTGGCTTTGCCATAATTGCACATCGTGCATCCGCCCTCGGCATCATGGATACATCCTTTTGTGAGAAACCATAAATCACAAAGCAAGCCTCCATTCGCACGCTCAATCCGATAGTGCGTCCTCATGCTTTCCGGCATCTGCGGCCTATTGGCATAAATCTGCCTCGTTATCTTCTTTAAAACCTGATTGTCTTTCCTATCTGCCATCGCGTTCACCAATTTTTCGTTCGAGGAACTCACATAACGACTGCATACTGTAAAAAATATTCTGAAAATCATCCCTCATAGGATCGAACCTTATATTCCAACGATCTTCTATTTCTATCTGCAGCACTACCAAATCAATAGAATCCATGCCTATGCCTTCCCGCAAAGCCATATCTTCTGTTAACTCTTTCGCAGCTTTCCTGCTGCTCTTGCGAAAAATATCTCCTATAATCTCTTTTAATGTTTCAAATAATTCATCTTTCATGATATGACCATCCTAAGTCCAGCATTTTCGGCTGATTATTATTCTTATTATATCTTAAAATGCCCGGCATTTCCATACCCAAGAAGAGATTTGACGCTTCCTGCAAATTATAAGCCCCCGCATTATAAAACAATAGATAATCGCCTATTTCTATCGGACGATGCTTAAATTTCATGGAAAGGATATCTGAAGAAGAACAAAGCGAGCCACACACCATATACTCAGATTCGCCCTGTCGTTTTTCCTTCGTTATGCCGCCAATAAACGGAGCCCTCTGACCCACAACATTTCCATAATAGCGGATATGATGGCTTCCTCCTTGGACAAAGAGTATTTCTCTGTCCTCCCTCTGTTTTTTCTCAAATACTTTTGTAACATACCGTCCGGCATTTGCAGCGATAACACGCCCGCACTCATAAGTTACCTGATATTGTTCCGACAGACTTCTGATAAACCCAAAAAGATAATCCGCAGCATTTTCATATTCCTCAATTTTATCAGTTTCAAACAATGGAAAACCCAACCCGCCGCCTATTTGCAGTTCTTTCATTGGCACGCCCTTATTTTCGAAATAATCCAAAGCATCCGCCAACAGACGAAAATCCCGCTCCAGCTGATATCTAAACTGTCGCTGCGTCCCGGCATAATAGTGTATTCCTGAAATCTCCAAACTGGGATACTGACTCCTGTCAGATAAAATCTTCTCAATTTCATGGACATTCATGCCAAACTGGTTGCCGCTGCTTAAGCGTAGAAGGACTTTCACCTTCGTATCCGCTAACTTTTGCAGCATGGCAAGCTGCCTGGAGGAATCTGTCACGAACCGCCTGACTCCAACCTTTAATGCCCGTCTGACATCTTCCTCTGACTTCCAAACGCCGCTATAAGAAATCTTCCCTGCCGGGACATGGGTTTCCAGGCAGTATTCCAATTCTCCCCGGCTGCAGATTTCAAAACCCGCCGCTATATCTATCAGTGATTCCGCCAGAAAATAATTCGCCTTCACAGCATAACATAAACGCACAGAACTACCAAGGCATCTTTGTATTTCAGCAGCATTTTCCCAGGCATCCCTCCCATTATAAATATATAATGGAACGGGAAACGTTTCCTCTATTTTTTTTATGTCCTGAAATATTATTTTATCATTATGTAAATTATGTTTATAAAAATTATACTTCATGTGCTAATTCCTTCCATATGGCAGCTTCTATCTGCGGTAATTTTCCAACTTCCCCATGTTCTGATGCTTCCAGCATATCGCACAGCAAATCCCGAAAACTGTCATTCCCCTTATCCCTGCCAAGCTCTTTCTTTAAACAGTATATTTTTTCCATATGCTGCATAAAGTTCATGACTCCGCACATAAGCGTTATCTGCGTGCTGGAGCTGCCGTCATAGCTTTCAAAATTCCTACAATACACATCGCTATCCAAAGAGGAATCAGATATTCTCCTATGAAATTCCCAACCTGATTGCCAAATATTTTCTGCGTTCGCAATTTGCTGAAACCTTCCGTTATTTTTCTTAAGGCATATTATCCTCCCATCCCTTCCGCAAAATAAGGAACGGATTTCATTCTCCGTACATCGCAGCTTCGGAAATCCGTCAGGATCCATGACTTCAAAAACTCCGTCAGGATTTTTCTTCATATAAAGGAATCTGTTATTTCCATGATAATACAAATTTCTTATCCTTCGCACTGCCAGTTCCCCCTCAACCGGCCCATAAACAATCCCTTCTTCTGCAGACGCTATCAGTTCTTCTTCTGTTTGAGGACAGTATGAAATCAATTTTTCCCGCAAATGCATAGAATAAGATATCGCTTTAACCGCTTCTTCGATATTTATGATAGGAACATAAAATCCCTTTCCGTCTCTCCTGTTGCAAAACCCAAAGCATCTTCTGCCCATGACGTCCAAATGAGAAACTTTTCCGTAACCTTTGGCTGAGAAAAGCATTTCCATGGCATATTCAAACAAATCAATAGATTTTCCTGCACAAAACATCTGAACCTCTTTTCTTAACATGGATTCAGGTGTCAAAAGATGGATTTTAATATTTCTATACCACCCTTTTGACTCCCGAATCCTATATTACATTAAAATGTTCTGGGTTATTTTGAAAAATCCTGCCCCAAAGCGTATCATTACCAACAAATTTACAATCTATAAATGTGCTATTTTCAAAAATCTCTTGACTGAAATTGTCGTTATTTCTAAATTCCACTTTAATAAAACAACATTCGCGGAAATTTGCATTTTTAAAATCACAGCGTTCAAACACCGCCTCTTCCACTGTACTTCCCATAATGTTGGCAAGCTCTAAATTACAGCGTTCAAACACTGTATAATTAAAATTTGAAGATGCAAGATATGCATTCAGAAAGCTGCAATCTTCAAATCTGCTATAGCTGGAGAGAATTGCCCTTCCATTCAGGTTGTCAAACAGCACATCCTCAAATTCAGCATATGTAAGTTCCGCCTCCGTCATGATGGTATCGCGGAAGGAGGAATATTTTATTCTGGATTTCGTTAAGTCTATATGACTGACGTCACTTTTGTCAAATGCACAGCATGTCCACTTGCTTCCTGATGCATGGCATCCGCAAAGATTTGAATTCTGCAGATTCACCAAACAAAAACTTCCTTTATACAAAATACTGCCAGCCATCATACAGCTTTCAACGTCTGTATGGATAAATATGGCTTCCGTCAGATTTGTCCCATCCATCACGCACCCTCGCATACATACATTTTCCCATTTGCTCTCTTGCATAACTGCATTGGAAAATATACTGGCGTTCAGGCACATATCATGAAATACAAGTTTCTCTGCCACAGTATTCACAAAGGATGCAGAGGACATATCAAGGCCAAAGTTTTCTTTTTTCCTGATATTATTCCAAATATCCGATTCTTCTCTGCTTTTTCTTCCATTATCCTTTCTTTCAATCTCCAAATCCTGAAAATAATTGCGGTCACAATCCTGAAAGCATTGTGGAATCTTCATATTATTTCCGTTGCTCTCAAAATTTATTTTTTTCATTGTTGAATTTTCAAAACTGCTGCGTACCATTTCTTTGCTGACAACATCAGTAAAATTCACTTGTGCCAATTTGCAATTTATGAAACTCGTATGGGAAAACACACTGTTATGGAATTCCACATTTATTATAAGCGTATCGTCGAATGTTGTTTCCGATAAATCGGCATCCATAAATTCTGCGCCAGTGGCATCCACATGCAGAAGTATCATTTCTGCCAATAAGCAATTTCTGAAAGAGGAATTGCTTATTGAAGTCCCTCGGATATCGGAATTATAGAAATTGCAACCCTCAAACCTAGAGAATGCCATATTGCTTTCCACCATATGAATCCTAGCAAACAAAGTTTTTCGGAAAAGCGATGCACGGAAGGAAGTATTTTCAAACCTGACATTATAAAAATCTGCGTCATCCATCTTGGCTGACGGATAAAATATCTCAATTTTAGGAATCCTTGCCAGGGAATTTATGGAAATATAAAACTTTAACATAAAAAACGCATAAAGAATATATGTATTTCTATCTTCGTCATCACATCCCTCTTTTTCTATGAACCGTAAATTTTTACCAACAATATATACGATTTGCCGTACCTTCGCTTTCAGTTTGTGTAATATAGAACCCTCAATGGAAAATTTCTTTTCTTTTTTTACTTGCAAAGTATCACGGTAATCTGATAATAGCTGATAAATGATAAGTATTTCTTCTATTCCAACTTTGTTTTTTTCCAATAATTCCGCATAGCGTTGTATTTCTATACACACACATGATCTTAGATCGTCCTTAATCTCAGTATCACGCTTTTCTACCTCCTGCACAATCGTCAGCTTTGATATATACCTTGCCGCAACTGACATCCTCTCTTCTACTGACTGGCCATTCTGAAATCCTGCCGACTTATCTAAAAAAGAAAGTATGAATTTTTCCCATTCTGAAAATTTAATAATAAAATTATTTTTGTTGAAATCTTTGTCCTTATCCGCTTCGTATGGCTCAACTTCCAGAAATCTTTTCAGTCCCTTGTCTCTTTGCTGCGCATAGACTTCAATAAAAATCTTCCAATTACCCTTTCTGTCCCATCTTTTCCACATTTCGTATATTTTATCAACTATGTTAATATTTACACTATCTGCACACTCATAGATAGATTCATCAATATTAATACACCGATAAAGAAATATCAAAGAAATCAGCAGCAACAATACAACCATGA
The DNA here is from genome assembly GCA_910585625.1 of uncultured Lachnospiraceae bacterium. Classification (GTDB taxonomy): domain Bacteria; phylum Bacillota; class Clostridia; order Lachnospirales; family Lachnospiraceae; genus Petralouisia. The sequence goes on from CAJUFQ010000037.1 coordinate 27,338, forward strand.
TAATCCCAAAATATAAAAAACCGTCATATGTCTTATTACCTTTTACTGCTCTTTGAAACAAGATGAGGTAGCAGGAAATTCCTACAAAGGTAATAGAATAATACATCAGCAAACGTACCCGTTCTTGCCGGTATCTTTCGATTACCTTTTTGTAGTAAGGCTTTTCATCAATCGTCCGATCCAATGCATCTTTTAAAAACACGTAGCTGGTCACTAATGTGCCAAAAATAGCTAATAATGCTGATACAATTGCTGGCCATACAATCTCCCATGATTCTTTATTATATTTTGCCACTTTTATATGTGAACATGCTGTCTTTGTACTCTGCAAAATAAGAATAAGCATAATTACCGCAAAAATACCGGCCCAAGCATAGAATTTTTTTATTTTCTTGTTTTCCACTTATTTATCCCCTTGTACTTTACTTATACTTCCTCATGCCAATTCAATTTTTTCTCCCCGCTAATGGGCATCAGGTCTCCCCCCAACTTCGTTGGGTCCCCCCTCATGCCAATTCAATTTTTTCTCCACGATAATGGGCATCAGGTCTCCCCCCAACTTCGTTGGGTCCCCCCTCATGCCAATTCAATTTTTTCTCCACGATAATGGGCATCAGGTCTCCCCCCAACTTCGTTGGGTCCCCCCTCATGCCAAATTATACCATAAGGCAGGGAAAGCAGCAAACCATGCTGGCTTTGCTGCTTTCCTGCTTATCTTTCTGATTTTTCCTATTTCACAACGTTAATCCTACAAGTTGCTTTCACTTTAGGATTCGATTTGCTTATGACAGTAATCGTCGTCTTGCCTTTCTTCTTAGCTGTTACATTGCCAGAACCATTGATTGATGCCACCTTGGGATTGCTGTTCTTGTAAGTAATCTTCTTATTGGTAGCGTTCTTAGGCAAAACAGAAGTTTTCAGCTTAAAGCTCTTGCCAAGCTTAATCGTCTTAGATTTTGCATTGAGCTTCATGCTCTTAACCGGGTTCACGACCTGAATGGTTACTGTCTTTTTGATACTGCCTACCTGGGCGGTTACTTTCACCTTGCCGACTTTCTTCTTTGCTTTCAAGGTGACTGTGCTGCCGCTTGATTTTATGGTAGCATACTTCGTAGAGTTAATGCTCCATTTTACAGTACCACGTAAATTCTTCATAGTTGCCCTCAGCTTAAGGCTCTTGCCTTTTGCCAAATCTGCCATGCCCGTAATCGTGAGCGATGGTTTCAGTACGGTAATTTTGCAAGTTGCCGATATGCTGCTGTCCAGGTTACTGGTCACTGTAATTGTGGCTGTTCCCTGTTTTTTTGCCAGGACTATGCCGGTTTCGTCAACATCAGCGACAGAAGGATTGCCGGACTTCCAGGTAACGTCTTTTTCCTCTGCGCCGGAAGCTGCTTCCGTACAGTTAAGCTTCACAGCCTGCCCTACGCTTAATGTTTTCTTATCCGGGCTGACATTCAGTCCAGTAATATCCGCAAATTTAATCAACAGCTTATAGTCTGCTTTCGTTTCATGGTCTTCTGCAAATACCTGGAGCCTTACTGTGGTATCTCCGCTTCCTAACGTGATTTTCCTGGGCTTTGTATCATCAATAAGATCTCCATCCACGTACAACAAACCAAATTGGTCTTCAAGGTCTGTCTTAATTTCCACTTGCTGGGTTGCCTTTGGCACAGTCAGCTCATAGCCTGACTTTGTCCTAATCACGGTTCCGATATTAGAAGTAAGGTTCTTGATACCGGCATTATGGCTGTATTCCGTGCTTGTAGATACATTCTTACAGATTTTCGGAGAATCTTCCCCAGCCGCCCCGCTGAATGAGATACGGATGACGTCTATCAGTTCCGTCGTGCCTTCTGTATCATTTTTCAGCTCATAAGACTCTGCTTTTTCAATGATTTCTGCTGGTATCTCATATTTTACGCTATAGATTTCTTCCTTTCCCTGGTAATTCAGCTCATCTTCCGCAATCACTGTATCACCAACTTTAATCACCATCGTCTTACCATTATCCTCTTTGGAATACTGGCAATTCAGGTAATTTGTCTTTTCCTTATCTACCTTGAATAAATAGGAGAAACTTCCGCCTGCTTTAGCATAACGGGTCAGCTTGCCCATATCGCCGACAGATCCTGTTCCCTCTTCCGCTATACATGGGAAATGGTCTTTATCCCCTTCTGTCTGTGAGCCATATCCAATACCCACGCTGCTCAGATTCACGCGTGAATCCCGGCCTGCTTCTTTGGACGTTGTAACTTGTTGTTTTATAACTTCTGGATCTGCATTCTGGAACAGCCAGTAAATGCCATACCGCTGGTCTGTAATCTTATAGTAGGGCGTAAACTTCAAATCTTCCTTTCCGCCCCAGTCTGTGCCATTTAGTGTAAAGGTCAGGGAATCGGGAGCTTTTACCAGATATTTTTCAATGTTCCCTATATACTCTGCTACTGTATCTTCAGCCAGGACATTCAGGTTTTCTGCACTAAGCGTACCCTGGTTGGATGTTGAACCATAACCTTTATTCGTAGTCCTCTCCTGCCCATTTACAATTTTAGTGCTGCAGACGTCACACTGCACGCCAATCTGGTAAACGCCTCTCTTATCATCCAATCCAAGCTCTGCAGCCAGTACAACCGGGCCATACTTAAAGCCATACGTTGTCCCTGCATTGTCTGGAAGAGTATAGGCACGGATACCCATCGGCAGCGTAAGCTCTACTTTATCATTATTCTTCCATGTCCTGTTCAAGGAGATATATCCATTGCTGACAGCCGTCTCTTCCGCCTTACCATTTACTGTGACGGTCGGATTGCTCATTGCCCAATCAGGCACACGCAGGCGCAGATCAAACTCTGTACTGGTTTTTCCATCCAGAAGTTCAACTGTAAACGTGGCTTTGTCTGTATCAGGAATCGTTGTCTCCTGCTTTAAGGTAACATTTTTATCTTTCCAGGTAACGTCAGAGCTGGTATATTGGTTTACAATCAGCTTATCTCCGGTATGATAGTAGAAGCTGTCTCCTAATTTCGTGAAGTTCTCAAGTCCGGTTCCGGTACAGCACCAGAAATAATTCTTCTCCAAATCAGGATTGCAGTATACCTTAAAGTATCCTGTCGCCATCGGCTGGAAATATGTAGTCATGCCAGTCTCAGCATTGACGCTCGCCATAATCGCATTGATGAAAGTATTCTCATAATAATCTGCATATTTCTTATCACCTGTGATGCGGTACAGCTCTCTTGTCAGTTTCAGCATATTATGGGTATTACAAGTTTCACAGTTGCAGTGGGAACGTTCCAAATCCAGCACATTATCTGCACCGAAGAATTCACATTCACTATTTCCGCCCGTGATATACGTGTGTTTCTCAGTAATCAATGTCCAGAAAGCTTCCGCATACTGCAAATATTTCCCTTCATCCCCCTCATCCTTCAACGCACGGTAACGGTTCAAAGCGCCCATGAACTTAGGAATCGTACAGTTTGCATGTTTGCCGTTTAATAAGTCAGGAGTACCGGCAAGCACTCCTTCAAACAATGCTGTTTCATCAAACCAGTGTGCAGCCTCTTTGAAATGGCTGACATTCGCATAATTGTCTGCCTTAGCATATTTATAAAGTTCATAGAGACAATCGTTCATACCGCCGTATTCTATGCCCAATACGCGGTTCTGGATATTCGTATCCCATTTCGACGTCCTGTTGTATACCCACTCGCCAAGGTCTTCCGCCACTGTGAGGGCAGTTTTATTTCCTGTCAGCTTATAAGTTTCCACCAGTCCATTGATAATCTTATGCATGGTATACCAAGGTACCCATTGCCCTGCATTCTCTCTTCCTTCCACAACATCAAATTGAAGTTCCGGCTTATTGACATTATCCAGCTTTGCGCCGAAAATATATCCTGTCCCACGTTTATCCTGACAGTCTTTTAATTCTGTAATCAGATATTCCAGACGCTGCTGCAGGGTAAGCCCATCTTCTCCCTGTTTATCACCGTAGCCGTTTGCGACTGCCTGTGCCGCGCCCGCCAGGTAATGTCCAAGCGTATGCCCGCCAATCAAGCTATTTTCCCAGCCGCCCGGATAAGGATTGGACGCGCCGGAATTATTATTATGTACATCTTTGGCTTTTATTTCAGATACAGAATACCCTGCCGTGAGGCGGAAATTATAGAGCAGCCTGTCCGGGTCGAACTTGTTCAGGAATTCTACTTCTTTATCTGTCACAGTATTATAATAATTATCTGTAACGGAGACGTCTCCATAGGCAAATTCCATGATATCCTGCATATCGCTCTCTGCCAATACTTTCACCTGGAATTCCTTTGTCAGGGAGAATTTATCCTGATAGGATATGGTTGCCGTCAATGTAACCGGCACATCAGCCATCCCTACTGCAGGCCTTACAACCTTTCCAGTGGAAGATACGACTGCCTCGTTAGAACTGCTCCAGGTAATTACCGTATCATTTCCACCTTCTGTCGGAAGCGTAATGTCTGATTTCAGTTCCGTCTCGCTTAAAACCAATGCCGCATGGTCTTTGCTGACCTTTTTCCTGATATCCTCTTCTGTCGGCTCCTTGTAAGTGGTAATCAGGATATAGCAAAGGTTGATGGCTTTGTTGTCATTTCCCGTTCCCCTTAAATTAACCGTCAGCTCTCCGTCCGTCACCTCTATGACTTTCTTAGCAGGCTTTACGGCAGAAGCCTCCATCTTCTCTTTCAAGATAACCTGGTTGTCTTTTTTATAATTCAGGTAAGCATCCGGAGATTTAGACACGCCCCAGGGATCGCTGCAGCAGACTGTAACCTCGTACTTGCCGTTCTCTAGGGAAACGCTGATTAATTCAAACTATTCCATGTAATTTCTGATATAATGT
>CAJUFQ010000038.1:0-20833 GCA_910585625.1 uncultured Lachnospiraceae bacterium
GTGTAGAGCATTCCGATAATATAGTTATAGGACTTATCCGAATCCGGTATCACACAGAATAATGCCGTTTTCGTCTTTCCATCCCCATTGACGCCAATCCCCAGCTCCGCAAGGTTCAGCTCGTCCCTTGAAAGCATACGGAGGACCTGTTTATTCTCCAACGTTGCCAGACGGGAGTTGGCACTGATAATAATGGAACGGACGGTATCGCCCGCACCGCGCATACACTTGTTGTACTGTTTGACAGCAGGATGGTTTTCTTTTAATGGGCTTGTTGCCTCCAGGAACTTCATTCTGGTGTCCAGCATGGAAGGCTTACCCTTTTCCGTGACTTCCGCCTCCTCCATGAGTTTCAGCACCGAGGCAAAATTCCGTTTTGACGGCTTTTCCTCCAGCCACACATAATAGAAAAGCGCCTGTAAAAATAATCCCTCTGCTTTCTCCCAAAACGGATCTGAGGGACTCGCGCCTTTCGGGGTTGTATTGCTCATGATATTCGTTATCAGCTTTACCACATCCGTTTCCTCCCGGATATAGGCAAAGGGATTGTAACAGTCCGATTTTGCCATCTCCAAAAGATTGATGACCTTCACGTTGTAACCATTATTCTTCAGCATTTCACCCTCGCTGCGGAGCAGCTCCCCTTTCGGATCTGTTGCGATAAATGAGGTATTTAACTGCATAAGGTTTGGCTTTACCTCATAGAATGTCTTTCCTGCACCGGAACCGCCGATAATAAGGACATTGTTATTAAGTTTGGTATGCCTTGTGTCAAGGCTCATGCGGACATTCTGGCTCAGTATGCGGTTCCTGCCCTCATCCTTATCCGCTAAAACACGGTTGACCTGCTTTGTATCCGCCAGTCTGGAAGTGCCGTATTCTTTCCCCGGCATGAAATTCCTCTGGCTTGTATAATACATGACGATGATAACGGCATACACCAGCAGTGCATAGCCAATCATGCGGAAAGTAAACTCATTATAATAATCATGCAGGGGATAGGAGCATACAATGGTAAACCGTTCCAAGAACTCATGAAACTCTATCCCATCCCTCCATGCACCCGCTGCCAGATAGCCAAGAAAGGCAGAGGCAAAGGCACCAAGCACAATCATAATGATATTTGGTCTCTTTTTTGTTGTCTGCATCTTTACCTCCTCCTTGTTCTCTCCACGGTTTTTGCCGGCTGTGCTTTTGTTGCCTTATACCGCTGCCTTACTGCCGCCTCCACCCGGTCATAATGCCCGCTGTAAAGTTCCTCACCCTTGATGGTGCGGAGTACCCGGTTATCCACAGAGTAAATCTTGTATTCCCTGTTCTTATCCAGATAGGTAAGCAGCGTCTTCCCATTGTGGATTTCCATAATGTCTGCCTTGTCTATCCAGACATACCCCTCATTCTGCCCATACATCCCCGGCACCCTTGTCTTTACGGCATGCTCATTTTCCTGTGCAATCAGCTTTTTCGAGATGGTAATGTCCAACAGCGACGTGTTCTTCGAGGCGGTTATCTGCCTCATGCGGTTATTCAGTTCCTGATACCGCCTAATCCGTCTGTCAAATGCCTCCCGCTCCATCATGACACGGTAATTGCCTGCATTGTCGGCCCTGTCAAGGACACCGATTTTGGCAAGCTGCCCGATTGCCCTTTCTGCCTCGTCTGCCCCCACCTGCAGGTCTGCCTTTACCGCCTCCACGCTGACCGACTTTTTCTCCACCGCATAACGGCCTACTTTCTGTATCAGCCCGTCAATGGCATTATCCGCCCGGACTGACTCATCCGCATGGAGTTTCCGTGGGGATTTCCCGTTTTTTTCATTCTCCAGATACTTGAGTAACTGGTTCAGCTTTTCCTCATTGCCGCTCTTTAAATATTCATCCATGTTGAATACCCTGCCGTCCTGCAGTTTCTGTGACATCATCCGTATCCTCGGCGCCGCCTCGGAATGGAACATCACTTCCGTAAGCCCGTCATTCCTGCCTGCATCCGGCATCTCTGAATACAGAATCCCATATTTCTTTGCCAGTTTCCGGAACTTCTTCAAATCCTCATCTGCAAAAGAAAGCACCTGTATGTCGCCGCCTTTTGCCAGCAGCCCTTTCAGGTTCGTCCTGCCCATTTCTTTCTCATGCTCTAGCATTGCCACAATCAAGTCCAGTGCTTTCTGCATGGAGCGAACCCCAGCGCTCCCCATCTTCATGGCTATTTCTATCCCATCATAAGTGACACGGATAATCTGTACTGCATCTGCTATCTCTGACATATTTGCCTCCTTACTGGTACGCTTTTTCCGCCACTACAATCTCGACCGCCTGTGCCATTTCCTCCGCACTGAAACCGCTGTCAATCAGGTCACCCACTTCCTGCTCTGTAAGGCCTGCCTGTATTGCCATCCTGACCTGTTCCATCTGTGCAGGGTTCAGCCCTTTCCCGGTAAGCTGCTTTATCAACCCGGAGCCCTGCCTGCCCTTTCCGAAAATCTTTTCCGCAAACGCCCGGATTCCCTCCGGCTTTCTGCGTGACATCCTCTCCATCGGGACAAGACGTGTCTCCCCATTCCTGCCCTTTATGGCAGCAACAAAATCATGATTTCCCATATCCCTGCTGCTTTTAGCTGCCTGTACCATTTCTTTATCCTCTTTCCCTTTCAGGCTCTGTTCCAGCCCATCCTTTTCTTTCTGGACTTCCTCAAGGTCTGCAATCAGCTGCTCTTTTTCCTCAAGAAGTATCTGGTTCTTCCGGTAAATGCGGTCCCGCTCCTCTAAAATGGAACGCTTTTCACTGTCATAGCCTGCTTTCTCCTGTTCCAGTTCCCTGACCTGCTTTTCCAGGCTTTCTACCTTTGTGCGGAGCTTTGCATTTTCTGACGCCTGCTTATTATTGATTTCCTGCTGCTCCTCCAGCTCCTTTTCTCGCTGGCAGAGTTCTTCGGTCTTAGAAACATCCTGCTCCTGCGGCATTTCTGTTTCCGGGCTCTCTTTTCCCTGTGCCGCCCCTGCCTCACGGTTTGCCTGGTATACCAGTTTCAACGCCTGCTCCATGTCATAGGCAGTCAGCCCTTTGGAACCCACATCTGACAGCTGCGCCACCGCCACGCCTTTATCATAATAATTTGCAAGCAGCTGCATCTGGTAAGGGTTAAATCCTCCCTCTGCCAACAGCCGCAGCAGTTCCCCATCACTGTTTGCCCGCATGATGGAGGAAAACTTCCTGCAGCGGTCCATCTGCCATCCTGCCTCTGCATACATGGCAACCAGCTCCTTTGGATAGCCAAGCTCCAAATCCTCTTTTGCAAGTTTGAGCACGTCATCCCTGCAGCCCCTGTCCTTAAGCTCCACAATAACAGATGCAATCTGCACGTTCTCCGGTCTCCTTGTTTCCATATCCTGCCTCTCTTTCCTGTTTTTATAGTCACACTAATATTCATTTGGAGATTCTTCTATGGAATCTTCCCTGCCGCATGGATAAGTTTTCTGTCATCTCCCTGCTCCCTGAGACCGTTCCATGCTGCGTTCCTCCTTTCTTTCCCTCCCTGACTTTTCCAGATATGCTTTCATATCCTCCACTGCCTGTTTTACCAATGGGTGTTCCCGGTATGCCGGAATTAAGTCGATACTGTCCTGTGCAATCTCCCTGCCCTGATAAAACGGCCATTTAATGCCGGAATAATCGGGGATGCTCTCATCCCGGAGCACAAAACCGATTCCCGGCCCGTATGAGCCGTTCCTTTCACAAATCGTCATATACACATTCACTGCCTCCGGTAGCGTCAGGTTTTCACGCAGCTCCCCAAGCCTTTCCGGGAACTCCATGCACTCCGCCGCAAAAAAAGTTATTTCTGCCATCGCCATTGCCTCCATTTAACCTAGAATAAAGTGTTCAAGCCCACTGGAGCTCCCCTAACCCCTCACTCATGGAGGCTTGAACATTTTGCTGCGCCGAGCACAGCCGCTTTAGCGGCATATTTCCTCTTGTGCGAGTGCGCATATTGTTTTTTATTCTATAGGAAGACACTTTCACGCTTTAGCGTAACAAGGTCTTTCCTATAGAATAAAAATAACAGCCTGCAGTAAGTCATTCCTTGCTCCGGCTGTCCCTGCTTAAATCCTGTTTTGTTTTTTCCGTCTGCCTGTCCCTTGCCCGTTCCAGACTGTCAGTAAATTCCTCTATCATTTCCCCTGACATTTTTAACCTCCGGCTGATTTCCCTCTGCCTCTGGTAAATGCCGCTGCCTCTGTCCTTATATCTATTGCGGAGGATTTCTGTTTCTTCCAGTGAATATCCCTGGCTCTGCAGCTGTCCCTCCAATGCCTGATACCGCAGGTGCTCCTTTGCAAAAAAATCATCCCCTGCCTGATAGCTTTCTTCCGCCGGGGCTAATTCCGCCATCTTATCTGCTACAGAAAACAACGGCTCCATCTGCTTTTTCTCCCGGTACAGCCTGCGCCTCTCTTTTTTGCACTCTGCCACTTTTTCCTCAAGGTTCTCCCTGGCTGCAATTAACTCCGCAAGGGAATGGATTCCATTCTTTACAAGGAACAGGTATTTCTCATGGACTTCCTGCATTTTACGGATTTCCTCCCGGTATTCCCATGCCTTGCTGTAAGGCAGCCGTTCCAGATGGCGCAGGCGGCATATCCTTGCATAATAGGTTTTCTGTATGCCTGTCAGTTTTGTCCTGCGCAAAAATTCATCCTCCGGGGGTTCTATGGCATGGGATTCTTCCCCACGCTCCCTTTTTGCATAAGTCTCAAAGCTTTCCTGCCGGATTCTCTCCCATATCCTGTCCTCCGTATAATTTTCTCCCATAGATTTGCACCGGCAGAACCGCTGCATCCCCTTAGGCCGGACCGCCAGATATTTATTCTGCCTGACGTCATAGCCCTTTTCCGCCATAAAGCCAAGAAACTCCTCAAAGGATTCCGCCTGCATGACGCAGGCATCCACATCCCTCTGTATCATTTCCCGCCAGATGAATTTTCCATCCCGGAACTCATTCCAGTCCTTATACCTCTGATTGCGTTTCCTGCCGTGTTCCTCTATCTCTATGGTGGAAAGCCCATATTCCTCACAAAGCCGGTTTGTGATGGGCTGTATCCTTTTTGCCCAGTCTCCTTTTTCATAACGGTATTTCCTGCCGTCCAGGTAATTCACGCTGTTGAATATGATATGCCCGTGGACATGGGCGGTATTGTCATGGACAGCGAGGATCGCCTCGTACTCCTGCCCCAGATATTCCTCCACAAACCGCCGGACAATCTCAAAAGCAGTGTCCGGACTGACCTCACCCGCCTCAAAGGAAATGATGAGGTGGTAGCCCTGTCTCTTACCCGTCTTCCCATACTTCTGTTTTGTCTCCGCCATCTGTTCATAGGCTTTCTCCGGCAGGCAGTTGACTCCCGTCACCAGCCTGCCGCCCTGCGTTTTCCCCCTGTCAAGGATGTAGGAAACCGCCTGCTCCAGATGTTTCCCCGCAGACTTCAAGCCGCTGTCATTGATGGTTAAAATCTTAGTGATGGCCAAGAGCCGCCACCACGCTTTCCATCCCCTCATTCAGTTTCCGCATATAGGCAACCAGACGAATTTTATCTGACTCCCGGTACAGCCCCGAATTATTGTTGTGGACAATCTCATTGATGTTGACGCCAATCCTGTTCACTTCATTGATAAGGGCTTTCAGCCCCTGCCTCACTTCTGGGTAGTCGTTTGGCTCCTGCGTTATCAGCAGTCGGAAATACTCAGATTCCTTCATCCCCGCATCTTTCGCCTTATCCGAAAAAACCTCCGCATCATGGGCAGTCAGGCGGAAATGCTTTACAACTTCCTTTGCCATCTACCTTATCCTTTCCTGCTGCCCTGTTTCCTGCCTATTTCCTTCTTCCATCCCTGCTATTTTTTCTGTCTGCCCCGGGCTGCACTGTCTGTATGCATCCAGTTTTTCCTGTACTCCCTCCGGCACACTTCCAAGTGCGGCAATAATCGCCTGCAATGCACATTCCACTGCAATCTGCTCATATTTCGTCTGGCTGTACAGGCCGTCCAGCACTTCTTCCTGCTGTTTCAGGACATCAAGTGCGTCGCTGAACCGGTTATAGTCCTCCTGGCTGTCCGGGTTTTTCATGGCCTCCTCTATCTCATCTATCAGCTCCAGATTCCACTCACAGACATCGTGGATGGCATCATCTATGGAATAAGGCTGATATTCCGATGGTTCCTCTCCCATATCTCTTACCATCAATTCCCGACTGCATACAGCCAATGCCATGTTATGCTCTTTCAAATAATCCAGAATAATTTCTGCCTCACCCTGTTCCATGCTGACCTCTGATTCCGCCAGATAAAGCCACATCACCAGCTCACCGGGCGTGTTTACTCCCAGCACTCCCATGCTCCCTTGCACCTCCTGTTTTCATTTCCTTACCTGTCTGTTTTCATCCGCTGCCGGTCCACTCCTGCCCTGAAAACTTTGGCCCGCTTTCACTCCCAAAGTTTTCGCCAGATACGCATTTTGTGTCACAAAATGCAAGCCGCCCGCAGGTTCGGCTTTCTGGTTAGGGACACACTCCCTAAAACCCTGATAATATACGGATAAACAAAAAATCTACACCATTCCTACACCATTTTCTTCATTTTCTACACCATTCCTACACCAAAAATCTGCAAAACTACACCATTCCTACACCATCAAAAAAAGGCTGTCCGAAAAAACTACATCATTCCTACACCATTTTTTGCATTTTCTACACCATTCCTACATCAAAAATCTGCATAACTACACCATTCCTACATCACTTTTTCCGTTTCCCGGATTTCTTCCTGTTCCTCTGATTTTTTCAGTCCCACATTCCACTGGTTGAAGTCTTTATACGGTTCCGGAGGCAGAAAAATCTCAGCCGCATACCCCTTTTCCCCATACTTCTGCTGCAGTGTTTCCGCCGCTTTCCTGCCCGGCCCATCATTGTCCAGGCAGAATTTAATTCTTTCTACCTCCGGGTGCTGTGCAAGGAATGTTTCCAGCGGGGCATCCGCCAGCATCCCAAGCGCCACCATGCTTGCCCTGTACGCCGGGAACATCGTGATATGGCTCATCAGGTCGATTGCTGCCTCAAATACAATGACTTCCCTGCTGCCCTGGCAGTGGAAATGGAAACCGTACCGTTTGTCGTTTCCCGCCACGTCACACTTAAAGCCTTTCCCATCCCTGTCAAAGACGCCCCGCATACTGGCAAACTTTGGCACACCTTTCCCATCTGTTCCTACAAAGACAATGTTGTGGTAATTCTTCGCCTCATACAGAATCCCTTTTCTCACAAAAAAGTCAATGACCGGCCGTGCAATCCCGCGTTCATGCTCCAGATAACGGTACAGATAAGCGTTGCTGCCCGCAGGCTCCGGCAATATGAAAGGCTTTGGGCGTTCCTCTTTCCCTCTATCCGGGGCAATGTTCCGAATGCCCCTCTCGCTTTCCTCCCTCCAGTATCCCGCAAAATCCAGCAGCCAGAACACCGCCTCTTTCACATCCATGCCTGCAAACACCCGCAGGAAATCAATCTGGCTGCCACCGTTTTCCCCCTTGTCATACCGCCTTGAGAAACGACACCAGTGGCTCCTGTGATAAATGCGGACGGAATCCATTTCCTTTAATGTGTGGTAATTCCCAATCCTTTTCACGGTATATCCCAAGTGTTCCGCCACTTTGCACAGGTCAACCTGTTTGGCAAGAGCCAGCTCATCCGCTGTAAACCTCATCTTCTCACTCCTCCCTCTGCCGCTTTTGCCGGACTGTCCCACTCTATCTGACGGTAATCGGAGCGGTACTGCATACACGGATTTTTTACCAACCCTTTTTCATTGAAACTGAAATACCGGCTGTTATCCCCTCCCACAATTACATGGTCCAGCAGTGGAATCCCTACTAATTCACACACCTGCTGCATCCGGTCTGTCAGCCTCACATCCTCCTTTGACGGCAGGAGATTTCCCGAAGGGTGGTTATGGCATAAAATCATCCTTGCTGCATTTGAAAGGATGCCTGCCTTCAACAGTTCTCGCGGATGTGCTATTGCATAATCCAGCCCGCCGACACTGGCAAAGTGACAGTTAATTGGCGTCTGGTCCGTTTTCAGGTTAATGACACACATAACTTCCCGGTCCATGCTGCACAATTCCTTTCCCACCAGATTGATAATATCCTCGGAAGTGCGGATTTTCGTTTTTGACATGATAGAGGCCTCCTGAACCAGCCGAACAGACACAACTTCCAGTTCAAAACTGCCCTTTATCCCCATCTCTTTCCTCCTCCCCAAAGATTACCGTGACTACCACATTTTCCAGCATGGATTCCAGCAGCCCTGCAAGCTCTTTCTCTGAAATATCCCTTGCCTGATTTCCATCCATATGCCTCTCCTATCTCTGCCCTCTGTCCTCCTGAATCAGCGACAGCTCTGCCTCTCTGCCATCCAGTCTTTTTTCCGGTGATTCCACAGCCAGCACGATAGTCCTTGCATCTTTGTCATAACAGTAGACACTGTTTGATAAACGCTCCTCCAGTTCCACCATATCCATGTTTATGCCATGCACCAGTTCCGCAAGTTCAGACGGATCTCCCTCTGCCATTCCTGCTGGAACAGCAATCACCTCATGGACAGACGATGGCAGGAGCAGAAGATTATCGCCTACCTGTTCAGCAAGCTGGTGCAGGTTCTCCTCAAACAGCATGGATACAGCCCCATTGATTCTGCTTTCATTAGTGATAACCCATCTGCCCTCTGCATGACTGCTTTCCTGCATGAACATGCTTTTCATTTCATCAGGCAGCAGTTCAAGCATAAGCTCCCGCATGGGCATAATACTGACCGGGCTGATTCTTCTGGTATTTTCAGAGGCATGCCGGAACAGTTCCTCCTCTGTCATGCCGGCCATTTCTGCAATCTCATTTGAAACGGTTATGCTGCCTGCCCCACCGGGTATGGCTTCAACACCCCAACGGTAGATAACCGACAAATCATGGAATTCCCTGCTCGGAACCCCTGCCAGAAACTCCCTGTTCTGCTCTGTATTCACAAGGCACATGACGACATTGTCCTTCAAATGCCCAATGTCAATATTTAGTGCATGGTCTTTTAAATTTTCCAATCCCATAGCATATCCTTCTGCCGCAGCCCACAGCACGACATCAAGGCTGCCGCATTCCCGGTAATGCCTATACATGTCATTGATATAAATAGTTGGGGCTATCTGCGTATCTTTCCCTTTATACACCGTCAGGGAATCCAGCGTTCGGTTCACTTTCTGTACCGGCCTTATATCTACAGCCGCATCCCTGTATTCGGGCGGCATATAACTTAAAAACTTCCCTTTTACAATGCTTTTGAATACTTCATAATCCATCATAACAATCATTCTCCTTGCTTAAAAAAGGAGAGAAACCGGACCGGCCCCTCTCCCAAAATCATACTGACAGTCTGCTATCTTCTTTTCTTCCTGCGTTTCCTTTCATACAGCACGCCGCCGGCAATGCACATACCGCCCAATGCGGCAGACATCCACGGATGGTAGTTCCCACCTGTCTGCGGCAGCCCTGGCCTGTCCGGCTTATTCTTCAGTTTCAGCATATAAACCACTGTCTCCGCCACACTGTCATCGTATTGCAGTAATATCTTATGCGGGGTACTGTCAAGGATATACCCCGCCGCAGCTTTTGTCTCCACGATATAATACGGAATGTCCTCACCAAAGCTGCCATCCTTATGATAAGTGCAGATGTCCAAAAGCCCCGTCTCTGCACAGCCTGTCTTGTCCGTCACCAGCGTGTCCAGTTTCCTCCCCTCCTTGTTGCGGAGTTCAAACATGACGCCCTCCAACGGCTTTCCCGACTGGCTGCAGGTTTTGCAGACAATGATTTTTCCTTTTACCCTTTCATCGGACATGAAGACTTTCTGAATCTTCCCTGTCTCCCCCACAGTAAAATCTACTTCATTGGCAATCAGATAGCCGTACGGCGCCGCTGTCTCACGCAGGGTATACTTTCCCGCCGGGATTGCCTCTAAACGGTACGGCTTTCCATCCGTTTTCCATGAGGCATATACATCCCCATTGGAATTGGTGACCTCCAGCGTTGCCCCCGGCAGCTCTTTCCCTGTCGTAATGTCCGTTTTGGACACCTCCACAATTATCGGCGTGTCTTTCACTTCCAACTGCTTTGCCACGGCCGGTGTGGCTGCCATTTCCTGTGTGTAGGAAAAATCCACGTCATATGCCGTTTCATCCAGCAGATACCCCGCCGGGGATTCCACTTCTTTCACATAGTACAGCCCCAGCGGCAGGTCAGCCTCAAATTCTGCTTTCCCATTTTCATCCGTTACAGCCGTGTCCACAAGGCCATCCGCTTTTACAAGGACTTCCCTGGATACGCTCACAATCTCCTCTTTCGCATAAATGCCATAAACAGCGCCGGCTACCGGGCAGGCGGTTACGCCGTCCGTTTTCATCAGCGACAGCTCTGGCCTTACCCTCGCATTGACGAACCCTGCCTCCCCGAAAACTACTTCCGTATGCTCGTCTGCATAGGAAAGTGTAACCTCCTTTGGTTCCCCGCAGATGGCAAACCCTGACGGCGGCTGCACCTCTGCCACCAGGTATTTCCCAAGCGGAAGGCTGTCAAGGAAAGCCTCCCCATTTTCATCCGTGGTAAGCGTCGCTACAACTGCCCCCTTGCCTGCCGGAATGCCGTTTACCATTTCCAATATGCGGTTCCCATCTTCATCCGTCTGGCGGTCCGGGGTATAAATATCCTCCGCTGCAATGACATTGAATACTGCACCGGCAAGCGGCTGTTCCTCGTAATTGAAATCCACGCTCCTGTTTTTGCCTGTAACTGTACTGAGGATACGGTCAATAATGGTATCGTATGCCACGGAGACCGGCACTTCCCCTGACTTTTCAATGGAAATGCTGCCCTTGACGGGCTGGTTTTCAATGACTGCCTCAATGACCGGAGCGCCGTCTATATCCTCCACGACTTTCAATGCCCCATCCGTGGTAACTTCCAGAGGGAAACCCTCATCTGCAATGACATATCCCTCCGGCGCCGTAATTTCTTCCACCACATAATTCCCATAGCCCAGCTGCAGAGGCGTGGTTACGGTTCCCATCTCATCCGTGGCAAACTCACTGATTTTCTTATCCCCCAATTTCTGCTCCACATACTCCCCGGTATCCATATTTTTAATCTTAAAGGTCACGCCGGGAATCAGCACCGTGTTCCCATTTTCCGCATCCTTTTTCACAATGCGGATATAGGCTTTGAAAGGCGCGTCATTGAACACCCTCCACTGCTGCGGCTCCCTGGAATCCTCCGTAACCGTCACAGTGAAATCCTTTGTTTTATATAAATCCTCCGGCGTCTTTGTTTCCCTTACCAGATACGTCCCATAAGGCAGCTCTTTGGAAAGCGCGCATCCCTTTTCGTCCGTCACAAGCACGTCATGGGTTTTTGCATTGTCCCACCCGTTCTTGTCAATATCCGACTGCAGTTTTACGGTAAATTCTGCGCCTTTTACATAATCTGTCTCCGTGCTTGCGCCATCAGTGGATACCTTGATAATTTCAAATGCCTGTTTCTTTGCCGTTTCAATTACGGCTGTATTGAGGGAAATATCCTGGTGGATTTCCTGCGCCCCTCGGAAATTGACCGGGTAAATGGTCCCGTCAAGCAGGTACCCCTCGCTCGGCTCTATCTCACGGATATAATAGCTGCCGAAGTACAGGTTGCCGAAGTTAAATTCCGCCTGCTCCCCTGTCTTTACCGTTGCAAGCAGCGCGCCTTTCTCTGCCGGGATGCCTGTTGACGCAAAATCCGTCCCCTGTGTGCTGGTAATGTCGTCATCCCCCGCATAGGTTACGGTCCCCCTGCCGTCCGGGTAAGTGATGGTCTCCGCCGCATACAGCCCATAGGTTGCCCCTGACAGTTCTGCATCCCCCTGGGGCTCCTCCCCGGTCTCCCTGTCCTCCTTTTTCGCTGACACGTCGCATCGGATTGGCGTGTTTTCCGCACGGAAATCAGAAATCTCCCCATAGTCCGGCCTCACTTCCCACACCTTTCCGTCATCCCGGTACCCATCCGGGATGACAACCTCTTTCACATAATATTTGTCCTGCGTTTTCACAAACTTTTGGGAGGCAGCCATGCCTAAGTCCTCATCATAATAGAACACCGGCACCTCCGCCTTGCCGTCCCCGCCCACGGAAACACGTTTCGTGCATCCGGCATCGGTGAACACGGCAAACCCGGCTCCTTTCACAACATTTTTCGATTCCGAATCCGTCTTTTTTACCATGACGCCCACCGTGTCAGGGTATTCCACAACCGGCATGGTTTTCCCTTTCTGGGTTACTTTCCCATCACTGTCATAAAGGGTAAAATACTCCAGCCCCACCGGGTAGACCGTTTCATCTTTCAAATATCCCGGAGCCGCCCTGACTTCCTTCAGGTAATAGGTGCCCTGTGTCAGCGTCTCCTTCCCTGAAAGTGCCTGGCCATCTGCGTTTGTCCTCCCGAGTTTGCACAGCAGGTCCGTACACTCCGCATCCTCATACAGGTAATAGGCTGCCCCCGGTACCGGCCTGCCGTTATATACGTTCGTCTTACGGAGTTCAAAACTTCCCTCCTTAAATTTGGAAGTCACTTTCACGCTTGCAGTCACAGTCCCTGGCTCAAACTCCTCCAGAAAGGTGATTTTCTGCTGCGATACCACCGTCGGCGTCCATTTCCTCCCGCCATGCTCCTTTGACTTTGCGGTCGCCGTCAGCTTGATGGTACTGTCTGCCGCGACAATCTTTTCCATTGCCTCCTCATTGCAGTACAGGTAAAAGTTGGAAGACGGCTGGCTCGCATCCGTCTGTGCCACGCAGATGTCATACTTCTTCAAATCAGAATCGTCCTCAATCTCACTGGCGTCTGTTTTCAGCTCTCCTACGGTCAGGCCGTCCGGCTGCCCCGTGATTTTATAGGAAACATTGGTAATGCTCCCCGTTTTGGTGCGGACAAACTTCTCCTTTGACCTGTACAGACCGTCCCCCATGTCCTGCCACTCCGTTTTCTTTGGGGAAATCGCATAAGCGATGGACTTTGTAGTCCCGGTTGCCTCGTCATACTCGTCCCGGTTATAATTTTCCGCATCCGACACAAGGGCTGCTATTTTATTATAGACGCCGCTGCCATCGTTGTAATAGCCCAGCTTTACTTCCCCATTCAGCACATGGATTGCCGCACCGGTAATGAAGTAATCAGCCGGGGCAGAACCCTCGGAATACCTGCTGTTGTAACAGAGCCCATTCAGCATCCTGGCACCGTTTACCATGCAGAACGTGATTTCCGGCTTGATGCTGCTGCCCGCACCGGAGGCGCCCACAGCCCCATCCGTGGTATTCTTGCTCAGCTCCAGACAGTAAACCAGATGGCTGTTGTAAGCCCCGGGTTCTGAAATATACTTAATACCCATGCTGTGTCCGCAGTATTTTGCGTAACCGCTGCATGACACCGCCATGCTGTCCGGGGCGCCTGCTGCCATTAACACCGGGGCAGAGGCCGTCTGGATTGTCATTGTGTCCCCCGCGCTAAACATTTCCGGTTCCCCATCTGACAGTGGAACCACTTTCCCATCCTCTGTTGGGGCAGTTTCCTCCTCATTGAGGGCAGGCTCCTCCTCCCCGCTGTCTCCGTCTTCTTTTTCCTGCTGCCTGCCGCCGGATTCCCTGCTTTCTTCCTCAGCCGGCTCCACAATCTCTGCAGACTCCACTTCTGTCCCCGCCGTTTCGTCGTAAAGTGCAGGTTCCGGCTCCATGTCTGCCTGGATGTCCCCGTCAATGTCCACTGCCGCATCTGCATCTGTTCCATCTGCATTGGCATAAACGGCAGTGGGGATGGCAGCGCCCACTGTCAGGACAAGAGCCATTATAAGAGCCATAACCCTTTTCCATCTCTTTTTTGTCATATACGTCCTCCATTCATATCTGGTATTCTGTTCCCTGCGGATATTCCCTGCCGGCACAGACGCCGGGCATATCCCCGGCATTTGTGCAGAAAAAAAGCACGCATATTTCAGCGTGCCTTTTCAACCCGTAAAGCCGGTCCGCATACCGGGCTTTCCCTTATTCCATTGCCATCCTGCCACGGATAAAGGCAGAACTATTATTTCTTTCCATAAATCCCTCCTAATCCTCACTCCATGCCATTATCTTATCCATGACGTCCGGCATCCCGCTAATGCCTGCCGCCCCATCTTCTTCCATATCTTCTGTATCTTCTGCCTCCGGCTCCCCGCCGGGAAGATGCGCCATAACCGGCTGCCCTGCCACTGCATTCCCTAAAACGATGCGGACAACCTCATGGATTACTTCTGTCTTTATATCCTCTTTCACCTCGGACAGCCTCTTTTCAAAATAGGCAGGCGTCATTTCTTCCGGCAGCCCATTCCCATTCCCCGCCTCCTGTGCGTCATAATACATTTTCAGCGCGTCCATGACCACCTGGTTCTTTGCCCTCCCGCCATTCAGTTTATCATCCTCAAACTTTTCCAGCAGCTGGACATGCTCTCTTTTTGTCATGGAAAAACGTATCGTGAAATTGCGGAACAGGTCCCCATAAGCCATTGCAATCCCCCCTATCCAAACCTGCGTTTCTGCGACTGTGCCAGATATGTGTTCCCAAGCAGCTCATATCCCCTTGCGTTTGCTTTCACATCCTCAATATACTGGATGTTCTTCTGCTCCAGGCCGCCAAAACGTTTCATCACCCCGGCGCCACCGCCCACAAAGATTATCTGCGTGAGGTCCATGTTATAGCCAAGCTCCCGGAGGCTGTGGTAAATCTGCCGGCAGTAGCCACGGATTTCCTTAATGATAATCTTCCGGTACTTCTCCGGCAGGTCTCCCCCGCCGCTTACCATGACTTTCTGAATGTCATACTCGTCCACCTCCGCATTCAGCTGCCTCACACACTCCTTGTTAATCTGCTGGATGCAGGTGATAATCCCATGTGGCTGCGTCACACATGCCGATTCATCCGGCAGGCCGTTGACAATTGGCATAATGTCCACTGTCCAGGAACCAATATCCACTGCAAGCTGTTTCTCCGGGAATCTGTCAATGCGGTCAACCACTGCCGCATAGCATTGCGGGTAAACGCAGACATTGTCAATGAAAATATGGTACCTCTCTTTCTCAAAGGCAAATGAGACTTCCTTTTTCTTCAACAGGTAAGAAACGAAATCTTTTTTCTCGTCCCCGAACCTTGTCAGCGGCAGCCCAACCGCCAGCAGCACATGGGCTGTCTTTCTGCCCCTGATTTTCAATTCCTTTGCCACCGCTGCCAATGTCAGCATATAATAATTTTCATCCGTTACCTTTGTGTCCTTTACCTCAAGACGCCTGCTGCCAATCTTGTAATACTTCCCGGCAAACTCCAAAACGTTTTCTGCAAATGCCGGCTCCGTGCTGATTTCCTTACAGCCTGATGTAAATACCTCATGTACCGTTTTCATCCCGAACCAGCCGTGGTCTACCCCAATCACTTCTATTTTGTTATCCATTTTGAATGTCCTCCTTTTCATATAACCAGCTCCTTATCTGCTTTTTACCTGCATCTGTTCCCGATGCCATTCCTTAACAAGTGTTTCTATCAGTTCAATCTTCTGCTTGTCCGTATAATCCTTTGGGAAATATGGATTCAATCTGTCAGAGCGAATCCTTATCTGTTCCCTCTGGTTTGGTTTTTCTTCTTCCAGCACCAGATAGATTGCATCCATGTCCAACTTCCCAGACTGGCTCATGCGTTTCAGCCTGTTTGCCTGTGACAGGGATGGCGTACACTGTTCTATATCCATCACGGCATGGAGCTCATACTGCTGCTCCTCATTCAGATAGGATAATTCCACTGCAACAGTGAATGCTATTTTACCCTCGTCAACCCAGTCTAATATCTTAGGAATGAGGTATGTCAGGCGAATGTACCTGTTAACCTGCCGCTGGCTTTCTCCCACCTGCTTTGCCAGTTCCCTATTAGAATCTACTTTTCCCGTTTCATTTGTATTTCGCAATCCCCATTCACCGCTTTCAGATATAAAAGTTTCCAGTCCTGCAAGCTCCACGGTTGGATTCTCTGACTTTTTGCCAACTTGGCAGGAAGTTAAATCCGTCCTTTTCCCCTGCTGTTTCATTGCCTCTAATTTCATCCGGTAGGCAAACGCCTTTTCACTGGGCTTGATATGCTCCCTCTGCAGGTTGCTGTCAACCATTGCGATTACCGCCTGGTTATCATCCAATTCCACAACCATAACAGGAACTTTATCCACCCCTGCCCATTTACTGGCTGCCTTTCTTCGGTGTCCCGCTATCAGCTCATATCCCTGCCCTGCTGGATTCGGCCTTGCAAGCAGCGGCACCAGAACACCCTCTTTTTCAATACTCTGCATCAGTTCAAATAATTCCGTATTCATTTCCACTTTAAACGGATGATTTTTGAAGTCTGCCAACTGATTTAAGGACAAATATTGGATTTTTCCATCAAATGTATTCTGCTTACTTCCAACACCCTCTTCTTGAACGATTGAAGAATTATCCTGCTTTTTCCCTGCCATATCCATCACCACCTCTCATTTCCAATAAACTAATATAGAAACTAAAAAAGACCGCCCATCCTCAAAGCCTTGAAAATGAACGGTCTCCCATACTTTTTTCTCTATTTGAATAATACAGTTTTTGATGAATTATGAACTTTACTTCGATGTGTTCCGTGATACCATATCAAGAACCACGGAGACGTTTACACCATCGGAAATCGCTTTTTTATACGTTTTCCGGTCACTTTTTGAAAAGCTGAAAAACCTCTCAAAGTGCCTAAAATCAAGGATTTTCACGAATCCTTCCGATGTAGTAGACATACGCTCTCCACATGAACACTCTGCGGAAACATATCCACCGGCTGCACTTCCTTCAGCTCATACCCGCCTTCGTACAAATACTTCAAATCCCTGGCAAGCGTGGCCGAATCACAGCTTACATAGACTACACGTTTCGGTTTCATTCTCAGAATCGTATCCAAACATTTTTGATTGCAGCCTTTTCTGGGAGGATCTACCACGATGACATCTGTGTGCATCAGCTCTTCTCCTGCCTCTACGCTGTTTTTTTGTCCTTCCTCATAAAACTGTGGCAAGACTTCCTCTGCTTTCCCCACCAAAAACGTAATATTGTCCGTTCCGTTCTGTTCTGCATTCCTCTCTGCATCCGCAATGGCTGCCTCCACGACTTCCACACCGTAAACATGCTTCGCCTTCTGCGCCAAGAACAGGGAAATCGTCCCAATCCCACAATAAAGATCCCAAACGGTCTCCCTGCCAGTCAGCCTGGCATAAGCCAAAGCCGTTTCATAAAGCCTTTCTGTCTGGACAGGATTTACCTGGTAAAATGAAAGCGGGGAAATCTGATATTGGATGCCGCCGATGACATCCGTAATATACTCCTGTCCCCACAGACAGATGATTTCTTTCCCTAGTATTACATTCGTGTTTCGCCTGTTGACATTCAGGGTAATGCTCGTCATGCCTACAAGCATCCGTAAGCGCTCGACCAACTTTTCAGCATGTGGAAGCTTCCTTCCATTTATTACCAGACACACCATAATCTCCTTTGTAGTAAAGCCATACCTCACCAATACATGGCGCACCAGTCCCTTCCCGGTTGCCTCATCATACGCCCGGATATGGCACTCCTCCATAAACGAGATGACAATATCCAATATCTTCTCATTGACATCCACGCCCAGATAACATTTGCGGTTGGGAATAATCTGATGGCTCCTAGCCGCATAAAACCCTGTGACAATCCTGCCTTCTTTGTCCGTCCCAATAGGGAACTGCGCCTTATTCCGATAGAAAAAAGGCTCCTCCATGCCGATAATCGGATGAAAAAGGATGCCTCTCTCTTTGCATTCTGCCTTATCTGTGATAGGAAAGCCGCCAATCCGCTCCAGATTATCGCGTACTTTCTTCTCCTTAAATCTTAGCTGCTGTGCGTAATCCATTGCCTGAATCTGGCAGCCGCCACACTGGCGGTAGTATGCGCACCTAGGCTGGACACGGTACGGAGACGGCTCAATTACTCTCATGAGCCTCGCATATCCATACCGTTTTTTCATTTTCGTAATTTTAACCAAAACTTTATCGCCGACCACGGCGTCCTTTACAAAAAATGGCATGCCGTCTGACTTTCCGATTCCTTCGCCATCCACGCCCATATCTTCAATCAAAAGCTCAAGCTCCATATTCTTTTCAAACATTTCATTCCTCACTTGTCCTGCGGATATTAGATTCAAAAAGCCGGTTATACCCAAGCCATCCTGCGCTGTCATTTGCCGCTGCCAAGGCTTCTTTCATAGTCTGCAGCTTCGCGTCCGTATTGTCTGCAAAACTAAGCGCAACAGCCTCTGCCAGCGCAGGCTTTTTCGGGGAACCGAATTCCAGCTCTCCATGATGTGCCAAGATACAGTGCCTCAGTTCATTTGCGAGTTTTACCGGAAAATCCGGGATTGTGCAGATTCTCTCACTCACCATTTCCGCACCAATTACAATATGCCCCAAAAGCTGGCCTTCATCGGTATAGTCGTTTTCAGGAAATATAGAAAGCTCCTTAAGTTTTCCGATATCATGAAAAATAGCCGAGGTCAGCAGAAGGTCTCTGTGAAGGAACGGGTATGCCTTTGTATAATAATCACATAGTTTTACAACGCTGAGCGTATGCTCAAGAAGTCCTCCCACAAATCCATGGTGTACGCTTTTAGCCGCGCTGTGAAACTTAAAGCGACGTTCAAAGTCTTTATCGTCCAAAAAGAATCCACCACACAGTTTTCTCAGATAAGGATTTTTCATGTCCCGTATAAAACCGATAAGCTCCTGATACATAGCCTCTATATTTTTTTCACTGACTGGAAGGTAATCTGATGGTTCATATTCCCCTTCCTTCACTTTGCGTATGCGTTTGACATTTAACTGCAGGGCTCCCTGAAAACTAGTCACGTCCCCCATGACATCAATATAATCCAACGCTTCAAATTCATCAATCCCCTGAGAGTTCGGATCCCATATTTTAGCGTTGAGGATTCCTGTCTTATCTTGCAGAATCAAAGACTCATAAGGCTTACCCGCTTTCGTAAGCGCCGCCTGTCTGCTCTTACATAAATAAATCTCTCCAATGCGCTCACCCTCTTGCAAGGTCTCAATATATTTCATAATTTTGCTCCTTCTTATTGTAAAATTCCAACTGCCACAGTGCATGACAAATCCACATAGCCTTCACCATTCTGGCGTTTAAATGAAATCGTAATCTCATCTTGCGGCTGCTTTTCATATATCTTCTGATAATACTGGACAACATTGATAATCTCTTCACCGTTGATTGCCGTAATGACATCTGCTGCCTGCAAGCCGGCCGCCATCCCTGGAGAATCAAATTCTACGGATTTGATATATACACCCTGAGGAATCCCATATTCTTCTGCAATCGAACTTGTCACCGTACTAATCCTCAGCCCCACATAAGGAATATCTCTTCCCTTGGATAAGTCCTCAATCACCTGTTTCAGCTCAGAAACAGATAAGGCCGTGATGGTATTGCGGCTATTTTGGTTACTGTAATCCTGCAGCACAAGCCCGACAACTTCTCCCTGCAGATTTATCAGCACACCGCTTCCGTTCTCACTTCCAATTATATCCGTCGTGAAAATCGTATAATTCGTATCTATCGTGGAAACTGTATTCTGTGAGGATATAATTGTTCCACATAAAATGGAATAGCTGGCTCCCAATGGGCTTCCGATAGCAATCACAGATGTTCCCTGGGTAACGGCATATGAATTGCCTAATACTGCAACGCTGATTTCATTCATGGTCTCCTCTGCAATTTCTGCCAGGGGTACTGCAATTACGGCAATCCCCGTATTCCCATCATATTTCTTAAGGACAGCAGACGCCTCTGTTTCATCAATAAACGTAATGTGAATTGATTTGGCGTCCACGATTATCTTTTTCTCCGTCAGGATTAAAAGTTCCTGGCCGTTATTGCCTATGATAATGCCGGCAGAACTGTTCTCATTTTCATAAGGCGTATCAAACCAGTCCGTCCCACTGATCACGCCGGTGACCGTCACCATAGATTTATTTGCTTTGCGCCCGATATCATACAGCTTATCCTGCAGCTCCTGATAATCTTCCGGCTCTAACTCCTCCCTGAGTATGACAGTCTGGTTCTCCGGCTCCTTAGGTGGTTCCGGCTCTTCTTCCTCTTCCTGTTTCGGCGCTGGCTCAATCTCCTGCGGAATGACATCTTTAGGAATCGTGATTGTGGATTTCTCCTCTGGATATAGCCACTCTTCCAAATAAGGTTTCAAAATTACAAACACCAGACATGCGGCCGCCCCAAACATTACCGCACATAAAAGATTATAACCTGCCTTAAGCAACAGCCGCCGTCTATTGATAGGTTTTTCTTTTATTTTTTCCTTGATAAAATCAAATTCCTGCTCAATCTGCTCCTGTTGTTTCATAACCGCCCTCCTGATGGATTTATCTTTCATGCGTTTATGCACAAATACCGTCCCTTTTCCATTATACGTTTTTCCCCCTATTGTTGCAAGATTTTTATTTTTAGGTTATACTTTGACCTAAGGAGGGGCCCACATAGTGGGAAGATTCCCTTAGGTCTTGTTCCTGGGCCTATGACGTTCTTTGACCTAAGGAGGGGCCCACATAGTGGGAAGATTCCCTTAGGTCTTGTTCCT
>CAJUFQ010000038.1:20933-31503 GCA_910585625.1 uncultured Lachnospiraceae bacterium
GGGCCTATGACGTCCTTTGACCTAAGGAGGGGCCACGTTTGGGCATGAGGAGGGACCCAACGCAGTTGGGGAGAGTCCTGATGCCTCATTCTAGACGCAATATGTTAATATGGGAAAATTCCCTTAGGTCTGCCGATGTCTGTCTCCTATGAAAGTACTTTGAACCACGAAGGGATTATTTTATGAATACAAAAACACTACGAACTTTAGAATATAACAAAATTATTGATTTGCTCTGCGAACACGCAACTTGCGCATCTGGCCGGGAACGATGCAGAAAACTAAAACCATCCGCCGACCTTTCCGGCATACGTCTTGCCCAACAGCAGACTGGAGATGCGCTGACAAGGATTTACCAGAAAGGATCTATTTCCTTTTCCGGCACACACAACATAGGCGCTTCTTTAAAACGCCTGGAGATTGGCGGCGTGATGGGAATAGAAGAACTGTTAAAGACAGCCTCATTGCTTGAGGTTGCCAAACGGGCAAAAGCATACTCCCGTGGCGTCCGCGAAGAAGAGCAGGCAGACTCGCTCCATGGGCTTTTTGCAGACTTAGAGCCGCTGACGCCGCTGCTGGATGAGATTCGCCGCTGTATCCTCTCCGAAGACGAGATTGCGGACGATGCCTCATCAAACCTAAAGAACATCCGCAGATCCATAAAAAATATTAATGAAAAAATCCGCAGCCAGATGAACGCCATGCTGAACAATACCGACACCAGAAACCATCTGCAGGACACAGTTGTTACTATGCGAAATGGACGCTATTGCCTACCAGTCAAAGCAGAGGCAAAAGGACAGGTACCCGGCATGATACACGACCAGTCTTCCACCGGCTCCACCTTGTTCATTGAGCCAATGGCAGTAGTAAAATTGAACAACGACCTGAAAGAACTCTACCTCAAAGAACAAGATGAGATTGAGGCAATCCTGGCAAACCTCAGCAGCCAGGCTGCTGAACATGCTTGTGAACTGCAAAATAATTACGAAATCCTCACTGAACTGGATTTCATTTTTGCCAAAGGCTCCCTTGCAAAAAAATACAACGGTACCGCTCCCCTGTTCAACACAGAACAACGCATCCGTATCCGCAAAGGACGCCACCCGCTGCTTGACAGCCACATGGTAGTCCCCATTGACATCCATCTTGGGGATGAATTTGATTTGCTGATAGTCACAGGCCCAAACACCGGAGGCAAGACGGTTTCCCTCAAGACCGTAGGGCTCTTCACGCTGATGGGGCAGGCTGGGCTGCATATCCCGGCAAATGACCGCTCCGAACTTTCGGTATTTGAGGAAGTATATGCTGACATCGGGGATGAGCAGAGTATTGAACAAAGCCTTAGCACCTTCTCTTCCCACATGACTAACATTGTTTCCATCCTGGAAAATGCCAATCAAAACTCACTGGTACTTTTTGACGAGCTATGTGCCGGAACCGATCCCACCGAAGGGGCGGCCCTCGCCATTTCCATCTTGTCAAAGCTCCATAATTACGGCATCCGCACGATGGCAACGACCCATTACAGTGAACTGAAAGTGTTTGCCCTCTCCACGTCTGGCGTGGAAAATGCCAGCTGTGAGTTTTCTGTCGAAACTTTAAGCCCGACCTACCGGCTTCTGATTGGTATTCCCGGCAAAAGCAATGCATTTGCTATCTCTGGCAAGCTTGGGCTTCCACAGGAAATCATTGATGACGCCAAACAGCGCATGTCAGAGCAGGACGAAAGCCTGGAGGATCTGATTTCTGATCTGGAAGCAAGCCGCACTTCCTTAGAAAAGGAGCGCGTAGCAGCCGAAGCATACCGCCGGGAAACAGAAACTATAAAACGGAAGCTCCAGGAGAAGCAGGAACGTTTGGACAGCCAGCGTGACAAAATTATCCGCCAGGCAAATGAAGACGCCCATGCTATCCTCAGGGAAGCAAAAGAAGTCGCAGACCAGACAATCAAGAATTTCCACAAATATGGACAGGCAAATAACCATGTCAAAGAAATGGAACAGGAACGCGGCAAGCTCCGTGAAAAAATGAACGGACTGGAAAAAAATATGGGTTTAAAGCAGAAAGAACAGGCAAAAAACCACCGGGTTCCCAAGAATCTGCGACTGGGCGATTCTGTAAAAGTACTCAGCATGAACCTCAAAGGAACAGTTCACACGCTGCCAAACGAAAAAGGCGACCTCTATGTGCAGATGGGTATCTTGCGCTCACTGGTAAACATCCAGGATTTAGTATTGCTGGAAGATGCACCCGCTTTGGGTAATAAAAAGAAATCGACGGGAGCAGGGAAGATAAAAATGTCAAAATCCTCTTCCATCTCTGCTGAAATTAACCTCATCGGCAAAACGACGGATGAAGCCATTGCTTTACTGGATAAGTACCTGGACGATGCTTACCTCGCACACATGCCCTCCGTGCGGATAGTCCACGGCAAAGGAACCGGGGCCTTGCGCAAGGCAGTACACAGCCACTTAAAACGCCTAAAATATGTAGAGTCCTTCCGGCTTGGTGAGTTCGGAGAAGGCGACTCCGGAGTAACCATCGCAATTTTTTCATAACCGCAAAGGAGGGAACCAAATGGCTTCAAAACAGAAAATACTCATTGTTGATGATGATGTCAATATTGCAGAACTGATATCCCTTTACCTCACGAAAGAATGCTATGATACCCGCATGGTGCATGATGGGGAAGAAGCTCTCCAGGTTTACGAACAGTATGAGCCAAACCTGATACTGCTGGACTTAATGCTACCAGGCATTGACGGCTACCAGGTATGCCGGGAAATCCGTGCCAAGTCCAATCTTCCCATTATTATGCTTTCCGCCAAAGGCGAAATTTTTGACAAGGTGCTTGGGCTGGAGCTGGGGGCAGACGATTATATCATGAAACCTTTTGATTCCAAGGAGCTGGTGGCACGCGTGAAGGCAGTCCTCCGCCGTTACCAGCCTGCCAAGCAGGAAACCCGCCCTGTCGGCATCAAATGCGTGGAATACCCTGATCTCATCATCAACCAGAGCAACTACTCTGTCATCTATCAGGGCAGGCCTGTCGACATGCCGCCGAAAGAGCTGGAACTTTTATATTTCCTTGCTTCCTCCCCAAACCAGGTATTTACAAGGGAGCAGCTGTTAGACCACATCTGGGGATATGAATATATCGGAGACACCCGCACGGTAGATGTGCATGTCAAACGCCTGCGTGAGAAAATCAAAGACCATAAGGCATGGAGCCTTGCCACCGTCTGGGGCATCGGCTATAAATTTGAGGTGAAATCGTGAAACGGACCCTATACTTAAAACTTCTGCTGGGATATGCCTTATTCGGTATGCTGGGCTTCCTTACAGTCTCTACGCTTACCTCGCACATGGCTTTAAATTACATAGAAAAACAGACAATTTCCAGCCTATACCGGGAAGCTAATCTTCTGGCCAGCAACTACGCATCCAATTATTACCGCGGGACTATGACACTCGATGACGTCAAATCACAATTCGAAACAGTTGCCGCCTATTTAGATACGGATATCTGGGTCGTTGACCGCAATGGCAATATATTAATTAACAGCCAGCCAGATTCTGCCCCAAACAATGCAATCCAGGATTTCGACATCTCCTCCTTTGGTACGAAATACTACCAGACAAGCACCTTTTTTGATATGTTTTCGGAAAAAATGCTTTCTGTATTTTCACCCATAACAATCAATTATAAAGTCCGCGGATATGTGCTGATCCATAAGTCCATTTCTGATTTAGTGTCCTACAAAGATGGGTTTTTAAATATTGCATACCTGACCCTGGCGATTATCTTCCTTTGTGCCTTCATCGTCCTTGTACTGTTTACCTTCATCGTATACCTACCAATCCGCAGGATGACCCGCGCTGCAAAAGATTATTCAGAAGGAAATTTCGACACGCAGATTAATGTTCACGCCAATGATGAGCTTGGTTACCTCGCCAGCTCCATTAACTACATGGCAACTGAGCTGTCCACACTGGAGGAGGATCAGCGAAAATTCATTGCAAATGTTTCACATGATTTCCGGTCACCCCTTACCTCCATCAAAGGCTACATTGACGCCATCCTGGACGGCACCATTCCCCATGACGCGCAAGATAAATACCTGAACATTATCCTTTTTGAGACAGAGCGTCTGAACAAGCTGACCCAAAGCATGCTGGAACTGAACAAATACGGAGTCCGTGGCTCAATGATGGACATCACCGACTTTGACATCAACCACACAATCAAGATGGTGGTTCAGTCCTTTGAGGGAATCTGCAAAGATAAAAGGATTTCTTTTGAGCTGATTCTGACCGGACAGACTTGCATCGTCTCTGCAGACATGAGCAAAATTCAGCAAGTGCTTTACAACCTGGCTGATAACGCCATCAAATTCAGCCCACCGGACTCTACCATAACGATTGAGACAACAGAAAAAAATGACAAAGTCTTCATCTCTGTCAAAGATGCCGGTATCGGCATCCCCAAGGACAGCATCAAAAAAATTTGGGAACGTTTTTATAAGACAGACTTGTCCCGCGGAAAAGATAAACGCGGCACCGGGCTTGGACTTGCAATCGTAAAAGAGATTATTTCTTCGCATAATGAAAATATCAACGTCATCAGCACCGAAGGCGTAGGAACAGAATTCATCTTCACCCTGCCCATGGCGCAGACAGGGAAGGAACTTTAAAAAATGCCGCATTATGCGGCATTGCCATCTTAAATAGCTTCCAGGACTCTGATTAAGTCTGTCACCCATCCGTCACATGGCTCATCAATCGGAGCCTGTTCCGGGCGTTTCTGTGCAAAGGATTCTGCCAATGCAACAAGCCATCTGTAAGCTAATTCTTCTTTTTGCACCGAGGTAAGCGATGCGCTCTTTGAGTTAACCCACTCTTCAAAGGTAAACAGACAAATGCTGGTTTCTGTTTCAATTTCTATTTCATTTTTTCTGGTTTCTATATCTCTTCGCATATCAACAATAGAATCAGCTACAAATCCTGCAACTCTGACATCTGGATATAAGATTAACTTATCACGCAGCTCTTCCAATTCGTCTCTTAAGTAAGGTTTTCCATACTTCGCATCCCAAGCCTCTATTATTACATTATTCTCCATTAGTTCGATATCGCCAACATTTCCATGCTTCTTATTGGCTGATCGCATCTGAGATATAGGAACTACTTCCAAATCTCCCAGCATCCCCATCTCATACAACGCCTGACAGAAGCTGTGCATAGAAACCTCAAATGCTCTTGCAGAATAATCCGTACTATGAAAAAATTCACAAATGAGCGATTTCAAATGAGCAAAAGATTCGCCTATATGGTTTTTAGCTAGGGAGCAAACAGAAGTAGCGAGTTCTTGGAATCTTAGAGATTTATTCTGCAAAAGCGACATCAAAAATGATAGACCTAACTCAGCCGGCATGCTGCGATTTTCTATCCTTCCTTTCATCATAATTTTTTCCATAACTGAACACTTAAAGGTGTAAGTGTAGGAAACGCATATGGTATCAACCAATAATCAACCTCTATCTGCGGATTTGTGGAATGGTTTCTTATTTCATATCCCAAACATTTTAAGTAATTTGCGCCTCGCCGACCCGTTCTGTTTCAATCCCCCATTTGTATGCGAGGCTTTCTGTAGTATGCATTTGAGGAATCTGGCTATTATTTACTACCCATTTAATAACGTTCGAAAATTTTATGGATTCTTCTGCTTCACATTTGCAAATCTATCTAGGAAGGTAATGATAATAGCCGTTCAGTTGAACAATATCTGCCTTTATATTATTTTGAGCTAATTCCCTGTCAAATGCCTTCCACGCCACTGTAACCCCCATAATATCGGAAGTAGAAACAAACAGCTCAACCTGCCTGACGTCCAATGCCCAAAATCCATCCCGAGGTGTAATATTTATTTTTATCTGCTGCAATGCCTGTCCGTCTTTTATATCTTCAACAGTAATGGACAGTGTGTCCGTCCAGCCAATCCTGACTCTATAGTTTGCTGATTCCCGATCTGTTTGTAAAAACTTAAAGTTAGGCTGAATGCTGCAATAATAACTATAGGAATCTGGCACCGTCCTCTGTTTATTTTCTATAGCTCTTATCGCTGATTCAGCTTTTCTTCTGTATTCATTGGATAAAATTTTTTTTCTTTTTCGAAACCCCAGCTCCTCTGTCTCCTCCAATAATGATAGGTCAAATGGAAATCCTGTGCTAAATACTTGTTGCCTTATAGCAACCGCCATGATTCTTGCCAACTGAGGCGGAACAGAATTCCCTATCTGCTTAACCGCCACCTGTTTACTGCCGCTGATCTCATAATCATCTGGAAACGTCTGTAAACGCTTATATTCTTCAAGCTTAAAAAATCTGTTGTCCCAATGAAGTGGTCCGGTATATGCTCCTCCAGATGCTTTGATTGTTCTGACAGGCTTATCCGGATCCGCTTTGTAAAGAAAATCTGAAAACTTAGACCGCCATGCAAAAACGGGGTTCGGATGCCCCATCTTGTCTGTATAAAAGCTATAATTCAGACCCGGAGGAATGTTGTCCAACAAATGTGCATAACGCCCACCCAATTTATTAGACTGATCTGTTTCCTTCGATTTAACTCCTTGCAACGCCATTCCTGCATTATAAAATGCCTCATCATCTAGTGAATCTGGGCCATGCGTCGGTCTTGGAAATTTAAACATTCCTTCTTTAAGTCCTACAATCATCAGTCTTTCTCTATGCTGAGACACCCCATAATCTGCTGCATCTATCACTCTATAAAATAATTTGTATCCCGCCTCAGAAAAAGCTTGCAATATTTCTTTCCATGCTTCGCCACCTTGAGCGCCAATGATACCATATACATTCTCAAACAGAAAACCTTTCGGAGCAAGTTCTCCAAGCAATCTTACATATTCCCTGAATAATACTCCTCTTGAATCCGTAAGCCCTGAAACGCCATTCGCACGCCTCCCGGCTGCACTGAAGGTCTGGCATGGCGGGCCTCCAATAATGAAATCAATCTGACCAAGACTTTTTCCGGAAAACTTCCGTATATCAATGCAATGAACTCTTGATTATCCAAACCTCCTATTTTGCCCTGTGTTCAACTCCAGGGTTTCACAAAACTTCCGTTCTATCTCAACCGATGCCACGATATCAAACCCTATATCCGAAAAACCAATGTCTAATCCTCCGGCGTCTGAGAATAGGCTCAGCGTTCGGATAGCTGGAATATTATTCTTCCTAATCCATTCTCTTATAGCAATTCCAAATTGGTCTGGCCAGGCAGGAAAATTAGTTTCACATCCCAAACAGTCACATACCTCACTAAATGCCTGGCCACCGCTTCGCACATCGAACAAACTTATCTGATTCATCATACTTTCTCCGCTCTCTTTGAAATACGAGTTTACCACATTGGCCAATATCACCTTATTAGCCAATATCACCTTTATCTTTCAATAACTCTTTGGCGTTTCTATAATTTAATATTCCACACTTTGCAGAATCAACCCTTTTGCGGGCAGCATTTCCCCTGCGTACTTCCTGTCTTTACTTTCCAGAATCTGTCTGACCCGCAGAGGCTCATATTTTCCCAGCCCGACTTCTGTCAGTGTCCCTGCAATAATCCTCACCATGTTATGCAAAAAGCCATTGCCTGTGATGATAATATCCACTTCTTTCTCCTTACGAACCACTTCAATGCTCGAAATATCCCGCACCGTAGATTTCTTTTTAGAAGGCTTCCTGCAAAACGCCGCAAAATCGTGGACTCCCTGCAGGCAACTGGCCCCTTGGCACATCGCTTCCACATCCAGCGGCTCTGCTATAGCGTACATCCATTTCCGTTCAAACACATTAGGGTCGCTGCTATTGAATATACGGTAACAATATGTCTTTTTCACTGCTGAGAGCCTCGCATGAAACCGGTCTGAGACCTCCTTCATCTGCATAACGCCGATATCCTCTGGAAGATAATGATTTACATAGTCTTTAATTTCCCATGCAGGCATCTCAACCGAAAGGCGGACATTTGCCACCTGCCCGGCGGCATGTACCCCTGCGTCCGTGCGCCCGGATCCCTGCACTTCTACTTCATTTCCCTCCAATTTTGTAAAAATACTGTTTAACTTTCCCTGGATTGTATTTTCTGCATTTTTCTGGCTTTGCCAGCCTTTGTAACGCGTGCCGTCGTACGCGATTACCATTCTATAATTTTTTTTCATTTTCGATCACCTCATTTTTTATTGGACGACTAGACATATGTTTCATTTATACGACAATCCGAAACTTCCATATAAACTTTTCCTGCTTTTGTTCTCTGCCCGTATTTCTTTTCCTAAATTTAGCTTATTTCTTTAAAGCCATTTCAATACAATTCCATCTTTCGCCCATACATAAATAGGATTCTACCTGGTCTGTAGTTATTTCTTTAAATCCACAGGATTCATAACACCGAATGGCAGCTATATTATTTTGAAACACACCTAGAGAAACCTTCTGAACCTTTATAAATTCAAAGGCGTACTGAACAGCAAGAGAAACCATCTCTTTTCCGTACCCCTTCTTCCGCTGCAAATTATCGACGATTACAAATCCCAGTCTAAGTTCGTCTTGATCATCATTCGGAAAACGCATTGTGAAATGACCAATAACCCCTGTTTCATCAAAAGCTGTCATTCCCCAGATATTAGCATTATCCTTATCTTTCTCATAATATAGATTCATGTCGCTGGCAGTAATTGGATAGTGGTTATATCGGTCAGCGCTCCATTGTCGAAAAGCATATTCATCTGTAATCCAGCTTACAATATATTGTGCATCACAATTTTTATATGGTCTTAATTTAATCATTTAAACAATCTCTCCATCTGCAAACTAATCTAAAGAAAATTAACGAGATACGCTTCTATTAGGCCTATAATATTCCATACGCAAATAATTATATCCTCCAAAACTATCTGTATCACCATTCTAATAAGAAAATGTCCATATAGCAGCACAACCCATATGCCTACCTATAGGTTATCCATCCACATCCATGCAAGCGCAATTACAAAACAGTAATTTTCAATTAAGAACTCTGTGGGGACATTACTTACATCCATATGCAGAAATTCTCATGACATTAGTGTTGTATCAGTCGGCAGCACTAATTACCTAAGCTATAACCCAACGGCAGTAACTCTGCTATTTTTATATTTAGTTGCAACATATGTTAATATTTCTTTTAAATCTTCTTTTCTGGCTTCTCGTACCATTCTTATTCCCCCTGCATCCCATTACAATTTCTTCTGATAATCTTCTAATTGATGAAAGATTCCGGCTATATCCACAAAATCGGTCTTAATAGTAAATACAATGACATAATCCATCTGCCCTATAACAGCCTCAAGGCAACCTCTTGTTGCCAAATACATATCCCTGCAACTGGGAAATTGCAGCGGATTTTCCTCAAGATGGTCATATATCTGTTCTATTTCATCCATCAAATGTTTGGCAACCAGCTCGTTTTTGAATTGATTTGTCAGGTACTGTAAAATATTATCAAGCAGTTCATGCGCACGTTCTGCAACACTTAAATTATAAGCTATGTTTTTTCCTCAATTCTGCCAAAGCTGTCCGGGCATCCCTGACATGTCAAGTTTCTATTTGCTGTTCTGACACTGCAACATCCCTATATACTGCAAGCCGGCGCATGATTTTTTCATAAACCTCCATGTCCATAATAACCATATGCCCATAGCCGTTTTGGGTAATACAAATAGGTTCGTCTGACTTGTGTCACATATCGGAAATCTCCGAAGTATTTTTCAAATCTTTAACAGGTATAATATGTGGCATTTCAGTTCTCTTCTCTCCGAACATAAATAAATGAAAGAAAAGTATTTTTCATCTCTTCCATTTTTATAAACATACCATAATTATATCATTCTATCAACTCAAATATTGATACGTTTTATTTTCAGAGTATAAAGACTGTTCTAAAAGCATTCCTACCGAAAAGCAACAGCTCCGAAATTATGTCTATAAAAAACCGAGCATCTGATTGTTATGCCCACACTCTAATTATCATCTTTATTGCCGTCTAACCATTTGATGATATAATGGAAAACCACACCACCCATAACAGCAACTAAACGCAAAGCCAGCATGTTCATAATAAGGCAGCCTTTTTCCGTTGCCGGACTGAGTGTGACAACATAACCAAATGTACACGTACCGAAAAGCGTTTATGCCACCAGAAAAAGATGAGGTCACTGCCGCAGACATCACAGGCCACAAGACGGCATTCGTGTACATCATTTACTATTGCGGACTACGTCGTGGAGAAGTCCTGACGATATAAAAAGTGTAGACATTTTGCAGACATTGTCCCTAAAAAACTTTTTCTGCATACGAAATGCAGACATCCCGAAAGTGTAATCAAGTGTAATTGAAATGCTTTTAAGGGCAAAACAATGGGAATCCTTGAAAATCAAGGATTCCCACTAATTGAAAGAATGAGACATCGGGGATTCGAACCCCGGACAACTTGATTAAAAGTCAAGTGCTC
>CAJUFQ010000039.1 GCA_910585625.1 uncultured Lachnospiraceae bacterium
CATATATTTTCTTATATGCAAATCTTTTTGGCAAGAGGTTTGTCAACAGCTCGAAGTTGGGACGAAGTTATTAATTAGGACAAGAAACTCTCGCCTTTTCAATTAGCAAGATTTTCAACAAAATTTTTCGGGTAATTAGCAGAATCGCCATTTTAATTAGCAAGTCCAGAAAAGAAGAAATACCGAAAACATTGAAAAATCGAATGTTTTCGGTATTTCTTGAAACGTCGCTAAGAGGATTTGAACCTCCGGCCTACCGCTTAGGAGGCGGTCGCTCTATCCAGCTGAGCTATAGCGACATTTACAAAATCTATTATTATTTTACTAGCTATCATTAAATATTATAATTAATCTGACCCTGCATCCAAATTACACCTTTAAACCGACGGCCTGGTGCAGGCTCTCCCATTAAATCTTCCTGATTGATACATACATCAAAAATTAGATGGTTACTGTCTAAAGTAAGTATATAACACTTCTCTGCTGTTTGTCTATTCTCTATTGTACAAAAATCTAAAATTTCTCCCATGATGCTGTACTGGTCACTTTCAATACCATACGGCATGAAATAAGTATCTACAATAGTAAGGATATCTTCTCTTATAATCCTTCTGGAAATCATAGAATAAGTATCGATATCTTCCAGCGTGAGACTTTCCATTGCCTCTTCGTCCCCATCCCTGGCTGCCGCCATCAGATGCGTCCGGTTACTGTTATACTTTTCACTATCCTTAATCTGTGTCTCATTTTTATAAACCGGGAGGACAATCTTACCTCCTGCTGACAAAGCAGAAATTGTAGTATTGACAGGAACCTTTCTGCCATTTTTTGACTGAGATTCCTGAATGTACTCTATGACATTCTGCAAGTAGAAAATCAACGTCACGCCAATCCTCATCTCGTCACAGACACCAGCATAGGCTTCTCGGTCAGAATGCTTTTCCACTTCTACTTTCTCTTCAGTGCTTACTCCGCTTCCGATAAAGTATGGATAATAGTAATCCATCTGAAAATCCGTATCATTCACATATTCTCCCCGAACAGCAATTCCCATATATTGCCCAAATTCTCTGCTCAGTTCTGCAAATACATTGCCATGCTCATCCTCGGTAATTTTCTTAACATCGGGATTCTTAATAATATCATCAATCAGAGATTTAATCTCCTGCTTTTTCTTCATGTTTCTGAATCCGATGCTTCTCAGATAACTATGCATTCTGCTCCCCACCTTTCCAGAAAGAGTAGCCTTTACATATTATATAATATATATCAGAGATTTGCAATTTATTTTTTTAAATTTTTTACAAATTTTCACTGATTTTTTCTTTCTTTCCTAATGCAACATTCAATGCCTCTTTTTCTTCTTCTGCTAAGACAATAATAGAATTCCCATTTAAAATTTCTTTGATATAAGTATAACATCCTTCACGGCTGTGCATCGCATTAATAATAAACCCATCGTTTTTCTGATCCAGCAAAGCCAGGGAAAAACTTAATTTCCCTCCCATTTCATGGAAAGCATCGTATTTAACCATTCCTACTTTCTGGAACGTATTTTGTAAGATGGCAGAGATGTTCTCTATGTCTTCTCTGTTTTTTATTTCGGATGCGAGAAGCTGGTCAATTTGCTGTATCCTTGTAGACAAAGTTTCTTCCAGAGACTCTGCATTTTTTCCTTGCATAAATGCCTCATATCTTTTTCGAAGCCTGCCAGTCTTTCCCATATTTACAATCAGCAAAATAAACATAACAAATAGAACTGCTGCCATAACTCCTATTGTAATCAATAAATCATCTACTGATATATAAATTCCAAAAAAATCTGAGTTCATCATTTCCTCCCTCTGTGTTGTTAAGATTATTTTCTTTTTAGTGGCTTATTATTTTATAGAACATATATTCGAATCATGCATCTGATAGATGAATAGACTGAAATAAATCAACAATCCTTTCAAGCTCATCATTTGAAAAATACTCAATTTCTATCTTACCTTTATTATTGTCTTTCTTACTAATTGAAACTTTTGTACCCATAATATTTTTTAATTTTTGCTCTATGTCCTCATAAAATACGGCCATATTATCATCTTCCTGAATTTTAGGAATTTCTTTTTTAGGATTCTGCAGTTTCTTTATCAGTTTCTCTGTTTCCCTCACACTTAATTTTTCATCAAATATTTGCTGAGCCAAGATATACTGTTTTTCATTGTCTGCAATAGCAAGAAGAGTCCGGGCATGTCCTGTTGAAATCAATTCATCTATTACCATCTGCTGTACACGCTCATCAAGCTTTAACAAACGCATAGAATTTGTAACTGCAGTTCTAGACTTTGATACACGTTCCGCCACTTCGTCTTGCTTTAGATTAAATTCTTTTAATAATCTCTTATAAGCCAATGCTTCTTCAATCGGGTTAAGATTTTCTCTCTGTATATTTTCTATCAAAGATATTTCTACGATTTCCTGATTTGTGAGTTTTTTAATGATTACAGGAATTTCTTTTAATCCTGCTAATTTTGCTGCCCTCCATCTGCGTTCTCCAGCAATTATCTCATAATAATCTTTTTTATCTTGTACCAGCAACGGCTGTAACACACCGTATTGTTTCAAAGATTCAGATAACTCCAATAATGCATCTTCATCAAAGTTTTTTCTAGGTTGTTCTCTATTTGGCTCAACTTTTCCAATTTTTACATATATAACATCTTTGTCAATTTCTGGATTTTTAGAAGTCTCTGCTTTGACTTTATCACCACCAATTTTATTTGGTATCATGGTATCTAAACCTTTTCCAAGACCTCGCGCTGCTGCCATTATATATCCTCTCTTTCTATTACTTCTTTCGCTAACAAGCGATAACTCTCTGCGCCTGCTGATTTTGCGTCATATACATTAATAGGCATTCCATAACTGGGAGCCTCTGCCAATCGTATATTTCTGGGAATAATTGTTTTATAGATATTTGTACTTAAATTCTTTTTTACATTATCTACAACTTGCAGAGATAAGTTCGTCCTAGCATCATACATGGTAAAGACAACTCCCTCCATCTCCAAATCAGGATTCAATCTTTCTTGTACCAAATTGATTGTATGAACCAATTGGCTCAATCCTTCTAGTGCATAATATTCACATTGAATTGGAACTAACACTGTGTTTGCGGTCGTCATTGCATTTATTGTAAGCATATTCAAAGACGGTGGGCAATCAATAATAATGAAATCATAATCATCTCTTATATAATCTACTTCATTCTTTAATATATATTCCTTCTCATTGATACCTAGCAGTTCAATCTCTGCACCAGCCAAATTAATATCTGATGGCATAATGGAAAGATTTTCTACTACTGTCTTACTTACACTTTCTCTAACAGTACATTGGCCAATCATTAACTCATATACAGTATTCTCTATTTTTTCTTTTTCCAATCCAAGTCCACTCGTAGTATTTCCCTGTGGATCCAAATCAATTGTCAGTACTCTTTTACCTGCTTCCGCGAGACAGGAAGACAAATTAATTGCTGTTGTAGTTTTTCCAACGCCGCCTTTCTGATTGGCAACTGCTATTATTTTTCCCATGTTTTTCCTCCAATTTGTACTGATAGCTGTACAAAAAGATACTTTTACTTTTTTCTCAATGTTTCTTTTATTATACCACTTTTTCAAACTTAATACTATATACTATATATGCTAGGCCATATCAATATATTGTATTATAATGTTTCACGTGAAACATAAAATACAATTTACTATAAATATGTTTCACGTGAAACATAAAATACATTTAATATGTAATATTTAAGTTTTGTGACATTCGTTAAATATCCACATAAGCTTAGATATTTGCCTCATTACATGCAATAATAGAAACTAATCTTCTGCTATTATTCTTTCCATTTTTTTCTTAATTTTTTTAGCGCTTCTTTCCATTTCTTTGAGTTCCAATCTGCAACGCTGAATATCTATTTCTGCCAATTTATTACAGACTTCTAATTTATGGATAATACTTGAAATATCTGGTATTAAGTCCCTTTCAATAGATTCCTTATATATAGTAATCTGCCCATCAATATCAAAAAGAGACATTTCTAAAGAATTTTCTTCCGATTTTAAAGGTACATCTATATTCCCTTGTTTCTGTCTTATATTTTCCAATATTACATTTAACTCTTTCAATCTGTCATTTATATCAGACAGTTCATATTGTATAGTTTCCATTCCATTTTGCAAACTTTCCTGCTCTTCTAATAAAGAATCTATCTTTCTATGACTTTCTTCATCTATACTTCTAGGAGAAAAGGATTCAAATTCCTCATCTAAAGAATCCTGCAAAGTTTGAGTAAATTTCATATTATTACTTAGCAGAACCTCTCTCCTTTGATATTCGTGTTCTAAATTTAACTTCTTTTCATATAATTCCTGATACATTTTTTCTAAATATTCTTCAACCATACAATACCTCCGAGAACATCTGTTTTACAGCAAATTTTACTCTTCTCATATAGAAGAAAAAATAACTATTATCTACATAAAAAGTAACTATTCTATAATTCTTTGAATTATTATTAGTCCCTATAAATATTCTATCCTAAATCGAATTATAAGAAAAGATGTTTTTTATTTCCATAAGAATATACAAAATATCAATTAGACTTCATAGTACTTGTATAAAGACAGTATTTCGTATATAATAAAAATATATAATCAAGGGAGATGATTGCAAATGAAATACGGTTTAGTATACTATAAATATACGGATAATTTAGGGGATGATATATTAAGTTACGCAGCAAAACAATTTCTTCCGAACATAGATTACTATATTGACAGAGAAAGCATGGATATTTTTGTACCAAACGAAGATGAAGCAGTCGCAGTAATCTTAAATGGATGGTTTCTGCATATATTTCAGTCTTTCCCACCATCACCATTTATTAAACCTCTTTTCATCGGGACACATTTTCGAAAAGATGAAAACCTCTTTCACGATTATTCATACCTTGAAAGCAAGACAGCAAAAAATTTTCTAAAAAAATACGAACCTATAGGGTGCAGGGATAGAAATACAAATGAAGTGCTAAATAAAATCGGAATTCAAAGTTATTTTTCCGGCTGCCTGACATTAACGTTAAAACCTTTTTCTGATATAGAAAACAATCATAAAATCATTTTGACTGACGTACCAAAAGAAATAGAAACATATGTGAAATGTCTTTTACCAGAGAAAGATATTATAACGCAGACTCATCTGATACCTGACGAAAAACGCGGAGCATCTTGGCAGTCCCGCGAACAATGCCTGGAAGAACATTTAAAATTATACCAGGGAGCAGACCTTGTAATCACTACAAGACTTCACTGCGCTTTACCATCCATCGCTCTTGGCACAAAAACAATATTAATCAGCAAATATGATGAGGATTGGAAAAAAAGAATTTCAGATTTCGCGGAATACTGCACCATGTTTTCAGCACAAGATATTTTGGATAAAAAAGCAGATAGATTACTTCTTTTCCCAGAATTGATAGAAAATGAAGGCATTAAAAAACTTCAAGAAAAAATATCAGAAACATGCAAAGATTTTATAAGAAATGTAAAAAATAATTCAGAAGACAATCTGCCTAATCGAGATGACTACATAAAATATTATGTTGAGAGAACAGAGTATCTGAGAAGAAGTAATTTTAAATTTTATCAGGTCTGCTCAGAAATTAGCAGTGAATATGAAAGAGTCGGAAACGCATTAGTTCACTCTAAATCTATTATAGACAGATTGTTGCAGGAAAATGAGAATCTAAATAAGCTGATTGCAAAGCTGAACAAAAATTAGAACATATGTTTTATTTAAATAGGTGATAGCAATCTTAAAAATTCTTTTCTGAAAGGAGAATATAATATGAAGAAAAAGCATATTAGCAATATTTTAATTTTCACCGCGCTGACAGGTTTGAGTATCCATGGCATCAATAAAGCAATCAATCTTTACGCTCCTATGAAAAATCTGCTAAAAGCAGAAAACGGCAGTTTCTTTCATTGGCGTTATGGCAATATTTATTACACCAAACATGGCAAAGGTACTCCACTGCTCTTAGTACATGACTTAAATCCGTCAGCTTCTGAATATGAATGGCATAAGCTGATAACCCAACTATCAAAACATCATACAGTCTATACGGTTGACCTTTTAGGCTGTGGCAGAAGCGGCAAACCCAATATGACCTACAGCAATTTCCTTTACGTGCAATTAATAACCGATTTTATTAAAAATATAATTGGCACAACAACCGATGTGATAACAAGCGGAGAATCTTGTTCTTTCACCTTGATGGCTTGCAATATGGAATCTGATTTGTTCGGGAAGATTATTGTCATTAATCCTTCCAATTTATCTAACCTCTGCAAGACACCAAATAAAAAGAAAAATGCCCTGAAATCTCTTATCGATCTGCCAATCATTGGCACCTTCCTTTATAACCTTGTATACCTGAAGAAAAATATAGAGTATAGATTTTACAAAGAATATTATTCAAACAAACATATGGTTTCCCTATCTGCCATTGACTACTATTATGAGGCTGCGCATCTGGAAGACAGCCATGGCAAATATCTATTATCAAGCATAATGGCAAATTATACAAACATCAATATTGTTCACGCCTTGAAGAAAATAACAAACCGCATTTACCTTATTGGCAGCATAGAAAAAGAAGGGATGCAGGATATCATTGATTCTTATATCTCCTGCAATCCCTCAATAGAAGCATCTTATATATCTGGTTCAAAACACCTTCCACAACTTGAAAAAGCGGAAAAAATAATACAAATTATAACGGATCTTTTGTAGGCGTTCCTGCCTTCCTTGGATAAGTCTTGGGGGTCTTTCTCAGTTTTTCCACACAAACGAAAGACCTCCATATATCTGTCCCAGGTAACTGAAACTTCTCAACCTCTAGTATTTTTCCACCTAAAAGATGCACGGCCTTCTTAGCCTGCAGTACCTCCTCTTCTATTTCTCCCGACTTATAAGAAATGAATCTCCCACCTTGCCTTACAAAAGGAATACAATATTCACTAAGGGAAGATAAATTCGCAACCGCCCTGGAAACACAGATATCAAACTGTTCCCTATATTCTATTTTTCTTGCAATTTCCTCCGCTCTGCCATGTAAAGCGGAAATCTTATGCAAATTTAAATCTGAAATCACTTCCTGCAGGAACAATACCCTTTTATTTAAGGAATCCATCAATACAATCTCCAGTTCAGGAAACGCAATCTTCAAAGGAATGCCTGGAAATCCAGCGCCCGTCCCTAAATCCAAGATTTTGAGAGGATTCTTCAAATTTACAACTTTTATAAGACTTAAAGAATCAAGAAAATGCTTCTCCACTACCTCTGAGAATTCAGTAATTGCTGTCAAATTAACTACTTTATTCTTTTCAATTAATTTCTCATAAAATATTAAAAATTGATTTAACTGCTTATCTGTCAAATGTATGCCTAAGCTTTCTAACCCATTCTCCATTTTCTGCGTATCATACTGCATATTTTTCTCCTCTTATATAAATATCCTGATAAAAAATTACGACACCCAAAATGTTTTAATTCCATGTACAATTCAAAAAATTAAACTATCACTTCCTATTCTGCTGTTCTAAATACACTAACAAAACAGAAATATCTGCCGGTGAAACTCCAGAAATTCGAGAAGCCTGTCCTACATTTACTGGCTGGTATAGATTCAGTTTTTGCCTCGCCTCAATTCGAAGACTTTGTACCTTATCATAATCAAAATTTTCTGGTAACTTTTTATTTTCTAATTTCTTAAATTCCTTTACCTGTTTCAGCTGACGCTTAATATACCCATCATATTTCACATGAATATTTACTTGTTCAATGACATCACTGGCAAGTTCCGGCCTCTGCGGATCAATCTCAGCAAGAACTTCATATGATAATTCAGGTCTCCTAATTAATTCTGCTAAGGTAGTTCCCGTTTTCAATGGAGTACTGCCATGCTCTTCCAGCAATCTTTGGACTTGTGCATTTGCTCCTATATTCACATGCCCAATCCTTTCCACCTCCTGATCGATCAAACGCTCCTTCTCCACTACCCAATCATATCTTTCCTGACCAATCAAGCCCAAGGCATAACCTTTTTTTGTGAGACGAAGATCCGCATTATCCTGACGCAAAAGCAAACGATATTCCGCTCTTGAAGTCATCATACGGTAAGGTTCATGATTTTCTTTGGTAAC
The DNA here is from genome assembly GCA_910585625.1 of uncultured Lachnospiraceae bacterium. GTDB lineage: Bacteria > Bacillota > Clostridia > Lachnospirales > Lachnospiraceae > Petralouisia. Next base: position 8,259 of record CAJUFQ010000039.1, read on the forward strand.
TAAATCATCAATCAACACACCTATATAAGATTCTGAACGATCCAGAACCAGAGGTTCTTTCCCCAGCACAGACATCGCAGCATTGACGCCTGCAATAAATCCCTGCGCTGCCGCTTCTTCATAACCAGAACTTCCATTGAACTGTCCACCTGAAAATAATCCCTTAATCCCCTTAAACTCTAATGTCGGGTAAAGCTGCCTTGGATTGATACAATCATATTCTATAGCATAGGCATTGCGGACAATCTTAGCATTTTCTAATCCAGGAACACTGCGGTACATCTGATATTGCACATCTTCTGGCAGCGAACTGGACATACCGCCAACATACATTTCATTCGTATAAAGCCCTTCCGGTTCTATAAAAACCTGATGGCGTTCCTTATCTGCAAATTTCACCACCTTATCTTCTATGGAAGGGCAGTATCTTGGCCCAGTTCCTTCAATCATCCCAGAATATAAAGGGGATCGGTCTAAATTTTCTTTTATAATCTTATGAGTCTTTTCATTTGTATAAGTCAGCCAGCAAGAAACTTGATCGATCTGCACATCTTCAGGATTCGTTGTAAATGAAAAGGGCACTACCTTCTCATCCCCCTTCTGTTCCTGCATTTTGCTGAAATCAAGAGAACGTTTATCTATTCTTGCTGGAGTTCCAGTTTTAAAGCGGAAAATTTCTATATTATTATCTTCTAAGGACTTAGAAAGAGAATTTGCCGGCTGCAATCCATTTGGCCCCGTATAATTTACAATATCTCCATACAAGCATCTGGCCTTGAGATATGTACCAGTACAAAGAACAACTGACTTACTATAATACGTCGCTCCAGAAAATGTCTTCACTCCTTTTGCTATGCCATCTTCAATAATAAGTTCAGTTACTTCCGCCTGCCGCAAAGTAAGTCCTTCTGTATTCTCCAAAGTTTTACGCATCAAACTGCTATATTCCGCTTTATCTGCCTGTGCGCGGAGAGAATGTACAGCAGGCCCTTTTGAAATATTCAGCATTTTTGACTGAATAAAAGTTTTATCAATGTTAATCCCCATCTGTCCCCCCAGAGCATCAATTTCCTTAACAAGATGACCTTTAGAACTCCCTCCGATATTAGGATTACAAGGCATCAAGGCAATACTCTCCACACTAACTGTAAATACGATTGTTTCTAATCCCAGCCTGGCGCAGGCGAGCGCTGCTTCACATCCTGCATGGCCTGCCCCCACTACACAAACATCATATGTTTCTACAACACAAGGCATAAAAAGCCCTCCTCTTTTTTGTGTTAATTTTATTTTTAATACAAAATATAAATTAAAATCAAAATATAATTAATATATTTATATTAATTTTTCTTTAAATAGTATAAAGTAACCAACTTTTCTTTCATTGCTTTTTCTTTGAAAATTATTTTCCCATACAAAATTTTGAAAAAATCTCATTCACCAAATCTTCCCCAACCGTCTCTCCAATAATATTACCTAATGATTCATAGGCGCTCATAAGATCTATAGAATAAAAATCCTCTGGCATCTCTTGCGCAATACTATGCTCCACAAGACGAATGCTTTCCAAGGCAGATTGCAGGGCAGCTTTATGCCTCACATTGGTAATACATATTTCATCATTATATGATATCTCACCTTCAAAAAACATCTGACGGATTTCATTCCTCAATGCTCCTAGCCCATCCCCTCCCTTCGCAGATATTGGAATAATGTGCAAAGAAAGTCCATAGCCACATAGGATTTCCTTAAAATCCTGTTCTGAAATTACCTGAGGCAAATCAGATTTATTCAAGAGAATCATAGCTTTACGATTCTGCAAAAGTTCCAGGATTTCTTTATCGTCTTTATCCAGATGGACAGAAGAATCCACTACATAAATGATTAAGTCAGACTTATCCATATATTCTTTCGCTTTTTCCACGCCTATTTTTTCCACCGCATCTTCTGTCTCGCGGATTCCTGCAGTATCGACAATATTCAAGGTAATGCCATCCAGGTTAACTTGTTCCTCGATAATATCCCGCGTTGTTCCAGGTATATCTGTAACGATTGCCCGTTCCTTTCCCACAAGAACATTCAGTAGAGATGATTTTCCAGCATTAGGTTTTCCTATAATTACAGTACGGATTCCCTCTTTTAACAATTTTCCATTATCTGAAACAGACAGCAATCCTTCAATTTCTTCAGATATCTCTGTAATGATATGTCCAAGCTTCTCTCCATATCCTTCAAGTGATATATGCTCCGGGTCATCCAAAGCAGATTCAATAAAAGCAATCTCATGGATTATTTTTGCCCGGATTTCCTTTACCTTTTCTTTTACACTACCCTGCAGCTGTTGCAATGAAGATTCCAAAGCAAAATCATTCTTAGCATTAATCACATCAATAACAGATTCTGCCTGTGAAAGATCGATTCTTCCATTAAGAAAAGCACGCTTTGTAAATTCCCCAGGCTCTGCAGGCCTTGCCCCATATTTTACTACCGTTTCTAAAATACGCTTCATTACAAGGATTCCACCATGGCAGTCAATTTCCACAGTATCTTCCGCTGTATAGCTATTTGGCGCTTTCATGATGGCAACTATGACTTCGTCTATCATTTTATCTCCATCATAAATATAGCCATAATGAATGGTATGGCTTGGCATCTGTGACAATAGTTTATCTCCAGTCCTAGATTTATAAACTTTATCAATAACTGCAAAGGACTCTTCCCCGCTGATACGGACTATCCCTATCCCTGAATTTGTCATGGCAGTAGCAATCGCCGCAATCGTATCTCCCTCCATGGTTTCTCCTTTCGCGTATTAATTTTTTAAGACATATAATTTCCGAAAAGAATTAAAATAATAAACAACCTAATAATCCTAAAAGTAAATACCCCGTCAGCTTGCTGCGAGGTATTTCACTTAAAAATCTTATGAATTTTTCTTTAATGTTACCACTACATATCTGAAAGGTTCTTCCCCTTCACTGTGCGTACTTACATATCTGTCACTCTGCAAAGCAGAATGGATGACACGCCGCTCAAAAGGATTCATGGGTTCAAGGGAAACCGGACGTTTTGTCCTCTTAACCTTATAAGCAATGTTCTTCGCCAGATTCTCCAACGTATCTCTGCGCCTCTTTCGGTAATTCTCTGTATCAATCTTAACCTTAACAAATTCATTTACCTGTTTTCCTACCGCAAGGTTTGTCAGATACTGCAGGGAATCCAGCGTCTGCCCACGTTTGCCAATCAGTACTCCCATCTCGTTACCTTTAAGCTCTACGTCAATATTTTTCTCATCCTCACTCTTATTGATGATAATCTCGACTTCCAAATCCATTGCATTGAATATATCATGCAGAAATCCTTTCACAAACTCTTCCAGGGAAAATTTCTTCCAAATCTTTATGACCGCCGGTTTGCTGCCAATCCCCAAGAACCCGACGCTTCCTTTTTCGATGATTTCTGTCTCAACTTTATCGCTCGTGGTCCCGAGCTTAATTAACCCTTCCGTAATCGCATCTTCTACTGTCTTAGCCGTTACTTCAATACAATCCATCTCAAATTCCCCCTAGTCTCTGTCACTTGTTATTTCTCTCATTAAAATCCTTTACCATATTCGCCCTCTCCAAAAGGCTTCCTTTTCTCGCACTCTTCGCATATTCTGCTGTCTTGCGAAGAATCTCTTCCTTCTTTTCTGTATCGACAGGCTCAGAGATTTTTTTCGTATTCATTCTAGCTGCATTTGCAATCTGATTCTCACGGATACCTTGTTTTTCTTTCTTCTTCTTAACCTTTTCCTTATTCTTCTCAATGATAGCATCAAGATCCAGATTCTTAAAGTGACGGTTGAAAGCCACCTGCTGAATGGAACGGATAACAGAACCGGCAATCCAGTAAATACCGGCGCCTACCGGTACGGAAAATACCATGAGCAGAGATAACAATGGCATCATCGTATTCATAGTTTTCATCTGCCTTGCCATCGCATCATTATTGTCGCCTGAAGCATTTGCAGTATTGGTAGTAGGCATCAGCTTAATATTAAGTACCTGGGACAGATAAGAAAACAACGGAATCAAAATCGCACCAATAATCAAAATAAAATCTTTTTCTTTCCAACCACTGGAAATAAGGTTTATGGGAGAATTCGCAATATTAATCCCAAAAAAATTATTCATATGCTGCACTGCCGTCTCAGTAGAAGTAATCACATCAGCCAGGCCGCTGAAATTATCACGCAGTACATCCCATCCCGCACTCGGGAGTGCATACAAAACATCGATGATGGAATTTGAGGTTGTAGCTGCTGTCTCAAAATTAAGGCTAGCCGCCGCATTTCCATCTTCTACTACCTTCTCCATCAGGCTCTGGAACCCATTCACATTTACAATCTTATCTACAAGCCCTAAGTAAATATCTTTTACACTGTCTACATAAGCAGGCACATTACGGATAACCTGATACATGGCAATAAAAATTGGGAAGTTAATCAGCATCTGCACACAACTGCCCATAGGGGATACGCCGTACTTCTCATATACCATCTGCGTCTCTTCATTCATCTTCTGCATGGAGACTTGATCTTTTTTATTTTTATATTTCTCCCGGATTGCATTAATCTCCGGCTGCATTACTTGCGTCAGTTTAGAAAATTTCTGCTGCTTATAAGTCAACGGCATCATTAGAAAATAAATGATGAATGTAAACAATACAATACAGACAGCAATATTCTGAATGCCGAACACATCATTCAAAAACATATACAGGCTATTCATGATGTAACCAATCAGACGCGCAATCGGACCTACAATCTTGCCTGAATACTGAGTCAAAACTATTTCTGCCAACTCGTTAAACCTCCTAAATTACGGAACCGGGTCATATCCTCCCTTTGAGAACGGATTACATCTTACAATCCTCCACCCGGCTAACAAAGATCCCTTCAATGCCCCATATTTTTCAATCGCTTCCAATCCATACGTAGAACATGTAGGATAATAAGGACATTTCGTCGTCTTGAAAGGCGAAACATATTTTCGGTATAACTTAATAAAAAAAATAAGAATTCTCTTCAAAACACTCCATCTTCTTTTCCGATTTCAATTCGTGCGCCGTTTTGCCAGGCTCACTTAACTCTCAGTGTCATTTTTCAAAATACGATGAAGATTCCCAAGGTGCAGGACTGCCCGCTCCGTCTCATGATAAGATACATTTTTTGCCGACACCCTTGCTATGATTACAATGTCCAAACCACTATTGAACTTTTCTTCCTGCAACCGGTATGCCTCTCTGACTAATCTGGTGATATGATGTCTGATAACGCTATTTCCTACTTTTTTACTGACTGATATTCCTAATCTGTTCTTCGCCAGATTATTTTCCAGAACATACATAACGAAAAAGCGGTTTGCATATGATTTACCATTCCTATATACGTTCTGGAAATAACTGCTCTTCTTCAATGATTCCGAAAATTTCATAAATTATCTTCTTTCCTAGGTAGAAGAAAGACCACAAAAGCTGTGGCCTAAGCTGATAATCTTTTTCTTCCTTTTAATCTTCTTGCAGCTAAAACTTTTCTTCCGCCCTTCGTACTCATCCTCTTCCTGAATCCGTGTACTTTGGACCTATGTCTTTTTTTTGGCTGATAAGTCATCTTCATGGGTATCCACCTCCTCTGCGTTAAAAAACATCATTTTTATTATAACAAAAAATGTCCAAGAGTCAAGCTATTTTAAGAGTTTTTTACTAATTCACACAAATAAACAGAGATTCCACATCCATTTCCACAGTTTCAACATATCCTTGATAAGTAATTTTCGTTTTTTCCATTTTATTCCCATGCTTAAAAATAAAAAACGATAGATTTTTTATTTTCCACAAAATTAACACTATATATATTAATAAGGAAGAAACTAAAACTATCCACAAATTATCCACATTATCCACGTTTACATAAAGTTATCAAGAAAATGTGGATAACTTGTTAGTAACTATGCCCTTTTTTCTTATTCTTGCCATATAAAGACTTTTTTTCTTTCGTTATCCCCTACACATAAATAAAAATTTATTGATTATTTGGGCAATCTGCGTTATTATAAACTATGAGAGACTATAAATATATGAAGCAATGCAAAAATTGAGCCAACTTATTGCTTGGCTCATTGTTCACAGCAGCAAAAATAAAACTTGGAGACTTGTATGGAGCTTATTTTAGAAAAATGGGAAGAGATACTGAAAACCGTCAAAGAAGAATATGATGTCGCAGATGTGGCCTTCAATTCCTGGCTCAGGCCTTTGCAGGTTTATACAATCGTAGACTCAACACTCTACATCCTCATCACATCAGAACAAGTACTGATCAGCTATATAAAAAAAAGGTTCACAATCCCGTTAAAAGTCGTGATTGCGGAAATCACCGGCACAGAATATGAGATTGAATTCATAAGCAAAGACCAAACTGCCGATATCAGACCACATAAAAAAGAAAAAGAATCTAACATACTTCCTCCGAAGCATACAAGCCTGAACCCAAATTATGTCTTCGATACTTTTGTTGTTGGCAAGAACAATTCATTTGCACATGCAGCATGTCTTGCCGTAGCCGATTCTCCCGGAGAAGTTTACAATCCTCTCTATATCTATGGAGGGCCAGGATTAGGTAAGACCCATCTGATGCAGTCAATCGGACATTTTATCTTAAAGCAGAAACCGGATAAGAAAGTCCTTTACGTCACTTCCGAACAATTTACAAATGAAGTGATTGACTCCATCCGTAACGGTAATGCTTCCGCCATGAACAAGTTGCGTGAAAAATACCGTACCGTAGACGTATTGATGATTGACGATGTGCAGTTCATCATAGGAAAGGAAAGCACACAGGAAGAATTTTTCCATACATTCAACGTCCTTCATTCTGCCGGAAAACAGATTGTACTTTCTTCCGACAAGCCGCCGAAAGACATGGAAACACTGGAAGAAAGGATACGTTCCCGTTTCGAATGGGGACTTCTTGCTGATGTAGGTTATCCTGATTATGAGACACGTATGGCAATCCTGCGCCGCAAGGAAGAAATCGACGGTTTTCTTCTGGATGACAGCATTTTAGATTATATTGCCACGAACATCAAGTCAAATGTCCGTGAACTGGAAGGGGCTCTCAATAAACTGCTGGCTCTCTCCAACCTGGAACACAAACATATTACGATGGAAGTAGCCGTGCAAGAGCTTCAGAATATTATTTCACCGGACAAGCCAAGGGAAGTCACGCCCCAGCTTGTCATTGAGATTGTGGCGGAACATTTTAATATTTCCACAGACCAGATGATTTCTAAGACAAGGAGCAACGACATTGCAAGGCCGAGGCAAATTGCAATGTATCTATGCAAAGACATGACTGCAGCTCCTTTGGACACCATCGGAGCGTTACTGGGCGGAAGGGATCATTCCACCATTATTTATGGTATCAAAAAAGTTACGGACGAATATAAGAAGGACGAAAATTTCCACCATTTAATAGAAACTATCAAGAAAAAAATTAACCCTAACTAGATATTAAGATTAGGAAATTAATTTTATTCACAGTTTATCACAGCCATTTCAAGATAAAACTCACATAGTTATTCATAGGCATTATGTCCTGAAAGTCTTTAAAATTAAGGACTTCAAGCGTTATTCACATATAAACATGCCCTATTACGAAGAATACGAATCTCTTACTATAAATATATATTTACGTTCAGGAAGGAGTTATTCACATTATGAAAATCATATGCTCGAAATCAAATCTCCTGCAAGGAGTGAATATTGTGTCAAAGGCGGTACCCTCCAGGACAACGATGGCAATACTGGAGTGCATATTAGTTGATGCATCTACAAATGAAATAAAACTTACGGCAAATGATATGGAACTGGGAATTGAGACTAAAATCGAAGGAGAAATTGCAGAACGCGGCGTAATTGCCCTGGACGCCAAGATTTTTTCTGAGATTGTGAGAAAGCTTCCTGACAGTGAAGTTACCATTGAGACAGATTCTTCTTTCAAGACAGTCATTACCTGTGAGAAGGCAAGGTTCAATATTGTTGGGAAATCAGGAGAAGATTTTTCCTATCTTCCTTATATAGACAGGAATGTATCGATTGAACTATCTCAATTTACCTTAAAAGAAGTCATACGGCAGACAATTTTCTCTATTGCAGACAGTGATAATAATAAGCTGATGACAGGAGAACTGTTTGAGATTAAGGAAAATCAGCTGAAAGTCGTTTCACTTGATGGACATCGTATCTCCATCCGTAATATTGAACTGAAAGAAGTTCATGAGGAATATAAGCTTGTAGTTCCGGGAAAGACGTTGCAGGAAGTAAGCAAGATTCTTCCTGGGGATGTGAATGAGACGGTCAATATGTATTTTACAGATAATCATATCGTATTTGAATTTGCAGACACAACTGTGGTATCAAGGCTGATTGAGGGAGATTATTTTAAGATTGATCAGATGCTGTCTCCGGATTATGAGACGAAGATTAATATTAATAAGCGCGAATTATTAGACTGTATCGACAGGGCCACTCTTTTGGTGAAGGAAGGGGACAAAAAACCGATCATCATGACGGTGACAGATGACAATATGGAGCTGAAGATAAATTCCTTCATTGGTTCTATGAATGAAAATATAGATATTGCCAAAGATGGAAAGGATATCATGATTGGATTCAATCCGAAATTCTTTATTGACGCCCTCCGTGTCATCGATGAAGAAGAGGTGACTCTTTACATGGTAAATCCTAAGGCTCCTTGCTTCATCCGGGATGATGATGGTAAATTTATTTATCTGATCCTTCCAGTTAATTTTAATGCGGCCACGAATTAAAGATTTTTTAGGAACGAGAAGGTTCAGAGTTAGGAAAGGAATATCATGGAAGAAATAAAGTTAAGGGATGATTTTATCAAGCTTGGGCAAGCTTTGAAAGCCGCAGGCTTTGTGGATTCAGGTGTAATGGCAAAACTTGTCATCCAGGATGGGCTGGTAACGGTAAATGGAGAAAAAGAAACACGTCGTGGAAAAAAATTAACAGATGGAGATGTTGTTTCCTTCCAAGGGGAGACAATCATCATTAAGAAATGATATTAAAGTCTGTTGCCCTCAGCCATTTTCGTAATTACAGCGATATGTATTTGGAATTTGATAAGGGTACTAATATTTTTTACGGCGATAATGCCCAGGGAAAGACAAATATACTGGAATCGGTCTATGTCAGCGCGACCAGCAGATCCCATAAAGGGAGCAAAGACAGAGAATTGATCCAATTTGATCAGGAAGAGTCACACATACGTACCGTAGTTGAGCGGGATGGCTTAGATTACCAAATTGATATGCACATCAAGAAAAACAGATCCAAAGGGATTGCGATTAATAAAGTGCCGATAAAAAAAGCCTCAGAATTGTTTGGGATTCTCAATATTGTGTTTTTTTCTCCAGAAGACTTAAATATTGTCAAAAATGGGCCTTCAGAGCGTAGGAAATTTCTTGATATGGAGCTTTGCCAATTAGACAAAATATACCTTTATCATTTGACAAAATATAATAAAGTGCTGAGTCAGAGAAACAAGCTCCTGAAAGACATAAGTTTTAAGCCTGAATTGAAGGATACACTCTCTGTTTGGGATATGCAGCTTATTGAATACGGGAAAAAAATTATTGAATCCCGCAAAAGATTCATTGAGGAGCTGAATATTGTTGTCAGAAACATTCATCGGGATATTTCTGGAAATAAAGAAGAGCTTAATCTTTGCTATGAGCCTGATGTAGATGAGAACTGTATTGAGATGGAGATTTTGAAAAATCAGGAAAGGGACTTAAGATTCGGCATGACTTCTGCAGGGCCGCACAGAGATGACATGAGTTTTATGATTCATGGCGTTGATATCCGCAAATTTGGTTCCCAAGGGCAGCAGAGGAGCTGTGCGCTTTCTTTGAAACTTTCGGAAATTGAACTTGTAAAGAAAAAAATAGGACAGACGCCGGTACTTATGCTAGATGACGTTCTGTCGGAACTTGACAGCAGCCGCCGGAATTTCCTGTTAAGCAGCATTCATGATATTCAGACCTTGATTACTTGTACAGGATTAGATGAATTTGTGAAAAACAGATTTGAGATAGATAAAATATTCAGGGTAATTGATGGAACTGTCAGCCATGAAACTGGTATCAGGATTCAATCATCGTTAGGCAAAGAATAGAGAAATTAAAATATAAGGCTTGAAATTGTAGGAAATGGAGGAACCAGATGAGTACAGACACGAATACAAATGCAGAGTATGGGGCAGACCAAATCCAGATTTTGGAAGGATTGGAAGCGGTACGGAAACGTCCCGGTATGTATATTGGAAGCACTTCTTCCCGTGGGCTCCATCACCTTGTTTATGAAATTGTAGATAATTCCGTGGATGAAGCTCTGGCAGGCTATTGTGATACAATCGACGTGAGCATCCTTGAGGATAATTCCGTGCGGGTGACAGACAATGGACGCGGTATTCCGGTGGGAATTAACCAAAAGGCAGGGCTTCCTGCCGTAGAAGTCGTATTTACAGTTCTCCATGCAGGCGGAAAATTCGGCGGCGGTGGATACAAAGTATCCGGCGGGCTTCATGGAGTAGGCGCATCGGTAGTAAACGCACTTTCTAATTGGCTGGAAGTAGAAATATATCACGAAGGAAAAATATATAAACAGCGTTATGAGAAGGGAAACAGCATGTACGCCCTCAAAGTAGTCGGGGAATGTGAGCCGGACAGAACAGGTACGCAGGTTGTGTTCAGCCCGGATGGCAGTATTTTTGAGGATACGGTATTTGATTTTGATACTTTAAAGCAGCGTATGCGCGAAATGGCTTTCCTCACGAAGGGAATAAAAATCCGCTTGAAGGATGAGAGGGAAGGGCTGGAGCAGGAAAAAGAATTTTATTACGAAGGCGGCATTAAAGAATTTGTAACATACTTAAATCGCAGCAAGGAAGCCCTTTATGAAGATGTGATTTACTGTGAAGGTGAACGGGATGGGGTGTATGTAGAGGTTGCGCTGCAGCATAATGATTCTTACAATGATGCAACTTACAGTTTTGTGAATAATATCACGACGCCGGAAGGAGGAACGCATCTTGCCGGATTCCGCAACGCGTTAACTAAGACGTTCAATGCTTATGCCAAAACCAATAAGATTTTGAAAGACAATGAATCAGCTCTATCTGGAGAAGATATCAGGGAGGGCATGACTGCAGTCATCAGCGTGAAAATATCTGAGCCGCAATTTGAAGGGCAGACGAAGCAGAAGCTTGGAAATAGTGAGGCAAGGGGCGCAGTGGACAGTGTTGTCAGCGAGCAGCTTACTTATTTCCTGGAGCAGAATCCAACTGTGGCCAAAGCAGTCTGTGAAAAATCCCTCCTGGCGCAGCGCGCCAGGGAGGCGGCAAGGAAAGCAAGGGATTTAACGAGGAGAAAAACGGCTTTGGAAGGAACTTCCCTGCCAGGGAAACTTGCTGATTGCTCAGATAAAGATCCTAAGAACTGTGAGATTTTCATTGTTGAGGGAGATTCGGCGGGAGGATCTGCCAAGACGGCACGCAGCCGTGCGACGCAGGCAATCTTACCGCTGCGCGGTAAAATCCTGAATGTGGAAAAGGCAAGGCTTGATAAGATTTATGGGAATGCAGAGATTAAAGCAATGATAACGGCATTTGGCACAGGGATTCATGAAGATTTTGATATTTCAAAGCTCCGTTACCATAAAATTATTATTATGACTGATGCAGATGTGGATGGGGCGCATATCAGTACGCTGATGCTGACGTTTTTGTACCGGTTTATGCCGGAATTGATTAAGCAGGGCTATGTATATCTGGCTAAGCCGCCGCTCTACAAAATAGAAAAGAGCAAGAAAGTATGGTATGCCTATGATGATATGGAGCTTAACAGTATCCTGGAAGAGATAGGGCGGGACGGAAATAATAAAATCCAGCGTTATAAAGGACTGGGGGAGATGGACGCCGAGCAGCTCTGGGAGACTACAATGGATCCGGAGACCAGGATATTGGAGAGGGTTACCATTGATGATACCACAGCTTCTGAGATAGATCTTACTTTTACGACTCTGATGGGAGATAAAGTAGAGCCAAGGCGTGAATTTATCGAAGCGAACGCACAGTATGTGCAGAATTTAGATGTATAGTGGTTCAGCCAGCCGGAGAAACTAGGAGGAAAATGAATGGATGACACAATTTTTGACAGGATTGATGACGTTGATCTGAAGAAAACAATGGAAAGCTCATATATAGATTATGCCATGAGCGTAATTGCTTCCAGGGCGCTTCCAGATGTAAGGGACGGCTTGAAACCTGTGCAGCGGAGAATCCTCTATGCTATGATTGAGCTTAATAATGGGCCGGATAAACCTCACCGTAAATGTGCCCGTATTGTCGGTGATACCATGGGTAAATACCATCCTCATGGAGACAGTTCTATTTATGGAGCTTTGGTCAATATGGCGCAGGAATGGTCTACACGTTATATGCTCGTGGATGGCCATGGTAATTTTGGTTCTGTGGACGGTGACGGCGCAGCGGCTATGCGTTACACAGAAGCACGCCTGAGCAAGATTTCCATGGAAATGCTTTCAGACATCAATAAAGATACGGTGGATTTCGGTCCGAACTTTGACGAGACGGAGAAAGAGCCTCTTGTCTTGCCATCACGTTTTCCGAACCTCTTAGTAAATGGAACTACCGGGATAGCGGTCGGCATGGCTACAAATATACCTCCTCATAACCTCCGGGAAGTGATAGGAGCGGTAGTTAAGATTATAGATAACCAGATTTTAGAAGACCGGGATACAGAGATTGAAGAAATCCTTGATATCATTAAGGGACCGGATTTTCCGACAGGCGGGATGGTTCTTGGGACTTCGGGCATCGATCAGGCGTACCGTACCGGGCGTGGTAAAATCAGGGTACGTGCCGTGACAGACATTGAACCGATGGCAAATGGCAAGAATCGGATTGTAGTGACAGAACTTCCCTACATGGTAAATAAAGCAAGGCTGATTGAGAAAATAGCAGATATGGTTCATGATAAGCGGGTAGATGGGATTACAGATCTCCGCGATGAGTCAAACCGTGAAGGGATGCGTATTTGTATTGAGCTGCGCCGGGATGTAAACCCGAATGTCGTGCTGAATCAGCTCTATAAGCATACCCAGATGCAGGATACGTTTGGTGTGATTATGCTTGCTTTGGTCAATAACCAGCCAAAAGTACTGAATCTGATTGATATGCTTGGGTATTATCTCAAACATCAGGAAGAAGTAGTTACCAGAAGGACAAAATATGAACTGAATAAGGCGGAGGAGCGCGCTCATATTTTAGAAGGATTGCTGATTGCGCTGGATAATATTGACGAAGTCATCAGCATTATCCGCAGCAGTGAGAATGTGCAGCTTGCGAAATCACGCCTGATGGAACGGTTTGCCCTTTCGGACGCCCAGGCCCAGGCGATTGTGGATATGCGTCTGCGCGCATTGACAGGATTGGAACGGAGCAAATTGGAAGCTGAGTATAAGCAGCTGATGGAACTGATTGCAGAATTGAAAGCTATTCTTGCAGACAGAAAGAAATTGCTGGGCGTCATCCGCGAAGAGATTATGCTGATTTCTAATAAATTTGGTGATGACAGGAGGACTTCTATTGGGTTTGATGAGTATGATATCTCCATGGAAGATTTAATTCCTGTGTCCAATACCGTGATTACGATGACCAAGCTTGGGTATATCAAGCGCATGAGCGTAGATAATTTCCACAGCCAGAACCGCGGGGGCAAAGGCATCAAAGGAATGGAGACAATCGATGACGATTATATTGAAGAGCTTCTGATGACCACTACCCACCATTACCTGATGTTCTTTACGAATACCGGGAAGGTGTATCGGATAAAAGCTTATGAAATACCGGAAGCCGGAAGGACAGCCAGGGGTACGGCAATCATCAATATCCTCCAACTGCAGCCAGGTGAGAAAATAACATCTGTGATACCAATCAAAGAATATAAAGAAAATCATTATCTGTTCATGGCGACAAAAAATGGAATCGTCAAGAAAACGCCAATCGCCGATTACGCAAATGTACGCAAGAAAGGCCTTGCGGCAATCAACCTCAGGGAAGAGGATGAGTTGATTGAGGTAAAATTTACCGATAATACAAAGGATATCCTGTTAGTGACAAAATTCGGACAATGTATTCGGTTCCATGAGACGGATGTGAGAAGCACAGGAAGAAATTCGATGGGTGTGATAGGTATGAACCTTTCTGACCGTGATGAGGTTGTGGGTATGCAGATGAACACCCAGGGAGAATATCTTCTGATTGCTTCTGAGAAAGGGCTTGGAAAGCTGACGCGAATGGAAGAATTCTCACCTCAGAACCGCGGAGGCAAAGGCGTCAAATGTTATAAGATTACGGAAAAGACAGGTAACATTATAGGCGTCAAAGCTGTCAACCATGACAATGAGATCATGATGATTACCATGGAAGGTATCATTATCCGCATGAAGGTGGAAGGGATATCCATTTTGGGACGTGTGACTTCCGGCGTGAAGCTGATGAATCTTGCGGATGACATTACCGTGGCGAGCATAGCCAAGGTGCGCGAAGATAAATCTTTGATGGAGAATACCGAAGAGAGTGAAATTCTTACCAAAGAAGAAGAAGAGCAAAGTGCCAGGAAAGCACATGAAGCAGCAAAAAGAATGAATCACCCGGTTAGCCTTGTGGATGGCACAGAAGATGATATTGCCCTTAGAGATGGCAGTATCATAAAACAAGCAGAGGATAAGCAGCTAGAAGAATTAATTTCCCGCGCGGAGGCTGATAAGGAAGAACAGGAAACAGAAGAATGATATAAATGATAAGACTGCCGTATGAAGCGAAATATCTGCTTTATGCGGCAGTTTTTTTCGAAAAAACGAAGTATATTTTAGATAAAATGATGTGAAATACTTCCCATAATTATTTTTTTTTGTTAAAATGTTCCTAACAATTTTATGGATTTTAATAGGGCAAGATGCTATTAAAATACTGATAACCATAGAAAAGATGGCGTAGAGGAGGTTCTCATGAGGAAAACATTAACATTGAAAACAATGCTTCGTACCCCTGTGAAGACTATGCTGACATTTCTCTTAATTGCTGCGTCTTCCTTTACATTGTTTTATCATGTGGCGGACTATAGTATCACAGCAAGGGAAGCGGCAAAAATTAAAGATTCCTGTTATGGGGTAGCTGCTTTAGACAATACAGTGCCAAATGTCACTGTGTTTAAAAATTTCAGTGAATTTATAAGTTATGCCAAGGAATATGAAGTGGAGGATATCCCATGGCCGTCTGAGGAGCAGCTTAAGGAATTTTCATCCTTGCCTGGCGCTACATTGACAGATATACGGTATATGACAGCCGGACTGGTGGATGATAAGGAACGTTTTTTCGGTGACGACGTGAAGTTTGAAAGATGCGTGATAGAAGGGTCTTATGCCGGATATGAAGAGTATGAGATAAGTCCGGGAACAAGCGCGGGAGATTCCATATGGCTGATATTTGAAGATGTGAAGGTGCTTGCCAGTGAAAGGGAGTTGGAGAAGCAAGTAAAAATAAAGGTAAACCTGGTTGAAACTAACGTCGAAAATTACTCAAGGGAATTTTATGACGGACTTGAGAAGGGAAGCCGTTGTCTTGTGATGGCAGGAGGTTCGGAGGGGTTAGATCTTATGATGTATGCGGGTAAAGATTTTTTCCGCGTGGTAGACGGCCTGGATGAAAATTACCTTGAAACAGAGGAATTTTCCTTTTATAAGGGAATGGCCGATGCAATCAGCCAAAGCGTCTATACTTATGATATTGTGTATACATCGGACACAAGGGCTATTCCTCATTTTAATGAAGGCGGCATGGAAATATCCGGTGGGCGCGGCCTGACGGCAGAAGACACGGATGCATGTGTTGTAAATGAACTTTTTTTGGAGAAGTATGGTATGTCAATCGGCGACAAAATCAGCGTCAAGCTGGGCGATGTCCTATACCATCAGTCTATATGGGATGGAGCGACAGCATGGTCAGGGGAAGAAGTTTCGAATTTTTCGGAACCTGTCGAGGTGGAGATTGTCGGCACATACCAAATACTTGGCGACCGGGCCACACGTGTTATGGAAGATGGCTGGATGTACACGGCAAGCACGGTTTTTGTGCCATCTAAGCTGTTGCCAATAGAAATCCCGGAAGATTATGAGACGGCCAAAGGAGAATATAGCGTCCTCATTGAGGATGCAGGCGATATAAGGAAGTTCCGGGATGAAGCAAAATTGTCAGCAGATGAGCTGGGATTAGGCCTGATTTTTTCAGACGGAGGATGGCTGAATATTGAGGAAAGCTTTGAAGCAGCGCAGGCAGCGTCAAAAATAACCACTATCCTATATATCATAGGAGTAGGGATTGCATTGATTCTTGCAGTATATCTATATATTGGCAGAAACAGGCAGCAATATGCTATCATGCGGGCCTTAGGAGTCCCGGAAAAAGAAGCCGGAAATGCAATTATATTTCCGTTTGCCGTACTGTCAGCTGCTATGCCAATCGGCGGTATATTAGGACTTTTTTATGTTTCTGAAACAGTGGCTGGGACACTTGAGGAATTGGTAGGAGACGTGTCCGGTAGTTATATTCCAGATGTTGCGCTTCCTATGTGGATGTTTTTCTTTTGTCTGTTTTTGGAAATAGCGTTTACCACATTCATTGTTATGCTGTTTTTAAGGAGCATCAAGAAAACGCCCCCATTGGAGCTGCTTGCAGGACAGCGGGGAATGGGCGAGCATGTTGCCGGGAATCAGAAAGATTATGCCAATTCTCATTATGAATCGGAATTATATCCTTGTATTGACAGCGCATTGTCCATTCCGGCAGTAATGGAAGAAGATAAAATATCAACTGACGGTAAATTGTCCTCAGGCAGAAGATATCGTGCAATTTGCCATGTAACTTCCTATGTGCTGCGTCACATGCGGCGGGGAATCGGAAAGACAGCAGTGTCTCTGCTTCTTGTGATTGTACTTTTGTCGGGTGTAGGTACGCTTGTATTGGCTCGGATTACATTCCGTGAAGCATTCCAGTCAGTAGAAGTGAAAGGGAAAGCATTGCAGTACTCTTCTGAATCTATAGCGGAATTGTCAGAATCCGATATGCTGGATGATTTCTATTACAATGGGAGTTTTTTCGTATATGTAAATGGTTTCGAACAGAGCGTTCCTATGACTTTCACGAACGATCTTGACCATTATCTGGCTGGCCATTATACAGTCAGCTATGCAGATGGGTATGATGTATCAGTTTTGGAAGGAACCGGGGCAGCCTGCTTGGTTAGCCGGGATATTGCGGAAAGCCTGGGTATCAGCCCTGGAGATAAAGTATCCTTGCTGTCATATATACTCTATACTGCGATGGAAAATGAGGCAGAAGATAAAGAAGAACTTCTGGCAGCCGCTTCAGAGGGAACCCAGATATATACAGTTGCAGGAGTGATAGAGTCTGAAAATGAAAAAGCCAGCGGTATTTTTTCATCGGCAAATTATGCCGCAGAGCAGCTTTATGGGAGGGCATTTCTGATTGAACACAGTGAATTTAAACTGTCTGACAATCATCGGTTAGATGAATTGGAGCTGTTACTGGAAGAAAAACAGAAATACGATCTGGCCCAATATTCTCCAAGAGCTGCATATTATATGAACACTGGCAAACTTGAAGATATTGAACGACTTTGCAGCCTATTGGAATCTCTCTTTCCGATTGCAGTAGCAGCGGCTGCAGCGATTGGATTATTAGGTTCTGGCCTTGTTATCTTACAATCAGCAAAAGAAGCGGCATTCCTGCGTATTCTCGGCGTCACAAAGAAACGCGCCCGATGTATGCTGGTATTCGAACAGGTGATCCTTTGCCTTGTTGGAATTACCCTTGTAGTTTGCGGGATGATACTGTATAGTCCGGGATTATTTATAAGGAGTACGGAAACACTGGCATTTTGTTATACATTATATTTTCTGGGAAGTATCTGCGGGGCGTCCGCAGCGGCAGTACAAGTGACAAGACGCAGGATATTGGAACTTTTGCAAGTAAAAGAATGAAAAGCTTATATTTAATGTAATATAACGTGTTTTTCTCTAAAACTATACGATTAAAAGAATCCCGTATTTTGCGGGTTCTGGCGTTGCTTCAACGCTTATAAAATAATAACAAGAAGGGAAAGGAGAGGTATTTATGAAAGTACACAAAGTCAAAAGGCTTATGGGCCTTGTTCTTTCAGCTGCGCTTCTCGTAGGTATGTGTCATCCTATGGGCAGCGTAAAAGCTGAGGACGATTTACTGGCAGGCACAGAACTGCTGGCACACTATGAATTCCAGGATGGGGGAAAGGATTCCTCTGGCAACAATAATAATGCAGCGATTGGCAGCGGCGTTATGGTAAAAGATGGGGTCGCTTCTTTGCCTGGCGGCGATAAGGATTCCAGTTCTTATATCACTCTGCCAGAGGGAATGTTTGATAAGCAGGATACGCTGACGATTTCTATGTGGCTTAAGGACAACGATCCGAGAGAAAACTGGTTAGCTGCTTTTTTCTTTGGGAGCAAGAACAGCAGCTATGGTTCCCCAACAAATTATTATTATTTCGTGCCATGCGAAAAAGACCATAATACCTTAAAGCTAGTCATGACAAATGAAGTAAATGAGGAACATCCCTCCTGGACAGAAAAAGGATTCCGGGAAAGCGAAAATACGGAAAAATATGTTGGTACATGGACGCATTACGCGATCGTCATACAACCAACGTCCATGAAATGCTATATTAACGGCAATTACATCGGTACGCAGACAGTATCAAGGTCTGTCAGTGATTTCGGTACGGGGCTTCAGTCCTACATTGGTAAATCCAATTACGCAGATCCGCTGTACAAAGGTGATTTCAAGGATTTCCGTGTGTATAAGAATGCACTCAATGAATCACAGATCAGGCAGGTAGCTGGAATTAAAGAAGAAATTACGGAATATTCCATGACGATTGATGGCAATCATGTGACGAATAAACTGAGCGAAAGTCTTTATGGACTGTTCTTTGAGGATATCAACAGCTCTGCGGACGGCGGGCTTTATCCTGAAATGGTAAAGAACTACTCCTTCGAAAATGCTTATATGCAGAATGACGGCGGGGATTATTTCAAGAAAAATGGTTATGTGACAGTCGGCAATTACAAATTGCATTGGGAGGCTTCTCCAGAAGCAAATTTTGCTATAAATAGCTCAGACGCCCAAGGAACGGCAGACAGCCTTAATGCGACAAATCCGCATTATGCAGTCCTCACTGGGGATGTTACCTTGAAAAACGGCGGGTTTGCTCCGCAGAATAGCCCAAATAGTGCGGCAATGCCCGTAAAGCCTGTGAATGCTGAGAAGAAGACAGGCACATATACATTTTCAGTATTTGCCAAGGCCCCGCAAGGATACAACGGCAAACTGAAAGTAAAACTTACGGACGATAACGGAAAAGATTTGACGGACGAAAAAGAAATTGCTCTGGAGGCAGATGGGACATGGAAGAAAGTATCTGCGGAACTTACTTCTAAAGTAACAGTGAACACCAAAGGGAAGCTGGCGCTTTCCGTGCAGGGAGCAGGATCTGGCGATAAGCTTTTCCTTGACATGGTGTCAGTCATTCCCCACGACAGCTACGGTTATGGGAACAAAAACTATGCATATGGCGTTGGGGTACGGCAAGATCTGCTTGATTTGATGATGGGCTTAAACCCGAAATTCATGCGTTTCCCAGGCGGCTGTATTGTAGAAGGGTTTAACTGGGAAGGGCTTTATGACTGGAGGGATTCCATTGGGCCTTTGGAAGTAAGGAAGAGCAATACGAACCGCTGGGAGAACTGGAACAATAAAGGCCGTACCTGGGGATATATGCAGTCTTATGGATTTGGGTATCATGAACTTCTCTCTCTCTGTGAGGATTTTGGCATGGAACCGTTCCCAATCTTAAGCGCGGGGCTGCTCTGCCAGTATGAGACGAAAGACGTAGAAGCTAAGACAGGCGCGGAACTGCAGGAATTTATCGATATGGCAACACAACTCCTTGATTATTGCTGGGGTGATGCAGCGACGAATGAGTGGGCGAAAAAAAGAGCTGAAAATGGGCGTCAGGAACCCTTTAACCTTAAGTATCTGGGAATCGGAAATGAAAACGCCTTTGCAAAATATTTTGATAACTTCGACGTCATAAAGGAAGCAGTAGAAAAATATGCGAAGGAGAAATATCCCGATCATGAGCTTCATATCATCTCCAGCGCCGGGCCGACTTCCAATTCCAATCCTTCCGGGGATGGATTCTTCTCACGTTCCCTGGAATATGCCTATGACCGCCTGGCGCAGACCGTACCGGGAGAGACGCTTGTGGATGAACATTACTATGAGTCAGAGTCTTTTATGTATAACTATTCCGACCGCTATGACTATTATCAGCGCACCAATCAGGGCGGGAGCAACATCTTTGTCGGGGAGTATGCGGTCAGAGGTGAGAACAAGTATTATACAGCGCTTGCAGAGGCATGTTATATTACGGGGCTTGAGCGCAATGCGGATGTAGTCACTAATATTTCTTATGCGCCTTTGTTATATAAGGTAGGAAATGGCAGCTGGGATCATGATTTAATTTATTTTGATGAATTTAATACAGCAAAATCCACGAATTACTATGTACAGCAGATGTTTTCCAACAACTATGGTACGGATCTGATTGGCACGGAACTGGAATCAACAGGCAAGGATTACCGCCATTATGGAAGCCCGATTCTGGGAATGAGTTCTGCAGAAGGATATATTGATAAAGTTACCGTTTATGGGCAAGACGGAAAAGTACTTTTGGAAGATGATTTCAACGATAACTCTAATGGCTGGGCATCATTTGCAAGCCAGGGCAGCAACAGCTTTGCAATCAGCGGCGGAAAGCTTACTTTTACGGGGACGAGCGGCGTCAACGCCGTATACCTTCCGAAAGCCGTGACAGAGAAGTGGACGGATTTCAGAATTAAAGTGGAGGGGGCAGTCAAGACTGCCGGAAGCAATGGTTTTGTGGTAGGAGCCGGATATGAAAATCTGTATTATTGGTATAATATAGGTGAAAACGGCGCATTTATGGAAGTTACGAGGCCAGAGCGCGGCAGTACAGAATGTAAGACAAAAATGCTTGGCAATAATTATGCCAACAGGCATTATCAGAATGAAAAACTCACTGCAATAAAGACGAATGATTCGATGGATATTTCCTTTAATTATGGTGCAGACGGGAAACTGGAGGCAAATTATGCCAGCGCGTCTGTGAGCAGTGCAGATACGGCTAAGTACGATTTTTCAAGTACGCTTAGCCAGTACCAGACGGACATTTACCAGGTAGTCAATAAGGATGACAAAAATGTTTATATCAAGCTTGTAAACCCGGATCCGCAGAGGAAATCAATTACGTTGAAATTAGAAAACCTTAATGTGGAAAGCAATGCAGAAGTAACTTCTCTTACCGGCGGGACAGGAGAAGCCAATGCCATCGGAAATGAAATTATTGCACCTACGGCTACGACAAAGGAAATAAAGGATAATCAGATTGTCTATGTACTTGGCGGACGTTCGGTGAACGTCATTCGTGTACCTTTGTCCCAGCAAACCCAAGAACCGTCCAAACCAGAAAAGCCGAAGCCAAGCAGTGTAAGCCTCAATGTCGGGAAAGCGATTACGATTGGACAGGGAGAGAAAGTGAAGCTGAAAGCGACGGTAAAACCTGCAGAGGCGTCTCAAAAAGTGAGCTGGATGACGAGCAAGAAGAATTACGTTGCTGTGGATAATGGCACAATTAAGGGGAAAAAACCTGGAAAATCGGTGATTACGGTTAAGACCACAAATGGTAAAACAAAGAAATGCACTGTCACGGTTAAGAAAAAACCAGGTAAGATTACGTTGAATGCTAAGAAGAAGAGCCTGAAAAAAGGAAAGACGTTCCGCATTAAGGTTAAATTCCCAAAAAATACTTACAGCTATCTCATAAAGTATTCTTCAAATAAGAATAAGATTGCCGAAGTATCTGAGAAAGGCGTCATAAAAGCCAAGAAAAAGGGAACGGCTATAATAACGGTTAAGACCTTTAACGGAAAGAAAGCAAAAATAACAATCACAGTGAAATAGAAGAAAGAAATGAATCGAAAGTGCCGAAAAATAATCATTTTCGGCACTTTTTTGCTGTAAAAAAAATCAATTTTAGGAAAAATTGAGTTGTCATTTTGTGAAATATTTTATATAATTAGATATGTAAGCATTGTTTTAATGAAATTTTATAGAAGGGAGAGAGAAAATGAATCAAACGAAAGTTTTACGCTTTTTGAAAAAAGCGTCGGCAATTTGCCTCACAGCAGCAGTATGCGTGACGTCTTTGCCAACCGGAGGAATGCAGTCTGTGTTAGCTGCTTCCCCGGCAGAGCGGGAGGACCCATCCATCGTCTATTTTGTGGATTGCGGGGACTATGTCGTGGATACGGTCAGCGAAGGCGACCAGCTGGGAACGCACAATAGCGTCACAGACCAGGCTTATGGGGAAGATCCAAAGACCGGCTATAAGTGGGGAGTCGAGGACACAATCAGCAATCCATTAAAAAATGGAGATCACAAATGCGGAGGCGTGTTTACCGACAATACCTGGCCTTATGAGCAAAACCAGGCAGGACAAGACGTGGGGAAGACATCATCGAACCGTTATACGAAAGAACAGGTAGAAGGTGGGGTTGACCCGCGTTTTATCGATTACAAGTTTGAACTAGGGAAACGCTGATTAATTAGCCTTACACTCAGCATTATCCCCGTTTGCTAAA
>CAJUFQ010000040.1:0-27625 GCA_910585625.1 uncultured Lachnospiraceae bacterium
ATGATATGGAAGAGAAAGTCCGCCGAATGGGATTAGAAGGCAATGTGCGGTTTCTCGGAAAACGCACGGATATCGATGAATTGCTGAATGCTTTCGATGTCTTTGTTTTTCCTTCACTGCATGAAGGACTAGGAATAGTTGCTTTAGAAGCACAGGCAAATGGATTACAATGCGTATTATCTGATACGTTGCCGCCGGAAGTTGCCGTGACAGACAACATCGCTTTTGTCTCTTTAAAAAAGCCGGCAGGTTATTGGGCGGACTTAATTCTTTCTTACAAAAACAATTATATTAGGACAAATATGCAGGAATGCATAGCAAACGCGGGATATGATATCAATAACGTTGCTGAGTGGCTCTCAGCATTCTATTTGGATTTGCAGGATAAAGCCGGAAAATAAAGGAGATTCACCATGCTTACATGTGTTGTGCTGAACTATAATGATGCTGATACAACAATATCGCTTTATAACAGCATTAAAGATTATAAAGTTTTCAGTAAAATTATTATTGTAGACGGTGCATCTACGGATGATTCCTTTAAACGCTTATGTACGTTGGTTAACAATAAGACAGATGTGCTATTGGCAGAACGTAACGGCGGTTATGGCTATGGAAATAATGTAGGTATCAGGCACAGCCTCTCCCTTGGCGCCAAATATGTGCTGGTTGCTAACCCGGATGTTGAATTCTCAGAAAGAGCAGTCCGGGTTTGTCTGAATACGATGGAAAAAAACAAAGACTGCGTTGCTGCCGCACCGCGTATCAATGCAAGACATCCTGCATTTTGTTTCTCGCCTTCTCCTATGAAAGACGTATTAAGTTCCAGTATTCTCTTAAATAAGATTTTTTCACCACGCTATTATCCGGACAATTTCTTTGAAGGAAAAAAGACGTGCAATGTAGATGCGTTGCCCGGATCGTTAGTAATGTTTGATGCAGAAAAATTTGCCGAATGCGGACTTTATGATGAAGATATTTTTCTCTATAATGAGGAACTGATTGTCGGGAAAAAATTTAAAACATATGGCTATACAAGTATTCTGTGCCTGACGGAGTCATATATGCACTTTCATTCCGTCAGCGTGGGGAAAAATTATAAATCTGCAGTCAAGCCAAGGAAAATATTATTAAAAAGCCATGCCATATATCTGCGCAGATACTGTGACGCAGGGAAATCAGCTATTTTCGTACTGACATTATTGAAACCGCTTATCTATTTAGAATGCCTTATCTGGCCATGGCTGAAAAAAAGATTAAACGTAAGGCAGCGTTCTTTATAGGAGAATTTGTGAAATGAAAGTGTCTGTTGTAATGACCACCTACAATGGTGAAAATTATGTTTATGAACAACTGCGTTCTATTTATCAGCAAACAAGGAAGCCAGACGAGGTGCTTATTTGTGATGACTGTTCCACAGATAAGACAACATTGATTATCCAGGATTTTATACAAAACAAAAAACTGGATAACTGGAGATTGACGGTTAATTCAGAAAACAAAGGGTGGCAGAAGAATTTTGTAGATACCCTCAGGGAAGCTGACGGCGAATATGTGTTTTTCAGCGACCAGGACGATATCTGGTACAATGATAAGATTGAAGCTATGCTAAACGTAATGCAAAAACATCCGGAAATTTTATGCCTTTCTGGAAAGATGACTACCATTGACGGAAACGGAGACGTTTTTTTAGGACGTAATATTTTCTCAAACCAAAACAACACAAACCATTTAGATAAATGTGAATTTTCCTTGAATTTTAATACGGCCATCCTGCAGGGATGCACTATGTGCATAGCTAGGAAGCTGGCGGATATGATAGCATTGATAGGCATAAATGACTTCGCGCATGATGTGCAGGCCTGCAGGCTTGGCATATTGATGGACGGAACTTATATATTTGACAGACCGGTAATTTATTATCGCCTGCATGACAATAACACAAGCGGTGTTGTTGCAGATATTAATTTCGGATCTTCCAATCTGCAAAATCGGATGGACAGCATAAACGGTAGCATTATCTGGCTGGAAAGATTATCGGAAGTTTCCAAGTCTCAAAATCTCTTGGATACAGAAAAAATAGCGGCCGTCCAAAATACAATATCTTTTCAAAAACTACGCGCACAATTCCTGTCAGATAAAAATATAATCGCTCTGATTAAACTTTTAAAATATAGGAAATATTACACTGGATTTTCTATGTATGTAGGCGATTTCTCATATGCTTTCCATATCAACAAAATTACTGGGAAAATTCTATGGTATATGAAAAAACTGATAAAAATTTGAAACTTTTCGCAGTATAAATTATAAATATTTATTCACGGAAAATGGAGGAATTATGAACCTGACTATTCTTATCATTGGAAATATACTAATCTGCCTACTTGTTTTCTTTTTGACAAAAGACTTTATGCATCCGGGGTTCCTGTTTTGTATCCCCTGGATAACATTTTTAACTTTATTAGTTTTTAGCAATTATGAATATGATGGTTCGAGCCTCTGTTATATCTATCTGTTGTTTGGAACTATTGTATTTCAATTAGGATGTTTTCTAGGCATAAAAAAAATCAAACGAAAAGAACGTCTTATAAACACCGATAATCAATTTTATTTTGTCAATTTCAAATCATTAAAACTTATAATGATAGCGGAAGGATTATTTGTACTATTCATTTTGTTCATATATTTAATTTTTATGCGTTCCCACTTTCATATCAATATCTTTCTGACTTTCCATACAAGCCAATTCCAATTACCATATGCGGGAATAATTGGCTATTGCCGGAATATGTTTTCTGCATTCGGCATTTGTATGGTAGTTGGATATCCTCGAATTCGTCTGGAAGAACGTGAGAAGTATAAGAAATATATTCTAATCCAGCTTCCAATGTATTTTTTCATGACGATAACCAGAATAACCAGAAATGAAATGCTGTTTGCCGCTCTTCCTCTTTTTATAGCATTTATCATTGTTACAAAACAAAAAAATGCTCAGGTATTTAAGAAAATGTTTATTGCCGTTATTTTATTTCTGGTTGTATTTAGTACCGTTGCCATAATGAAATATTACGACATTTTCATAAATGGAAACTATATAAGCAATCTCTATAACCAAATTGTATTGTATGGGTCGGGAGGAATTGTCGCCTTTCAGAAACAGTTTGATATAATGGATTTCGAATCTTATGGAGGGGCGAATACATTACGCTTTTTTCAGGCAGTGTTTGATAAGCTTGCCGGTACCCATTATGCCATGCCCTTAATTCAGGAATTTTCGCCTATCGGTATGGGTGAAGTGACAAATGTATATACTTTTTACCAATGGTATGCCAATGATTTTGGAATCATTTACGCACTGTTTGTCCAATTTATTATTGGCATCATACATGGAGTCTTTTACAGAAAAATGTCAAAAATGAATGTTTTAGGTATATATGTATATTGTCTGCTCGTACATCCGTTGGTTATGCAGATTTTTCAAGACCAATATTCCGCTTTGACGTCTTCCTGGCTTCAATATTTGATTGCTGGCTTTGTTTTTCTCAAAACGGACATCATATTCGGAAGGTCTGCACGGAAAAATGGCTTTCATTTGTATTTGGAGGCGGATAGGTAAGATAGTAATGTAAACAATTATTTTACATTTGACAAGAAAAAGGGAAAATTATGAACAATACATCAAAATTCTTAAAAAACCTGATGGCAGCATTTCTGGCTCAGGGAATTTCTTTACTGACAAGCGTATGTATGTCTTTCGTACTCCCCAAATTCTTGGGAATCATGCAATACGGTTATTGGCAGTTATTTATTTTTTACACAAGCTACGTAGGATTTTTTCATTTCGGTTTTAACGACGGGCTTTATTTGCGGATAGGAGGCAAACAACTTGAAGAATTAGATTCTGATGAAATCGGGACTCAGTTCAAATTATTCTTAATCATGGAACTGGTTATTTCCATTTCTGCCATTTTCATATCTAGTATTTATTTTACAAACCCGGAACGGCGGTTTATCTGGATAACAACAGCAATATATCTCTTTTTTACAAATCTGGCTTCCTGCCTGGGCTATATTTTTCAAGCTGTAAACAAGACGAAACTATTTTCTCTGTCCGTTATCCTTGACCGTGTCTTTGTCCTGCTGTTCATTATGCTTTTGTTGTGGAACAAGCAGACGGACTTTAGGCCGTTTATCGTCACATACACATTAAGTAAAGCTATATCCCTTTGTTACTGCATATGGCATGCGAGAAAAATCGTCTTTTCCAGATTCAAAAATATTTTAGAGTCTCTGCCTGATATGCGGCTTAATTTTTCTATCGGCATTAAATTAACAATCGCCACCATCATGAGCATGTTCATCCTCGGCGTAGGACGTATCATAATCGACAATATCTGGGGGATAGAATCTTTTGGAAAGATATCGCTTTCCCTGTCATTGAGCAACTTCTTCCTCCTGTTCATCCAACAGGTCAGCATGGTCATGTTTCCGGCATTGCGGCAGACAGGAAATGACCAGCAGAGAAAAATATACAACAATATCCGTTCCTATCTGGGCCTGCTGCTCCCGGCAATCTTCATTGCCTATTTCCCGTTAAAGTTCATCGTAGGATGGTGGCTGCCGCAATATAGCGAAAGCCTAAGATATCTTGCGCTGCTGTTGCCATTATGCACGTTTGATGGGAAAATGCAGATGCTCTGCAACACATACCTGAAAGTCCTCCGCCAAGAAAAGAAGCTGCTGCAGTTTAATGTCTGCGCATTTGCCATGAGCTTATGCCTGTGTGCTTTTTCCGGCTATGTACTCCGCAGCATGACTTGCGTCGTAATGTCTATGGTGGTATCCATTATCTTCCGCAGCATCATCGCGGAACAGTTCCTCTCCAGGAAAATGGGGGCTGATATCAGGAAGATGATGGTTCAGGAAATAACCTTAGTATTAGTGTTCACCATCAGCGCATGGTTCTGCCCGGAACCTGTTGCTTTCGGGCTTACGGCAGCAGCATACGGAATATATCTATTTTTAAATAGGAAACGAATCCATTTTTTTCAATTTAATAAATACCAATAGGTATGCACGTATGTCCTGACTGTTCTGGATAAAAAGGAAGAGGCATATGAAAGGTTGACAGTAGCGGGATAATTGAGTATTATGTAAGCGGAGAAAATTGGCGGCATTCTATATGTGTGCTGCCTAAAAGCATAATACCAGCGAACAAAATGATTATGGAGGAAAGTTGAATGAACACACAGGAAAGAGCAGAACGAGAGATTAGTCTGTCAGATTTATTCTGGAGCATCCTGCTGGGATGGAGGAAGATAATATGTTTTGGCATTTTATTTGCCGTATTGCTCTGCGGGATGCGGTATTTTTTGGATGTAAGAAGCTACCGTGCATCCCAGAACATTGATGCCGAGGCTATGGAAGATGATTTGAAAAAAGAGGAGAAAGAGCAGCTCTCGGACGCGGTCAGTCTGCAGGAGAGGATTGATAATTATAAAAAATATCAGGAAGAATCAGCAATCATGCAGATTGACCCTTACGCAAAGCCGGTGCTGGAACTGCAGTACCATGTGCAATCCGATTATATCATTAATTATACTAAGGACAGTGAGCGTGATTATACGCCAGAGCTGATATCCATGTACAGTAATTATATCAGCGGCGGGGAAATGGCGCAGAAGGTAATTGATGAGGCGTCGCTTTCTGTCAGCCGGGAGGATTTTGTCGAGTTGGTTTCGGTATCGGGTTCACGGGCGGAGGACAGTGGAAGCATTTTCTTCACTATCAGCTATGCAGATGAAGCAAAGCTTGGGGAAATTGGTAATGTTGTGAAGGCTTTGCTCGAACAAAAGTCAGCGGAGTTCCAGAAAGTTGGTTCCCACGAGCTGCAGCTGATCAATGAATCGCAGAGTGTGGTTGTGGATAATGCGTTAGCGGAGAAAAAGAATACGGTCTCCAATAATGTCTCTACACTAGAGACACAGCTGAAGAATTTAAAGGCAAGCCTGACAGCGCAACAGAAGACACTGTTTGATATAGAAGTCAGTGAGATGCGTGGGGAAGAATTAGAGGAAGTTGACGAGCCGGGTATCAGTTTTATGTATATTATTTTAGGCGGCATGGCAGGCGTGTTCCTTGTATGTTTCTGGATTGCCTGTAAAATGATTTTTGCTTCGAAACTGCAGTCTTCGGAGGAAATCCGTAACTTGTATGGAATGCGTCTTTTGGGGGAAGTAGAACCTCTGGAACAAAAGAAACGTTTCTTATCCGTCATTGACAATTTGATTCTCAATCTCAGGAACAGAGGGAAAAAGAAAATAGCGCCTGAACAGCAGATAAAGATAATTTCTGCCAGCGTGGCCCTTTCCTGCAGACAGCAGGGCATAGACAGTATCTATATGACGGGTAGCGAATATGAGAAGGTGGACAAGGGGATTGTGGATAGGCTGAAAAAAGAACTTTCCGGGCAGAAGATAAAGGTTCAGGATGGAAGTAATATGCTGTGCGATGCATCTTCCCTGCAGGCTGGCGTGGAGAACGGCCATATTGTGCTGGTGGAGCAAAAAGGCTTGTCAACGTATGAAGGGATTTATGCGGAGCGCGATCTTGTGAAAGAATATAAGGGCGAGATCCTGGGCGTTGTTGTGTTGTGCGCATAAGGAACGCCGGAATCGTAAATGTAAATGGTATCTGCTTGCTTGGATTCAGGCAAGCAGATACTATTGCGTGCGATGAGAAATAATGCCGGGGATTCACTGATTAAATTGCGGCTTTTTGTGGCTTCCGGCAGATGCGCACGGAGTTATGGAGGTGAGTGAATGCAGGGGATAAGAATACAGAACCTTTTTGGTCATTTTAATTATGAAATCATATTGTCGGAAGACGGGATGACAATCATAACCGGTCCGAACGGCTTCGGGAAATCGACGATTATACAATGTCTGAATGCGCTGGCAAACAGCGACGTGGAATACTTTTTCAAACTTGACTTCAGAGAAATAGAAATTCTTTCAGAAAATAAGGACAACAATCTCTTAATCATAAACGATGGTCATTCTCTGGTTATCGGAGGTAACGCTATATTAAGACATGAGCTTCGCTATATGAAGCGCGTATCCCCACGAAGTCATGGGGTAGATTTGCGGAAATATGATGAAGAGATGAAGGAAAAGATGCAAGGCTACCGTGGTATTTTAAAAAAAATGACGCAAGCTGTGGGAGAGATAAGGTATATCAAGGAGCAGCGCCTTATTATTGAAGATGCCAGGGAGCGGATAAGGAGGGCCGGAACAGTTGAATATCAAAGGGAATTTGAGCTTGTGCAGGCCGTGGGAACTATTCCTGGAAAATTGAAGTCTCAGATTGAAAGGGCATCCGTGACCTACTCAGATGTAGCGAACGAATTGGACAGTACTTATCCGGAAAGGCTCTTTGCGGAGCAGGAAGGGATTGATAAGCAAGACTTTGACAGTAAAATTAAGGGGATGCAGGAAAAAGTAGAAAAATTAAGTAAATATGGAATTTCCAGCATTAAAAGGCTGAATCATATTGAATTCAAAGAAGAAGATGCCAGGGCGTTAAAAATATATTTTGAAGACTTTGACAGAAAATATAGGGAATATTCTTCGTTGATTGAAAAATTAGATATGTTTACAGATATTGTCAACCGTAGATTCTGCTTTAAGAAAGTAGAAATATCAAATGAGAGCGGAGTTGAGGTGATTGACGAATCAGGAGGGAATATTGATTTACAAAAGCTTTCCTCAGGAGAGCAGGAGACGTTGGTCTTGTTTTACCAATTATTGTTTGAAGTGCCGGATCAGGTACTGTTACTGGTAGATGAGCCGGAAATTTCACTGCATGTAGCCTGGCAGAGGATGTTCATAGAAGATTTGAGGATGATTGCAGAGCGTAAATGTGGTAAAGTAATCGTAGCGACACATTCACCTCAAATAGTAAATGGAAATAGGGAGATACAGAGAGATTTGGGGGAGATGTACAAGAATGGACTCAATCAGGGAATATGAGACATTAGAAGATGTAATCACGACTTTGCGGATGGAACTTAGCAATGACCTAGAAGGGAAATTGAGCATAGTACTGGTAGAGGGGGAAGATGACATCAGTTTCGTGAACAGAATATTCGAGAAGGATGTTGTATGTTTTGAGTCTCCATCAGGCAAAGAAGGCGTAAGGAAGCTGGTAGAGGCAGAAGATATTGCAGACTGCAGGATTATAGGGATACGGGACAGGGACTATGAATCAGTGGAAGGATATCCGCCAAGACTGTTTTGCTACGATACCTGTTGCCTGGAGACCATGCTTTTGTCGTGCGAGGGAGTTGTGGAAGGAATCCATGCCGTTTATTATAAGGGAAGTATGGAGCAAGGAACGTTTATTATGAATGCGATGCGTCAATTAGCGCCCTTAAGCATGCTAAGGGAGAAAAATGAAAGATATGACTTTGGCATCAATTTTCAAAGGGCAGCGTTAAGCGAATTTGTATCAAAGGAAAATGAAAGTATCACATATGGGGAGTTGTTTTCGAAATTAGGGCAAAGTCAGGAAATGTTAGAGGATTGCCGGCAGGAGGCTGGGAAGATGCAGGATTGCCAGCTGCTGGATAAGACAAATGGGCATGATATCTGCAGATTTTTGGGAAAGATACTTAAATCAGGGAAAGGTGATTTGGGAGAAAAACGTCTTAGAGAAATTCTGATATGCAGTTATCGCACCGAAGATTTTAGGAATACATATCTGTATCAGAAGCTGTCAGATTATCAGCAGCGGCACCAATTATGTTATGTAGAGTAGAAGCGGCTAAAGGGCTTGGCGGGGTGAGAGGATGCTCTTGAATAAGAATATTGTTTTGGAAATCATAAGGACTAACTTTAGCGAGCAAGTTGAATTTGAATCTGCGATGCGGGTTATGGATATGTATGGATATGAATTGGAAGATATTTTTGATTTTCCGGTTGATTATGCAGTCTTAGATTCATTAGGTGAGATGGAGATTGTAGAATATTCTGTAGCGGAGGATGAGAAAACGATAATGGGCGTTTTGCAGCTGGAGTCTATTGTTGAGGGGTATGTCCATTGGGATGGAAGCGACGAATACTGGGGCAGTGGGGAAACGGTATTAGGGTTTAATTTTCGGTTCAAAGCGGAAGATGAAAAAGTATCGGAGTTTGAATTATGGCCAATTTGACGCGAGGAAGTGCAAAATAACGCCAGAGGGCGATGGCAGCAGGCGGTATCAAGTCTTCTTACCTTTACAGCTTAAAATAACAATTTATGGATATCAAAGGAGATTGCCATGAAAAGACAAACGATAGCAGTCGCAGGAACCGGGTATGTGGGCTTGTCCCTGGCGGTGCTTCTGGCTCAGAATAACAGAGTGATAGCGGTGGATATCAATGCAGAGAAGGTCGAAATGATTAACCGCAGGGTATCGCCGATTCAGAATGAGTATTATGGAAGAGATTAATTAGCATCGCGTTGCACGGAATATTGGATTCTGACCTTGACTTTTTCCGTCTCTGATATTATAATCAGAATGGTTTGATAGTTACTTCTGGTAAGAAGCCAGGAAGGAGCATATTTATTTTATCCTTATTAAGCGGATATGGCGGAATTGGCAGACGCGCTAGATTTAGGTTCTAGTGGGCAACCCCGTGCAGGTTCAAGTCCTGTTATCCGCATTAACGGATGCAGCGGCCGGTCTGAGTTGTCTGTAAATATCAGCGGCGGCCGGACTGGCAGGAAAAAAACAGAAATACTGCAAAACATATTGAAAAAGTTTGAGAATCTTGGTAATATATATGTGTATAATACTTTTTTTGACAGAAATTCCACACAAAGGGGGGAACTGTAATGGCAGCCTCGACACAGAATGAACCAAAAGTTAGATTGAGCCGTGACAATATGAAAGCATATCTGCTTTTGCCCAGACCGGAGTTGGAAGTCCATGACTTTAATTATATTTTAGCTGTGCTGCAGACCTATGGCGTGTCCTATGGGATTAAAGAAGACAAAATCAGACAGATGGTAGAACAGCAAGTGTATAATCAGGAAGTTGTCGTCGCGGAGGGTGAAATGCCTGAAGACGGCGTAGATGGATATTATGAATATAAATTTGACATGAATTTCAGCAAGAAGCCTAAGGTGAAGCCAGATGGTTCCGTAGACTATTGGAGCATTAAGATGGTAGAGATGGTCACCGAGGGCCAGGTAATTGCGGAATACCATAAGTCGATTCAGGGGAAAGACGGTATTGACCTGAAGGGTAAGCCGGTTCTGGCAAAGCGTGGCAGGGATTTAGTGCCGCTGCGCGGCAAAGGCTTTGAGCGTTCGGAAGACGGTCTGGTTTATACATCTTTGATGGATGGTAAGATTGAGAAAAGTGGAGAGCGTATCGTCATCCTTCCCGTATATGAGGTCAATGGCGATGCGGATTTATCTGTAGGGAACATAGATTTCCGCGGTGATGTGATTATCCATGGCGCTGTTTGCAGTGGCCTGACAGTGAAAGCGACCGGAACGGTGACGGTAGACGGCATCGTGGAAGGCGCCAATATTGAAGCAGGGAAAGATATCGTTCTTAGGAGCGGGGTCATGGGGGCGTCCAGGGCTTCCATTATAGCCAATGGCAATATTTCTGCAAAGTTTTTTGAGTATACAAGGGTTCATGCCAATGGCACAATCCAAGCGGATGTTTTTCTGAACTGCCAAGTATCCTGCGGAGAGAGCATCATCCTCAATGGGAAGAAAGCCAGTATCATCGGCGGCGAAGTAGGTGCGATAGAGAGCATTGAGGTAGACACTCTGGGAAGCGAAGGCGAAGTGAGGACCCATGTGAAGATAGGCAATGACATGGCTACAAGGCGCAGGATTACCGTTCTGCAGAATAAGATTAAGATAGAGAAGACAAACCTCGATAAGATAGAAGAAGGCCTGAAGATTCTGCAGAATATGAAAAACGATCCGAGAAGGACAGACCTTTTACGTGTTAAGATACGCGACACTGCATTGCTGGCGGGCGATGAGGCAGAGCTTGAGAAGCTGCAGGATCAGATTGAGCGGGCAAGGGGCGGAAGCGTCAAAGTCACGGGGAATGTGTATCCGGGCGTAAGAGTGGAAATTGATGAATTGAGAGTGCTGGTGAAAGAGCAGCAGAAACGTTTGGAATTTGTAAGG
This sequence comes from uncultured Lachnospiraceae bacterium, assembly GCA_910585625.1. Classification (GTDB taxonomy): domain Bacteria; phylum Bacillota; class Clostridia; order Lachnospirales; family Lachnospiraceae; genus Petralouisia. Next base: position 11,203 of record CAJUFQ010000040.1, read on the forward strand.
GAACAGGATAAGATTCTTATGTGTACCCTGGAAACTTAAAATATTGTTCCGAATGAATGATACGAGACGTTACATATGGCATCTGTTTGACGGATATCAGGATATCCGACAGGCAGATGCCATTTTAGTAGAAAAATGTCATACGAAAATTTCGGGTTTTCCGTATTTAGGACTGGATTTCAGACGTCTGCTGTATTATAATGGGCACTGCAAATAGTACAGAGGAAAATGGAGAATCATGAGGACTTACGAGGAAACAGTGAGATATATACTGGAAATCCCCAAATTTTCGGCAAAAAACGGGGCGGAACATACACGGGAGCTGCTTTGCCGTCTGGGGAATCCCCAGGAGCAGTTCAAAATCATCCATGTGGCAGGGAGTAATGGCAAGGGCAGCGTATGCGCTTTTGTGGACAGCGTGCTTCGTGCAGCAGGGAAGCGGGTGGGCTTGTTTACTTCCCCGCATTTGGTGTGCATTGAGGAACGGTTTGCGGTGCAGGGAAAACCTTGCAGCAGGGAAAGATTCGTTCTGGCAGCGGAAGAGGTCAGGCGTGTTGTCGAATCCATGGTACAGCAAGGAATGGGGCATCCGTCTTTTTTTGAATATATCTTTGCGGTGGGCATGGTTATTTTTGCGGCGGAAAAGATGGAATATGCCGTGCTGGAAACTGGGCTTGGAGGGCGGCTGGACGCCACGAACATTGTGGAAGCGCCAATCCTCACATTGATTACGTCTGTCAGCCTGGAACACACGGAGATCCTTGGCGGTACGATTGCAGAGATTGCAGCGGAGAAGGCGGGAATCATCAAGCCGGGAGTCCCGGTGGTATACGATGCGTCTTTGCCAGAAGCGTCCAAGGTGATTGAAGAGCGTGCCTATAGGCAGATGTGCCCAAACTATCCGGTATTCCCGGATAAAGTTAAAATTTTATTAAACACAGGAAAAAAGATTGCATTTTCCTATGAATCTGGTTATGATGGTACTGTTACAAAATTTGAAATTCCGTTCGGAGCCCCCTACCAGGCAGAAAATGCAGCTATAGCCCTGCAGGCCATAAGATGCCTTGCGCAGGGAGAGGGGATTCCAGAAGAGGCAGTCCGGCTGGGGTTTGCCCAGGTAAGCTGGAAGGGCAGGATGCAGGAAGTGAGTCCTGGCGTATATTTTGACGGGGCGCATAACCCGGATGGGATTGGCAAATTCCTGGAATCTGTAAGGAAGATAGCCGATGGGCCGGGAATCCTGCTGTTTTCCATGGTCAAGGAGAAAGATTATGTACATGCTGCGCGGCAGTTGCTGTGCCGGGGAGATTGGGAGGAAATTATTGTCACTTCCGTTCCGGGAGACCGGGGGGCAGGCAGCAGCCGGTTGGCAGAAGTGTTTGAGCATGAGGCGCAGGGCAATGGCCAAGCGGTGAAGATTACTGAGATAGAAGAGATTGGGGAGGCGTATGCGTACGCTTTGGCGGCAAGGAAGCCGGGACAGGCGTTGTTTGGAGCAGGTTCGCTTTACCTGATTGGCGAGTTGGAACGAATTGCAGGAGGTATGGAATGATAAACTTTGAAGAGGAGCTGAAGAAATTCAAGCCAAGTCTGGAAGTGGAAGAGGTTGAGGATGCAATATATGACCGGGATCTTACGGATATGACGGACATCATGCAGGAAATTATCAAGGAGGCAAGGCAGCAGCGGTAAGCATCTGTGAGGATAGGAAGGATGAAAATGGATTGTTATAATAAGATTATCCGTCTGTCGAATACCTTCTACAACGACGGATTGAAAAAGGCGGGTATGCGTGATTTGTCTGGTGCGGCAAATTCTCTGCGCAAAAGCCTGCAGTATTACAAGGCAAATATCCCAGCGCGTAATCTGTTGGGGTTAGTTTATTATGAGATGGGCGAGGTGGTGGATGCCTTGAGCGAATGGGTCATCAGCCGCAGCCTGCAGCCGGAGGGAAACCCAGCGGAAGAGTACCTGGCGGCTGTCCAGTCAAATCGTTCCCGTCTAAGCTCTGTGAACCAGACTATTAAGAAATATAACCAGGCGTTGCTCTATTGCCAGCAGAACAGCACGGATTTGGCAATCATCCAATTAAAGAAAGTGCTTTCTATGAATCCTGCCCTGATAAAGGGGCGGCAGCTTCTGGCGCTTCTGTATATGGAAGAAGGGAAGTATGAGCGCGCCAGGAAGGAACTGCTTGAGGCAGAGAAGATAGATACCGGAAACCTTACGACCCTGCGTTATCTGCGGGAAGCAAACCAGCATCTGCAGAAAGATACCTCTGCAGCCAAAAGCGGAAGCCGTAAAAAAGAGGAAATGGCGTCTTACCAGAGCGGCAACGAGACGATTATCCAGCCTATGAATGTAAGGGATATGTCTCCGCTGATGACAATCCTGAATCTTATAATCGGCGTGGCTATAGGGGCGTTGATAACATGGTTTCTTATCATACCTACCGTGCGGCAGAATGCCGTGTCGGATGCACGCAAGGCGGAGCTGGAAGCGAACAATGAGCTGACGACCAGGACGCAGGAGCTGAACGGGCTGAATGAGGAGATTGAACAGTTAAAAGCGCAGATTAAGAATATGGAGGGAGAATCTGAGGACACGCAGAAAATCATCACGAATTATGAGCAGATGATAACAGTTTGTTATGAGTACTCCCAGCAGAATATCCAGGCGGCAGGGGATGGCATGGAGAAGATTGACCCCGCGCTTTTGGGAGTCCAGGCGAAGTCCGTTTATGACAAAATGAACGGCCTGGTGGATGAGCAGTATATGGCTGCCGTATATGAGCAGGCAGAACAGGATTATAATAGCCGGAATTTTGCGGCGGCTGTCACAGGGCTGGAGAAAGTGGTGCAGGCAGACGAAGACCATGACGATGGATATGCGATTTACCATCTGGCACATTCCTACCGCCAGACCGGAGATGTGGAGAATGCCAAGAAATACTACCAGCGGATGATTGAACTCCATCCGGGAACACAGCGGGCGAGGGCGTCCCAGCAGTATCTGGATGAACTCAACAGCCAGCAGCCTCAATGAGAATAACATTTATATTGTATATTACAAAAGACGTCATATGATTATGGCGTCTTTTATTCTTCTATAAGGAAAATGATATGCGCACTCGTGCGATAGGAAATAGAAATGGGTTTATCCGCATTATTTTTGATAGAATTTAAAAGCGAAAGGAAGGAAGTCTATGGATCACAATTATAAGAAAGAGTATGGATGCCTTATCTTGAAAATGCCTGCGGAGCTGGATCACCATGCGGCAGAGTTCTTGAAAGAGGAGGCGGACGGACTGATACTCAAATATCCGGTTCGCAGCCTGGTGTTTGATTTTGCCGACACCAGGTTCATGGACAGTTCCGGGATTGGGGTGGTAATCGGAAGATGTAAGAACGTTCGGTTTTCCGGGGGCTATGTGAAAGCAGTGCATCTTAATGAACAGATACAGAGGATTTTCCAGCTGTCCGGGTTAAGGAAAATCATGGAAGTGGAATAGGCCAAAAGGAGGAATCTATGGAAGAGTTGAAAAATGAGATGAAGATGGAGTTTCTGGCTGCGTCTGCGAATGAGGGGTTTGCACGGGTTGCAGTGGGGGCGTTTGTGGCAGGATTGAATCCTACCGTGGACGAGCTGGCGGATATTAAGACAGCGGTCAGCGAGGCAGTGACAAACTGCATTATCCACGGATACGAGCAGAAAGGCGGGCATATCTGGATTCAGTGCAGCATCAGCGGGAACCAGGTAGAGATTTCCGTGATGGATGTGGGGAAGGGGATAGAGGATATTGCACAGGCCAGGGCGCCAATGTTCACCACCAAGCCGGAGCTTGAACGGTCCGGGATGGGATTCGCATTCATGGAGGCGTTTATGGATACGGTGGAGGTTGTCTCAGAGCCGCGGAAAGGAACTTGCGTCACCATGCGCAAAGCCATAGGGGAAGGGTGAGAGGCTTGGAAGAGTTGAGGACTGTGGAGACGGAAGAGGAAAGGGAAGCATTACATAGGCAGTTGTTAAAGCAGTCGCAGGCAGGAGACCGCCTGGCCAGGGACGCCATGGTTCAGAGCAACATGGGGCTGGTATGGAGCATTGTCCGGCGGTTCAGTAACCGGGGGTATGAGCAGGAGGATTTGTTTCAGATAGGCAGTATCGGGCTGATGAAAGCCATCGATAAATTTGACGTGTCCTTTTCCGTGAAATTCTCCACGTATGCAGTACCTATGATCACAGGGGAGATCCGGCGTTTCCTGCGGGATGACGGTATGATTAAAGTCAGCCGCAGCCTGAAAGAAAATGGGGCAAAGATGAAGCAGGCACGGGAAAAACTGCAGGCGGATTTGGGACGGGAGCCTACGCTGCAGGAACTCTCGGAGGAGACCGGGCTGCCCAGGGAAGAGATTGTCATGGCGTTGGAAGCGAATGGCGAGGTGGATTCCATTTATAGGAGTACCGGCGTTTCGGAGGGCAAGGAAGTCTGCCTGGCAGACCGCCTGCCGCAGGAGAAGGACAGCCATGAGATACTTCTGAACCATATGGCGTTGGAACAGATTCTGCAGGAGCTTGGGGAGACGGAACGCCATCTTATTGAATTACGTTATTTCAGGGAGCAGACGCAGAGCCAGATAGCGGAAGAGATGGGGATTAGCCAAGTGCAAGTCAGCCGTATGGAGAAAAGAATCCTTCTGGAAATGCGCAAGAAGTTCAGCCGCTAGCCGTCAGCCATGAAGCATGGCGGTCAGCAGAAACAGTAGCTGGTAAGCGTGGGAAGCACGGCGGTCAGCATCAGGAAGAGTAACTGGTAAGCGCGGAATCAGTGCGGATATAGAAAACCCGGGGTTCAAGCATTTCATCCTGCAGCCGACGTTAGACATGGGCAAGAAATACAATAACGCGGAGCGTATCGGACGTGAGTGTGAACGGCCAGGGGAAGAAGCTGGTGGAAAATACGGATTACACTGTATCTTACAGCAGGCTTACCATCCGCAGCACGAAGCTAAAAACAATCGGCAAGGGCGCACTGCAGAACATAAATGCTAAAGCAACTGTCCAGGCGCCGAAATCAAAAATAAAATTGTATCAGAAAAAATTAAAAGGAAAAGGACAGAAAAAAACAGTAAAACTTATTGCCTTCAAAAAATAAAGAATAAAAAATTGGATATTATGACATACTACTTCCAAAGATGGAAAAGGAAGTGAGTATATGAGTCATAGTACAGTTTATCGGATATGCCTTCTGGTAATTGTGATACTCACGATTATCGGAGGCATATTTTATTACGTGAATTATATGGAAGGCCAGGTTCAGGTGACAGAAGGAACTCTCGTTATGGAAGACGTATCGGAAGGACGGCAGGATACGCCGTCCGGGCTGGACGCGGGATGGCAGAAGGCGGTGGCATAAGATGGCAGGGAATACTGAGACCGTATATCTGAAAATTGAACAGAATGTGAAAGTGACGGAACCTTCCGTTGTTCTAAAAGATATTGCCAAGCTTACTTGCACGAACCGTCCGCTTGTCAATAAAATGAAGCAGATGAAGGTTTACAATTTCCATTTACCGGCAAACCAGGGCAAGAAAAAAACGCAGATGCAGGTATTTTCTGTCCTGAAAGTAATTGAGCTGATCGGGCAGGAATTCCCCAATGTGGAAATACAGAATATCGGTGAGAAAGATTTCATGATTGAGTATGTGCCCAAAGAGGAACCGAAGTGGCTGCTGTACCTGAAGACGGCGGTTTTGTGCGTCTTAATCTTTTTTGGCTCGGCTTTTACGATTATGACGTTTAACAATGATGTGGGCGTAGGAGAGGTCTTTGCGGAGTTCTACCAGCAGGTCATGGGGACGGAATCGGATGGTTTCACAGTCCTTGAAGTCTGTTATTCGATTGGCCTGTTTCTGGGAATCGTGGTGTTTTTTAACCATGTCGGGCATAAGAAGATTACGCCAGATCCCACGCCGATCCAGGTGGAAATGCGTACTTATGAGAAAGACGTAGATACCACATTCATCGAGAACTGCGGACGGAAGGGAACGAGCAATGACGTGGATTAAAGAGATATTTTTGGGCTTTATCGGCCTGGCAAGCGGGACGGCAGTCTCCGCAGGCGTGTTCAGCTTCATCATTACCGTGGGAGTGGTGCCGAGGATTATCGGAAAGAGCCGGACGGCAACGGACATTGTACTCTATGAAAACGCGGTCATCCTGGGCGGCGTATGCGGGAATATTTTTGCGCTGTTCCATATCCAGATGAACCTGGGGATATGGCTGGTAATCCTTTTCGGGCTGTCAGCAGGAATTTTCACCGGATGTCTTGCGGTTGCGTTAGCGGAGATACTTAACACGTTCCCCATCATGTTCCGCCGTTTCGGTATCAAGGAAGGGCTGAGCTGGGTCATGATTTTTATGGCATTGGGCAAGATGGCAGGCGCGTTCTATTTCTATGCCAACCATATGCAGAAAACAGGGCTCTGAGAAAGGGTAAGAAAATTTGATTTTAGTAAGAAAGCGAGGCGATACAGTGGCAGAGCAAGAGACGATGGAACAGAAGGAAAAAAAGAACCAGGAATATAACGACTATGTCAAGCAAGTGACGCCCACCCATTCCCTGCCGGCAAACATGGCAAAGGCTTTTGTGGTGGGAGGCGTCATCTGCGTCCTTGGGCAGTTTATCTTAAATGTGGCGATGAATAACTTCTCCCTGGATAAGGAGATTGCCGGGAGCTGGTGCAGCATGCTTTTAGTACTCACGAGCGTAGTGCTGACCGGGCTGAATATCTATCCCGTCATTGCCAACTGGGGGGGCGCGGGCGCGCTGGTGCCAATCACCGGGTTTGCCAATTCGGTTGCAGCCCCGGCGATTGAGTTCCAGAAAGAGGGACAGGTCTTCGGTATCGGCTGTAAGATTTTTACGATTGCCGGGCCGGTCATCCTATATGGAATATTTACAAGCTGGCTGTTGGGGCTGATTTACTGGATATTGAAACTGATGGGAATATATTAGAAAGAGGAAGTGCGTATGGAAGGAAAAGCAAGTTACAATTATGATATGCCTATGGGGTTAAGCTTCCAGCTTGGGACGAACCCCAAAGCGATGGATGCGTATGCCAAATTAAACGATGCGGAGAAACGCCAGGTGGTTGAGGCGGCAAGGAATGTCACTACCAAATCAGAAATGCGTCAGATAGTGGCGGGGCTGGAACGGAATTTCTGCTGATGTTATGCGTGTGACTGTCCTGAGGATATTTGCTTTGCAGATATCCTTGGGGTTTTTTTGATGTATCAAATTTCAATTATTATGTATGTGGATGTACTTTTGTAGTTTTTAAAAGAACAAAATATTGACAATACGCATGACACGCCTTATGGTGTAATCAAATAAATAGAGGGATGATTATCAGTTACGAGAGGAGAAAAATAATGAAAAAATACTATGCGAAATCTAAACTGCCAGACGGCACACAGCCAACCGTCAAAGAGCATCTGGAGGCGGTGGCGAAGCTGGCAAAGCAGTTTGGCAGCGTGTTTGGACGGGGGGATGAAGCCTGGGTGGCAGGAATGTTCCATGATTTTGGCAAATATAGCGACGCCTTTGCGAAGGCGCTGCAGGGAACAAGGACGAAGGTAGACCATGCCATGTGCGGAGCGGTGTTTCTTAGCCAGGCCAAAAAGAAAAAACGGGCGTATGAGCCGATTATCGAGGCCATTCATGGGCATCACAGCGGCCTGATACATTTTGGTGAATTGGAGCCGGCGCTTCGTGGCAATTTCTGTCAAGGGACAGCCATCTCTCTAAATGATGACAAGTATCCGGCAATGGCGGGGCAGGAGGAATATACAAGGGCCGCCGGCTGCTTCCAAGAAGATTTTCCAGAGTTTCGTTTCCCCAAGCTGCAGAAATTTGCTGTCCGGAAGGAACTTCTGGAGATACGTGAAAATGAGGAACATTTGACGATACATAATATTGAAGAGATGTTGTATACAAGAATGCTTTTTTCCTGCCTGGTGGATGCGGATTACAGTGTTTCCGCGTCAGATCAGAACCCGCAGTATCTGCTGGAGACGGAGCGTCTTAAGTTTGAGGCAGAAGCATGGCTGGAGGAGTTGCTGAGGTATAAAAACAGGCTCTCCAGGCAGTCTTCCTCTGATGCATCCCTAAACCAGATCAGGAATGATTTATTTGAGCAGTGCGGGAACATGGGCGATTCTGCGGAAGGGCTGTTTACGCTGACTGCACCGACTGGCACGGGCAAGACCTTGGCGTTGCTGCATTTTGCGCTGCGCCATTGCCAAAGCAGCGGCAAACGCCGGATCATCGTAGTGTTGCCGTTTCTGACACTGGCAGAACAGAATGCGGACACTTATAAAAAAATCATCCCGGATATCCTGATTGACCACAGCCAAAGCACTCTTAGTGACGACGCCAGGGAATTTGCTTCCCGCTGGAGCGCGCCGTTTATCATCACGACTTCTGTCAAATTCTTTGAATCCCTGTTCGCAGGCCATCCCACGGACTGCAGGAAGCTGCATCACATTGCGGACAGCGTGGTGCTGTTTGACGAGGCACAGAGCTTGCCGACGGAGGTAACGGAGACGACGCTGGAGGCAGTCAATGAGCTGTGCCGGACTTACCATTGCACGATGGTTTTTTCTTCTGCTACCCAGCCGGACTTTGGCGCGATTCGTAATGTAGTCTGGAAGCCGACAGAAATTATGCCGGACAATCCTCGGTTATTCGCAGCGTTAAAACGCACGCACGTAGAATGGAGGCTGGAAATGCCGACGTCGTTAGAGGAGGTTGCGGCGGAGATGGCTGGCCTGCCGAGCGTCTGTGTGATTGTGAACCTGAGGAGACATGCCAGGAAGCTGTTTGGCGAGCTGAAAGAGATGTGCCTGGAGGATGAGTTATTCTTCCTCACGACAGATTTGTGCATGGAACACCGCCGGATGGTTGTGAAGGAGGTTACCAGGCGGCTGAAAGACGGCTTGCCTTGCAGGGTGGTTGCCACGCAGTGCATAGAGGCGGGCGTGGATTTGGATTTTGACGTGATGTTCCGGGCATTGGCTCCGTTGGATTCTATTATCCAGGCAGCTGGGCGGTGCAACCGCAATGGCAGGATTGCCGGAGGCGGGCGTGTGATTGTGTTTGAACCGCAGGAGGAAGGATGTCTCTATCCGGGCAGTCCTGGGCAGAAATGTGGGAACTGGTATGAGAGCGCGGCAGTCTTGGTGAAGAGGCTCTGCGCGGAACAGCCGCTGGACATTGACAGCCCTTGCCAGATGAAGAAGTACTATCAGGAATTATTTCAAGGCCAGGCGGATAAAGCGTCGCTGCGGCGTGCATTGGGACTGCGGGATTTTGCGGAGACGGAAAGAGAATATGTACTGATCGCAAATAAGGGGCTGAAAGTAATCGTGCCTATTCCCTGGGAACTATCAGAGGAAAAATATAAGAAGTACCAGGCAATCAGGAGCGAAGTATTGAAGAATGGGATAACGCCATCGTTGATGCGGCAGACAGCGGCTCTGACGGTGACTGTGCCTGTCTGCCGGCAAGAGAAGCTGGAACATTGTTTAGAACGGCTGGAATACGCAGGGCAAAGGCGCGAAGGCGACGAAAAGAGCGGGTATTATATCCTGCGCCCACAGTATGAGAAATATTATATGAGAGATATGGGGCTGCAGCTGCCGGAAGAAATGGAGGGAGGAAATATCTGGTAGCTTTGGGCGTCATAAAACGGATATGATGAAACGAAAGGGTGTAAGGTCTTGGCAATGCAGCAGGCTTTGCACCCTGGTTTTATGTCTGTGATATACCCGGATTCTTGTTTCAGCAGCTGGGTTCAAAAAATGGGTTGGGACGTAGAAATAGAATCAGTCCTGCATCCTTTGTATGTTCGGTACATGCAGGAGCAAAAAACGTCCGTAATACCGAATGCGTCAAGATTCCGTTAAGATATGCATATTTTGGAAAACAAGCATTGACATTTGCATAAAAATTATAAATAATAAATATGACCTAATAACGCCTGACAGACTATATGGGTGAGCTGGATAAAGATCTTATATCGTTGGTTAGGCGGAGAATAGAAATATATTAATTATTTATGAGAACTTCTGTTTCTGCTTAATCTGTATTGCCAGTACCCATGCATCAGATGGCAGGAGCAGAAAAATGGAGGTGATTTTTTGCAGGAGATTGTTTTGGAAGTATGGGGGGATTTTGCTTGTTTCTGCCAGCCCTATAACAAGGTGGAACGGTTGTCAGCGCCCTTCCCCACTCCGTCGGCAGCCAAAGGGATTTTGTCGGCGATTTATCTGAAACCAGCGGAGTTTTATTACCAGATTAACCGCATAGAAGTATTAAAGCCTATCCGCTACATCAGCTTTAAGCGCAATGAGGTCAAGTGCAGGGTAGGGAATGGGCCGATTTATGCGGACGAGGAGCGTACACAGCGGCAGACGGTGGCATTGAAAGACGTCCGTTACCGCATTGCGGCTTCCATTATACCGAGGGCGGCGTTTGTAGGAAAAGAGAAGCAGCTTTATGAGCAGGCGTTGCGCAGGATCCGCAATGGGAAATGCTTCCACCAGCCTTGCCTCGGAATAAGGGAATTTGTCTCGTACTTTGAGGAGAGCGATAATAAGAGGAAACCCATTGCGGAGGATTTAGACGCCGGCTACATGGTCTATGACGTTTTCAGCCCTTATGATTATGTTGTTTGCCAAAAGGCAAAGCCACAGCTTTCCCTCTACCATGCGGTCATGAAAAATGGGGTCATACATGTCCCGCCGTATGAAAGCCCGGAGGTACTGAAAGGGGGGAAGGTATGTTAAAGGCGCTTTACGATTATGCAAACAAGCATTCCTTGGTTCCGCCACCCGGATATGTAGAGAAGACAGTCAAAGCCTACGTTTCCCTTTCGTCTTTGGCAGAAGATTTTGCAGAAGTGGAAATGGGCGGACAGCAGGCGGTACGCTGCCCGGATATCGGGAGCCTGGCAAATGGCAAGGATAAATGCAACGTGTTGGCGGAAAAACGTTCCATTATTTTTCCTGGCGAGCCTAGCCCGAAAAGCCAGTTTTTCTGGGATGCATTGCGGGAGGCCGGTGAATATGAGCCGGCAGCAAAAGCCTGCCTGCGTATCTTGGAAAAGCCGGAAATCATAGAGCGGATCGATCAGAAACTGGATGCGCACAAAGTCAAAGCGTCTGACCGTATTGCATTCAAGGTTGACGGTAAAGCTTTGCTGGACGGTGAAAAGATACAAGATTGGTGGCAGGGGTTCCGTGCGCAATTTCTCAAGACAAAAGAGAGCGCAGACACTATCTGCATGGTTAGTGCAAAGCCGACTGCCCCAGTCATGACAACGTCAAAAATCAGCGGGCTGAAGGCTGTTGGCGGTCATGCCAGCGGAGATGCTCTGATTTGTTTTGACAAAGCGGCGTTCTGCTCCTATGGGTTTAAAAAGGCGGAAAACGCGCCGGTGTCGGAGGAAGCGTTCGCGGCAGTGAAAGCGGCTCTGGACAGCCTTCTGAAAGACGCGCCGATTTTGTCTGATATGAGGTTTGTGCATTGGTATAATTGTGATGTAAAGCGGGAGGAAGACCCTATTTACCAGTGCGGTGATTTTTTCCAGGATGACGATGATGAGGATGAAGAGGAAGAAGAATTATCGGCCATGGAAATACGGCAGAAGGAAATTACCGAGGGAAAGAAGGCAGACAAGCTGGTGCAGAGCCTGGAGACCGGCAAAGAGCCAGTGCCGTTAGACAGCATCTATTACATCCTGCTGTTAAGCGGCGTCAATGGAAGGATTATGATTCGGCGTTATGAGTGCGGGAGATATAAAGATTTGCAGAAAAACCTGCAGATATGGCATGAGGATTTGAAATTAAGGAATGCGGCAGGGACTGCGCCGGTTTCAGACTGTAAGCTGAAAGCCCGGCTGATCCGCCTGTTAAAGCATAGAAAGTCAGACGCCAAAGTTTTTGAAAGCCTGAGAAATGAATTGGCGGGCATCACGCCTGTCATCATCATGGCAATCCTGACAGGCGGCAGAATGCCGGATGCTGTAGCGGCGCGTGCCTTGAGGCATATTCGCTCGCAGATGCTGGCGTCAGCAGATGCCGGCAAGGACGAGGGCAGGATGCCGCAGATCCCAGATGGGTGGGCTTGCCAATGGCTCAAAGTCTGGCTGATACGGAAGAAACGGGCAGAAGGAGAGGAGGAATTTCTTGTGGAAACGTATAATATCAAGCATCCAAGCGCGGCTTACCACTGCGGAGGGCTGATGGCAGTATATGCGAAAATCCAGCAGAGGGCCATTGAAGGCGTCAATGCAGGCGTAATCCAGCGTTACTATGCATCGGCCAGCAGGACGCCGGCGATAGTCCTGAGCAGGCTGGCACGGCTTTGCAACTATCATCTGGCGAAGCTGGAGAAGACAAAATTTTTTGAGGACAGGCTGGCAGAGCTGTACAGCGCATTGGGCGATGAGATCCCGGTCACTTTGAACCTGGAGGAACAGTCTTATTTTGCCCTGGGGTATTATCAGCAGTGGTCAGAGCTGAATACGCGAAAGGCAGCGAAAGAAGACGGGCAGCCGGGTGGAGAAGGAGAGATGCAGGAGCAGTCCTCCGGGAACGGAAGTGAAGCGGAAATAGGCCAGTCCCCTGGAAACGGAACCGCAATGGAAATGGGGCAGGCTGTTGAAAATGAAATGGAAATGTAAGGAACAAAGGAGGAATGAGCAATGGCAATCGAGAACCGTTATGAATTTATGTATTATGTATCTTGCGTGAATGCAAACCCTAATGGGGATCCGGATATGGACAATACGCCGCGCATGGATCCGGAGACAATGAAAGGCTACATTTCAGACGTGGCGACCAAACGCCGTATCCGCAATTATGTGGACATGGCATATCACGATAAGGACGGCATGAATATCATCATCCAGCAGTCTACCAATATTAACCGGCATATTGCGCGGGCCAAGCGGGAGGCAGGATTTGAGGACTGTGCGAAAGGGAAAGAGGCTGTGTACGCAGGGCGCAGGAAAGCATGTGAGCTGTTTTATGACGTGCGCACGTTTGGGGCGGTCATGTCCACAGGCCCAAATGCAGGGCAAGTCAGGGGGCCGGTGCAGATAACCTTTGCGACAAGCCTCGACAGGATACTTCCGATGGACATGGCCATCACGCGCATGGCTGTTACAGAAAAGACAAAAGAAGGGACGATGGAATCTTATCTGAAAATGGAGCAGGAGTCGCCCGAAGAGAAGATGCGCACGATTGGCAGGAAGCAGCTGATTCCTTTTGGCCTATATGAAGTGCGAGGATTTGTCAGCGCCAACCTGGCAGGAGAGACTGGATTTGACGACAATGACCTGAAAATTCTGTTTGAGTCTATCCTGAACATGTACGAACACGATCATTCTGCCAGTAAAGGGCAAATGTCAGTGGTTTCCCCGGTGATTGTGTTTAAACATGTCGGCACGGACAGTGATGAAGAGCAGTGCCGCCGGCAGGCGAAGCTGGGATGCGCGCCGGCGCACAAACTGTTTGAGCTGGTACAGGTTTCCAAAAAAACGGATGTCGAATATCCCAGAAGCTATCAGGATTATGACGCCTGGGTTGACGTCAGCAGCCTTCCGAAAGGCGTGGAAGTCGGATTTCAGAGCGATCCCTTTGGGGAAATCAGCTGGAACCATTTAGAAGAGGGGGAGAAGTGGTTTCGTGAACGATAAGAAAGACTATCTCCTGCTTTCACAGCTGGCACAGGCAGGATATTGCCTGCGGCGGGCGGCTTTGATTATGAATGAACAGCTTTGGAATGAAAGTGCAGATACGGCGAAGGGCCGTATAGAACATAACCGCGTCCATACGCAGAGGGTGGAGCGGCGCGGCAAGGAAGTTAAACTGTACGAGTACACGGTTTTCTCTGATACATTGGGAATTACGGGGAAATGCGACTGCATTGAGGCATCCGCGGATGAAGCCGGATGCCGGATACCTTCTGTGGATTTCCCAGTGCGGCTCTTTCCCGTGGAGTATAAACATGGCAAAGTGCGTGCAGAAGAGGAATATGAGCTGCAGCTGTGCGCCCAGGCCATGTGCCTGGAAGAAATGTACCATACCGCCATTCCTGAGGGGGCGTTATTTTATACCTCTTCCCATCGGAGATATCTAGTGCCATTGACGGAGGAATTGCGCGGGAAGGTACGCCGTATGATTGCGATACTGCAGGACATCCGGGAGAGGATGATAACCCCTAAAGCAGAGTATGGGGCAAAATGCATGCGATGTTCGCTGCGTGAACTCTGTATGCCTAAGGTGCAGGCTTCGGCGGAAAAATACTGTAAAGAATTGGAATTGGAGGCAAAGGAGGCAGGCAGATTATGAAGCATATGCTGGAAACGATGTATATTATGACGCCGGATAGCTATCTTTTTCATCGGAATGACAATATCTGCATTTCCATTGGCGGCGAGGAGAAGGCCTCTGTTCCAGCCAGTCAGGTGGCGTCGGTTGTATTTTTTGGAAAAAATTCTGTCTCAACTTCCTTGCTTTCCTTCTGTTCTGGACTGGGGATTACCGTGGTCTTTCTTGACCAATACGGAAAGTTTTACGGAAGGGTCTGCGGCCCTGCGAGCGGGAATGTCCTGCTCAGGAAGAAACAGTATCAGGCGGTTGACGATGAAGCATTTTCATGTCGCCTGGTGAGGGATATTTTATATGGAAAAATCTGCAATGGCAAAAATGTGCTGATGCGCCATGCCCGCACAGCCAAGGATACGGAGAGGGAAGAGAATCTGTACCAGGGGGCGGAGACGCTCAGCAATATAGCAAAGAAATTAGACGAATGCCAAACGGTTGATTCCATGCGCGGCGTGGAAGGCGCAGCGGCGACGGCATATTTTTCCAGATTTGACGATATGCTTTCCGGGCAGAATGGTTTTCGTTTTGAGACCCGCAGCCGGCGTCCGCCTCTCAATGAAGTAAATGCAGTGTTGTCGTTTGTCTATACCTTGCTCACGCATGATATGCGCTCCGCACTGGAAACTGTAGGGCTGGATCCGGCAGCGGGCTTTCTGCATACGTTACGTCCGGGACGTCCTTCATTAGCTCTGGATATGATGGAGGAGCTGCGCGCTCCCCTATGCGATCGTTTCGTTTTATCATTGTTTAATAAGGGACAGCTTTCGGGTAAAGACTTCGAGACAGACTGCGATGCTGTATACCTGAACGAAAAGGGACGCAGGACAGTGCTTAATGGTTGGAGACAGCGGAAACAGGAACAGATTGTGCATCCGTTCTTGAAGGAGAAGATACCGATAGGATTGATTCCTTATACGCAGGCGATGCTGTTTGCACGGGTCTTACGCGGGGATTTGGATCGTTACCCGCCTTTTGTCTGGAGGTGAGCGGAAATGATGTTGGTTGTCGCTTATGATGTGAATACAACGGAGGCCGCGGGGGCGAAGAGGCTCCGCAAGGTTGCAAAGATTTGTGAGAGATATGGTGTGCGCGTGCAGAATTCTGTATTTGAGGTTTTGGTTGATGCCGCAGAGTTGGTGGTACTGAAATCAGCGCTTTCTGATATTATTGATTATGGGAAGGATTCTGTGCGCTTTTATAGGCTTGGGAATTCCTATCAGCATAAAATCGAGGTGATGGGTAAGGAGCCGTTGGTTCAGGCTGGCAGTGCATTGATATTCTGATTGCTGCGCAGATGTGTCCCATACATAATCTGCTGGGAGGTCGGCGCAGGAATTTTTGGGGAATTCGGTCCAATTTACGTGGAATTCTCCTTCTTGGAAGTAGGTTTGGGAGTTTTTTTGTAATAATGTTTATATTATGCAGTAGGACCGGAATGTTTTTTGTTTGGTTTTGCTGTCGCCCCTCGCGTAGGGGCGTGAATTGAAATATCGCTTAAAACAATATCATTTTCATAGATTTCCGTCGCCCCTCGCGTAGGGGCGTGAATTGAAATTTCTTTCCGCAAGGAAAAGTTGCAGGAAAACAAGTCGCCCCTCGCGTAGGGGCGTGAATTGAAATACAGCTTGGCACATCTTTAAGTAAGTTTATGTCGTCGCCCCTCGCGTAGGGGCGTGAATTGAAATTTTTAAAAATAGAAGAACAGAATCCATAGGAGAGTCGCCCCTCGCGTAGGGGCGTGAATTGAAATACAGTAAGGGCAGGAAGAAAACTTGCTGTAATAAGTCGCCCCTCGCGTAGGGGCGTGAATTGAAATAAAGAATCTACTCTGTGAGGAATACAGTTCTTGGTCGCCCCTCGCGTAGGGGCGTGAATTGAAATAAGGGCAGCCCCCAGGCTGTGCATTTACCCTTGGTCGCCCCTCGCGTAGGGGCGTGAATTGAAATTTAAGTGCTGGGTTACATTTTTG
>CAJUFQ010000040.1:27725-29115 GCA_910585625.1 uncultured Lachnospiraceae bacterium
GTTACATTTTTGCTGAGAATTTGGTCGCCCCTCGCGTAGGGGCGTGAATTGAAATCATGACTGGTGCATTGAAAGCACAGGGCTTTAAGTCGCCCCTCGCGTAGGGGCGTGAATTGAAATACTACTTTGGGAAAGTATACAAATCATCCCCCGTCGCCCCTCGCGTAGGGGCGTGAATTGAAATTTAAGTGCTGGGTTACATTTTTGCTGAGAATTTGGTCGCCCCTCGCGTAGGGGCGTGAATTGAAATAAGGGCAGCCCCCAGGCTGTGCATTTACCCTTGACGTCGCCCCTCGCGTAGGGGCGTGAATTGAAATTTATGGGGAAACTGCACAAATCAAGTGGGAAGCTGTCGCCCCTCGCGTAGGGGCGTGAATTGAAATTAATAATGCAAAACAGCCATACAGTGCAGCTTGGTCGCCCCTCGCGTAGGGGCGTGAATTGAAATTTCGAAATAATACTTAGCCTGATCCTTGTAATAGTCGCCCCTCGCGTAGGGGCGTGAATTGAAATGATTTGGAAAATCTTATAGGCATTTGCTTTGTTGTCGCCCCTCGCGTAGGGGCGTGAATTGAAATCCAAGTGGGAGATAGCCTTATGATGTTTCCGAAAGTCGCCCCTCGCGTAGGGGCGTGAATTGAAATTAAAATTATGAAAAATGAAATTGAATATGAGTACGTCGCCCCTCGCGTAGGGGCGTGAATTGAAATCTTTTAAATATGTATCTTAAAGAAAATTCATCAGTCGCCCCTCGCGTAGGGGCGTGAATTGAAATTATTCCTCGAAGGAAAGACACAAGACCAGAAGAGTCGCCCCTCGCGTAGGGGCGTGAATTGAAATTGGATATGTCGGGTTTTTGAAATCAAAAAGCGGAGTCGCCCCTCGCGTAGGGGCGTGAATTGAAATAATTAATTGGTCTATCAAATCATTTGGAAACCCGTCGCCCCTCGCGTAGGGGCGTGAATTGAAATCTCTTCCCCCCTCGGGGCATTCTCAGTAAGGAAGGTCGCCCCTCGCGTAGGGGCGTGAATTGAAATTTGCCGCGCTTGTCTTTGCCATCTAATCGTCCTCGTCGCCCCTCGCGTAGGGGCGTGAATTGAAATATTTTATCCGAGATTATTTTAAGTGCCCTGGCCGTCGCCCCTCGCGTAGGGGCGTGAATTGAAATTGATTTCCTATGTAGGATTGAGAGCGAAGCAGAAGTCGCCCCTCGCGTAGGGGCGTGAATTGAAATCAGTAAGAAAAGACCGCTTAGTTCAAATGAAATCGTCGCCCCTCGCGTAGGGGCGTGAATTGAAATCAGAAACCGACCGCTCCCTAGTACAGAGCGGACGCGTCGCCCCTCGCGTAGGGGCGTGAATTGAAATTGCAAGCCTCGCATATTCTACTG
>CAJUFQ010000041.1 GCA_910585625.1 uncultured Lachnospiraceae bacterium
CCCTCGACCTACGCATTACGAATGCGACGCGCTACCAACTGCGCCACTTTGGCATAACTATTAACAAATCTTTATACATTATAGCTGTTTTTCTTCCATTTTGCAAGTGTTTTTTTAAATTTTTTGCTTTTTTTGTATAACAGCCCGGCCACGCTATGCGATTCCCTGCCATAGCGTGGCCGAACCCTGGCTACTTAACCTTAACGGTAAGCACTGCTTTCGCCTTGCTGTTATTTGCTGCCTTTACTGTAATCTTAGCAGTCCCTTTCTTCTTAGCTGTGACTATTCCTCCGATCTTAGTCACTGATGCGATTTTGGGCTTATCCGAAGTATAATTGAACTTAGAACACACGGTTCCCTTAGGGATACCTGGTTTAATCTGATAGGTTTTTTTCACCTTGAGAGACACATTCGTCTTCTTAAGCGTAACCTTGTTGGGAATACCCTTGACCGTTACCTTGCAGATTGCCTTTGCTCCGCCCACAGCCGTAGCCGTGATAACTGCCGTGCCGGCTTTCTTCGCCGTCACCTTTCCGTTTAATACCTCCGCAACTTTCGGGTCGCTGCTCTTCCAGGTGATTTCCTTGGGCGCGTCGTCCACATCCAGCTCTGCTGACAGAGACGCCGATTTCTTAAGCCCTTCTGTTGCCTTCGTGCAGAGCGTCAACGTTGGCGCGCTCAGTTCCACATGGTCTGCATACATCGTCGGCACTTCTACCAGCGTGTTCGCCAGCAATTTCTCTGCGCGTTCTGTCAGATTATCCATCTGCGTCGAATCTGTGACTTTCTCTTTCTTCCCTAACTCTTTTGCTTTCTCCGCAAGATTTTTCATTTGCGCTTTCGCGCTCTCGCTGTAATTGGAGGCTGTCGCTGCTTTTTCTAATCTCTCTGCCAGCCCATCCATCCTCCTTACGTCAAGGTAAATAGGGGAAATCTCATGGTAGTTTTTGGCTGCCGCTGCATTCAGTCCTGTCATCTTGCTCTTATCATTGTAAGTCTTAATCATCCTGTTATACTCATCTGCCGTAATCGGAATCATACCTCCATGACAGCCGACGTCCCCGCCAGTCCGCCCATAGCTTCCTGCAGGCATCTTCTCTACGCTGTCCGGCTTAGACAGATCCGTGGTCACGAACGGCTCATAGCGCGCATTGCTGCCGTAATTATCTATCATGATGCACCATTCGTCACGGTCGATGAACTTGAACATGGTAGCGCCCTCTTCCCAATTTCCAATGAGGTCTTTGTCCAGCACTTTCTGGTCAATTTTAGTGAAGTGGTTGCCAGTCGATTCTTTTTTAAACCAGTTAAATATTATTTCTGATTTGCCCAAAGCATTCTTATCATCCGTCAATGACGCCAAGTCATCTGCATTCCCATAAGTCTTCCCCTTGTAATCGTACGGCGTAATCCTGACAGGATCCGTACTCTCATAGTCAACATTCGGATCCAATACTGTATCCGCGCTCATCAGCTGGATTCCCAGAAGCGGGGAACCCTTAGGCCGCATGCTCCTTGTTTCATCTTTCACCACACGATACAATTTTGCATAGGGCGTTTCCTTCCCATCTTTTGTCCCTGCCACCCAGAGCTGGGAAGTATCGATATTTCCGTAACCGTCATGGTCGCCCGCGCCTTCAGGCAGATATTTCGTATAGAAATCCTCTTGCTCGTACAGCTTTGTAGGGCCAAAATTGACAAAATCGCTGGTTTCACAGCAGTATAAACGGTTCCTGGCTGCGCCGTCCGCGTCCACACGCCCAGACCAGTACACCAGATAATTGTCCTTGTCTGGATTGTAAATGGCCTCTGGCGCCCAAGCCATTGCCGCATTGATTTTATCCGGGCCAGCGACGTCTACCCAGCGTCTGGTCCAATGTACCCAGTCTTCTGTCTCCCACACAAAGAGGTGCGTGCTTCCCACCCCTACCTTGGAGGTCAGTACCCAGGTATCTCTGTCACCCGAATTCTCAAGGATGCTGTTGTTTGCCTTATTCCCATTATACTGTTCAGAATGGGTATTTAAGTCCGTCGCAAGCAGCCACACTTTATTGGAATCGCTGCCGTCCGCCTTGCACCCACGAATCAGGTATGGGTCACGAATCCCCTGATCCCGCCCTTCAAATGGAAACAGCGCAGAGGCGTCTCCGCTGACGGAACGCTCCAGATCTGCTGCCGTCGCATCTATCTTATAATTGACGCTGTTCGCCCCGCATTTCTGGATAAGATCCATATAATCGCTGCCGGCAAGGAACGCCGGCTGGCAGCCATTCAAAGCCGTCCAGTTAAGCCCATCCTCACTGAGGAAAAAATGCACCTGCTGCACGTCATATCCTTTTCCCTTCGGCATTGTAAAGCATACATACACATACCCCGCATAAGAATCCCCGGAAAGCCCCTCCCGGATTATCATGGGGAACGTCTTCGTTTCTGTGGCTCCGTTTGCCGTCACCGTTGCGACCAGGTCAAACTTATAATTGCCCTCCCCGGCATATGGCCTTGTGACTTTCAGGGTACTGCCTTGCACGGAAGCGGCGCCGTGGGTTCCCTCCTCAGCCTGGCCCTCTATGGCATATGTAACGGCTGCCCCATCCAATCCTGCTACCGATGTGGGAAGCTGCAAATCTTCGGTCAAGAGCTGGTTGATCTCTGACTCCCGGATGACCAGACCGTTCTGCACTGCATCCTTTATGTCCCCTGCTGCCTGAACCCGCAGACCTCCCATGGGCATAGCTCCCGCAACAAGACTGGCGGTAAGGATTGCAGCAGACAATATATTCCATATCTTTCTCTTCATACTTTAACCTCCTGCTGATTGCCTGCTATTTCGTGATTTTAATATTTTTCGACAACGTAACTACCTGTTTCTTTCCTACTTTCACCTTCGCCGTTACCTTCACGGTTCCTTTCTTCTTGGCAGTCAGCTTGCCATTTTTAGAAAGGCTGGCGAGCTTTTTCCCTTTTTTATCCAAAGACCAGGTGACATTCCCGGAAATACCTTTCACGCTGAGCGTAGCTGACTTTTTCACTTTCACACTGCCTTTTCCGCTGATTTCACCGACATAGAACGTGATTCTTTTTGTGATGCTCTTTCCGGCAGACGAAACTTTTACGGCAACCGTCCCGGTCCCTGGCTTTTTGGCCCTTACTTTGCCTTTGTCCATACTCACCGTGCCGCTTGCTGTATATTTTATGGTGCAGCCTGCAGCATTCATCGCTGCCGTCGGCTTGACCGTGATATTTGCTGTCTTGCCTTTCTCCAGATATACGGTATTTGCAGATACTTTTGCCTTTGTAATATCATAGCTGACCTTCACTAACGTCTGGTACTCCATCTCAAAGCCGTCATAAACGGCTTTCACCGTCGTAGTTATGCGGGCGTAGCCCACTTTCTTCTGCGCTGTCACCAGACCATTCTCATCAACTTTTGCAATATCCTCATTGCTGGAAACATAGGAAACAATGACGTCTTCATTCAGTTTTAAAGTATCCGGAAGCCGGAACACAGACGCCGTCTTTGTTGGCTCTATGGTAAGGTTCTTATCATAACAATCTTCCGTAATCTTAGAAAATGGATCGCGTTCCCCTTGAAAGCCCGCGGAGACTTCCACCGCTGTCACTCCAGTCTTAGTCGTATTTCCAACCTTCACAGAAGTGACAACTTTGGCTGTACCCATCTTATTTGCCGTGACTTCACCCGTAGCGGCGTCTACGGAAACTACATCACTGGCGCCTTCCACCGCAAAACTTACCGTACAGTCCTCTGCCTTGAGCTTGTCGGGGAGATTTACCTTGATGGTTTCTTTGCTTCCAGGATCTAACGTAAGATTCTTTGTCACGTCTATTTCCGCCACCCCCTGCAGGATTTCTTCCGGCGTCTTGCCCTCTTGTGCATAACCCTTGGCGAACAAGTCGCCTACCTGATCAGCATCCAGGGCCGCGTTATAGACACTGATATCGTCGTACTCGCCAGTAGCGTAGCCACCGCCACCCTGGCTGACTCCAAGACAAATGCTTCCGGCAGAATCATTCATCAGGGGAACTGCCGTTGTTTCCAATTTCTTATCACCATCCAGATAACAAGTTACCTGGTTCCCAGACTGGGTAATCGTAAACATATGCCAGTTCATCCAAAAATTATTGTCGCCGCCATTGTTCATATCCCCTTCTGCCTTCGTGCTTCCTGAATACAGAAACAACACCCTGCCATTCGACCCGGCGTCCGGCTTAATGGTGACATTTTCTTCTGCTGATTTTCCGACCGACATGACCGCAAATGTCTTGGGAGGATTATCGTTCTTTGAATTCAGCGTCCCCCAGCTGGATCTGAACCACGCTGAAACCGTATACTCTTCTCCAAGATTTTTTTGCGGCAGTTTCATGCCATATTTTCCTTCTCCCTTTTTCGTGATTTCTTCATTAATGATGCCATCTGTACTGAGCGCTTTCCCCGCTCCGTCTCTGCCTGGCATAAAATCAAGCGCGCCCGCATAATTCTCGAAGTCTCTGGTGACCATCTGGATATCCTGGTACTTCCCATTGTCCCCGCTGACTGCCTCCTCAAAATCATATTTCGCCAATGGCTCAAGGATTTTGGCCCCGGCTTCTGCATTTGCGGTAGTGATGTCTCCGGTAAATACGGAAGTAACTACCATCGCGCAGGCAAGCAATTTGCTCACCGTCATTTTAACCTTCATGTTTTCTCTCCTTTCCTGCAGGGTTCCCTGCGTTTGCTCTCTCCCGCGTATGTCCGCGAAACCAAATGTCCCTCCTTCCCCCTTCTCTGATGCTAAATCGCAATGCATCCAATGTGTTGGCTCTCAATTTACAATAAGAATTCCCCAAACACGTAATTACTCACCGCAATCCCTTGTTCCGTGAGGAATATCCTGCCCTCACGCTGCGCCAAAAGCCCCTGCTGCTGCAGCTTTCTTATGGCCGGGCCATAAACGCTCTCCAGGATAACGCTGAATTTCTCTTCGAACCGGCTTCTCTCAATTCCCGCCGTCATCCGTAAGCCCAGGAACATAAATTCTTCCATCTGCTGCTTTTTGCCCAGGTAAAAAACCTCCGCTCCCTCTCGGTTTGCGGCGTCTTGCGGTTTCTTCTCAGTACCCGCAAATATTTCCGGCAGGCTGCAAAACATGCCATCCAGATAATCGTTAAAATTCCTGGTATTGGAAAACCTGGCGTCCTCCATGAAAGACGAGCTGCCAAGCCCCAGCCCCAGATAAGGTGACAGCTGCCAGTAGCCGATATTATGGCGGCATTCCTTATGGGGCAATGCATAATTGGAAATCTCATACCTCTGGTAACCCCTGCTTTCCAGAAGTTCCAGGGTTCTCACATACATTTCCCGCTCCGCCTCTTCCGTAGGGAGGAATCGCGGATCCTCTCCCTGTTCCCTGCGCAGCTCATCTTCCCAAAATCTCTCGTAGAAGGGCGTCCCTTCTTCTATTATCAGGCTGTATGCGGAAATGTGTTCCGGCATAAGCCGTAATACTTTTTTCAGCGTATTCTCCCAGCCCTGCGGCGTCTGCCCGGGCAGCGATGAAATAAGATCCACATTGATATTGCCAAACCCCTTTTTCCTAGCAAGGTCAAAACTCTGCAGGAAATCCGCATACGAATGGATTCTCCCAAGCTCCTTAAGTTCCATGTCGTCCGCAGACTGCAGGCCCAGGCTGAGCCGGTTAATCCCGGCAGACTTATAGAAAGTTAATTTCTCTTCATTCAAAGTGCCAGGATTGCATTCCAACGTGATTTCCGCTCCCTGCATGACCTGAAAACAACGGTACACCTGTTCCATAATCTCCCATATCTGCACGCCTGCAAGCAACGAAGGAGTCCCGCCGCCCACAAATACAGAAACCACCTGGTAATCCCGGCAAGACCCTGCCTGCTGCCTGACTTCTTCCAACAGCCTGTCCACATATGCCCTGCGGACATCCTCCCCGGCAGGCATGGACAGGAAGTCGCAATAACTGCATTTCTTCACGCAAAACGGGATATGGATATATAACTCTAACTCCTTCTTCCCTGACATCTACTTATCATCCAATTTCAGCACGCTCATAAACGCTTTCTGCGGAATTTCCACATTTCCAATCTGGCGCATACGCTTCTTGCCTTCCTTCTGTTTCTCTAAAAGCTTGCGCTTCCTGGTGATGTCACCGCCGTAACATTTTGCCAGCACATCCTTGCGCATTGCTTTCACAGTCTCCCTGGCTATGACCTTGCTGCCGATTGCCGCCTGGATAGGTATCTCGAACAAATGTCTGGGGATTTCTTCCTTAAGCTTCTCGCACATTTTCCTGCCACGCTCATACGCCGTCCCGCTGTGTACGATAAATGACAGCGCGTCCACTTCTTCCCGGTTGATGAGGATGTCCAGCTTGACAAGCTCGGAGCGGGCATAGCCCTTCATCTCATAGTCGAAGGAAGCATATCCTCTGGAGCGCGATTTCAATGCGTCAAAGAAATCATAAATAATCTCGTTGAGCGGAAGCTCATATTTTATCAAGGCCCGCGTTTCTTCCATATATTCCATGCTGATATAAATCCCACGGCGTTCCTGGCACAAATCCATAATAGCTCCGATATAATCGCTGGTAACCATGATTTCCGCGCCGACCATCGGCTCCTCCATATAGTCAATCTCTGCCGGATCGGGGAGATTGGAAGGATTCGTCAGCTCAATGACTTCCCCGTTCATCTTATGCACTTTATAGATAACCCCTGGCGCAGTCGTTACAAGATCCAAATTATATTCCCGCTCCAGACGCTCCTGAATGATTTCTAAATGCAGCAGTCCCAAGAACCCACAACGGAAACCAAACCCCAACGCCACGGATGTCTCTGCCTCAAACTGCAGCGAGGCGTCGTTTAACTGTAATTTCTCCAACGCATCCCGCAAATCCGGGTACTTCGCGCCGTCTGCCGGGTACATGCCGCAGTAGACCATGGGGGTGACTTTCTTATATCCCGGCAGCGGTTCCTTGCATGGATTTGCCGCATCCGTGACCGTGTCCCCCACCTGCGTGTCGCGGACATTCTTGAGGCTTGCTGTGATATAACCCACCATGCCGGCACTCAGTTCCTCACAGGGAATGAACTGCCCGGCCCCAAAATACCCTACTTCCACTACATCGGCGGTCGCCCCGGTCGCCATCATCTTTATCGTGGTACCGACCCGTACCGTTCCCTCTTTCATCCTGCAAAAGACAATCACTCCTTTATAAGAATCATACAAAGAGTCAAATATCAGAGCCTGCATTGGGCTGTCCGGGTTGCCGCCCGGCGCAGGAATTTTCTCCACGATCTGCTCCAGCACTTCCTCTACGTTCCGCCCGGTCTTTGCCGAAATCTGCGGCGCGTCCTGGGCCTCCAGCCCGATGACGTCCTCTATCTCCTCAATGACCCGCTCTGGTTCCGCACTCGGAAGGTCAATCTTATTGATGACCGGCAGCACATCCAAATCATGATCCAGCGCCAGATAAACATTGGCCAGCGTCTGCGCCTCAATGCCCTGCGCCGCATCCACTACCAGGATGGCCCCGTCACAGGCAGCCAGGCTGCGGGATACCTCATAATTAAAGTCTACATGCCCCGGGGTATCAATCAGGTTGAAAATATATTCCTCGCCGTCCTTCGCTTTATATACAATACGCACTGCCTGCGCCTTAATCGTAATTCCGCGCTCCCGCTCCAAATCCATGTTATCCAGAACCTGCGCCTGCATTTCCCGGCTGGTCAGAAGCCCCGTCTTCTCTATGATACGGTCCGCCAGCGTGGATTTACCGTGGTCTATATGCGCAATAATACAAAAATTCCTGATTTTATTCTGCTCAATGACTGCCATGTTGTTCCTCCAAATCCCTATTCTGTCAGAAATAGAAAATATCTCTAATCCCGCTCTCATTTTACCATAAGTCTTGCAGAATTGCAAAATCTAAAAGGGAAAAACCAAACCGCCGTTACCCTTCCCGGCTATACTTCACAATTAGAAGCTCTACCGCTAACCTGTCATTCAGGTTTCCGGTCTTGACATCCTCTTCTGCCTGCACACAGTCCGCCACTGCCTGTTTCAGCTGCATGGTCTGGAACCTCCCGGCCTGGGCAAAATTCCTGCGCACAGCAAACTCAGGGATTTTCGCCTTAGAAGCAATGAATTTGTTGTCATACCCCTGCCGCTTTAAATCCTTCACCATCAGCAGAATCTGAAACTGTCTGGCTATAAGGAATAGGATCCGCATCGGCGGCTCTTTTAAGGCAAGCAAGTCATAATAAAGATCCAGCGCCTGCTTCTGCTGTTTTTCTGCAATCTTATTTACCATCTCAAAAATCCTGTTCGTGGTCTGCCCCACACAGATAGCTTCCACATCCTCCTCTGAGATTATTTCCCGCCCAAGCGTATAGCAGAACAGCTTTTCCAGCTCCTTATCAATATTTTCCATGTCATTACCCGCTTTCTCCAGAAATAACTGCAGGACAGGCCTGGTAATTTTTTTCTGTTCACGCTTAAGTTTTGACAAGATCCAGCGTGTCAGGACTTCTTCCGGCTGACGCGTGAATTCCACCACCCGTCCGGCGTTCTTGGCCGCCTTATACAATTTCCCCCGCTTGTCAACTTCCTCTTCCACAAACACAAAACAAACCGTTGCCGCAGCATGTTTGAAATATTCTGAAAGCTCCTCCGGGGAATTTTTGAAAAAACCGCTGTCTTGCACCATAATCAGCCTATGCTCCGCAAAGAAGGGAAGCGTCTCCGCCAAATCTATTATCTCACCGAGGCTGATATTCTTGCCCTCGTAAAACGCTGCGTTCATCGTGTCGCCTGGCACTGACAATGCCTGGCGCAGCTTCTTCCCATATTGTTTTTTCAGATACGCCTCCTCGCCGTACAAAAGATACACCGGCCGGAAGCTGCCTGTTTTGATGTCTTCATCTATGCTCTTCATGTGCCCTCCCTTCTTCTTGTGCCTGCCATCGGCCTGTCCCCTGCCGGAAGCAATTTTCGGCATGATGCCAGGCTGCTGTTATCATACACTATTCAGGGCAGATATGTCCATACCCGCAAATCCCCCGCTTCCGGCCGCACACGCACCTGCCCTTGATCCATCGTAAAAAATATACGGCTCCCGACGCTGCCAAGCCTTGCCACCGCCTCCTGGCCAGGATGCCCATAAGAATTCTTCTTCGCACAAGAAACCACCGCCAGCTTCGGGGAAAGCCTCTCTAAGAATTCCTGGCTGTTTGAATTATCAGAACCATGGTGCGCCGCTTTGTAGAAATCGACAGCTTCTACCCCATACTCTCCCAAACACCCTGACTCCAGAATCTTACGTTCCTGCGCTTCCCCGATATCCCCGGTGAACACACCGCAGAACCCTTGGTACCAAAGCAGCAGTGACAGCGACGAAGCATTTCTGTCCGCGCTCTTCCCCTGCCCGCTTTCCCAAACACCGTCAGTCCCCGAATTCTCTCCCGGGGCAAGCACAGTGAACACCATGTCACCGGAGCCAAATTCCATCCCAGGCAGCACAGAGAGGATTTCACATCCTGCCCTCTCAGCTTCCCGCAGCAGATTCTCCATGGCTTCATCATGGGCCATATATTCCGCAACGATTACATATTCCACCGGATATCCCAGCTGCAGAAGCTCCAGCAAGCCGCTGGTGTGATCGGCATCTGCATGGCTGACAATCCAGCCGGTGAGCGAGCGTATTCCCCGTGATTTCAAAAAAGGCAGGATACGGTATTGCCCCACATTTTTGACATTGCTGCTGCCCCCATCCATAAAGAAATGCGCCCCGTTGCCATTTTGCAGGAAAATTCCATCCCCTTGCCCGACATCCAGCACATCCACTTCAAACCGTGATATCTGGCGAACGGACAGCAGACAGAAAAGCGCAAGGACAGCCACTGCCAAATAACGCCTCTTCTCTCTGCGCCAGATGAGGCACAGGCAAAAGATCAGGACGGCATAATAGACAATGATAAGCTCCAGGGGCGGCTTACCTGTGATGAAGCTTGCCCCAGGCAATCCACCGCATATGCGGCAGACCAATTCATTGAAATCCAGCAGCCACCCGGCCGGCGTCAAAACGGCTGCACCCAGGATAGGAACCAGGCTTCCGAGGATGCCTCCAATCATCGCCAAGGCCAGCAAGACTCCCATGAATGGCAGGACGCAGGCATTCGCAAAGACGCCGTAAGGCGGGACTTCATAGTAAAAATAAGCAGACAACGGAAGCATCACCAACTGGATGCAGGCGCTGACACCCAACGTTCCCGCAACATTCGCAGCTGCCTTCCGCAACATTCCCAGACGCTTTCTCCCTCGTGGCTTGTCTCTTTCTGCCTCTTTCTCACGCTCCGCGCCTGCCTGCCGGACAACCTTCCACACCACGGTAACCCCAAGCACTGCACCATAAGAGAACAGGAAGCCGGCATACTCTAATAAAAACGGGTTTCCCCACAGCTGAATCATGGTGCTGGCGGAGAGCGCTGTCAGGGAATCGTATGTATATCCCAGAACTTGCGCCGCCATCAGCACAGAGAACATTGTTATTGCGCGCACTGCGGATACCTCCATGCCGGAAAAAATACCGAAGCTAAAGACTGCGCCTGCACACAACGCAGCTGCCCATTTCCGTGGAACGCCCATTTTCTGCAGCAGTGCCAGGAGTCCCATGCCCACAAGCGAAACATGCAGCCCGGAAATAGCAAGGATGTGGGAAATGCCTGCGTCCTGATATAACCCTTTTATTTCCTCATCCAGCAGGGCCTTTTCTCCCAAAGCAATGTCTGCTAAGAGCCCGGCATCCTGCGCATCCATAGATGACAAAAACACTTGCTTCATCCGCTCCCTTAATTTCCCAAGAAATAAGGCATACTTATCCACACGCCCGGAAACAAGCGTCTCCTCGTCTGCATAAACCTTGAATCCCCATTTTCTGCTCTGCTGATATTGTTTTTCGTTGAAATTCCCTTCATTGCGGGATACCTGAAATGACGCGTACCTTCCGGTAGCTGTAACGATGTTGCCCGGCTGGTAGCGGCTGTCAGAACTATAGACCAGAATCCCATATGCGGGATAGCTGTTGCCTTCAGAAGACACATGTGTGTCGGCAAGATAATAGATAAACTGTTGAACCTGGGATTGTGCCGCTTCCCTTTCTTCTGGGGACTCTCCCTCTACAGAATATTTCCCTTTTCCCAGAGCTTCTCCCTGCATGGAAATATCCTCTTTTTTCACGACTTGGCCCTGCACAGTGATGGCATCGCCATCCGAAAATATTTCCTCCAGCCTGTCCCGCACAGATTGCTGTCCCTGCATACGGACAGCCCCACAGCAGAAGAGGCAGATGCAGAGAAACACCCGCGCACCGGCTGCTATTGCCGCATGCTCCTGCATCCTGGATACGACTGCAGCAATCGCAGCCAGCAGCAAAAGGAAAAGCGCCAGAAACTCCCACTCCCTGCTGAGGGCATACAACATACCCAGCAGCAGGGACAAGCACAGGCAACACATCCCCCGCCTAATCATCCATTCCTCCAGACGCATCTACGACATGCTCTTCTCCCTCTTCCATCTGCCTTTCCTGGCTATGCGCCGACTCATCCATATAATCAAGATTCCGTTCAAACATGGCACTCAAATCCATTTTTTCCCGGTAAATCCGGCTGCTGTCTCCATTGACGGAAATCTGTACCTTGTTGACGCTTGTCAGTTCCGTCAGGGAGTTGACGACAGAGTAAATCACTACCGGCTCCGTAATCTCATAATTCTGGTTCAGGAACCCTTCATCAAGATTCACAAAACACACGCCGTCCAGCACGGACACATTTACAAGCTTCGTGCCATCCGGGATTGCCGAGCGTCCCTCTTCTCCTTTGGGGCCTTTGAGCAGCTGCTCCATGACAAGCTTTTCTAAAGATATGTTGCTGCTATAGTGGATTTCCTGCACTTCCTGCACTAAGGCATCTCCCTCTACGTTGGAAAAATACAAGGTAATGTTCGCCGTCTGGATGGTATTAATCTGTTCTCCCGGATTTTCAATAAAGCTCTCTTCCGTCATCAGCCCTACCGGTTTCCCTTCGTTATCCACAAGCGGCGCGTCCCCTACATAAAAGGAGATGCAGTCCACGCCTTTCGGCTGAAGCAGTGTCCTGGCAACCGCCGCCCGGCAAAGTACCTCCTCAATGTTATCCATTTCCAAATATGCGCTGTTAAAATAAAGGGAAAGCTGGCCTTCCTCAAATTTCCATGTATCAAGCCTCACAGGTTCAGGGATAGGCCTTCTGTACTCCGGGTCGCCTGTTTCCTCGAGAAGTTCCTCTATAAATTCCTGTATGATGTCATTCGTATCTTCCGTCTGGGTATCATAGCCCTTGGAAACTGTTTTGGTCTTCTCCGCGTTCACGTAATAAATCTGGTATCCCGAACGCTCCTCCTGATTTCCTTCACAGCCTGCAAGCATGGCCGCAAAAAATACCATGCCAGTCAGGAGTAATATCTGCTTTGCTGTTTTCATGCAATTCCTCCAATATAATTCAGCGGTATCCGGACTGTGAAAACAGTCCCCTCGCCCTCTTTGCTGTGCGCCTTTATCGCCCCCCGGTGCATCAGCACGGCGTTCCGCGTGATTGCAAGCCCCAGCCCGGTCCCGCCAATTTCCCTGGAATGGGATTTGTCCGCCCGGAAAAACCTCTCATAAACATGCTCCAAAGCTTCCTCTGGTATGCCAATCCCGGAATCCTCCACCCGCACAAAGAAATATTTGTGGTCTGCATTCAAGGACACATGTACCCAGCCATCCTTTTTATTATACTTGATGGCATTCTCCACTAAGTTGTTGAACGCCAGGGACAGCTTGACCTCATCTACCTCCGCGCTGACCGGGCGGAAGCTTTCTAACACAAGTTCAACATTCTGTTTCTCTGCAATCGGGCGCAGACGCTTCATAATCATTTCCAGCAGCTCATTGACATTGACTACGGAAATATTCAGTTCCCCGGCCGCTTTGTCCATCTTCACCAGCGAAAGCAGATCGTTAATAATCTTATTTTCCCGCTCGATTTCCTCTGCAATATCGCCCATGAAATCCTTATACAGCTCTACAGGGACATCTTCCTGCCCTAACAGGGAATCGGCAAGCACTTTCATGGACGTCAGGGGCGTTTTCAGCTCGTGGGACACATTCGAAACAAATTCCTGCCTGGAATCATCAATCCCCCGCATCCGCCCGAGCATCTCGTTAAAAGCATCCGAAATCGCTTCCGTCTCCGTGTAATCGGAAATCATCAGCTCCTCTTCTTCATTTTCCGCCTGGATTTCTTCCAAAGATTTCGTCATCTTCTTAAACGGCCTTACCAGGCGGCGGGCACAGAAAAGCGCGAAGGCAATGACAATTACCGCATTCACCATCTCAATAATCTGTACATTTTTCTTTAAATAATCGTAGTTCATCATTATGCTGTCTGTGGACACGCTGACCAGCATCACGCCCAGGGACTCCTGGGTATCCACATTCTTCAGGGGGACTGCAAGCTCAATATATCGGCTGTCAGAATCATACTTGCTGATTTCTTCCCCCTGAAAGCTTTTTACCACTTCCTCTGAGATAATGGTCTTGCCCGTGTCAATTCCATAAGTGTCCTTGACGATTTGGAACCGGCTGTTAATGACCATCACCCTGCCGTCATAGATGTTCGTGACTTGATCTAACTGGGCGTTGATGATTTCCATGGACAAGTCCGACATATAATTATAAGTAACTACCTGATTTGCCAGTATCTTTGCCTGGCTTAAAATATCAATGCTGCGGTTGGAAACCGCACGGCTCTCATAGGTTGCAAGAATCCCAAACCGCAAGGCAAAATTGGGCAGTATCCCAACCAAGGCAATAATTAAGAACAGCCTGAATTTCAGGCTGTGGATAAACTTTAACTTCTTCATATCTTTCTCCGCTGTCTGTCAGGCATTCATGCCTGATAATAGTAACCTACGCCCCATTTCGTATGCACATATTTCGGGTCGCTCGGGCTTGCTTCAATCTTCTCCCTAAGACGCCTGACATGCACATCCACGGTACGGACGTCCCCGGGATATTCAGAACCCCAGACGAGGTTCAGCAGCTTCTCCCGGCTGTATACCTTATTAGGATTCAGAACCAAGATAGCCAACAGGTCAAATTCCCGCGCCGTGACATTGATTTCCCTGCCCAAAATAAACAGGCGGCGGCTTTCACAGTCCAGGCGCAAATCACCATTCTCGACAATCCTGACATTCTCCTCTTTCTTCTGTTTCGGGGAAGTCCTTCTCATGATTGCCTTAATGCGGGCCTTTACCTCCAGAATGTTAAACGGTTTCGTGATATAGTCGTCTGCGCCATATTCCAGGCCCAGAATCTTATCCATATCGTCTCCCTTAGCCGTCAGCATGACGATTGGCACGGAAGAAAATTCCCGAATCTGCTGGCACACCTCAAAACCGTCCATCTTGGGCAGCATAATATCCAAAAGTATCATATCATAGGCGTTCTCCGTTGCAAGCCTTAACGCTTCCTCACCGTCATAGGCACAATCCACTTCCATCCCATCCTGTTCCAAGCTGAAACGGATTCCCTTCACTATCAGTTTCTCATCATCAACTACAAGAACCTTTTTTGCCATCATTTCACCTCATTGAACTTTGACGTAATCTTTTATTTTAGAAAATACGCCTTCTTTAATCCCTTCTATTTTCATCAGATCTTCAATCTGTGCAAAACTCCCATTCGTCTCGCGCCAGGCAAGGATGCTCCCCGCCTTCGCCTCCCCGATTCCCGGAAGCGTCGTCAGCTCCTCTTTTGTGGCAGTATTAAGGTTTACCCTTCCATCGTCCACGCTTGCAGAGACATCTGGCGGATTCCCTCCCGAAACTGCCTGGGCCTTCGCCTCCTCGGCGGTCATCACCCAAATCATCTCTCCGTCCGTCAGGGCCTGCGCCTGGTTCAGGGACTTGACATCCGCCTCCTCAGACAGCCCTCCGGCAAGCTCCACCGCCTGGAATACGCGGCTTCCCTCTGGCAACGCATAGACGCCGGGCTTATTTACCGCGCCTGATACCTGGACATAAATCAACGGCACACCTCCAGGAACAGACGCTTCTTTGGTATCTGCGCGAGAACTCCCTTCTTCCTCCGGACCATGGTCAGCCACAGACCCATAATCTGCTTCGGCCACGCTTGCGTTACCATCACTGCCTGTCTGCGCCTTCGCCCCGGATTCCTGTAAGAGAAGCCCCTCTTGCTGACTCCCGCACCCTGCACATCCCATAATGAGGACGGCAGCAACCAGAATGAACATTATCTTTTTTACATTTTCCAAACCTTTCCCACCTTTCCGATACATTGGCGGATGAGAAAAGCCTTATTCACGAATCTCTTCTATTGTAACGAAATTTTCCTCTTATTACAAGGGGTTTTTTTATCCATATGGCTCCGATGGGCAATATTACAGAAATGTTAAAAAACATACTTGACATTCCCCCAAAAAAACGTTACTGTATTATTCATATAGTACAATAGTACATAAGACATAATCAGGAAACGAGGTGATTTGATGCCATGGAATTTGGATTCTGACCGACCCATCTTTATCCAAATCATTGAAAAAATCCAGATGGATATCATTTCCGGCATGTATGCCCCAGGAGACAAGCTTCCTTCTGTGCGGGAACTGGCGCAGAAAGCATCCGTCAACCCAAACACGATGCAGAAAGCCCTCTCCGAATTAGAGCGTACCGGACTTGTATATTCCCAGAGAACCAGCGGACGATATATTACGGAGGACACAGCCATGATTGCGGATTTGAAAACAACACTTGCCAGGGACATTGTGACACAATTTTTAGACAACATGCTAAGGCTCGGGATTTCCGAAGAAGAAGTTATTCCCCTGATTTCCAAAATTATCAAAGGAGACGACCATGACACTGTTAGAATGTAAAGACCTTACCAAAAAATATGGCAGACATACTGCACTCAACAATGTAAGCCTGCAGATTGACGGCGAGCATATCGTCGGGCTTCTCGGCCCCAATGGTAGCGGCAAGACCACGCTGATTAAGCTGATTGCCGGGCTGCTGTCCCCAACTGCCGGCAGCGTGCAAGTCCTAGGCGAGCCAATCGGCCCTTCCAGCAAAAGCGCCATTTCTTATCTGCCCGACCATACTTACCTGAATGGTACTATGCGCGTGCAGGAAATCATAGATTTTTTTGCGGACTTCTATGAGGACTTCGACTCTCTGCGCGCTTACGACATGATGGCAAAGCTGCAGATCAATCCCCGCCAGAAGCTTAAAACGCTCTCCAAAGGCACACAGGAAAAAGTCCAGCTTATCCTAGTCATGAGCCGTCATGCGCATTTATACATCCTGGACGAGCCGCTGGCCGGCGTGGATCCTGCCGCAAGGGACTATATCCTGGATACAATTTTATCCAATTACGACGAAGACGCCTCCATCCTTATATCCACCCATATAATCTCAGATATCGAAAATATCCTGGATGAGGTGATTTTTATTAAGGATGGCTCTTTACATACCCACGCACTGGTAGACGAGCTGCGGGAAAAGGATCATAAATCCATCGACACTATCTTCCGGGAGGTATTCAAATGCTAAAGAAACTATTAAAATATGAATGGAAAGACACTTACAGGCTGCTGTTACCCATCAACCTTGCAATTATCCTGATAACCCTAATTGGATGCATCATACTGAACACCAGCATATTTAACTCAGACACAGGATTCCTGCTTGCAGCCCCCCTGCTCATTCTGTACGTGCTGTCCATCATCACATTTTCCTGCACCACGCTGGTCTACATCTATGTGCGTTTTTATAAAAACCTTTACACCGCGGAAGGCTATCTGATGCATACGCTCCCGGTCACCCCGACACAACTATTCCACTCCAAGCTGATTGTCGGATATTTCTGGTTTTTCCTGAACAGCTTGCTCACCACTTTGTCGATATCTGCGCTTAGTGCGGCCTTAGGCATTCATGAAGCAGCCACTTCGGTTTCCGGCGATAGGCAGGATTCTCTTTTAGACAGCTTCCTTTTGGATGTCGGGCAGTCTCCGGAAGCCTTCAGCTTCGCAGACCTCTTCGGCTATCCGCTGCCGGTATTTGTGCTTCTCCTTTTCGCAATGCTGCTCATCAGCTCCTTCTCTTCCGTGGTGATGGGATATATGAGCGTCCTGCTCGGACAGCGGATGGAACGGAACAAGCTTGCGGCATCCGTTGCATTTTATTTCGGCATTTACATGGTAATCCAAATCATTACCTCGCTTTCCATCATTATCCCGGAGATTGCCAACACGGGAAAGTATATGGGAGAAGAACTACCTGCAAATTTCCTGGCAGAAAGCTTCCGCCTCCTATTCCCTTCCCTAATAATTTCATATTTAGTACTGAACATTATATTTTACGTGGTTTGCAGATTGCTTCTAAAAGGCAAGGTCAACTTGGACTGACAATTCCATATGATATGGCGCAGGATAAATTTTGCGCCATATCGCATGGAAAAGCAAACACCTCCCCTTTATACTTTTGGTATAGAGGGGAGGTGTTTTATAATGCAAAAAATACACGGCATGGCAGGATTCTTCCTGGGCGATGTCGAAGAAACCTATTAACGCGTCAGGATCCCTGCCGCATATCTAGGAAACAATAATGCGTCAGGGCCTCTGACATAAACAATTCACACTTTGATGCCGTAAAAACTTTCGGCATACTTTCTCACCTGTCCGGCACATTCGTGCTGGCTCATTGCCTGATAGAGGGCAATACTCAGATAAAAATTTTCTTTCGACACGTCATATTGCCCCAGCTCTGCCAGAGCGCATGCCTTATTGCACAAAAACATGGGAAATATATGCATCCTCCCATATTCCACGCAAAAATCTATGCCTTTCTGGCAGAGCGCCAGGGCTTCTTGGTAATAACCTTCCTGCCCCAGCCAAGTCGAAAGATTCTGCAAAATCATCAGGTATTTCACAGACAGCTCCTGTCCGCCGTCCGTATGGCTCTCCA
Organism: uncultured Lachnospiraceae bacterium; assembly: GCA_910585625.1. Classification (GTDB taxonomy): domain Bacteria; phylum Bacillota; class Clostridia; order Lachnospirales; family Lachnospiraceae; genus Petralouisia. Next base: position 18,086 of record CAJUFQ010000041.1, read on the forward strand.
TATATTCTTTGAGCTGAACCAAAAGACGCAAGGCCTCGCACGCCTTTCCCAAGGCATGATATGTGCAGCCGATATTATTTAAAATGCTGATTTCCTGGAACGTCAGGAGGCGTGCCTTCAGATGCACGCCGTCAAAATCAGGCATAGTCATGCGGATTGCCTCCAAAAGAGCTTCCAGCACAAGTTGCAGGCTTTCCCCCTTACTTTTACGGATTAACACTTTTGCGAAACAGACATGCTGCACTTCCAGCCTGAAGCTGTATGCTTTTCTGGAAGTTTCCCCAAGCTTCCATTCCAATATCTCTACAAATTCTTCTGCCTTTGCATACTCCTTCCTTGCCAGGCAGCGGGTAAGCTTCTCTTCCATTTCGTAACGCTCCATTTCTTCCGGGCTGAGATAGCTGTTGTATAACCTGTCGACAATCCCCAACCGCTGCATCAACGCTTCCAAAATCTTTTTCCCCGGCGCCTGCACTCCATTCTCAATCCTCGACAGCGTAGAAGCTGTGCAAATCCCATAGCACAGCTCTTCCTGAGAATATTTCTGCCGTTCCCTGGCATCACGTATCAGGCTGCCAACTGCAAAATGTGCCATATCTTCGTCCTCTTTCCTAAACTGCAGAAAGACGGATTACGAATGCTTTCGTATACTCCTCCCATTCCCCCTGTTCCAGCCTGAGGCTCCCGCCGTGCATAGCGACTACTTTCTGGGCGATGCTAAGGCCAAGCCCGCTGCCTCCTTTGCTGTTTCGCGACTCGTCACCCAGCACGAAAGGATCAAAAATATACCGCGCGACATCTGGCGGGATTGCGTTCCCGCTGTCGCACACCCGGATGGCAGCCTCCCCATCTTCAGCCTCCGCCTTGATCCACACTTTAGTTCCCGGCGGATTATGCCGCAGTGCATTGTTCAGGAGATTATTGATGACACGCCTGAACTGCACAGAGTCCACCTCCATAAAAAATGTTTCCTCCGGGATAAGCGGCAGTATTTCCATGCCCTTTTCCTCAAAATCCACATACATGCCTGCTACGCACTCGCGCAGCAGTTCTAAGAGGTCTGCCCTGGCTTTATTGAGCCGGAACCCCTCGCTGTCAAGTTTCACATATTCAAACAGGAGATTTAAAAGTCCGCCCATCTGCATAGATTTATTGTAAATCGTCTCCAGATACTCCTGCCTTTTTTCTTTTGTAAGCCCATTCCCCCCTGCTTGGGACGAGGGAAGGCCGCCCTCATCCAGCAAGGCCTTCGCGTAACCTGCCACGGTCGTCATGGGCGTCTTTAAATCATGCGCCACATCTGACAAAAGGAGATTCCTCCTCCTGTCATATTCTGCTTTCTGCTGCCGCTCCTGCTCCTCCAGACGCCTAATCTGCGTACTCACTGTCTGCCCAAAAGCAAATGCGGCCAGCACATAAGGCGCCAGCAGACTCAGAATGATCAGCGCCGTAAGCGCAATCATTCCCCAAATGAAAAAATTCCTCTGCGCCGGGCTCATATGCAGCGTCTGGCTGGAAATCCTGCCGGTCAGCGCGCTCCCTGCCACTTGCTCGCTGAATGTACGCAAAGCAAACCCTACCACATCCGGCAGGGCATTGCAGACTCCCATAACTGCCAAGTACAATCCGCCGCGGCACAAGGCGCTTATGTTCTGGCCATTTTCCATCCCTGCCGTGAAAAAATCAATATGCATACTGTCAGAAAGCCACGGAAACACAATTTCCTCATATAACCCATTCATCGCCCTTTCACTGAGGCTGACCAGAAACAGGATGAAAAGGAACCGTTTAATCAGATATTTCTTCCATTCTCTGTTATCCATCCTTATTCTTTCTCCATTCGGTATCCCAGCCCCCGAATTGTCTTGATATATGCACCTGCGTCTTCCGAAAGCTTCGCGCGCAGACGGCTGATGCATACCATGATATTATTGTCCGCAATAGCATATTCCTCGCCCCAGACATTTTCATATACCTGTTGTTTCGTAAATACCCTACCTGGATGTTCCATGAACATCCGAAGCATTTTGTATTCCACTGAGGTCAGGTCTATGGATTCCCCATCCCGGTATACCACGCACTCTTCCGTGTCCAACCGCAAATCTTTGACTTCCAGCTGTTTTATCTTCCTGCCTTCCGCCCCCAAAGAGTAAAACCTACGGATATTTGAATTAATCCGCGCCACTGCCTCCATTGGGTTAAACGGCTTTGCCAGGTAATCGTCCGCCCCAAGGTCCAGTCCCAGGATTTTATCGGAGTCCTGGTTTTTGGCAGACAGGATCATTACCGGCATATTACTGCTTTCACGTAGTTTCTTCAATACGTGGTATCCGTCTGCCTTAGGCATCATGATGTCCAAAAGCGCCATGTCGATGTCTTCACTCTCCAACAGGGAAAGGGCAGACTGCCCATCTGCCGCTTCCACCACTTGATATCCATCCTTTTCCAGATACAAGCGGAGCAGTTCCCGGATCTCCGCTTCATCATCTGCAATAAGAATTGTATGTGCCATAACGTTCTCCTTTTCTCCATCCATGCCCTTATTCCTGATACGCCGTACCTTCCGGCTGCTGGCTAAGTGGCGGCAGGCCCTTCAGCTTCTGGTAAAGCGCAGCGTCTGTCTGGTTCACGTAAGGATTCACATAGAAAATCCCCAGCAGTCCAAGCGTCAGCCCACTTAAAATATACCACCCCAGGAAGGATAAGTCCAGCAAAAAGGCTTTTCCTTTATTCCCCAGCATCATTTCGCCACTCAGCGCAAATGCCTGTTCCTTAGTGATATCCGGGTTTTCCCCTAAAATATAAGGTACCATCCGGAACTCATACGCTTTGATGATTCCAGGAATCAGAAAAAGCAGGGCCCACAGAAATATATACAAATCCCGGAAAAACAATACTTTCACGCAATTCATGTAATTGCGGTCAAACGCATAACAGATTTCCTTCACGTTAGCCCTGTCTCTCAGGTTCTGGACAAAGAAACGCTTCAATCCCACTTCCAGGGGATTGAGAAAAAAGACACACAATGGGATTGCTATCACCAATCCAACCACAATCACCACAAACAATATCATCATAGCAAACGCAAAAACAGCTGTAGTCGTAATTGCCGCCTGCACTGGGTTTGTGCCTGAAACGTCGTCTAAGAATGTATCCAGGTTGACATCATAATCCCCCGGCATCTCCTCAAAACCGTCTGACCATCCGTCATCGAATGCTTCATCGTTATGATCGTCAAACATATCCCCTATTGTGTCGCGCACCTCGGAATACGTGCCGCCAGATCCAAACCCGGCCCCTCCGCCCAGCAACGCCATCAAAAGCGCCACAAGGACACATTTCCAATAATTCGCTGAACACCTCTGTTTTGCTTTGCTCTTCAATTCTTTCCTTGTCCACATAGCTATTCCCTCCTTACCGTTCTTCCTTTTATGGGTAGCTAAACCCATCTTAAAAAAACATTATACCACTTCTGTTTCGATGGTTCTATCATATCTCTCTTTCCTTAAGGCAGAACCATTGTTTCCTTACAATAACCTTACAACACAAATACGAAACCATTCACACTATTCACCTTGCGCACCATTTATTCCTTTTTTCATATCTTATTAAAGAACAGAATCTTATGAAAGGATGTAATCACGATGGCAAATTATAATACGAACCCCGGCTGTGGCTGCGGCCAGAAGATGCCACAGCGTTCAAATGCATATACCTCTGACATAAAACACCGCCCAATGATGAACCGCCCGCCGATGCCGCCACATTGCCCTGGACGTCCAGATAATCCCGATTCTCTGGCAGGAATGGCGATTGCCATGGCTTATGTGCCATGGCAGTTCATGCATGAGACTTACGAGCCGGAGAAGGCTCTGCAATGCGGCACAATCTTTCCAGAATTAAATAAACCGTTCTTAGGGAAAGGGGGCTGCCCGAAATGAGAGAAAACAAGATGGAACAGATGAAATTATTCCAGTGGATTAATATGGTAAGCTTTGCCGTAAACGATATTGTCCTATATCTGGACACTCATCCTACAGACCAGGAAGCACTTGCATATTTCAACCATTTCCGTGAGGTGCGGACAAAAGCGTTGAAAGAATATGAAAGAAACTATGGGCCGCTCACGCTTGACACTGCGAAAGCAGAGCAGATGTGGCTTTGGTCTACCCAGCCAATGCCCTGGGAAGGAGGTTATTGCTAAATGTGGAATTATGAGAAAAGATTACAATATCCCGTCAACATCACGCAGACGAACCCGCAGATAGCTCAGGTAATCATCAGCCAATTTGGCGGGCCAGACGGAGAATTATCCGCTTCCATGCGCTACCTGTCCCAGCGTTATACAATCCCCTACCGGGAAGTTGCAGGGCTGTTGACCGATATCGGTACAGAAGCCCCTGAAATGTTCCATCTCAGGGGCTTACGCTTTTTTTCGCTCTGTGTGCGGGGAAGCTTCCAGTGGATGCTTTGCCGTAAGCGGTTTACCCTGCGGACAGTTTACGCTTTTTGCAACCGTGTAGCTCCATTTGAGGGGGAGCAGGTTCAAATACACGTCAATATGGTCTTTGTCATTCACAACCATTTTATCTAAGATTTCTTTGTAAAAATCATCTTCATATTCCACGCCATTTATAAGCTCGTTCATCGCATCTGTAATTTCAGCAACAAGCTCTTGCTGTTTTTCAATCATCTCCCTTTGTTTGTCTATGCTATCTATCACGGATTGCAGTTCGGCAATCTCATTCTCACATTTTGCCCTTGCTGCTGAAAATTCATCTCTGGTAATATCGCCAGATGTATAAAGGTCAATGAGGTTTGTGCGTTTTGGCAGAGTGGCTTTTATCTGTGATTTTAGTTTCTCACTGTCTGTACCTGCGGTATCCATTGCCGCGTCCTTCGGGCATACCTCTATGCCATTCGGCATATCAGAGGAAATAATAGACTTGATAATAGTGAGCAAATTGTTAGTGATTTTCTCCTTATTATACTTTAAGCTGTTCGTGACAAGGTACATGATGTGGGTTGCATCTTCGTTGCGTATGCTAAGTCCACT
>CAJUFQ010000042.1 GCA_910585625.1 uncultured Lachnospiraceae bacterium
CAACTTATTTTTGGAGAAATTTTGGTGAGTTGGCCAATGAAAGTTCTGTGCAGGGAAGATTGCAAAGGCATCTGTAAGCGGTGCGGGACAAATCTGAATCTGGCAGAATGCCAGTGCCAGAAGACGGAGCTTGATCCAAGAATGGCGGCAATCCAGGATATTTTTAACCAATTTAAGGAGGTGTGATCATGTCTATATGTCCAAAGAATAAATCTTCCAAGTCGAGAAGGGACAAGAGAAGGGCAAACTGGAAAATGTCTGTTCCGAATTTGGTGAAGTGCAGCAAGTGTGGGGAGCTGATGATGCCTCATAGGGTATGCAAGAGCTGCGGATGCTATAACAAAAAAGAGATTATCCCTCAGGATTAGTCGAGAAAGCCTCTCCGGACAGGAGGGGTTTTTGTTATTTTATTAGAAAAGGCCTTACCACGCGAAAGCGTGAAAGCGTCTTCCTGTTTTAAGAAAGGAAACCATAACAAATGAGATTATTCAATTATGATGGCGGGGTCATGAGATCCATCTCTAAGTTTACAGACTGCATTACCTTAAGCCTCCTGTTTCTGGTGAGCTGCCTCCCGGTATTCACGGCCGGCACGGCAATGACGGCAATGTACCATACTGCCTATAAGGTGCTGCGCCATGACAGGGGCTATGTGTTCCGTGACTATACGGAATCTTTTAAAGAGAATTTTAAGCAGACGACGCCGGTATGGCTTTTGGCATTTGCATTGGCAGTCCTTCTGGGCGTTGACGGGTACATCATGAATTATTATGCCAAAGCGGGGAATATCCCCGCTGCGTTAGGGATTATATTCCTTGCGGGGATGATAGCGTGGCTTGTCTGGGTGTCGTATCTCTTTCCCTATATGGCGCGGTTTGAGAATACCAGAAAGCAGTCGATGAAGAACGCCGTCCTTTTCCCGCTGATTCATTTCCCTATGACTGTCTTGCTGCTGGCGTTGCTGGCAGGGACAGGGTTTTTACTGTATATGTTCCCATTTCTGGTTATCGTGCTTCCGGCAGTCTGCAGCTGGCTGCAAAGCTTCATTTTGGAATGGGTGTTCCGTAAATATATGACGGAGGAGGAGCGGGAGCTGGAAGACGCAAGGAACCGCAGGGAATACGAGTAGGCTCTCATCGGCAGTCTGCAGCAGTATTTTAACCCGCGCCGCTTGCGGCAGAGTTGTTGACTTCTCAGATCACTTATAGTATATTCTTAGGGAGGCGTTAGCAAAATAAGGAAATGGGCAGTCCGCTTTGTTCCTATTTCATGCCGTAAGGAGGATGTTTCATGGAGGAAATGATAACAGTTGCCGTAGATGCCATGGGCGGGGATCATGCACCGGCAGAGATTGTAAAAGGGGCCGTCGACGCCGTTAAGCTGCGCAAGGACATCAAAGTATGCCTGATCGGCAGGCAGGACGTGGTTTCGGAGGAGCTTGCAAAAAATGGCTTTCAGGGCGGACAGATTGAAGTTATCCATGCCCCGGAGGTAATTGAGACCGCGGAGCCTCCGGTGCTGGCAGTCCGCAGGAAGAAACAGTCGTCGATTGTGGTCGGAATGAATATGGTGAAGGAAAAGAAGGCAGACGCTTTTGTGTCCGCAGGGAGTTCCGGGGCCATATTGGTAGGGGGACAAGTCATTGTCGGCAGGATTAAGGGTGTGGAGCGGCCGCCGCTTGCGCCGTTGATTCCTACGAAAAAGGGCGTTTCCCTTTTGGTGGACTGCGGGGCCAACGTGGACGCCAGGTCGTCGCATCTCGTGCAGTTTGCCAAGATGGGTTCCATTTATATGGAAAACGTGCTGGGCGTTGCCAATCCCAGGGTCGCCATTGTCAACATCGGCGCGGAGGAAGAAAAAGGCAATGCATTGGTTAAGGAAACATTCCCGCTCTTAAAAAACTGCCCGGATATCAACTTTGTGGGGAGCATTGAAGCACGGGACATCCCGGAAGGAGAGGCAGACGTCATCGTTTGCGAGGCATTTGTGGGAAATGTAATCCTTAAGCTGTACGAGGGCGTGGGGGCGACCTTAACCAGTATGCTGAAATCCGGCCTGATGGCAACGCTGCGGAGCAAGATAGGGGCGTTGCTGGTGAAGCCGGCGCTGAAAAAGACGATGAAGTCTTTTGACGCCAGCGAGTACGGAGGCGCGCCGCTCCTTGGGCTGAATGGCCTGGTCGTCAAGACCCATGGAAGTTCTAAGGCAAAGGAAGTAACCAATTCCATCATTCAGTGCGTTACTTTCAAAGAGCAGGAAATCAATGAGAAAATCAAAACAAATATTGGAGGAAGTCATGGAATTTGAAAAGATTAAAAAAATCATTTCAGAAGTGTTGAATGTCGATGCAGAAGAGATTACAATGGATACTACTTTCGTGGATGATCTGGGGGCAGATTCTTTGGATATCTTTCAGATTATCATGGGGTTGGAAGATGGGTTCAATATTGAGATTGCCAACGAGGATGCAGAGAAGATTGTGACAGTCGGAGACGCCGTAGAGCAGATTAAGGATGCATTGAATTAGTGAGAGCCTATGTGCAATAGGGGATGGACATGCCTGGGAAAAATTCTCCGTAATTTCTCCCGGGCTATCCTTGTATCACAGGAAAGGAATGACTATGAGTTTTCAGAAAGAATTTGAAGAGAGGACAGGCTACCGTTTTCAGGATAAGAAACTGCTGGTTCAGGCGCTGACCCACAGCTCGCGTGCCAACGAACGCCATCTTGGCAGGCAGGCGGCAAATGAACGCCTGGAGTTTCTGGGAGATGCCGTGCTGGAGCTAGTCACCAGCGATTTTTTATACCAAGAATATCCTGATAAACCTGAGGGGGAGCTGACACGGCTGCGCGCCAGCATCGTATGTGAGCCAACGCTGGCGTTCTGTACCAGGGAGCTTGACCTGGGGCAATACCTCCTGTTAGGAAAGGGAGAGGAGATGACTGGCGGCAGGAAGCGAGATTCTATCCTGTCTGATGCGATGGAGGCGGTTATCGGGGCGATTTATCTGGACGGTGGTCTTGCTAGTGCGAAAGAGTTTATTCATCGCTTTGTGCTGAATGACCTTGGGCATAAGCAGCTCTTTTTTGATAGCAAGACTATCCTGCAGGAGATTGTGCAGGGGAATTACAGCGAGGAGCTTCATTATGAGCTGATCCGCGCAGAAGGGCCGGATCATGGCAAGAAGTTCGTGGTAGAAGCCCGGATTGGCGACGCTGCCTACGGAGAGGGGGAAGGCAGGAGCAAGAAAGCCGCGGAACAGGAGGCGGCTTACCATACGCTGCTGCAGCTTAAGCAGCAGGGAGTTCTGGGCGACGGAGGAAACGTATGTATTTAAAAAGCATAGAGGTGCATGGATTCAAGTCATTTGCCAATAAGATTTTGTTTGAATTCCATAATGGCATCACAGGGATTGTCGGCCCGAACGGCAGCGGGAAGAGCAACGTGGCGGATGCGGTGCGCTGGGTGCTTGGGGAACAGCGGGTCAAGCAGCTGCGCGGCGCAAGTATGCAGGACGTCATCTTCTCAGGCACGGAGAACCGCAAGCCTCTGAGCTATGCTTTTGTTGCGATTACGTTGGACAACAGCGACAGGCAGCTGAATGTGGATTACAATGAAGTGACGGTAGCGCGAAGGGTTTACCGTTCCGGGGAGAGCGAGTACCTTATCAATGGTTCGGCCTGCCGCCTGAAAGACGTCAATGAGCTGTTTTATGACACAGGGATTGGTAAGGAAGGCTATTCCATCATCGGGCAGGGGCAGATTGAGCGTATATTGAGCGGGAAGCCGGAGGAACGCCGGGAGCTGTTCGATGAGGCGGCGGGCATTGTCAAATACAAGCGGCGCAAGGCGACTGCACAGAAGAAGCTGGAAGGCGAGAGGCAGAACCTTCTGCGTGTCAACGATATCCTTGCGGAGCTGGAGAAACAGGTCGGCCCGCTGGAAAAACAGGCAGAGAAAGCCAAGGTCTACCTAAGGAAGAAAGAAGAACTTAAGGCTTACGACGTCAATATGTTCCTTATGGACATGGAACGGATTGGGCAGCAGACCGGGGAGCTGGAAGGCAAGATTAAGATTGTAGGCCAGGATCTGCAGGACTCCAACCAGTCTTACGGCAATATTAAGGCGGAGTATGAACAGATGGGGCGCGATATGGAGCAGGCGGATGCAGACCTTGCATCTCTCCGCGAGGAGATAGGCAATACGGCTGTCCTTAAGGGTAAACTTGAGGGCCAGGTCAATGTCCTCAGGGAGCAGATCCATGCCGCTGAGCAGAGCGAAGAGCATTTCAGGGCCCGTCAGCAGGAGATTGCCGGCGACAAGGCGCAGCGCGTGGAGCAGAAAGCAGCTTTCGTCAAGGAGATGGGGCAGTACAAGCAGCAGCTGAGTTCCGTGGAAGAGCAGAAAATCCAGGTGATGGCGCAGTATCAGGAAATCCAGGAGGAGATTGCCCGTTGCAGCCGGGGGATTGAGAACGGCAAAAACGAGATGATTGAGCTTCTGAACAACAAGGCGTCCACCAAAGCCAGGCAGCAGCGTTATGACACCATGCAGGAACAGGTGAACATCCGCAAGGCAGAGCTGAGCAAACGCCTGATAGAGCAGAAAAGCGAAGAGGAAGAACTAAAGTTCATGGTCGGCGAATGTGAGAAAAAGTACGCGCAGGCCAAGGAGCATTATCAGGATCTGCAGGAGCAGGAACAGGAACTGGAGCAGAAAAACCGGCAATGGCAGGCCAAGCAGGCAGAGACCGCCCAGGAACTGGAGCAGGATACGGCGCGGTACCATAGGGAGAAATCCAGGCTGGAATCCTTGATTAACATCGCGGAGCGTTATGATGGCTATGGCAATTCTATCCGCCGGGTGATGGAGAAAAAGGAGGCTGAACCGGGAATCCTGGGAGTTGTGGCAGATTTGATACAAGTCGATAAGAAGTACGAAATTGCTATTGAGACGGCGTTAGGCGGCAGCATCCAGAATATCGTCACGGCCGATGAGGCGACGGCGAAAAACATGATTGGTTACCTCAAGAAGAACCGTTACGGGCGCGCAACATTCCTTCCGCTGACCAGCGTGGGCAAGAAGACGCCCCAGACCAACCAGGCGGCGCTCAAGGAACCAGGCGTGATTGGCGTCGGCAGTGACCTGGTACATGCAGACAGCCGTTTTGCGGGGCTGAAAGCTTACCTTCTGGGAAGGACGTATGTGGTGGACACGATTGACCATGCGATTGCCCTCGCAAGGAAATACCAGTATTCCTTAAGAATCGTGACGCTGGAAGGGGAATCTTTGAATCCTGGCGGTTCCATGACGGGTGGCGCCTTCAAGAATACCAGTAACCTTCTGGGCAGGAAACGTGAGATTGAAGATTTGCAGGAGCAGGCCAAGCAGCTGGAAACCGCGCTCAAAAAGCACAGGGAACGTCTGCAGGAAATCCACACGGCGCGCGAGCTGCTGAAGGAAGATTTGTCTCAGATTCGGGAGGATCTGAAAGAGGCAATGCTTCAGCAGAATACCGAGAAGATGAATCTGGACCGTGCCAGGGAGCAGAAAGGGGAAAATGACACCCAGTATGACGATTTACAGACGGAGAGCCGCCAGCTGGAGTACCAGCTTGGGGAAATCAGCGAAAACCGCAGCATCATCCAGCAGGAAATCCAGGCGGCGGACCGGCGGGAAAAAGAGATTGAAGAGGAGAACCGTAATCTGCAGGAAATCCTCGACAGGCAGAGCCGTCTTGCTGAAGGAAGCCAGGAATCCGTCTCTAACGTGCAGTTAGAGGAAGCAAACCTCTTGCAGAAGGTGAAATTCCTGCAGGAAAATATTTCACGTATCGAAGGGGAGCTGGAAAAATTAGAAGCAGACCTTGAGGCGGCGAAGCAGGAGAAAGACGATTCGCAGGCGGATGTTGAGAAAAAGCAGGCGGACATCTGCAAAATCCGCCAAACCATAGAAGCCTCAGACACAGCACATGCCGAGCTGGAACGGAAACTGGAAGAAGGGAAGAAACAGCGTGAAGAGATGACGCAGTCTTATCGAGGATTTTTCCAGAAACAGGAAGAGATGTCCAAACACATTAACGATTTGGACAAGGAACTCTACCGCCTGAATAGCCAGAAGGAAAAGCTGCAGGAGTCTGCGGAGAACCAGAGCAATTATATGTGGGAGGAATATGAGCTGACGCTGCATAGCGCCATGGAGCTGCGCAGTGAGGAATACAGCAGCCCTTCTGAATTAAAGAAACTGATTGCCGATATCAAGGAAGAAATCCGCAAGCTGGGAGACGTCAACGTCAATGCCATTGAGGATTACAAAAGCCTGTCTGAACGTTATGTCTTCATGAAGACACAGCATGACGACCTGGTGGAGGCGGAACAGACGTTGCTGGGGATTATTGAGGAACTGGACGTCGGGATGCGCAAGCAGTTCATGGAAAAATTTGCCGAAATCCAGACAGAGTTCAACAAAGTATTCAAGGAATTGTTTGGCGGCGGAAAGGGAACTCTGGAATTAGTGGAGGATGAGGACATCCTGGAATGCGGGATTTGCATCAGCGCCCAGCCGCCCGGCAAAAAACTGCAGAACATGATGCAGATGTCCGGTGGGGAGAAAGCGCTGACTGCCATTTCCCTGCTGTTTGCCATCCAGAATCTTAAGCCATCCCCATTTTGCCTCCTGGACGAGATAGAGGCGGCGTTGGATGATTCTAATGTCGGCCGGTTTGCGAAATATTTGCATAAGCTGACCAGGAATACCCAGTTTATTGTAATCACCCACCGGCGGGGGACGATGGCGGCTGCCGACCGTCTTTACGGAATCACCATGCAGGAAAAGGGCGTGTCCACGCTGGTGTCCGTGAACTTAATAGAGGAAGATCTTGATAAATAGCCGCGCATGGGCTTACGTGCGGCTGAAGATATTTTGTTATGAAAAATAATATGATATAGGGAAAGGGATGACAGCGATGGCAGAGGAAAAGAAAGGGTTTTTCAGGCGTCTTGTGCAAGGGCTTTCCAAGACGAGGGATAACATTGTCTCAGGAATTGATTCCATATTCAGCGGATTTTCCAGCATAGACGATGACTTTTATGAAGAGATAGAAGAAATCCTCATCATGGGGGATTTGGGCGTACATGCGACGTCAGAAATTATTGAGAACCTGAAGAAGAAAGTGAAAGAAGAGCATATCAAAGAGCCGGGGAAGTGCAAAGAGCTGCTGATTGCCAGCATTAAGGAACAGATGGACGTGGGCGAGACGGCGTATCGGTTTGAGCAGGAAAAGTCCGTGGTTCTTGTGATTGGCGTCAACGGCGTAGGCAAGACAACTTCTGTGGGCAAGCTGGCCGGGAAGTTAAAAGACCAGGGCAAGAAAGTCGTGATTGCGGCGGCAGACACCTTCCGTGCGGCGGCAGGGGATCAGCTTGCTGAGTGGGCGAACCGCGCCGGGGTAGAAATGATTGGCGGGCAGGAGGGCGCGGATCCTGCGTCTGTCGTCTATGATGCAGTGGCGGCAGCAAAGGCGAGGAATGCAGACGTGCTGCTGTGCGATACGGCGGGACGCCTCCACAATAAGAAGAATCTTATGGAAGAGCTAAAGAAGATAAACCGTATCCTGGAAAAAGAATATCACGGCGCATTCCGGGAGACACTTGTGGTACTGGACGGGACGACCGGGCAGAATGCGCTGGCCCAGGCCAGGCAATTCTGCGAAGTGGCAGATATCACCGGCATTATCCTCACGAAAATGGACGGTACTGCTAAAGGCGGCATTGCGGTGGCAATCCAGTCAGAGCTTGGCATACCGGTAAAATATATTGGCGTGGGGGAGACAATCGACGATCTGCAGAAATTTGACCCGGAGCAGTTTGTGAACGCATTGTTCGCAAAAGAAGGGGAGCAGGAAGAATAGTGGAGCAATTTGCACAGAAGCTGACAGGAGGTTTTAAGATGCTGACACTGGATAAATTTGAAGAAGCAAGCAGGGTCGTGCAGGAAGTGACGCAGGAGACCAAGCTGGTATATAGCGATTACTTAAGCAGGCAGACGGAGAATAAAGTGTATCTCAAGCCGGAGAATATGCAGTTTACCGGGGCATATAAGGTGCGGGGGGCGTATTATAAAATCAGCACGCTGACAGAAGAAGAACGGCTGAAAGGGCTGATTACCGCTTCGGCGGGAAACCATGCCCAGGGTGTGGCCTATGCGGCCCAGTGCTTTGGTGTGAAAGCGACGATTGTAATGCCTACGACCACGCCGTTAATCAAGGTCAACCGCACCAAGGGATACGGCGCGGACGTGGTTCTCTATGGAGATGTGTATGACGAGGCATGTAATAAAGCTTACGAGCTTGCCGAGGAACATGGCTACACGTTCATCCATCCGTTTGACGACCTTGCAGTCGCCACCGGGCAGGGTACGATAGCCATGGAAATATTCAAAGAGCTGCCGCTGGTAGAATACATCCTGGTTCCCATTGGAGGGGGCGGGCTTGCCACCGGCGTATCCGCGCTGGCCAAGCTTCTGAACCCGAATATTAAAGTTATCGGCGTGGAGCCGGCGGGAGCCAACTGTATGCAGGCATCCATTCAGGCAGGCAAGGTCGTGACGCTGCCAGGCGTAAGCACGATTGCCGATGGCACGGCGGTAAAGACTCCGGGGGAGAACATTTTCCCTTATGTGAGCAAAAACCTGGATGACATTATTACGGTGGAGGATGACGAACTGATTGTGGCGTTTCTGGACATGGTGGAGAATCATAAGATGGTAGTGGAAAATTCGGGCCTGCTGACCGTAGCCGCGCTGCGGCATCTGAATGTGAAGGGCAAACGTGTGGTGTCCATCTTAAGCGGCGGCAACATGGATGTGATTACCATGTCCTCCGTGGTGCAGCAGGGGCTGATTTTCCGCGACCGTATCTTTACGGTGTCCGTGCTTTTGCCGGACAAGCCGGGAGAACTGAGCAAGGTTGCGGAGACTATGGCCAGGCAGCAGGGGAATGTCATAAAGCTTGAACACAACCAGTTTGTCACGACCAACCGCAATGCGGCGGTGGAGCTTCGGATAACCCTGGAGGCATTCGGCACAGAGCATAAGCAGCAGATAATCAATGCTTTGGAAGAAAGGGGGTATAAGCCCAAATTGGTAAGGACGAATTTATAGGGGCGGCTGCCGTAAAATTGTTGTTGGAATTAATGGAGAGATAGTGTATAATTAATTCTGTCTGACAAATTATGGCATGGCTTTGGATAATGCCTGCAGTATTTTGGGCGGCAGAGAAAAGAGCCATAGATGTGGCGAAGGATGCAGAGGTAAGACTTGTGGTAAAAAGAATTTTCATGAGGACAAGATCCTTACAAAATGGAATGAAAATTGACCAGGCTATCGTTGACCGCAGGGGAAGGATTTTAATCGCCCGGGGGGCGGTTATGGATGAGTACCTGATAGATTCTCTGCTTAAGCTTGGGATTAACGGCGTCTATATCCGGGAGGGTGAAGAAGACCCTGAGGAGGAGAAGATATCGCTCCTGGCCCAGAGCGTCATTGAGAAGACCAGGGTGGAGGACCGTGCCAAGGTCAAGCTGACGGAGAGCGTGAAGAAACGTGTGGCAGAGGGAATCCAGTATCTGTACAACAATACGGAAACCCAGGATTTTGCAGATGCCACAGACCAGATTACCGGCGAGCTGATGCGCGCCATTTCTGATAACGAAGCGATTGCGGTTGATATCAGCACCCTTAAGATTAGTGACGAATATACGTTCAAGCATAGCGTGGATGTCGCGACCATGGCGATGATTGTGGCGAAGCAGCATGGCTTGAACAATAGGGAAGTGTACGAGATTGGGATTGCCGGGCTGCTCCACGATTTGGGCAAGTCCAAGATTCCCAATGAAGTGCTGAATAAGCCGGGAAGGCTCACCGACGAGGAATTTGCAATCATGAAGCAGCATTCTGTCTATGGTTATGAAATCCTCAAGGAAAAAGAGGGTTATTCCCCAGCCATCCTGCTGGGAGTCTTGCAGCATCATGAGAAAATGAACGGCAAGGGGTATCCTATGGGAGTCTCCTCAGAAAAGATGCATCTGTTTGCCAAAATACTTTCGATTGTGGATATCTATGACGCGCTTGTGACGGAGCGTTCCTACAAGAAAGCATTTTCCCAGAGGGACGCCGTGGAGATGATTATGTCCATGACGCAGGAGCTGGATTTTGGCGTCATGAAGAGCTTCCTGGAGAGCATGATTCTCTATCCGGTGGACACTATCGTACAGCTCAGTAACGGAGAGAAAGCGAAAGTGGTGCAGAATAACCCCGGATACATACTGCGGCCGAAGGTCGTGGGGATTGACTCAGGCAAGATATACGATCTTGGCAGAGATATGAGATGCAATAATATTATAATCATGTAACAGTCCGGCCGGCAAGCTGGACTGTTGTTTTTATAATGAACCGACATTCTCCTTGATGGCAGCAAAGCTTTCTTTGCTGATTACGTGTTCAATCCGGCAGGCGTCCTCCAGGGCGACTTTTTCGTCGACGCCCAGGCTCATCAGCCACTTAGAAAGGAAATTATGCCGCTCATAAATCATATCTGCAATTTCTTTCCCGGTGTCTGTCAGCGTGATGTATCCGGCGTCCGATACCTCAATATGGCCTTTCTCGCGCAGATTCTTCATGGCTACGCTCACGCTTGGCTTTTTAAAGCCCAACTCAGCAGCAACGTCGATAGAGCGGACGACCGGGAGCCTCTGGCTTAAAATCAGGATAGCTTCCAGGTAATTCTCAGCAGATTCATTACTTTTCATAAATAAAACCCTCATAATAAGACAAATTGCAAGTGACACTACCAGTATACTGAATAAATCTGCAAATGGCAAATTATTTGTAGGATTCGGGTGTCAAAAGGTGGCTTTTAAAAATTCTATTGTGCAAAATGTCAGTTTATTTTTTATCCCACCTTTTGACACCTGAATCTTTGCAGGAAAATAATCTTTTTAAAAATAAGTTATTGACAACTAATAGAAGTTAGTATATACTAACTTTGAAATGGTAAAGAGTGCCAGAGAAATAGAAAAGGAGATGATGATGATGCCGTTGACTATGGCGCGGACAGGAGAGGCCAATATAATCAAGAAAGTTGGCGGGAGAGAGGAGACCAGAAGGTTTCTGGAGAATCTTGGCTTTGTAAGTGGAGGGAACGTGACGGTTGTTTCCCAAATTGGCGGAAATATGATTGTAAACGTCAAAGAATCAAGGGTTGCCATCAACAGAGACATGGCGAACAAAATAATCGTATAAGGGAGGAGAGCATGAAGAAGACATTAAGGCAAATTTCCTGTGGGAAGACAGTAAAGGTTGCCAAGCTGCACGGAGAAGGCCCGGTCAAACGCCGGATTATGGATATGGGGATTACCAAAGGCGTGGAAATTTCAGTAAGGAAAGTAGCGCCTCTGGGAGATCCGGTGGAAGTGACTGTGCGGGGATATGAGCTTTCGCTCAGGAAAGCAGACGCAGAAATGATAGAGGTGGAATAGGCCGGATGTCCTGCGTTGCATCGTTGCACAGAACGGGAAAAGAAAAAGGACGTCAGATGTTTTATTTTTTTATCCATGAGTTAGTTGATACTAATAATGGTAAGTGTTGACAAACATCTGGCATGTGAAATGAAAGCACGCAAATTTGAGAATGCCTCCGTGAATACCGAGGCGGATAGGAGCAGAAATATGTCGTTGAAAATAGCATTGGCTGGAAACCCCAACAGCGGGAAGACAACATTATTCAATGCGCTTACCGGTTCCAATCAGTTTGTGGGGAACTGGCCGGGCGTTACGGTGGAGAAGAAGGAAGGGAAGTTAAAGGGGTATAAGGATGTCGCAATTATGGATCTGCCGGGGATCTATTCGCTGTCCCCTTATACGCTTGAGGAAGTCGTGGCAAGAAATTACCTGACAGGGGAGCGTCCGGATGCCATACTCAATATCGTGGATGGGACAAATATGGAACGTAACCTATACCTTACGACACAGCTGATGGAACTGGGTATCCCGGTGGTCATAGCTGTGAACATGATGGACGTTGTTGCGAAAAGCGGGGATCAGATACATATCCAGAAGCTGGGCAAGGAGCTTGGCTGCCCGGTCGTGGAGATTTCTGCACTCAAGGGAACCGGGGTCAGGGAAGCGGCAGAAAAAGCAGTGGAAGCTGCACGGAAGAAAGAAGCTGCCGGCGCGGTGCATGAGTTCGCGCCGGAAGTAGAAGGGGCGCTGGCTGCCATTGAAGATAAGCTTGGCCCAGATGTGCCGCAGGAGCAGAAGCGTTTTTTTGCCGTCAAGCTGTTGGAGAAAGACGCCAAGATTGCCTCACAGCTGAAACATGCGCCAGATGTTTCAGCGGAGATTGCCGCCGTTGAGGAGGAACTGGACGATGACACGGAGAGCATTATCACCAACGAGCGTTATGTCTATCTGTCGTCCGTCATCAAAAACTGTTATGTCAGGCAGCGGAAACAGGCAGCAAGCAGCTCGGATAAGATTGATAAGGTTGTGACGAACCGAATCCTTGCACTGCCGATTTTTGCAGCCGTCATGGCGCTTGTCTATTATATATCCGTCAGCACAGTTGGGGATTGGGCGACTGGCTGGGTGAATGACGGTGTATTTGCGGATGGGTGGAACTTGTTCGGGATGGAGAGCCTCCATATTCCGGCTGTCCCGGAGCTGTTCTCTGATGGCCTTGAGGCAGTCGGCTGCGCGGCCTGGCTGCAGGGCCTGGTGGTGGATGGCATCGTGGCAGGCGTGGGCGCGGTACTGGGGTTCGTGCCGCAGATGCTGGTGCTGTTCCTCTTTCTGGCATTTTTGGAGAGCTGCGGGTATATGGCGCGGGTGGCATTTATCATGGACCGCATTTTCCGTAAATTCGGGCTATCCGGTAAATCCTTCATCCCCATGCTGATTGGCACGGGATGCGGCGTGCCAGGCGTCATGGCGTCAAGGACTATCGAGAATGACAAGGATCGCAAGATGACAATCATGACGACCACGTTTATCCCATGCGGCGCGAAGCTGCCAATCATTGCCCTGATTGCCGGGGCGTTTTTCGGGAATGCCTGGTGGGTCTCCTGGAGCGCGTTTTTCGTGGGGATTGCGGCAGTTGTCTGCTCCGGCATCCTCCTCAAGAAGACGCGGATGTTTGCAGGGGAACCGGCCCCGTTCGTCATGGAGCTACCCAGTTACCATATGCCAACGGTTGGCAATATACTCAGGAGCATGTGGGAACGCGGGTGGTCTTTCATCAAGAAAGCCGGGACGGTAATCCTCTTGTCTACGATCTTCATCTGGTTTACGACATATTTTGGCTGGGCAGACGGACAGTTCCGTATGTTAGATCCTATGGAGATTGACCACAGCATCCTCGCCGCCATCGGCAATGTATTTGCCTGGCTATTTGCCCCGTTGGGATGGGGCGACTGGAAATCGGCGGTAGCGGCCATCACGGGCCTTGTGGCAAAAGAAAATGTTGTGGGGACATTTGGGATTCTCTTTGGATTTGCGGAAGTGGCAGAGGATGGAGCGGAAATCTGGGGGACGCTGGCAGGGCATATGTCTGCGGCGGCAGCTTATTCCTTCCTGGTATTTAACTTGTTGTGCGCACCCTGCTTTGCGGCAATGGGGGCTATTAAGCGTGAGATGAACAATATCAGGTGGTTCTGGTTTGCCATCGGCTACCAGTGCGCCCTCGCCTATGTGGCGGCATTGTGCATTTACCAGATTGCAGCCTGGGTCACGACAGGGGCTTTCGGCCTGGGAACCATCGTGGCAATCCTTCTGGTCATCGGGTTCGCCTATCTGTTGCTCCGTCCATGTAAGGAGAACGGCGCGTTACATGTGGAAGTAAAAGGTCTGGCCGGAACGAAATAGAAGAGGCAAGGCATAAGTCAGGGGGCAGGCTTTTCCTGCCCCTCGTTCTAATAAAAATTTCTGAAAATTCCATGGAAACGTCTTCATAATTTCCTTGTAATCTGCGTGTCTGTATAATAGAATTTAGAGTAGGTAGTAATTCTGAAATTACCTAAAATCTGAAACAGAAGGGAGAAGCGTATGAGTCAGAGAAAGAGGTTTTTTTAGCGTTTCCTGGCAGGAACGATGGCTGGTGTAATGCTGGCAGGCGCTGCAGGCGCACAGATTTCGGCGTCAGCATATGCAGCGTCGGCAAGCCAGGCAGTGGGAGAGATTTCCGTCAATCCCCAAATCCATTACCAGACATTAGAAGGATGGGGGACCTCCATGTGCTGGTGGGGTAATGTGATTGGTTCCTGGGGGGATAAGGATTTCAACAACAATGGGAAGCCGGACAGGGAGGAAATCGCCGAACTGGCATTCTCACCAGACTATCTGAACCTGAATATTGTCCGCTATAACGTGGGCGGCGGCGACAAGGAAGACACTACCATCAAGCGGGTAGAAGGGCTTGTGCCAGGCTGGACGGAGGACATGACTGGGAAGGCAGATGGGACAGGCACATTCAATGCGGCAGGATTTTACGCAAAGAAGACAGAGGACATGAGCGATGCCGGGCAGCTGTGGATGCTTGAGCAGGCAAACAGCTGGCGCAAGAAGGCGGCAGAGAAGAATGGCACGGAAAATGATATCATCAATGAAGTATTTTCCAATTCACCCCCATACTACATGACGAAATCGGGCAGCTCTACCGGGGGAGTCAATGCGGCCTCTAACTTAAAAGAGGACTGCTATGATGATTTTGCGCTCTATATGGCAAGGGCGGCAAAATGGATTGAAAATGACCTAAGTACAAAATTTGGCGCACATGTGGATTATATCGAACCCATGAATGAACCAGACACGAATTATTGGAGCGACGGAAGCGTCAAGCAGGAGGGCTGTACATTTAAGCCCGGAGAGGAGCAGTCCAAGATGCTTCTGGCAATGAAAGAGGCCTTGGGCGCGGCAGAATTTAGCGGAAGCCTTGGCAATATCAAGCTTACCGGTACAGACGAGACGGATTTGGGAAGGGCGATTTCTTCTTTCCAAGAGCTGACAGATGAGGCAAAGAACAGCATTGCCACGCTTGGAGCCCACACGTACAGCGGCAGTGACAGCGAGCGCAATGCCCTGCGCAAATTGGCAGCTTCCCATGATAAGGGATTGTGGATGTCTGAGGTCACGAAGGGTAATTATGATACCCATAGCCATGATTCCATGCTGGGTACGAATGCTAAGAGCCAGAGTGAAGGCATCATGGCAGACCTTAAGTATATGCAACCCTCCGCATGGGTGGCCTGGCTGGTTGCGGACAGTGAATATGAATGCCTGCAGAGGGATGAGAGCTGGGGATTGATTCATTGCGTGTTTGAAGCGGATGGGCCTGTTCCCGATTACCATACGAACCTTGTGAACAGCAATGGGAGCAAGAAGAGACATGTACCTGGAGAGGGTTACTGGCAAGTTACCAAGCAGCTCTATACGATGATGCAGTACAGTAAATTCCTAAAGGCTGGTTATACAATGATTGATATCGGGGACAGCAATATGTGCGCGGCAGTATCGCCGGATGGGAAAGAGCTTGTCATTGTCGCGCAGAATTTTGCCAAGGAACGCAGCACGACCATAGACCTGTCTGCATTCACGAACATCGGTGTGGCGGAAACCTACCGTACTTCCGACACGGAAAACTGCAAAGCAATCGGGGCTGCCAGCATCAAGGACGGCATTTTAACTGCCAAGCTCCCGGCCAATTCTGTCTCGACGTATGTCATCCATGCAGAGTCGAACCAGCAAAACTATAAGCAGATTGTAGAAGCTGATGTGGAGAAACCGTCCGTTGCCGCTTTGGCTGTGTCTGAGATAGGTAAATTCCGTTATACCGGGACATGGGATGGACAGACGACAACAGACATGGGTGCAGAAGCCGTTTTCACATTCCAGGGAACCCGCGCGGCAGTCTATGCAGCGAAAGGGCCCAAAGGCGCTGTTGCAAATGTATCTGTGGACGGAGGGACGCCTGCGAAAGTGAGTTTGTATGAAAAAGCTGAGATACCAGAAGCCCTGCTTTGTGATACCGGGGAGCTTTCGGATGGCCTGCATACCATCAAGGTCAGCATTGACAGGTCTGTCACTGCCGATAATGGGATTATGCAGGGAACGTCATTGACACTGAGCCATGCAGAGATTATCCATGGGAGCGTTTCCCTGGCAAGCAGTGCAGTCATCCGCAAGGTGGAAGCGGATGATGGCGCCGTGTGGCTTACGTTTGATAAATCGGGGAACGGCGTCTATACGGTCAGGTATGGAAAATCGGAGGAGAATCTCGATCGGTCCGTGACAGTAGGAACGACAACAGCGAAGGTTGCAGGGCTTACCAATGGAGAGACTTATTATTTCCAGGTAACAGACAGCGAGGGAAATACATCAAACATTGTAATGGGAAGCCCCAAAATACCGGAAGGGAGCCTGCTTTATTCCGTGGATGTGGGTACGTCCAAGCCGGATGCAATATCGGATGACAATAAAGCCGGGATATTCAACAGTGTTTTGGAGCAGGAGTATGGCAAAGACCCCAAGACGGATAAGATGTGGGGCTATATCGAAGGTGAGGCAGGCACTGATACGGAGACAAAATCCTATTGGGCAGATGATAACCGCCTGATGAGCGTCCGCGAATGCAAAGCAGGGTTGGAATATAAATTCGAACTTCCAGCCGGGACTTACAGTGTGACGGTTGCTATGCGTGACCCATGGCCCGGCGGAAGGTTTACAGATATAGTCATCAATGGCGAGACGGTAGGCTCAGGGCTGATTTGTACAAGCGAGAACGAGCCGGTAGTCAATACATATAAAGCTGCCATGGGGCAGGATGGCGAAATGAGCGTAAAAGCAGTAAGGAGCAGCAATAATTCTGATAATGCCCCGATACTGACATATATTGAAATAGCAAAGTACGACGCGTCAGACACAACAGTTACCGGGGTAGAAGAACCGCCGATGATTAGCACGATAAGCGGCGTGGTTCCGCATCTGCCAGCCACGGTGGAGGCGAAGACGGCAGGCGAAAGCAGCATCCCGGTAAAAGTCTCCTGGGACGCTGTCACGGAAGAGCAGTTTGCGGGAGAGCTTTTTACCACTGCAACCGTCAACGGAACGGCAGTGACAGAGGATGGCGTTATATATCAGGTGAGCCAGAAGGTGCAGATTGTGCCGGAAAACGTGCAGTATTTCATCGATTGCGGCTGGCCTGCTTCTTCCCAGCATGCATCCTTGCATGCGGCTGTGGGCCTGAAAAATGAGCCTGCGGATAAGGCATACGAGGAAGGTTCCTGGGGTTATCTGATGAGTGCAGTTGCTTATGGCGGGGCTGATTCTTATACGAATGGCTGGTATGACCCAAGCGGTGATAAGATTCAGTATAAGCTTCCTATGGAAGCAGGGACATATACGGTAACGTTTGGCTTCCATGACTGGTGGTATAACGATTTTGCGGCACGCCCCATGAACCTGAAAGCATATGTGGGAGATAAGACGATAGACCTCGGGGCCTGTGGAACTAAGGACGACCCGAAGAAGTTCTCAGCGTCTAAGGAGCTGACCGTGGATGACAAAGCGGATGTGACTTTGTCGGTAGAGCGAGGGAGTCAGGACGCGCCAATCCTTAGCTGGATTTCCATCCAGAGCCGGCAGGGGGCAGACCGCAGTCTGCTCAAAGCCCAGATGAATGCAGCTTCCAAACTCCGTGCAGCAGATTATTCCGCGCAGACCTATGCGGCGGTCAGCTCGGCGGCAGAGTCAGGCATGGAGTTGCTGATTCGCGCAGATGCCGGGCAGGAGGACGTAAATCAGGCGGCAGCGGCAATCCGGTCAGCAATCGGGGCCTTGGACATATCTGCCGAGAGCAGGGAAAGCCTGCAGGAAGACCTAAACGCGGCAAGCGGCATGGATCTTAGTAAGTATACAGAAGGCTCGGCAGCGTTGATGACCGCAGCTATCCAGAAAATTACAACATTGCTGGCGAAGGATAACATTTCCAAGGAAGAATTGGAAACGGCAAGGAAGGATTTAAAAGAGGCGAAGAAAGGATTGGAGATTAGGCAGGAAAGCCGGCCGGCAGAGGAACTGAGAGTTGAGCTGAGCGCTTGGATTTATCGGGCAGGGAACCTGAATTCCATCCTCTACACAGAAGCAAGCTGGAGCAGCCTGCAGGGCAAATCTGCCGAAGCAAAGACAGTTTATGATAATGCTTCTGCAGATTCCAAAGCATTGGCAGGTGCAATCCAAAGCATTCAGGATGCCATGGCGGCTCTGGAAAAAGTTTCTGACGGAGAAGAAACTGACGCTAAGGAAATAGGCAATTACAATACTGCAGTGAGCAAGCCTATTTTGGAGAAGAATGGCTATGTGCTTTATACCGTGAACTGCGGGACGCCAGACCCGTCTGAGGTACCGGGCGGCGAGGTTCTGGGATTGCTGCAGTCCAATGTTGACCAGGAGTTTGGGGCAGACCCCAAGACCAAAGCAGCATGGGGATATGCCAAGGCGGATGAAAATTCTGAGGCAGTAAAAGGCGGGACGGATGCGGAGGACAGCGGATTGTCTTACCTATATATGTCTGACAAAGTGGCATTTGACAAGGAAAAATCAGGACTGCGCTATGCATTTGAAGTGCTTGCACCCTCAGACAGCTATGAGGGAGTGCTTAAGACTTCCTATGATGTGACAATCGCGTTTAAGAACCCATGGACTTCCCGGACAGTGGATATTTCTCTGGAAGGAAGCGCTGTTGAGGAGAAGCTGTCCTTGCCACGGAATGCCTGGATTACCAAGACTTACCGCGTCATAGTCACGGACGGGGAGCTGAACGTGATGATAAGCAATCCGAACCGGATCAACAGCAACCAGGATCCGCTGGTGAATGCAATTACGGTTAAAGCAGTGGCAGGCGCGCCAGACGTCAGCAAGCTGCAGGATGCAGTTAGGAAAGCAGATGCACTGTCAGAAGATGATTATACAAAAGCATCATGGAAAGCCTTGCAGGAGGCATATAGCCAGGCAACAGAGCTGATTGCCAGTCCAGGGAATGACCAGAATGTTGTGAATCAATGCCAGGATAAATTGGAAAGCGCGATAGAGGGGCTGATAAAAGTCACCAAGGTCAGCAAAATAACGCTCAGCGGCGACGTCAAGAAGCTGGCAAAAGGCAAGAAATTTACGCTGAAAGCGACAGTCGCCCCCAAAGATGCAGCAAATAAAGCGGTAACATGGGGTTCTTCCAACAAGAAGGTTGCTACAGTGGAAAACGGTGTTGTAACCGGAAAAGGGAAGGGAACGGCAACGATTACTGCAGCTGCGGCAGACGGTTCCGGCGTGACGGGAACTTTTAAAGTCACAGTTGTGGAGCGCGCTGTAAAGAGCATTACTTTAAAGAGCGGGACTAATGGGCTTGCGGCGAACAAGAAAGTATCCGTAAAAGCAACGGTAAAGATGGGCGGAAAGGGAAAGACGGAGAATAAAGCCCTGAAATGGAGTTCGTCGAATAAGAAATATGCAATCGTAGATTCTAAGGGCAAGATTACAGCCAAAGCGGCAGGCGCCGGGAAGAAAGTGACGATTACAGCCAAAGCGACCGACGGCAGCGGTGTGTCTGGTAAGGTCACAGTCAGGATTGTCCGCCACGCGGTAAAGAAGATTACGCTGAAATGTGACAAGAATGTAAAAGCCGGCAAGAAATTAACTGTCAAGGCTACGATAAAGACCACCGGGAAAAATGCCAATAAGAAGCTGGACTGGAGTACCTCAAATAAGAAGTTTGCGACGGTTACGTCCAAGGGCGTCGTCACCGCTAAGAAAGCCGGCAAAGGAAAGAGGGTGACAATTACGGCGAAGGCTAATGATGGCAGCGGCAAGAAAGCATCCGTTAAAGTTAACATCTTAAAGTAGTTTAAGACCTTAAAGTTGTTTAGGATGATATGGCGCCTTAAGATGATAAAGCATCTGAAGAACTTAATGCAGGCCAGCATCTTTAGCAAGTGTTAGATAATCTGAATTGAGTGACAAAAAAGGGGCTGTCGGGAAATAGATAGCCCTACACAAGGGCAGGTGTGATCCATGT
>CAJUFQ010000043.1:0-5532 GCA_910585625.1 uncultured Lachnospiraceae bacterium
GTCTCCTTTTTACCTATCAGGGGCAAAAATCGTTATTTCCCGACTGCCCCTTTTTGACTTAGAAATGGTACTGTCATTTCTTCTTCACGTAACCTATGAACTTGTTCTGGTACAGAATCTGGATGTATTTGACAAGCCGTGGAACCAAAGGCTCGGCTTCTTCGCCGAACTGTGCGGATACAAGCTTGGATATCTCATGTACATCGCGTGCGCCGTCCATCTGCTGCCAGACGTAGCTCCCATATCTGTCGAGCGATATATGGCTGATGCGGGGACGTTTGAAAACCTTTTGCGCAAGCCAGTTGTAAAAGCCTTTGTTCACCACATGGACGGTGACAATGCCTTTCTTGTCTGCATCCCAGGTGTACTGCGGGTTGCAGACCGGAATGAAATCCATGAAATTTTTTTTCGTTTTGCCCACAGATTCGCCTTAACCTTTCGCTTTCTTTGATTTACGGTAGCAGAAGGACCATAAGGAGAAGGTCAGCAATGCGAATGCAATAAGCCCTATGATGTTGCCGACGTTAGGGTCTGCAAGCACAGGAATCGCTCCGGGAAGGAAAGAGCCGACAAGGTCGCCGATATTGCTGCCGTTATATGGAATGATTGCCAGGATTGCAAGGAAGATACCTACAAGGCCTTCTCCTGCAATCAAGCCGGAGGAGAACAGTATGCCGTTGGCATCTGCATCTTTCTTCTCTTTTTCGCTGGCATTCTTTTTCTTTTCTACAATCAGTTTCACGATACCGCCGACCATCATCGGTGTACTCAGATGGATGGGCAGATATAAACCGATGGCGAACGGAAGCACTGGGATGCCCAGAATTTCTACGACAATCGCAATGAATGCACCGATACCAACCAAGGTCCAAGGAAGGTTCCCGTCCATAACGCCCTCAACAATCATCTTCATCAGTGTTGCCTGAGGAGCCGGGAGCTGCGGCGTGCCATAGCCCCATGCCAGATGCAGCAGATACAGCACTCCGCCGATGGCAAGTGAGGATGCAAATACACCGACAAGCTCGCCAATCTGCTGTTTCTTAGGAGTCGCCCCTAAGATATAGCCGGTCTTCAAGTCCTGTGAGGTGTCGCCTGCGATTGCCGCAACGATACAGATGACGCCGCCGATAGCGATGGCAGCTGTCATACCGGGCTGCCCGGTCATGCCGGTTGCTTTTAAGGCGATGGTGGATACTAACAGCGTTGCAATCGTCATACCGGAAACCGGGTTGTTGCTGCTTCCGACAAGTCCTACCATACGGGAGGAGACTGTTGCGAAGAAGAAGCCGAAGATGACAATCAGGAGCGCGCCGAATAAGTTGATGGGGATTACCGGGATAAGCCAGATTGCAAGC
Organism: uncultured Lachnospiraceae bacterium; assembly: GCA_910585625.1. Taxonomy (GTDB): domain Bacteria; phylum Bacillota; class Clostridia; order Lachnospirales; family Lachnospiraceae; genus Petralouisia. Next base: position 1,356 of record CAJUFQ010000043.1, read on the forward strand.
GTAAGTATGGCAATGCCAATCAGGATTACTTTGATATTCAGATCCTGGTTGGTGCGCTCGTCCGTGACATCACCCGTGCCGAAGCCTTTCATAGCTTCACGGAAGGTCTTGATAATCAGCGGTAATGATTTAATCAGGCTCATGACGCCGCCGCATGCAACTGCGCCTGCGCCGATGTATTTGATATAGTTTGTCCAGATTGCGAAAGAGCCGCCGTCTGCATAGAGGGTCTCGATGCTGACGTCTGCCGGGAACATAACGATATCACCGCCAAATAACACGATCAATGGCATTAACACGAACCAGCCCAGAATACCGCCGCAGAATAGGTAGGAAGAAATCTTAGGCCCGCAGATGTAGCCCACGCCAAGCAGTGCGGGAAGGACATCCATGCCGATGCCGGAGCCTCTGTATGCCGGGATTTCATAATGAACCTCACTGGGGAATGTCTTGAGCCCGTCTGTGATGAACTTGTATGCTGCCGCAATGCCCAGGCCGGCAAATACCGTGGAGGCTTTTGAGCCGCCTTCTTCGCCCGCCATCAGCACTTCGGCGCATGCCTTTCCTTCCGGGTACGGAAGTGTGCCATGCTCCTGCACAATCAGCGCTTTCCGCAGCGGAACCATGAAGAGGATACCGAGTGCGCCGCCAATAAATGCGATAACGGCAATCTCAATCAAGGATGGGGAAGAAGTACCCCATTCGCCTGCCCACAGGAACAGCGCCGGCAAGGTGAAGATTGTACCTGCCGCTACGGATTCCCCGGCGGAACCGATGGTCTGCACCATGTTGTTCTCAAGGATGGAATCTTTTTTTAAAATCATGCGGATGATTCCCATGGAAAGAACCGCTGCCGGAATAGATGCTGATACCGTCATCCCCACGCGGAGGCCGAGGTATGCGTTTGCTCCGCCGAAGATAACTGCCAGGATGATTCCCAATATAATGGAAGTCGCCGTGAATTCCGGGAGTGTCTTGTTAGCGGGAACAAAAGGTTTGAATTCTTTGTTCTCATTCATTCTATTTACTCTCCTTTTCTTTTTATATAAGCATTTTAACAAAATTGTAATAAAATGTCTACTTTTTCATAGTTTTTGCGCTTTCCTAATTTTGTAATATAAATTATTTGTTAATAAGACCGAAATCTTACATTAATTTTGGCGGGAGCCATGTTGTCTTTGCCGCATAAGCGGCAAGAGCTTTTGAACGAGTAAATATATTCGCGTGGCAGCCCCTTTTGGCGCCAATAATATCAGCTATAAAACTACAAAATACAGAAACCAGAGAAAGTTAGGATTGTAAAATGCCTGAAAAGTAAGTACAATAGAAGATAAAGTACAGGAAGGATAGGAGAGAACAATGGAAAAACAAAAAAGAAATTCATTTTCAGGCTCAGTTGGTTTTGTCCTGGCGGCAGCGGGAAGCGCCGTAGGGCTGGGAAACATCTGGAGGTTTCCCTATTTGGCGGCAAAGGACGGAGGAGGGCTTTACCTGGTCATTTACCTGGTCTTGGCGTTGACCTTTGGCTTTACGCTGCTGGTGACTGAGATTGCGATTGGCAGGAAGACGAAGCAGAGCCCATTGACTGCATATAGCAAGCTGCGCCCTAAGTGGGGATTTTTGGGGATTCTGGCTTGTCTGGTACCCATCATCATCCTGCCATATTATTGCGTAATCGGAGGATGGGTGTTAAAATATTTCCTTGCCTACCTTACGGGCGAGGGTATGCAGGCTGCGGGAGACGACTATTTCACCGGGTTTATCACGCAGGACGTTTCCCCGATGGTTTTACTGGTAATTTTCCTTGCCGTGGTGTCCATCGTCATTATTCTTGGCGTCAATAACGGGATTGAGAAATTTTCAAAGGTTTTAATGCCCTTGCTTATCCTGCTTGTTGTGGGGATTGCCGTATTTTCACTGACGATTTCCCATACGGATGCCCAGGGCGTCACCAGGACAGGGCTTGAGGGCCTTAAGATCTATGTGGTGCCGGATTTCAGCGGGATTACGGTGAAAGGCTTTTTCACAGTGCTGTTAGATGCCATGGGGCAGCTGTTTTTCAGCCTCAGCGTTGCCATGGGTATCATGGTGGCCTATGGCTCTTATGTAAAGGATGAGGATAACCTGGTACGCTCCATCAACCAGATTGAGATATTCGATACGGTTGTGGCATTCCTCGCCGGAGTCATGATTATCCCGGCAGTATTCACATTCATGGGCAGGGAAGGGATGGAAGCATCCGGGCCGAGCCTGATGTTCGTCTCATTGCCGAAGGTATTTGCAGCTATGGGCAAAGTCGGCAATGTGGTGGGCTGCCTGTTCTTTGCCATGGTGCTTTTTGCTGCTTTAACAAGCGCTATCTCCGTAATGGAGGCGGTGGTTTCCAGCCTGATGGATAAATTCCATCTGTCGAGGCTCAAGGCATCCCTCATTGAAATGGGCGTTGCGCTTCTCGGCGGGGTGGCAGTGTGCCTTGGTTATAACAAGTGGTACTTTGAGCTTAAGCTGCCCAATGGAGCTGTAGGGCAGATTCTGGACATCATGGATTACCTGAGCAACAACCTCTTCATGCCGCTGGTAGCAATCGGCACTTGTATCCTGGTCGGCTGGATATTAAAGCCGAAAACCATCGTTGACGAGGTAGAGAAGGGCGGAGCCAAGTTTGGCAGGCGCAGGCTCTATATCGTGATGGTAAAATATGTCGCGCCGGTATTGCTGGTAATCCTGCTGCTCAAATCAGTAGGGATACTGACTGTCATTTAGTGGCTGGGAGGTACGCGGGCGTGGGCATCTATGAGACATCAGGGGGAAAGACATTATGAAAATAGTGGTCTGCGATGACTGCGTGAAAGATTTGCAGCAGATTGAGCGGTTGCTGAAAAAATATATGGAAATGGCTGCAGGCATCCGTTTTGACGTGGAGAAATATACGGATGCCTGCGCCTTGTATGAAGAGATTTCTCAGGGCCGGGCGGCAGATGTCTATATCCTGGACATGATTATGTCGGAAAAGACAGGGATTGACATAGGAAGCGTAATTCGGCAGACAGGCAGCGGAGGAGTGATAATTTACGCCACTACCTCTGCTGATTTTGCGTTGGAGGCATATGGGGTCCATGCGGCGCGGTATCTCCTAAAGCCGGTCAGTGAAGAGCATTTTTTTGAGGCGATGGATTTTGCGCTGTCCCATAAAAAACCAGAGAAGCATCTGCTGTTTCCGATAAAGACGAAGGAAGGTACGGTCACCGTGCCATATACGAAGATTGAATATATTGAGAACTATTCACGGACGCTTAACGTGTTTCTGACAGGCCAGGAAAATATACGGAGCATTTTCATCCGTAAATCATTTGATGAGGAGATTAAAGAGATAGCAGGGGACAGAAGCTTCCTGCGCATCCACAAGTCATTTCTGATAAATATGAACCATGTAAAAAAGCTGGGACAGGGAGAGGTCATCATGGAGAGCGGTAAGCGGATTCCAATCAGCAAGAATAGGGCTGCTGAGGTTAAGAGAGAGTACCTGATGTTTGTCTCTGATTGCTATAGATAGGGGGAGTGGCATGTATTTCAAGAGTATATCTTATTTGATAAGCCATATATTCCTGATGCTGTTCATGTATCTGTTTATCGCGCATCGCTACTCTAAGGCGAAGACGGCTGGAATCTGCTTTGCATCTTTCTGCACGCTGAATATCACAGACATCATCAAACTGCAGATTTTTGCAGACAGCAGCCTGTGCTATGTATTGGTGACCGTATTGCAGATACTCGTGACACAGTTCACAGGGATTTTCATCGCCAGGAAGAGGGGGAGCAAGGTATTTTTTATGGGACTCAGCGCATCCAGCTATGTGATAGCAGGGAGCATAGCGGCGACAATCCTAAATATCTGGACAAATAATGAACCCATATCCCTGATAGGCAGCATTGCGGTCCATGCCGGCATCCTGGTTATCTTGTGCGCCAGGATTAGGGAGATTGGGCTTAGGTATCAGGAAAATGAAGCTATCGAGGGAAAGTGGGAACTATGCCTGATTCCCGTGCTTTTCTACTGTAGTTTTTCCTGCCTTGCATTTTTCCCATATACGTTAGAGGATAGCCCGCAGAATATTTTGGGCGTCATCCTTTTTATCCTTACCATGTTCATATCGTATATGGTGGCGCTCAGGTATCT
>CAJUFQ010000043.1:5542-19634 GCA_910585625.1 uncultured Lachnospiraceae bacterium
TCTGCAGAGCGAATCGGAACGGGTGGGGGCTTATTGGAAAAATGTGTTTTTCGAGTCTTATGTCAGGGGGCTGGAGAACCAGTATTATCTGTTGGAACGGTCAGAACGGAGCCAGAAGATATTGCGGCATGACATGCGGCATTATTCAGGTATGATCGACACGCTGCTGGATCAAGGCGAATACGAGGAAATCAAAAAGCTGACGGAACATATCAAATCTGCTTCCGATGAGAATAAAATAGTGAAATATTGTAACAATATGATTACAAATTCCATCCTCACCCACATGATGGAAAAGGCGCAGGCTCTTGGGGTCAAGGTGCAGATGGAAGCCGCGGTACCTAAGGAGCTTCCTTTCAGTGATTATGAGTTTGCCGCTGTGGTTGCCAATCTGCTAGAAAATGCGGTAAGCTGTGTCAGCGGGTTTGAACGGAAAGAGAAATATGTGGAGGCCAAAGTCCGCTGTGAGGAGGGGCATGTGTTTATCCAAGTGCGTAATCAATATGAGGAAGAAATTGCGCTCGATGCGCAAAGCGGGCTTCCGCAGAGCGCGTCCGGGGAAGGGCATGGCCTGGGCATGCAGAGCGTGAAGGCTTTTTCGGATAAGATAGGGGGGAATCTCGGCTGTTATTGTGAAGATGATATTTTTTGTATCATGCTGTTTGCGAAAATTTAGGGTGTTTTGTGAAAAAACGGGAATTATAAGGCTGGGATGGCCGTGATATAATGATTTTGCAATTAACTTGAGAGAAAGAGATGGGTTCCTTATGCAGAAAACATTTATTAAATATGTGCTTGTCATCATGACGTCAGCCATTCTCCTGATACTTGTCATCAATACAGTTCTGAATATGCACACGATGGAGGCGCAGCAGTTTAAGACATTCCGGACGAAGATTGAGCAGATGGTACATACGCTGGAAAACAACCGTACGGAGCTTGCCCTGATGAACAAGAATCTGGACGAGGACTATCTGACCCGGGCCCGGGCGGCAGCTTATGTGGTCGATCAGCAGGAGGAGGTCTCCATGGACGTGTCCAAGATGAAGTATCTTGCGCAGCTGCTGAATGTGGATGAACTCCATGTCATAGATGAAAATGGAATCATCGTGTCTGCTTCCGTGTCCAGGTATGTTGGTTTCGACATGAGCCAGCATGACCAGACGCGTCCGTTCCTTGCGCTTTTGGACAGCGACGACGAGGACGCATACCTTATCCAGGAGCCGCAGCCCAACGCAGCAGACAATGAAATCAGGCAGTATGTGGGAGTGAGAAGGAAAAAGCAGAAGGGCGTCGTTCAAGTGGGATTTGAGCCGAAAAGGCAGATGGAGGCACAGTCCAGGAATACTTATGATTATATATTTTCGAGATTTCCAACGGATATCGGGGAAGAGTTTTTTGTCGTTGACAGCGAAAGCGGCGCAGTCTTAGGGCATTCCCAAGGGTTTGACAGGGCATTTGACGCGGACTGCTACCAGCTGGGGTCTCTGGAGGAGTGTGCAAAGGGCGCATATAAAATTGGGCAGGATGGCAGGAAGATGTATGTAGTCAGTCAGGAATACGAGGAAGCGCTGATTTGCGCGGCCTTGCCTGCGGAAGTTCTCTTTCAGAGGCTTTTAGAAGATACTTTGCTTAAGCTTGTTTATATGCTGTTCATAGAGGCGGCCGTCATACTGCTTCTGAATTATCTTGTCAGGAGCAAGGTGATTGATGGCATACACCAGATTAACGAGAACCTGTCCGCAATTACGGACGGCAATTTTGATACCCTGGTGTCCGTGGGCGGCAACCGTGAGTTTGAGGAATTGAGCAAAGGGATCAACACGATGGTGACAAGCATTGTCAGCCTCTCGAACAGGATATCTGCAATCATTGAGATCAGCGGCATACCGCTGGCGGCTTTTGAGTATGAAAATGGGGCTAATTATGTCTTTGTCACTTTAGGGGCAGGAGAACTGCTTGGCATTTCCAATAAAGAAGTTGCCGCATACTGTAAGGATGCAGATGCATTTGATAAATATATCCGGAAGATAACCCATCATCCTATTGAGGGGGAGACAGACGTATACCAGATTAATGATGAGAAGTATGTACGCATCCATATGTCTGAGTCCCTGGAGGGAAAGCTTGGCGTGATTACGGACGTCACAGCGGATATCATGGAGAAGAAGCGGATGCGTTATGAAAATACGCATGACCCGCTGACCGGGTTGTATAAATTCCAGCATTTCAAGTATCTGGCGGAAAGAACGCTGCGGGCGATGCCGGAAGGGGAAGTCGCCGCTGCAGTTATGTTAGACCTTGATTATTTCAAAGGGATTAATGATACTTATGGGCATGACATTGGCGACCGTTACCTTCAGAGCTTTTCCGCCGTCATGGATTCCATGCCTGACGAGCATTTCCTGACGGCAAGGCGTTCCGGGGATGAGTTCTGCATGATGGTTTTCGGCTGCCAAGGCAGGGATGAGGTAGAAAAATACCTGGACGTTTTCTATGACAGGCTCAGGGAGAACCAGGTAAGCCTCTCGGAGACGGAGTGCAGGGCAATCAGCGCATCTGCCGGGTATGCTTGCACGGCGGACGCGAATATTGATATATCTGAGCTCCTGCGCCAAGCGGATGAAGTCCTCTATGCGGTGAAGCGCGATACGAAGGGAACATATGGAGGGGTATAGCGGGTAAAGTAAGGAAGTCTTTCACCAATCAAATATGGGCAGCTATAAGGTTTCGGCTTTATGGCTGCCCAGCTTTTTTGGGAAGTTTCGGTTGAAAGGGCCAGCTAGCCATGATAAAATGAAACTTATAGCAAAGAAGGCGGGAGATATGGGCAGTTACCTCAATCCAGATAATAAAAAATTCCAGCGCACAGTGCAGTCGGAAATTTATGCTGACAAGACAGGGTTGATTAAGTTCACGAACGAGAGGTTAAATACGGCGCAGCAATATCTCTGCGTCAGCCGTCCGCGGCGGTTTGGAAAATCTACAGCCGCCGATATGCTGGCGGCATATTACAGCAGGGGCTGTGATTCACAGCGGCTTTTTGCAGGATTTGAGATTGCAGGGGAAGAAAGCTTTTCCAGGAATCTGAATCAGTATGACACGATTGTAGCCAATATGCAGGAATTTTTAAGCAGGACGGAGAATATGCCGGAAATGCTTGAGCTGTTCAAGCGGAGGGTATTGTGGGAACTGCTGGAAAAGTATCCGTATGTCTGGTATTTTGACAAGACCGATCTGATAGGAGTGAATGTATGAAAACGAATCGAAACAATATACGTGCATGATAGAAGCATTTGAGAAGCAGGACTAAGAAAGGAGATTCCATAGTATGAAATTTGCAATTTTAGCTCCGGGACATATCGCCCACAGCATGGCGAGGGCGGTGTCGGAGATTGGGAAAATAGAGCGTTACGCCGTGGCGTCCAGGGATTATGGACGTGCGGAAGAATTTGCGAAAGAATGGGGATTTGCCAAAGCCTATGGTTCCTATCAGGAGCTGGCGGAAGACCCGGAGGCAGAGCTTGTCTATGTGGCTTCCCCGCATTCCCACCATTATGAACATGCCAAATTATGCCTGGAACATGGCAAGCATGTGCTGGTGGAGAAAGCCTTTACCGTCAACGCCAGGCAGGCCAGGGAACTGATTCGGCTGTCCGAGGAGAAGGGCCTGCTTCTGGCGGAGGCAATCTGGACGCGTTATATGCCGAGCCGCAAGATGATTGACGATATCCTGGCGGAGGGGGCGATTGGCAACGTGACATCCCTGACGGCAAACCTCGGTTATATCCTTCCGCACGTAGAGCGGATGCAAAATCCCGAACTGGCCGGGGGCGCCCTGCTGGATTTGGGCGTATATCCGCTGAATTTCGCGCTGATGGCGTTCCATGGGGCGGTGAAGGAAGTACACGCATCCGCTGTTATGTCTCCCAGGGGCGTGGACTGGATGAACAGCATGACGCTGATATTTGAGGACGGCAAGATGGCGGTGCTGCACAGCGATATGCTGGCCCAGACAGACCGCCAGGGCGTCATCAGCGGCGACAAGGGTTATCTGGAAGTGCAGAATATCAACAACTGCGAGGAAATCCGTGTCTACGATTTACAGCGCAGGCTGACAATCCGCCATCAGGTTCCCCGGCAGATTAATGGCTATGAATATGAAGTGCTGTCCTGCATCAAGGCGATTGAGGCGGGCAGGACGGAGTGTGAGGAGATGCCCCACAGCGAGATTTTGCGGGTCATGGAACTGATGGACCAGATTCGCGGCCAGTGGGGGCTGGAATATCCCTGCGAATAAGAAACGGCAGGGGGAGGCTGGTTTCCCATCAGCCTCCTGCTCCAGGAGGAAGAAATAGACAGACTAAGAAGGAGTTTTCTCATGAAATATGCAAATCAGATATTGGAAATCTTCAACGCCTTTTCCGCGGCTCCGCTGCAGGGGGAGCAGATGGCGGAGTTTTACTGTGAAGATACGATGGAATACCGCACAGGCGATAAGTATGTCTCCCCGATAGAAGATATTTATGACATTTGCCGGGAGCCGGAAGGCGCAAACGCCTGCCTGCTGCTCGGGCATCGGGGATGCGGCAAGAGTACGGAGCTGAACCGGATGACGGAACGGCTCATGGAGGAAGGCTATTATGTGAGGACCATCCACTGCAGCGGGGATCTTGATTTATTCAATATCGTGCATTACGATCTGTTCATCCTCATGGGGGAGGCGTTGCTGGAGATTTCCGAGGAGGCGGGATGCGTGCCGGAACGGCGCGTGCTGGAGGAGATTGAGGACTTCTGGATGGAGGGGACGCAGACGGTAATCTCCCAGGAAGCAAAAGAGGCCTCTCTGGAGTCCGGGATGTCCGTGGGGACAAAAGGGCTGCTGGCAGGCGTCTTGGATGTGTTTGCGAGGATTAAGACGGATTTGAAGTACAATGAGCAGACCAGGACAGAGTACCGGCAGAAAATCAATGTCCGTTCCAGCGAGTGGATGCGGATATTAAGGGATGTGGCGGATAGAATCACCGATGCGGCAGGGGGAAAGCGGCCAATCATCATTTTTGAAGACTTAGACAGGTTGGATCCAGAAGACGCCTGGACGGTATTTTACAATTATCCGGCCATCCTTTCCGGGATGGCGTTCCCTGTCATCTATACCTTCCCCATCGCGCTGTCGTATGACGCCAAGTTTGCGGCGATGGAAAGTTATTTCATCACCAAGACGCTGCCGATGATTAAGATTGAGACCATAGACGGACAGCCGTTCCAGGAAGGGCTGGCGATTATCCGTGACGTAGTGGAGAAACGCGCCAGCCTGGCCTTATTCGAAGCGGACGTCCTGGAAAAACTGATTCGGTATACGGGAGGTTCCCTCCGGGATCTGTTCCGCGTAATCAATGCAGCGGCCAAACGGGCGAACCGCAGGAACAGCGGGAGCATTTCCATGGAAGATGCGGATTATGCCCTGGAGGAGGAAAAGACCTCCCTGACCAGGCGGATTGAAGAGAAGGACTACCAGTTCCTGCTGAACATTTATCAGGGCAACAGGGAGCGGATTGAGGACAAGGAGATGCTGCTGAAGATGCTGCAGGCAACGGTAGTGCTGGAATATAATGGCAGGCGGTGGCACAACGTCCACCCGTTGGTCGTGCAATTCTTACAGGAACAGGGGCTGATGAATGATGGCGGACAGTAACCAGGAAGGATACCAGACTTTGGGCTGGATCGTGAATAAATCGGAGCAGGGCCTGTTCCTGGTGATTGTCGATGAATCTATGCAGCAGGAAATTGTGGAAATTTACAAACAGGGAGCAGTGGAAGTCTATGATTACAGACGCCGTCCCGGGAATTACGCGTTCCGCGACTTGCAGCAGTGGGTCGCGGAGTTCCCCGAAACGAAGGTGTTCCTGGTGGCGAATTTCCAGCTTGCGCTGCAGGATGAAGAGAGCCTCAAACGCCTGAATTTCAGCCGGGACATGCTGGAAGCTTTGGAGAAGAATATCATTTTCCTGGTTACGCCCTATGGGGACGACCTTCTGGCGACCAAGGCATACGACTTCTATTCGTTCGTCAAGCTTCGGATTACGTTCTGCGGCTACCCGCAGGAAAACCAGGAGACATTGCCTGCCATGCCGGATTTGGAAGAAGAGCCGGGAGGAGAAACTGGGAATCCCAGGCAGAAGATGGCAGAGGCCGACGCTTTGCTTGCAGAGGCAAGGGATGCACGTGAGAACGCGCAGTATGCCCGGAGTGAGAAGCTTTTGCTGCAAGCGAGGCAGCTGAAGGAGAAGCTTCTGGGAGCAGGGCATGTGGAAGTGATAGGGATAGAAGATGAGTTAGCAGAGGTGTACCTCAGCCAGGGCAGATACCGGGAAGCGGAAGAGTTGTATAAAAAAGTCCTGCAGATAACGGCGCGCGTGCTGGGAGAGGAGCATCCACGTACAGCTGTAAGCTATTATAACTTGGCGCACGTGTATAAAGGTCAGGGTAGATACCGGGAAGCAGAGCAGCTGTATAAGAAGAGCCTCCAAATATATGAGAACGTAAACGGCGCGGAGCATCCGGATACAGCCACAATGTATGACAGTCTGGCCGGTGTATATGAAAGCCAGGGAAAGTATCTGGAAGCTAAGGGACTATACGAAAAAAGCCTGCGTATAAAGGAAGGGGCGCTGGGGGAGGAGCATCTGAGTACGGCTGCGGGCTATAATAATTTGGCTCTGATATATGAGAAACTGGGCAAGTACCAGCGAGCAGAAGTGCTGTATAAAAAGAGCCTGCGGATAAAGGAAAAGCTGTTGGGAGAGGAGCATCCGGACACAGCGGTAGCTTATCATAACCTGGCCGGGATATATGAGAAACAGGGGAGGTATCGAGAAGCGGAAAAGCTGTTAAAAAAGAGCCTGCAGATAAGGGAAAAGCTGTTGGGAGAGGAGCATCCGGACACGGCAGCAAGCTATAATAATCTGGCAGAGGTGTATCGGTCTCAGGGGAAATACCGGGAAGCAGAAAAGCTGTTAGAAAAGAGCCTGCAGATTATGAAAAAGTTGTTGGGGGAGGAGCATCCTAATGTGGCTATGTACCAAAACAATTTGGCAGGACTGTATGAACAAGGAGAGAGATACCGGGAAGCAGAATATTTGTATCAGGAGAGCTTACGGATAGCAGAAAAGATATTGGGAAAGGGGCATCCTGATGTTGCCTTAATCTATCATAACCTGGCAGGGATATATGAGAGCCAGGGAAAGTATGAGTATGCGTTGGTTTATAACCTGAAAGCATATAAGGTTTTTCTGTCCACGCTGGGGGAAGGCCATCCGTATACGAAGACGGCGCTTGACAACATGGAATTCACATATAATAAGTGGGAGTCAGACGGCGAATTCAGGTCGTGGCTGGAAGAACAGATGGAAGAATCCGGGCAAGAGCCGGAAGGGTAGCGTGATTATCAGCAGATGATTGCATGAACACAGAATCGTACAATCGAAAACTTGCAGCGTATTTTGCCGGGAGGCTCCTGCCAAAAGATGGCGGGCCTCCCGCTTGTTATCCCTGCGTGAACCGCGCCAGGAACTGCCGGGTACGCTCTTCCTTCGGATGCTCGAAGACCTCGGCGGGATTTCCCTGCTCCAGGATATGGCCGTCGTCCATGAAAATCACGTGGTTGGCCACATCCCGGGCAAACGCCATCTCATGGGTGACAATGACCATCGTGGTATTCTGCTCGGCAAGCTCCTTCATGACCTTTAAGACCTCCCCGGTCAGCTCCGGGTCGAGGGCGGAAGTCGGCTCGTCAAAACAGAGGATGTCCGGCTGCAGCGCGAGCGCACGCGCAATCGCCACACGCTGGCACTGCCCGCCGGAAAGTTGGTGCGGGTAATTGGCCATGCGGTCGCTCAGGCCCATCTGCGCCAGCAGTTCTTTGGCTTGCGCCTCAATCTTCTCGTGGATGATTCGGCGGTCTGCCTTGTAGTTGGGAAGCTCCTTCGCCAGCAGCTCTTTGGCCAGCATCACGTTCTGCAACGCCGTGTATTGCGGGAACAGGTTGAACGACTGGAATACGAGGCCGAAATGCAGCCGTTTCTTGCGGATTTCCGATTCCTGCTGCGTCTTTGCGTCGTCCGCGTCAAACAAGGTCTCCCCATTCACGCGAATTACGCCCTTGTCGGGACGTTCCAGGAAATTCAGGCATCGCAGCAGAGTGGTCTTGCCGCTGCCCGAGGAACCGATGATGGAGACGACCTGTCCTTGTTCCAGGGAAAAGCTGATGTCTTTCAGCACTTCCGTGCGGTCAAAATATTTGCGGATATGTTCTACTTCTAAGATTGGCATGTCTCTTCTCCTCTATTTGAAATAATCCAATTTCTTTTCTAATCGCCCAAGGAGGACGGTCAGGACGCCGTTCCACAGCAGATAATAAAACGCCGTGAAGAACATCGGCCAGATGGCTCCCGAGATACCCTGCGAGCCTTTCATGAACGCCTGCCCTGCCCAGATAATTTCCTGCAGGGCAATGATGCGGGCCAGGGAAGTGTCCTTTACCAACGTGATGATTTCGTTAGACATGGGCGGGACAATCCGCTTAATCATCTGCAGCAGCGTAATTTTGAAGAAAATCTGCCCTTTTGTCATGCCAAGCACCAGCCCGGCCTCCTCCTGGCCGACCGGCACGCCCTGGATCCCGCCGCGGTAAATCTCCGAGAAATAGCAGGCATAATTTAAAATGAAGGAGACGGAAGCGGCAAGGAAGCGTCCGCTTTCGCCGCCGCCCCAGATGGGGTTATGTAAAACCAGTCCGGGAAAATAATAGATAATCAAAAGCTGAATCATCAGGGGCGTTCCCCTGATAATCCAGACAATGAATTTCGTGAAATAGCTTAAGGGCTTAAAGCGGGACATAGAGCCGAAAGCGATAATCAGTCCCAGCGGAAATGCGCCGATAAGCGTCACGAAGAAAAGTTTTAACGTCTGCAGAAAGCCGATGTTCAATGCTCTCAGGACGATTGGAAGTTGTTCTAAAATCTGATCCATTCGTGTTACCGCCTTTTTTCTACTGCTCGATGATGGCAGCCTGGACGCCGTATTTCTCGGCACACTCTGTCATGCTGCCGTCTTTGTAGCTGGAAGCAAAGAAATCATTTAATGCTTTGGCTAAATCAGAACCTTTGCGGAAGCCGACGCCGTACTCTTCGTTATTGAGTCCGACAGTGTAGGTCAAATCTGCATAGCTGGTTCCTTCGCCTACCATGGCTGCAGCCATCAGGGAATCAATGACAGCGGCGTCAGACGTTCCGGCGGCAACTTCCATCAATGCGTCTGCCTGTGCTTTCACAGCCGTATAATTCAGATCCAGTGCGGAAACCTGTTTTTCCCCGGCGCTTCCTGCTTCCACGGCGAAAGTCAGGTCAGACAGGCTGTCTGTATCCTGGTACCGATCGGCTTTGTCTTTGGGTACGATGACAATCTGGGCGTTGTTGCAGTATGCCTTGGAGCATTCCATGGAGCTTGTCACCTCATCGGTAAGCGTCATCCCATTCCATACGCAGTCAATGGTCTTGCCGTCCAGCTCCATGATTTTATTGTCCCAGTCAATTTCCACGAATTCTGCGGTCACGCCGAGGCTTTCAGCAAATGCCTTTGCCATATCTGCGTCAAAACCAATCCAGTCGCCGTTCTCATCTTTGTAGTCCATCGGCTCAAAATCTGTGATGCCGATGACCAGGGCGCCTTTGTCTTTCACATAAGCCACATCGCTGTCTTTGGCGTCGCCGGAAGCTTCCTCACCGGATTTGCCGCAAGCAGCCAATGACAATGCCATAATTAATGATAACATAAGTACGAGAATCTTTTTCATAATGGATAAATCTCCCTTTCGTTGAATATGTTGGACAGGGCGTATATTTCGATGCACCGTCCGTATTAAAAGCTACGCCAATATACTAACAAGTTAGCACGCTAAAGTCAAGTGCTAGTATGGTGATTTCCGTGCGGTGGATTTTAATAAAATGGAAGATTATGTAAAAGAGCAGGGATGGGGGTGTAAGTTATGAGGGTAAAATCAAAAAATACGGTAGAAGAAACCATACATTTCAGTTATAATAGGGCATAGTAACGTTGGTTTTATCTGGGGAGGATGCGGATGATAGTAAGTGCAAGCAGACGGACGGACATTCCGTCGTATTATTCCGACTGGTTTTTTCACAGGCTGAAAGAAGGCTATGTCTTGGTCAGAAATCCGTGGGATGCACGTCAGATCAGCCGTATCAGCCTGTCGCCGGAGGCGGTTGACGGAATCGTGTTCTGGACGAAGAATCCTGTCCCTATGATACGAAAGCTGGACAGGCTGGGATTATACCATTATTATTTCCAATTTACCCTGACCGCCTATGGGCCGGAGGTTGAGAGGAACCTCCCGTCGAAAAACAGGACGGTCATACCGGCATTCCGGCAGCTGTCCAGGGAGATTGGCAAGGAAAACGTAGTCTGGAGATACGATCCGATATTTTTTAACGAGACATATACGATGGATTACCATTGCAGATATTTTGAAGCGCTTGCCGCAAAGCTTGCACAGTTTACGGAAACATGTACCGTAAGCTTTCTTGATATGTATAGAAATACACGGCGCAACGCGGAGGCATTGCAGTTGCAGACGCCTGCCGCGCGGCGGCAGGCGGAACTGTTGGAACGGTTTGCCGAGACGGCAAAGAAATATAGGATATCGCTGGATGTTTGCGCCGAGGAACTGGATTTTCGCAAGGCAGGGGTGTTCCCTGCCCATTGTATTGACAAAGAGCGTTTTGAAAAAATGGGGAACTGTAAATTAAACGTAGGGAAAGACAAGAATCAGCGAAGCAGATGCGGATGCGTGGAGAGCATAGATATCGGGGCGTACAATACGTGCAAAAACGGCTGCTTGTACTGTTATGCAAATTATAATGCAGGGAGCGTGGCGCATCATTTTAGCAGGCATAATCCCCGGTCTCCGCTGCTGTTTGGGGAGATAGAGGAGGGAGACGTAATCCGGGAAAGGGATGTGAGGTCATTTGCGGATGGGCAGATGTCGTTGTTTGATTTCCGTGAGCAATGGGGAAAATAGCCATGTTTCCCTGGATATCTGACTTAGGGAAGCATGGGATTAGGATTGACAATGTTTAAAATATAGAACAGAAGGACAGGAGCAAATATGATAAGACAACAATATGAATCTCTGAGAATGGGGCAGGATTTAAGGAAAAATCTGATAGATATCAAGCAGGAACTGAAAGAAGGGGCGGCAAAGAAGGAATTGCTTGCGCTGTTGGATGGGGACTATAGCCTCCTCACAGGGCTTTTGGAACATCCGGAGCCGAAAGTGCGCAAGAATACGGCAATCATCCTGGGGAGGCTCGGACAGGATGAGAACGCCCTCCCATTGTACGAAGCTTATGGCAGGGAACAGCAGTTATTTGTGAAAAGCGATTATCTTAAGGCGCTGATGGAGCTTGATTGTTCCGCGTGCAGCACGCAGTTAAAGAAACGCCTGCTGCAGCTCGAGCAGTACCGTCCGGCAGAGGAAGAAGAAAAGCATATCCGGGAGGAACTTTCCGCCCTGCGCAAGCTTGTAGACAGATATACGATTCACTGTAAACACTGTTTCCAGGGATATGACAATGCGTGGGATGTAATCCTCACGACCGGTAAGCAGTACCAGCAGATAACGGCGGAACAGATAAAAGAGGGAAAGATTACCGTCTTAAAAAGCGGGGTGCGCGTCTATACCAGCCGCTTAAGGTCTGTCCTGCGGATTCCTACATACCGGGAATCGCTGTTTCCGTTGAATGTGAAGAAAATCCCTGGAGGCTACAAAGAGGCGGCAAAAGCATTGGCGGAATCCAATCTGCTGGAATTGCTGCAGAAGGCGCATGAGGCAGAGGACAGTTTTTATTTCCGGCTGTCGCTGCACAGTCCAAGGCCTCTGGAACAGCGCGGTATATTTATTAAGAAATGCAGTTTTGCGTTGGAACAGGAGACAACGGGAAAGCTTAAGAATTCCCCATCCGATTATGAGCTGGAAATCCGCCTGATGGAGAACCGGGAAGGGCAGTTCCTGCCGCTGCTGAAACTGTATACATTTGGGGAAGAACGTTTTGCGTACCGCAAGAATACGGTGGCAGCTTCCATAAAGCCGGAACAGGCCGCGCTGATTGCACGGCTGGCAAGGCCTTATATGCAGGAGCGGGCGCTAGTCCTGGATCCGTTCTGCGGGGTGGGAACCATGCTGATAGAACGGGAGAGGATCTGCCCGGCGAAAGTGATGTATGGGGTTGACATTTTCGGGGAGGCGATTGCCAAAGCCAAGGAGAATACGGAACTTGCCGGCAGCGAAGTCTATTACATCAATCGGGATTTTTTTGAGTTTACCCATAAATACCTATTCGATGAGATTATCACGGATCTGCCAGACCGGGGAAAAAAGGGCAGGGAGCAGCAGGACGCGTTCTATGCGGCATTTTTTGAGAAAGCGGTAAAAATGCTGAACGCTCAGGGGAAAATGATGCTGTATTCCAATGAGAAGAATTATGTGAAAAAACAGCTTCGTCTGCATAAAGAGCTGACGCTGCTCCGTGAATTCAGCATGGATGAGAAAGACAATTATTACTTATTTATTATCAGCGTTACTGTTTAGCCCGCTGGACTAAACAGGGAAAGTGTGCTTGTACGAATTTTTCACAATACATTTAAAAAATTTTGAATTATATATTGACAATTTCGTCGAGATTTGTTATTATTTTTAAGTCGTCAAGACGACATGGCAATTTAAGATTGTCTGCGGAAGTGCTGGAATTGGCAGACAGGCAAGACTAAGGATCTTGTGTCTGTATAGACGTGTGGGTTCAAGTCCCATCTTCCGCATTGGATTAAGCTCTGGGAAGCCTGAAAATAAAGGCTTCCCGCTTTTTATTTTTACTTGTAAATTGGTTACATTTGGTTACACTTCTTATGAAACATCAAAAACATTTTTAAATGCATCTGCATATTCTGTGATTGGTTTTACCTGATGGATATAGCATTTTTGTGTTGTTGAAATGTCTTTGTGTCCTGCAAAGGTTTTAATTGTATCATCTGACAATAGCTTGGAGTCGTGTAGTTCTGAAATACAGGTTTTTCTAATTGCATGATTGCCGCTAGGTCTATCAGTGATTACAAAGGCATCTTTTTCATTCCTAACGCCATTTAATCTTCTTAATACATTGTTAATAGCATGATCGTGTATTCTGCTGCCTTTCTTATTGAGGAAGATATAATCTCCATCTGAAATGCCCAGCTCTCTATTCCTGTCAATAGCCATCTGGATATATTTCTTTGCATTTTCTGTCAATATCAGCTTTCTCATTCCACATTGAGTCTTGGTATGGTTTACAACTTCATATCCATTGCGGTGTAATTTTCCATTGTCATCTTTTATGTATGTTTTGACTTCTTCTCTGATAATGTCAATAGTACCATCATCATTGATGCATGAGGTAGTCAATGCCACCAATTCACCAACCCTAAGAGCAAGTGTAAAATTTAAGCATACGGCAAGATAAGCTGTATTTCCTGTCTTTTCATACTGCTTTAAGGCTTTGTGGATAACATCATTTTTAGCGGCAGAATCATAAACAATTTCAGATATTGGTTTTGCTGTTTCTTCCTGGAATATTCTATCTGAAAACCCTCTGATTTGCCTTGGAATATTAGTTGTTGTGTAATTGTATGAAATTGCATAATCATACATCATATTAATAACAGACTTCATTTCTTTAAATTGCTTGTGCGTCAGTTGCTTTTGTGAAATCACAGACAGAAACCAGTCTTTCATATGTCCGGCTGTCATGTCTTCAAATGGTATGGAAACAATTGGCGTGTCTTTATAATACTTATTCCAAACATATGTTAATTTGTTTGCGTTTGCCATGCTGGTCTCTTTTTCTTTGCATTCAATCCACTGTTCATAAATTGATTCAAGACAAGGTTTAAGGCTTTCCTGCTGTTCTCTGTACCAATTCACTATACAATTTTCAACGAACCATGAAGGGATATCACAGCTTGCAATGAAAATGGGGGACTG
>CAJUFQ010000044.1 GCA_910585625.1 uncultured Lachnospiraceae bacterium
AATGAGATAATACGGACAGATTGCCAAGAGCAATCAGTCTATAGAAATTACCATAATTATAAAAAAGCATTTCATTCAGTTCACACAGTCCATCCATATTATGTTATAATGTGTTATAGGATGTTCTTCCCCTTATTTTTTCCCTTATGAAAGTTCACAAAGCCTTGTAAAGCGATATGGCACAAGGGAATGCATAAGGGAAAACTCACTTACAGAAAAGTTAGTATTTCTAAGGGTTAACGGAGAATGTAATGAGAAAATATAACATCTGATGTTACCTTTAAATTATTGGATTTCTCAATCGGGATTTTCCTACACAATAATTAGTAAAAAAGGATATGAATATGAAAAATACGAAACCGAAATCTAAGAAGAAAAAGATTTTCTTTATTGTATTATCTATCGTGGCTGTGCTAATAATTGCCGGCGATTGGGCATTGACTGTAATGGTGTATAACGAGAATTTTAATCAGCGATTTGAGAGCTATGAACCACTTATGCTGTATGTTGATGATTTTGACGGATTACAGTGTACGAACTATGAGTTTAGTTCCAATGAAGGGCAGAAACTGGCGGGATATATGTATAGTTCTGGAGAAAACCAGCGTGGTATCATTGTAATGGCGCATGGCTTTGGCGGAGGCGGTCATAATTCTTACATGAATTGCGCGGATTATTTTGCCCGTCAAGGATACTATGTTTTTGCCTATGATGCTACGGGAAATGATGAAAGCGAGGGAGAAGGAGTCGGAGGACTTCCACAGGGAGTAATAGACCTTGACTATGCAATCACATTTGTGGAAGAAAGCGGGAATTTCCCAAGCCTGCCAATCGTTTTATTTGGGCATAGCTGGGGCGGGTACAGTGTCTGCAACGTACTTACATACCACCCCGAAGTAAAAGCTGTTATAGCATGTTCGGGTTTTAACACTTCACTAAATTTGTTTGAAGCAGAGGGAAAAAAACAGGTAGGGAATGGTATTTATTTGATGTTACCGTTTGTGAAGTTGCATGAGAGGATTCAATATGGGGAGTATGCCTCAAATACTGCGTTGGACGGCTTTTCAAAGAGCAATGCCGCTGTTATGGTTGTACACAGTTTCGATGATGAAGTTGTTCCGGTCGAATACGGTTACGAAACTTATTATGAAAAGTACAAGGACGATTCCCGCTTTAGTTTTATTCCCTTTGAGAATAAAGGACATAACTATTTCAATAACGAAACATATTACAATAAGTTTAATGCGGAATTTGATGAATGGCTCAAAACGCTTGACTATGACTATGATGCTGCGGAAAATAAGGAACGGTTTTCGGAAAATAAAGCCGATTATATATACCATAACCTTGACAGGGAGAAATGGTGTAATTCCTTGGACTTGGAGTTGTTCGAGGATTTTGTTGGTTTTTATGATGAACATCTATATTGACCAGATTCAAATTTTTCACACATTCGCGTGGTAGTGTACGCATATTATTTTTCTTTTATAGGAAGATAATTTCACGCTTTAGCGTAAAAAGGTATTTCCGCTAGAAGGAGAAAAAGCAAGAGGCCCTCAGGACAGAAACCGTCCTGGGGGCTTCCTGCAATATATAGTAAAATACTACCCTACATTAATAGTAACAGCCGAAATATGCAAAACATGACGATTTTTATAAAAATTTAATAATTTATGTGTGAATTTTTTCAATCAAGAGAATATTAGGATGAATGTTCGCGGTATATGGATATCTGATTTGGCGTGTATTCCTGGTTTTTGAAGACTTTCTTAATTTCGCTGCTTCCCATTGCCTAAAAAGGAGATACGTGGTAAGATTCTGAATGAATTGAACAAACGGGATGGCATGAATAGCATGAATGATATGAATCATGGACAACATGAATGGCATGGAGGCATGGATGATATGAATAACATGAATGGTATGAATGGCACAGAGGATAAGGGAAGCAAAGAGTGTAGGAATGATATAGGGGGTAATAGCAATATGAAGGGGATGGATAAAATGGAAGACATGAATGGCATGGATACGATGGAAAGTGTGGGGGAGGATGGCGTAGAAAGCCTGGAAGGCATCGAGAGCCTGGACAGCGGAGACGAAGAGCTGGACAGGCTTTTGAAGCAGGCTTTTGAGAAGATGGTAGCGGAGGATTATGCAAAACGCCCGCAGGAATTTCCTAAGCATCAATTCTCAGCAAGGTTTGAGCGCAATATGGAGAAGCTGCTGTGCGCCGCGGAGACGCCCACGGAAGAGCCGGCCGCAAAATTTTCCCTGCTGGAGCTGCTGCGCCCAATCCGTTCCAAGAAGGCGGTGGTTGTCATGGCAGCAATTATGGTGCTGGTGTTCGGCATGACTGCTGGCGGTACAAATCCTATCATTATCTGGCTGCATGATAACTGGATGCAACAGCATGGAGATTATGTGGAAGTGCAGAACAGGGAGGATAAAGCAGGGGTATCTGAGGAAGTATTTCATAAGTATGAACTAGCTGAGATACCGAAAGGTTATAGAGTTGTAGATGAAGAATTTGACGAGGATGTAGGCGTTTATATGATAACATATGTTGATAAAAATGGAAATATGTTGATAGTTCGACAAAGTAAGAAAGACAACGGAAATATAGGTAATCTTACTGCGGGTAGAAAAGATATCAATCGAATAGAAGTTGGTGATTTTGAGGGGTATTATGTTGATGATTTAGATATGAGTAATCTGGTTCTTTGCGATAAAGAATATATGGTAGTGATTACTGGTTATTTGTCCAGAGACGAGTTCCTGAAACTGGCGGAAAATCTACAAGTGGCAGAGTAGAACAGTAAGAATCATTACTGTTGGGATGATTAACTGTTCTATAGATGGCGCAGAAGTCTAAAAATAGCTGTCAGGTTCGTGGAAAAAATGACTGAATCTATGTCTGGTTTTGTCAAAAGTGATGAAATTATAAAAATATCGGCAAAATACGTCACGTTTTGCCTTTTTGGATTGTTACTATTTATAGAGGGGGAAAAATATTTTTAGTCACGATTGGAAAGGAGAACAAAAGATGAAACGGAAAATGAGAGCAAGATTGCTGACGTCACTGGCGCTGGCTGCCTCCCTCCTGTTCCTGCCTATGAACAGCAGCTATGCGGCTGTTAGGAACTTGGGGCAGGCAGAATATCCAGGTGCTGTCAGGAATGTGCAGATTGGAGGAGGGGACGGCATTGACCCGCAGTATGTTAATGCAGCGGCTATTACGGCTGACCTTGTAATTAAAGGGGACAATGCCCACGTTTATGCCAGCGCGGTTGCCAAAAAAGTCTGCCATGTGACGGTGACCATGAGACTGCAGCGCAAGGAGAACGGCGAGTGGAAGACCAAAGTCTCCTGGGTGGAGTCCAGCAACACAGGGAGTAAGACCCTGGGGAAGGATTATACCCTGACGCAAAGAGGAACTTATCGGACGTATGCTGTCTTTGACGTGGCAGGAGAACAGCTTACATATAAGAGCGTAACGCAGGAGTATTAAAGTATGAAGGAATTTCTTAGGGGCTGCGCATTTATCATTATATGTTTTCTTATCATTGTAGTGGTAAACCTGATTATCAACAGTTTTTACTGAGCAGGCAGGAGAGGAGCTTATCGTTCATCTCTGGAGCCATAAAGCAGAAACGGATGTATTTATTGTCTAGAAACGGAAACGTGGAACAGTCACGGATCATCATTTTCTGCCGGATCAGACGGTCGAACAGCAGCTCTGAGGACAGGGCGTCATCAAGGAGGCGTACCAGCATGAAATTCCCGCTGGGCGGATAAGCCTTGAATCTGCTGTCGCCGGTAATAATCTCGTAGACCCGCTTGCGTTCCTGAGAAATCAGGGATTGGGTCTGCGCAATGTAGGAGGAATCCCGGAACATAATCTCACCTGAAATTGCAGCCAGGGAGTTGATGGTCCAGGGATTTTTTCTTGTATTAATTTCCTTGATTAAATCGCGGTTGCCGGTCACGGCATAGCCCAGACGAAGCCCGGGGCAGGCGAAAAATTTGGAAGTGCCTCGTAGGATGACGATATTGTTGTAGTATGCGGTTAGTGGGACGGAAGTAATGTCTTTGTAGTTGTCTGCGAATTCCACATAAGTCTCGTCGACCATGACGAAAATATCATTCTGTTTGCAGACGTCTAAGATTTTGCGCATGGTTCTGCGCAGGATTGCCCCGGAAGTGGGGTTGTTGGGGTTGCAGATGACGACAAGGTCTATGCTCTCATTGAGATGTGAGGTGAAGTCACTGGCGTCCAGGGCGAAATCCAGTTCCTCTTTTAAGGGGTAGTAAAGGCATGTCCCGCCGCCCAAGGCGATTTCCCGTTCATATTCTGAGTAGGTCGGCCCGATAATCAAGGCTTTCTGCGGGCGTTCGATTTGGATGAAAAGAGAAATCAGTTCCGTAGAGCCGTTGCCCATGATAATGTTCTCATAATCCGTGTTTGCGTATTCAGCGATGCATTTGCGCAGGGACGTGTATTCCCTGTCCGGGTAAGCCGTAATGTCGTCAATATGGCTGGCAAGCGTTTCCCGCAGCAGCGGGGAGATGCCCAGAGGGTTGACATTGGCGCTGAAGCTTGTGATTTCTTCTTTTTTTATGCCGTAAATCTGCTCAATCTTTTCTAAGTCGCTTCCATGAAAATGGTCTTTGTGCTGAATCATAAGAAAACCTCCAATTTTACTGTCGGTGACCGCCTTTACACGGCCACGCAAATCGTTTATAATAAAGCCAACTGTTTTTATTATAACGAATCAAGATAAAAAAGCAAGCAGGTGACGAATTGCAAAGAACAATCGAAGAGCTGGCAGCAGGCAAATGCTGCCGTGAGGCATCCGTATTACAGTTTACCCCGGAAAAATTAGAAATCGAAATATTGGAGGACGCCGTATATAACGGCGAATTTACGATTAAGAGCAGTGAGGGCATCCCGGTGTCCGGCACAGTATGTTCTGACAGCCCCAGGATGAAGTGCCGGCAGACGCAGTTTTCAGGAAGCGTGACTGTGCAGGAATTTGAGTTTTGCAGCACAGGATTGTATGCCGGGGATTCTCAGACAGGGGTCTTCCAGATAATCAGCGACCAGGGAGAATATGTGCTGCCTTTTTCTGTGACTGTCTGTAAAGACTATGCAGACAGCTCCCAGGGAAAGGTAGAGAGTATTATTGACTTTGCGAACTTGGCGCGCGCTTCATATGATGAAGCGGTCAAAGCCTTTTCACGCCCGCAGTTTGAGTCAGTGTTCACGCCTCGGGAGAGCGAGGAGCATCTGGTTTTCCGGGGGCTGCGCCGCAAACCGTGTACCAGGGCGCAGGTGGAGGAATTTCTGATTGCTTCGCGTAAGAAAAGCCGCGTCCGCTTCCAGGTGGAGGAGGTCAGGCGGGATTTCTGCGGCGTGACACAGACCCGCAAAGAGTCGGTCGTGCTGCGCAAAGAGGAATGGGGACATTTCGCTCTTGAGGCGTCTGCGGACGGAGCATTCCTGGAACTTGCCAAGACACGGGTCACAGATGAAGATTTTGTCGGAAGCCGGGGAACCCTGGAGTATTTGATTGACGCAGATAAGCTCCATGCAGGCAGGAATTTTGGCAGGCTGACGCTTAAGACGCCATTCCAGAAAGAAGAGATTTCCATCTGCGTCACCAAAGAGTCTGTACAGAGTGAACACCCAGCCTGGGAAATACGGAAAAAGCAGATTCAGCTTGCTCAATATTACCTCGCATTCGGTACGCATAAGACTGCCACCGGCATCTGGGCGAAACAGACCTTGAAGACGCTGGAAGAGCTGCTGCAGCTGTTGCCGGGGAACCAATGGTATTTGCTGGCAAAAGCACAAGTCTACCTGGTAAACAGGCAGCGTCAGGAAGCAGAATGGGCGCTAAATTCCTTCCCGCGCAATAAGGCAGATAAGGAGTCCCCTCTGTACGCCTATTACTTGTACCTCTGTACCCTCAGGGAGCCAGAACAGGGGTATGTCAATAAGTGTACTGGCAAGATCCGTAAGATTTATAATAAGCATCAGGAAAATCCGCTTCTGCTGTGGATGCTGCTGTTTCTGGATGAGGACCTGAACTATAGCAAGGGACGCAAGCTGGACACGATTGCCAGGTACATGAGGCGTGGCAGTGAAAGCGTGCTGCTCTATCTTGAGGCCCTGCGTGTCCTGGAAAAAGAGCCGTATCTCCTGGGCAGGATTACATCATTTGAAAAGAAATTGCTAAATTTCGCGGTCAAGCATCAGGCGATGACTGACGGGATTGCGGCACAGGTCGTGAAGCTCTTGCCGGAAATCCCGGTGTTTGAAGATGTCTGGTACAAAATACTTGCCGCGTGTTATGAAGCATCCCCCAGCAGGGATACCCTGCAGGCAGTCTGCAGCTACTGCATCAAAGGGCAGTGTTATGGGAGGAAATACTGGAAATGGTATCAGATGGGGGTGGCGCAGGAGCTGCGAATCGCAGGGCTGCACGAGGCGTGGGTGCGTTCCGCGGATAAGGAGCAGATGGAGAAGCCGCCAAGGCAGATTGTCCTATATTTCCAGTCCTATAGCAATTTCGCGGGAGAAGCAGAGGCTCTGCTTTATCAGGCGATGATTAAGAGCAAAGCCCAGTGGAAAAATGTCTGGCCTCACTATAGCAGGAACATCCAGGAATTTGCCTTAAAGCAGCTGCGGGCAGGCAGGATTGACCGCGCCCTGGCAGCTGTCTATCAGGAGGCGCTGACGCCGGAACTGCTGACCCCGGAGCGGGCAAATGACATGGCGAAAGTGCTGTTTGCCTGCGAGGTGCAGTGTGGCAATCCCAACGCGCGCAACCTGGTGCTGTGCCAGCATTGCCTGGAAAAAGAGCAGTCCGTGCCGATTGTCCATGGGAAGGCTTATGTGAACATTTACTGCAGTTCTTACCAGATATTGCTGGAGGATGCGAAAGGCAGGCGCTTCATCCCCGATGAGGAGCTTCAGGCAAGGCCGCTGCTTGACAGTGAAAAGTTCTTAAAGAAGGGTATATCCTGCGCTCCGGAGAAGCTGCCGTACCTCTTAAAATATTTTGACAAGAAGAAAATCTGGCAGACTTTTGAGGAAGAAGACCTCAGGCATCTGCAGATGATGATTAACTCCCCGGAAATCAGCGAAGCTTACCGGCAGGAGCTGCGCCCCCAGATGATTGCATATTTTTATGATAACTATACCGGAGATACGCTGGATGATTTTCTGCTTGCACAATCTTTCGAAGGGATTGGCAAACAGGAGCGGGAAAAAATCATGCGGCTTTTGGTGGCGCGCCGTCATTACAGACGCGCATACGAGCTGCTTTCCATTTACGGGACGGAGCAGATTTCCCCTTCCAAGCTGGTGTATGTAATCTGCCACCGCATGGATGAGCTGGAAGAGGAGGAATGCGAAGATAGCTTTCTGCTGCAGCTGTGCAGGGAAGCATTTTCCAAAGGGAAATATAATGAACGCATCCTCATCTACCTTTGCGAGCATAGTGAAGGCAGCCTCAGCGATTTGATCAAGCTCTGGGAAGCAGCGCAGGGGTTTGAGCTTGACACCTATGGGCTGGAGGAACGCTGCCTGCGTCAGTCCCTTTACACCGGTGATTTTCCGGCGCTGATGGAAAAAATATTCGAAAGCTATGTGAACAATCTCGGGAAGGATGCCGTAATATTGGCTTATATCAGCCAGATGGCGCATCTGTACCTGGTAAAGGATGCTGTCGTGGAGGCGTTCCTGTTCCACAAAATCGCAGGGCTGATGCGGCAGGGGAAAACGCTGAACCGTGTCTGCCGTCTGGCGTTCTTAAAGTGGTGCGGGAATGCGGGGGCGTCAGGAGAGGACTGGGAGCTTGCCGGGCCTGTCTTGGAAGAGCTGGTGCGGGAAGGGAGTTATTTTGCGTTTTTCCAGTCGTTCCCCTTAAAAATACAGGAAAAGTATATGTTTCATGAACGTGTGGTGGTGGAGTACCGCACTACGCCGGAGGCGAAGGTCTATATCAATTACCTTCCCATCGGCAGCGCCGCGTATGTGGAATGTGAGATGAGGCAGATGTACGATGGGATTTTTGCCAAAGATTTCCTGGTCTTTTTTGAAGAAAGCATCCCCTACTATATCAAAGAGGAGACGGATGGAGAGTACAAAGTAACTGAGAGCGGGCGCATCCAAAGGCAGGGGCTTGCCGCGGATGGAGAAGGCGGGCGTCTTGCCATGATTGACGACATGATGGCGGCCTGGCAAATGAAAGATGAAGCCGCGCTGCTCAAGCTCCTTGAGGCTTATGGGCGCATGGATGAGCTGGTAAAGCGCGAATTTACGTTGCTGTAATTGCAAAAGAGGATTGAGGTAGGAATGAGACCGACAAAAAACGAATGGTATATCGGAATAGAGGCGGGCAGGCAATGGACGCAGATAAGCTGTTATCATTCCGGTCTGGCAGAGCCTGAGACAAAAAGTACCCTGGCAGGGTCAGAACTGTACCAGATACCCACGGCAATCTGCAAACGCAAGCACAGCGGGCAGTGGTGCTTCGGCGAGGAAGGAAGGCGGCTGGCGCAGTCTGGGGAGGGCTATTATGCCGCGGATCTTTTAAGCCGCGCGTTCCGCAAGGAAACTGTCACCCTAGACCGTGAGTATACCGCGGAAGATTTGCTGGGCGTGTTCTTCCGCAAGCTGCTGCGTCTTGCGCTTCCGGCAGAAGGAACGGCTGCCGTGACGAAATGTGTTTTTTCCATGGAGGAAGTAGACGGGAAATCCGTGGAGTTCCTGCAACGGTTTGTGGAGAAATTGGGATTTTCCAAAGAACAGATTCAGATACAGGATCATCGGGAGAGCTTCTATGCCTACGTTGTCTGCCAAGATACATCCTTGTGGAAACACCAGGTGCTGCTGTTGGAGGAAGAGGGGAACGGCGTATACTGCCGCCTGCTTTCCTGCAACCGTAAAGTACAGCCGATGATTGTGGAAGTAGGCGAGGCATTCCTGGGAAAGCTGCCGGAGGACGAAGGGCAGCGTGACCAGGAGTTTGCAGGGATGGTGCGGAATGCCCTTGAGGGGAGGCTTGTGACAGCGGCATATCTGATCGGCTCCGGTTTTGAAGGCGACTGGATGAAAGAGTCCCTGCAGCTTGTCTGCCGTAACAGGAGAGCATTCCAGGGGAAGAACCTTTACACCAAGGGGGCTTGTTACGCCGGGATGCTTAAAGTTCACAAAGAGGAAGCCGGGACAGTATATTTCTGTGACTATAAAGTCCGGGAGAACATCATGCTGGGGGCAGTCCGGGGAAATATGGAATTCTTCTGCCCTTTGGTGGAGGCGGGGAGTAACCTCCACCAAATCAGCAAGGAGCTGCGCATCCTGCTGGAGGGAGAGCCAGTCCTGGAAATCTGGATGCAGGCGCCCGGGAGCAAAGAGGCACGGATTGAGAGCCTGGAGCTTACGGGGCTTACAATCGCAGAAGGAGAGCGCGCCAGGCTGTCTCTCAGCCTTTCTGGCGGTGAGGATGGACAGATCCTCCTGAAAGTCAAGGAGTTAGGCTGGGGGCAGATGCAGCCTCCGAGAGGGCTTGCCTGGGAGTTCGAATTATAGTCCGGTCAAGCTTCTCTGGGGCCGGACACCGACAGAACATAAAGATTGGAGGACAGGATGAGCAGGATATGGATATGCGAAGGCAGGCTGGCGGAGAAACCTTTAGCTATTAATGCGGAAATCAGCTTGTATTCCTTTGAAGAGTTGTGTTATTATCTATACCGTAACGCGGAGTCCGTGGAAGAAAGTTTTTATAATGAGGCGTTCTGCCTTTGGCTTGCAGAGCAGTTAAGCCTGGAGAAGCTGGCTGGTCAGCTCCGTGAAGGGATTGAGGCTGGCCGGGGCGGCGGCTGGTGTATGGAACAGATACTGGCGTCCGGCGGGTTCTACAGCCACAGTGAGATCGGCAAAGCTGTCTCAGTGGTGCAAAGCATGGAGAGTACCGGGCCTGCGCAGCGGGCCAAACTGAGAGGCGACCGTTTCCTCAGGTCTGGCAAATATCGGAAGGCATGGCTTGAATACCAGAAGGCATTGGAAGAAGAAAGCGATATGTTTTTCCGGGGCAGCGTATGGCACAATATGGGTACGATGTATGCCCGGCAGTTCCTCTTTGAAGCTGCCGGGGAGTGTTATAAGCGTGCCTATGAAATCGGGCAGCAGACAGTGAGCAGCGAACTGTATCTGCTGGCGCTGACGTTCCGAGACGGGCAGGAGAAAGAGCAAGGGCGGAGCAGCATGGGCAAGGTGATTGGGGAACTGCAGGACCTGAAAGCTTCCGGGGACCGCGTGAGCTACGATGGGATGATGGAAGATTTGCTGCAGCAGCTGAGAACAGAGTATAGGAAAAGTGAGTAAAATGGGATTATTCAGGAAAAAGAAAAGGCCAAAATATGTAGATGAATTGTGGGGCGGCGACGCACCGTCCTCCCTGGAGCAAAAGAAGACTGGGGATGAGGACGCTTCCGGCTCACAGCAGGATCAGCAGAAAAACCCGGCGATGGAGTACTGCGAGCAGATTCTTACGGCAGCGAAAGCGTTGGAGGAGACAAAGCGGGACTATAAAACCGTGACGGATTACCTGACAGATATCCAGAAAATTGAAGACTTGCCGGAAAAAGAATTTTCTGAGGTTGAGGAAGTGGCGAAGCATGTCGTAGAACTGAACAATTCGCGGGATGCCTATCTGAACAAATCGCGGAATATCTCAGACGCCCAGTTTGCCCAGATGGAGCAGCTGCAAGATCAGATGCCGGACATCATCAGGCGGCTGAAGGAGAATGAGGCCTACCAGACTACCGTTAAGCGTGACATGCAGTACTTAGAGGGTGAGAGGGAAGAGTGGCGTTATTACAAAGACGCCTTGGAACAGGAAAGCCGTGTGCTGCGCAAACTGTTGCTTGTGCTGGCCGGCGTATTTGTGGCTGCGGCAGTACTGATTGCCATCCTGGGGATGGCGCTGCACTTTGACATTACGCTGCCGTTTCTTGCAGCTACTCTTGTGGCGGCGGTCATTGGGATTGCCATGGTCTGGCGGCTGCAGAATGACGGTGTGGACATCAAGCGTTCCCAGGCGAACATTAACCGCGCCATCACGCTCCTAAATAAGATTTCCTTTAAATACGTGAACGTCACCAATGCCGTGGATTATGCGTGCGAGAAATACCATGCCAAGAATTCCTATGAGCTGAATTACATCTGGGAACAGTACATGGAGGAGCTGCGGGAGCGCGACAAGTACCAGAAGACCAACGACGAGCTGGAGTATTTCAATGATAAGCTAGTCATGCTGCTCCAGCAGTATCGGCTTTATGACGCCAAAGTCTGGATTTACCAGGCGCAGGCCTTGCTTGACAAGAAAGAGATGGTGGAGGTCAAGCATGAGTTGATTGTGCGACGCCAGAAACTGCGTGCGACGCTGGAGAGCCAGATTGCAAACATCCGCAAGGCGCAGGCGGACATCGTGAAAATTGTCAAGGAACGCCCAGGCGATGAAAAGGAAATAAAAAATATCTTAAAATCCGTAGACGAAATCTGCGGGCTGGCGTAGAGCGAATATACTTGTTTTTATGGAATTTGTGAAGTATAATCTTTTTGAATAGGTAGATTCATACAATATGATTCGTGTCATTATCTAATCATAAGGAGGAAATGTTATGTACCATTGTCATGTGCATTTTTATCTGCTGGGCAGACAGAGCAGAACATTTGAAATCATGAAAGGGATGCCCCCTCTTGAACATTTTGCTCATGAATATATGGAAAGCAGTGAACCTGAACAGGCATTGGCCGCAAAAGCGGATGTGATTATAGCTGATTTGCACGGCCGGGATGCGGGTGAAGCTGTGAAGGCGCTTATTCAGGCAAAGTCTAAAGAGGCAGAGCTTATTGTATTGGCGGATAAAGAGCAAATCGGCATTCTTACAAGCAGTTTTACGGATATTAAGGACATATGGATTTGTCCTATGACGGACGAAGAAATCTGTTTTCGCTTCCTGCGGTGGCAGCAGGAATTTAAGGCAGGCAAGGATTTATGGCAGGCAAGGCATTTTTGGGAGGCAACCATCAACAATGTCCCAAATTTGATTTGGTATAAGGACAAAAACGGCATCCATGAGAAAGTCAACGACTGTTTCTGCGAGACCGTGGGCAAGACGAAACAACAGGTGGAAGGGCAGGGGCATGCCTATATCTGGGATGTGGAGCAGGACGATCCTGCGTGCATTGAATCAGAACGGGAGGTCATGGAGAGCCGGAAAACCTGCATTTCGGAAGAAATCATCCAGACGGGAGCGGGGGAGCGGATGCTTACGACTTATAAGTCTCCATTGTATGATTTGGACGGGAGCGTCATGGGAACTGTAGGCGTGGCGATTGACGTGACCCAGGAACGTATATATGAGCAGGAGATTATACAGAAGAACCAGATACTGGAGAAGATTTTCACGTCCATTGACTGCGGGGTCATGCTCCATACCTTAGACGGCAAGCTGGTTGTCAATGCCAACCGGGCAGCCCTAAAGATTTTAGGGTACGAGACGCAGGAAGATTTGATGGCAGATGGTTTTGACCTGGTTGCAAAGACTGTCGTCGAGGAAGACCGGCAGAAGCTCAGAAGATGCATCATGGAGCTGGAAAAAGAGGGCGATACGGTAAGCACTGAGTACCGCATTCGGCACAAGGATGGGGAAATCCGGCATATCATGGGCAGCGTGAAGATTATAGAAGAAAATGGCAGGCTGTATTATCAGCGATTCCTCTTAGACTGCACGGCGCAGAAGCTTCAGGAGAAGAGGAATGAGAAGAAGCAGGAAGAGCTTATCCATGCATTGAGCATCGACTATAATATTGTCTGCTGTTTTGACCTTGAGCTGGATTTAGGAATAACGTTACGCAACAATGAGGAGGAGGGGCGTGCGTTTGCCCCTGACGGTAACGGAAGAATCGGCTTCTGCGGAAGCATGGAGAAATACATAGAGCAGTTTGTGCATGAAGATGACAGGGAAATGTTCCGGGAGTCTGTTTCCATCGAATGCCTGCTGAAAGAGCTGGCGGATAAGAAGCAGCATTATGTAAATTATCGTGCTGTTTTGCATGGCGAGACCAAATATTTCCAATTAAAAGTGGTACGCACCGGCAGATGGGCAGAGAGCCATGGGATTGTTGTGGGAATCCGTTGCGTGGATGAAGAGACCCGTAATGAGATGGAGAAGAAGGTCATTCTGGAGAATGCCTTAAGGCAGGCTAACCAGGCAAGCAAGGCCAAGAGCATCTTCCTATCCAATATGTCCCATGACATCCGTACCCCTATGAATGCAATCGTAGGATTTACGGCGCTTGCCATCACGCATATTGAAGAAAGAGAACAGGTTGAGGAATACCTTAAGAAGATAATGACGTCAGGGAACCATCTCTTAAGCCTGATTAATGACGTCTTGGATATGAGCCGTATTGAGAGCGGTAAGATGCATATGGATGAAAAGCCATGCAGCCTGCCGGATATCCTGCACAGTCTGCGTAACATCCTGCAGGCAGATATCCGTGCCAAGCAGCTTGATCTTTATATTGACGCCGTGGACGTCGTGGACGAGGAGATTTATTGCGATAAGCTCAGGCTGAACCAGGTGCTTTTAAACCTTCTGAGCAACGCGGTCAAATATACGGGCGCGGGCGGCATGATCAGTATGAGGATTATCCAGAAAGCGGGGGCTCCAAAGGGTTATGCCAATTATGAGTTTAATATCCGGGATAACGGAATCGGCATGAGCGAGGATTTCGTTGCGCATATTTTTGAGCCGTTTGAACGCGAGAAGAGCAGTACCAACAGCGGTATTCAGGGTACGGGGCTTGGGATGGCAATTACCAAAAATATCGTGGATATGATGAACGGCACGATTGAAGTGAAAAGTGAGCAGAATGCCGGCACGGAGGTTAAGGTCTGCTTTGCTTTCCAGCTGAACTCTGACGTCAAAGAGCCGGAGGACATCCCAGAACTTAAGAACTGCAGGGCGTTGGTAGTGGACGACGATTTTAATACTTGCGACAGCGTGACGTATATGCTGACGCAGATAGGCATGCGTGCAGAATGGACTCTGTCGGGGAAGGAGGCGTTGCTGCGTACCCGGCAGGCAGTCAGCAGGGGAGATAATTATACGGTATATGTGGTTGACTGGATGCTGCCAGACATGAATGGGCTGGAGGTTGCGCGCAGGATACGTAAGGAAATGGGAGACGACGTGCCTATCATCCTTTTGACGGCCTATGACTGGCTGGATATTGAAGACGAGGCGAAGGAAGCCGGGGTGACGGCATTCTGCAGCAAGCCGCTGTTTTACTCCGAACTTCACCGCTGTCTGCATTCCCTGGTGTACGTGGAGGAAGAAGAAAGAGAGAGCGAGGAGGAGGTCAGGCTGGAGGGGGAAAAACGCCATACCGGGCGCATCCTGCTGGCTGAGGATAATGAGCTGAACCAGGAGATTGCCACGGTAATCCTGGAAGATGCTGGCTTTTCAGCGGAAGTGGCAGAGAATGGGCAGATTGCGGTGGATATGCTTTCGAAGTCTGAACCAGGCTATTACCAGCTCGTGCTTATGGATGTGCAGATGCCGGTATTGAATGGTTATGAGGCCACAAAGAAAATCCGCGCGCTTGAAGATAAACGTTTGTCATCCATACCAATTTTTGCCATGACGGCAAATGCATTTGAAGAAGATAAAAAAGAGGCTTTGGCATGTGGGATGAATGGCCATCTTGCGAAACCTATCGAAATCGAAGTGCTGTTTGAGACCCTGGACAGAGTATTGAAGACAGGTGTTTAATATTCTGATTGATGGGAATACTTCTAAAAAAGAAAAGGAGTATTCAAAATGGACAGATATTTATGTGAACCTTGCGGGTACGTGTACGATCCCAAAGTAGGAGATCCTGACCACGATATCCCGGCGGGGACAGCCTTTGAGGATTTGCCGGACGACTGGGTATGTCCATGGTGCGGACTTGGCAAAGACGTATTCGTGAAAGAGTAGGAAAAGATGCCTCTAAAGCAAAAAAGAAAGGATGCTTTAGGGGCTTTTTTTCAGTTAATAGGGGCTTTTGGATTTTGGAACATAATACCTGGCGTTTATTTTTATTATTTATGGAGAATAGATTGCGGTCATGGATTTCTGTGTGTTATAATGACTCAGAGAGCATAATATGGATAAAAAACCTTGTGAGGAGGAATTAACAGTGAGATTAGTTACGCGTTCAGATTTTGATGGACTTGTTTGCGGCGCACTGCTTTTGGAGGCAGGCATTATTGACAGTTGGAAATTTGCGCACCCCAAGGATTTGCAGGATGGATTGGTGGAAATAAATGAGAACGACTGCCTTGCAAACGTTCCTTATGTGGAAGGGTGCGGACTGTGGTTCGACCATCACTCAAGCGAGCATGAGAGGCTGGAGCTGGAAGGGAAGTATAAAGGAGAAAGCCGTATTACGCCTTCTTGCGCGAGAATTATCTATGAATACTATGGAGGCGAAAAGCGTTTCCCGCAGTTTGGCGAGATGATGGAAGCGGTAGATAAGGTAGATTCCGGCAACCTGACCATAGATGAGGTCATGAACCCGAAGGGCTGGATCCTGGTGGGATTTCTTATGGATCCGCGTACCGGGCTGGGCAGATGGAGGCAGTTCACGATTCCTAATTACCGGCTCATGGAAGTGCTGATGGAAGCTTGCCGCACTAAGTCTACGGAAGAAATCCTTAATCTTTCAGATGTCAGGGAGCGGATTGAAGTCTATTCTGAACAGACAGAGAAGTTTAAGGAAATGGTGGAGAAGTACACCAGGGTAGAAGGAAATGTGATTATTTCTGACTTAAGGGGCGTGGATCCCATTTACACAGGCAACCGTTTCATGATTTACAGCATGTACCCTGAGCAGAATATCTCAGCCTGGGTTGTAAGCGGGCGCGGCGGCAAGGGGTGTTCTGCGGCTGTCGGCTACAGCATACTGAATAGGACATGTGAGGTTAATGTCGGGAGCCTGATGCTGAAATATAATGGAGGTGGGCATAAGAAAGTCGGCACTTGCCAGTTTTCAGATGAGACCATGGAGAGCGAGCTGCCGAAGATGCTTGCAGAACTTTGTGAGCTGGCGAATAAATAGCCTGCAGTTCTTGCCGAAGCCAGCCTGCGAGTGAGGTAAGGTCTTCGGCAATAGTTGCATACATATTCTTAGTATAATTATAAAAGCGGAGGAAGCAAAGGATGAAGAATAATCAGGCGCCAAGAGGCGGAAAGGGGAGAAATTACGGAGGTATCGGGCTGAAAGTCGGATTTGTTGTAGCAATCATGCAGATTGTTTCTGTGGTTTTGGTGTTGGCTGTCTGTGTCAACGTGTTTGATGCCCTGGTGATGCGGATGCTGCGGGAACGCTGTACGAACGGTACCAATATGCTGGAACATGAGCTGAGTCAGGTTCCTGAGGGAGCGGACATGAATCAGGTACTGGACGAACTAAAGAGCCTTATGGGATGCGAATTTACCATTTTCGAGGGCAAGACCAGAAAATACAGTACTGTGATGCAAAACGGCGAGCGGGTGGTAGGAACGGAGTTGTCTCCCGAGCTGAGCGCCATCGTAGTTGAAAAAGGAGAAGCTTATGTAGGTGAGGCGGAGATTGCCGGTAACCAATACTTATGTTCTTATGTTCCTACGAAGGGTGAGGATGGACAGGTAAACGGTCTGATTTTTGCCGGGATATCTGAGGAAAACGCAGAGAAGGAAACGATTTCCAGCATTATTCTGTCTATAGGGACAGGGGCCGCAGCTATTTTTGTAGGTGTCATACTGCTTGGGATTTACCTGAGACTGAGAGTTTCTGTTCCTCTGGGCAAGATTACCAAGATGGCACAGCGGCTGGAAAGCGGAGATTTAGGATTAGAGAACGGCGAGGACATCAGGGTCAGCGTCCGCTCCAACGATGAGATTGGCATGTTGGGACGTATGTTTGAAGATACCATTCAGAGCATGAAGCTATACATTGGCGAGATTGGCGAGGTGCTGGGCTCTATTGCCGAAGGCGACCTTACGAATGATGCGAAACAGGAATATGCGGGAGACTTTGCCTCTATTAAGAAATCCTTAGATACGATACAGAGCCAGCTGAATGCAACAATGGGGCAGATTGCTGCCGGAGCCAGCCAGATTTCTGTCGGATCCGACCAGGTGTCCAGCAGCGCCCAGATTCTGGCACAAGGGGCGACCCAGCAGGCAAGCGCGGTGGAAGAGATTTCAGCCACAGTTTCCGACATCTCCGGGAATTCCAAGAAGACTTCCGCAGCAGCGGCAGAGGCAGGAGAGTATGTCAATAAGGCTGGTTCCCAGCTGGGCGTCAGCATGGACTTTGTCAAGGAGCTGAATGTGGCGATGGAGGATATTTCCAGTTCTTCACAGGAAATCAGCACGATCATATCTACGATTGAAAACATTGCTTTCCAGATTAATATCCTTGCCTTGAACGCTTCGGTAGAAGCTGCCCGGGCAGGTTCTGCCGGTAAGGGCTTTGCTGTTGTGGCAAACGAAGTGAGTAATTTGGCCTCCAAGTCCGATCAGGCGGCAAAGGCTACGAAAGAATTGATTGAGGATGCTATCGTTGCCGTCACGAAGGGAAGCCAGGTAGTGAACCAAGTCACGGACTCCCTGCAGCGGACGAACCAGCATGCAGGAAACGTCACAGCCCAGATGGGAATGGTTGTGGAGGAAGTGGAGAAGCAGACTGTAGCCCTCACACAGCTGACCGAAGGCATGGATCAGATTTCTGCGGTTGTCCAGACCAACTCTGCTACCAGTGAAGAGTGTGCCGCTGCCAGCGAGGAGTTGTCTTCCCAAGCCAGCTTACTGAAAAATCTTATGGCGTCGTTCAGACTGAAACGATAACAAATCCAATGATACAATTCGCAAAATTATAAAAGTAAGACGAAAGGGCCTTATCCGTTAAATGGGTAAGGCCCTTTTTCTGTAGGAAGAATGATTGCCAGTGTCCGAATTGCTTATTTGCGGCAGTCAAAAGCCGGGTTGGCCGCATAGAAGTTCTTGGAATCCAGATGATCTTGGACGATTCGCAGACCTTCACCGAAACGGGAGGATTGAAGTAAAAATATCTCATAAAATATTTCCCTCAAAATGCTGTACTTCAATCTTTCATGGTTAATGGTTAAATGTTCCAAGTAATCTCAATGTTTCCGTCTGCAATGCGAATAACTTTGATAAGCGTATCGACTACCGCCTGTCTGTCCTCAAAAGAGAGCGTTTCCCATGTTTTTACATGATTGGTTATCTGCTTCAATCTGCCCTCTGTATCTGTGACTTTTGCCGTAATGATTTCTTCCTGCAAGACTTTACGCTCTGCATCCAGTTCTGATATTTTTTCGTCTATGTACTTCATCAGAACGCCGCTTGCCCCGGACACTTTGGAGAGAAGTTCTTCGATTTCTTCCTCAATCTGTGTCAGACGGATTTTTTTCGTCATGTGCCTTTGTTCGTCTCCTGTGTCAGATAGGCAGGAGAGTTTTTGAAATTCTGACAGTCTTTCCTTGATTGCACCAAGCATATATTCCTCTAAAACGTCTGCATAAACCGTACAGCCTGCCCCGGTACAGTTGCTTCCACGGCTTCCCGACTGGCTGCAAACAAAGTAACGTCCCCACTTTGTTTTCGCCTTACGGATTGTCAGCGCATAACCGCATTTGCCGCATTTTACCTTGCCGACGAGCCATGAATTTTTCGGTTTGCAGGTCTTTGTTGACTGCCGGTTGTTTAGACACCGTATGCGGCAGGCTAACCATGTCTTAGAGGGGATAAAACCCTTATGCGGCGCAAGCACAATCTCTTTGTTGGACAGGTCACTTTGCTTTCTTGAAGTGGAAACAGTACCTTTGTAGAGATAGCAGGCATTGTAACCCGTGAAATCACTTGCCGGATTATAGATGTTTGCACCTTGGCTTTGGAAAAACTGATACACATCAATGTCAGCTTCGACATATACGGGATTACGGAGCATTTCACTGATACGGGCGGTGTTCCAGTTTGCACCACGCAGATTTTTAATCTGGTGTTCATTTAAATACCGCACAATATCTCCGAGGGAATTGTCCGTGTCCGCATACATGGAGTAAATCAGCTTTAACTGTTCGCTTTCTTCCGAGACTTCCTCGTACATGGACGTGCGGATATTGTCAATGACCGTGTTCGTCAGACGG
>CAJUFQ010000045.1 GCA_910585625.1 uncultured Lachnospiraceae bacterium
TTTTTGACACTACGATTACGCCAAGTATTTTACTACAATTTTTTGTCCGACGCAACAGATTTCTTTGATTTCAGTGGTTCTTTGGTGAAATAGATGCTGTTTGGGGCATTATTTTGCCAAAATCAGTGTAAATTGGACAAGTTCCAAAAAGTACACTTTTTCGGATAAATAGGCAGAAATACAGACTTTGGAAAATTTGTACAATTTTGGCAAAATTGCTCCAATCTGAATAGAGGCATAAGGACGAACAGACATGGAATCCAAAAAGCGAACTTTTTCGTGTTGTAGGTAATTTCCCATAGTGGGAAATTTTTAGAGGTATAGCCTATGAACATTTTATTTCTGACATTATTGGATTTTGATAATTTAGAGAGCCAAAATATTTACACGGATCTGCTGAGAAAGTTTTATCGTGAAGGGCATTGCGTATCCATCATTTCTCCGGTAGAGAGAAAGAAGAAAACAGGAACGCAGTTCCTGAAATTAGATAGCAGGCTTAATATCCTAAAACTTAAAATAGGAAACATCCAGAAGACGAACATAATTGAAAAAGGAATATCGACGGTAATGTTAGAATCCATATTTGTAGCCGCCATTAAAAAATATTACGGAACTATCACTTTTGACCTCGTATTATACTCTACCCCGCCAATTACCCTGCAGAAAGCCGTAAATTATATAAAAAAAAGGGACCACGCTGTCACATACTTAATGTTAAAGGATATTTTTCCGCAAAATGCTGTGGATATGGGGATGCTGTCGAAGCACGGAGGGAAGAAGTTATTATATAGCTATTTCCGGCGAAAAGAACGGCTGCTGTACCGAGATTCGGATTATATCGGCTGTATGTCTGCTGCAAATGTGGAATATCTAAGGAAACACAATTCCCAGATAGAGCCAGGACGCATAGGCCTGTGCCCAAATTGCATCGAACCTGTTTGCCGCGATATCAATGCGGCACAAAAAAATGAAATCAGAAAAAAACTCGGGCTTCCAGAAGAAAAACTTTTGTTTATCTATGGCGGAAACCTTGGGAGGCCCCAGGGAATACCGTTTTTGATTGACTGCTTAAGGCGCGTAGGCGAAAATCAGGACGCATATTTCCTGATTGTGGGAAATGGTACCGAGTATGGGAATCTGGAAACATTTATTGAGCAGGAAAATCCTCAAAATGTCAGGCTGCTGCCAGCGCTTCCAAAAGCAGAATACGAGAATATGATTCTGGCCGCTGATGTGGGAATGATATTTCTGGACCATCGGTTTACCATTCCGAATTTTCCGTCAAGGCTGCTGTCCTATATGCAGGCAAAAATTCCGGTACTGGCCGTGACTGATCCGAATACGGATATTGGCAAGGTGATTGTGAGCGGCGGCTTCGGATGGTGGTGCGAAAGCAACCATATAGAAGAATTTGCGAAAAATGTGGAACGGGCGCAGGAAGCGGATCTGAATGGCATGGGTGAAAAAGCATATGCATATCTGATGGAACATTATACGGCCGGACATGTATACCAGCTTATTATGAGCAAAGTTAATAAAGACGAGACTATCGGACAGAGGATGCCTGCAACATAACAGTGTTCCGCGGAAAATCAGGGACATTCTATAATAAGAAAGAAGAGAATTATTATTCAAATATATTTTAAGGAGCAAATATGGAGCAGCTATTTAGATATTCAAAAAAAGTAATATTTAGAATGATGTTATATCCTTTGAGAGTTTTGCGAATTAAGAAAAACCGCATACTCTTGCACAACGATTTGGGTAATAATTATTCCTGTAACTTAAAGAGCATTGCCGAATATATTACCTCAAATTATTCTGGGCAGTTTGAGGTAATATATTCCGTTAAGCAACCAAAGAAATACCAATATTTACAGACTAAAGGCATCCATCCGATTGCTTTTAATTCTTTTCAGTATTTTTACTATGCCATGACGTCAAAGGTATTTGTAACCAATAGCGGGGGACATGCCTATATCCCGCTGCGGAAAAGACAATATGTCATAAATACCCACCATGGCGGGGGCGCATATAAGACATGCGGAAAGGATATGTTTGAAGATACATATCTTTTCAGGAAGGATTTAGAACTGTCTTCAAATC
The DNA here is from genome assembly GCA_910585625.1 of uncultured Lachnospiraceae bacterium. Lineage (GTDB taxonomy): Bacteria > Bacillota > Clostridia > Lachnospirales > Lachnospiraceae > Petralouisia. Next base: position 2,107 of record CAJUFQ010000045.1, read on the forward strand.
ACACAAATGTTTTCTTATCCACAAATTCAAAATTTACCGAAGTTGTCTCTAATGCAATTTATATGCCTAAAAATATTTTTTGGGAAATTGGGATGCCACGGAACGACGTATTAATAAACGGTAATGAAGAGTTGAAAAAGTGCATAAGAAAAAAAATCGGGTTAAACGATGATGAAAAATTAGCGCTGTTTGCGCCGACTTATAGAAAAATCGATAATAACTACTTTAAAAGCTCCGTTTCTATTCCATATGGGATAGACTGCGACAGGGTGCGCTCAGCACTGCATACAAGGTTTGGGGGAAATTGGCGGTTTGCATTTCGGTTACATCCGCGCGTTGAAAACAGGGACAATCTGCCTTTTGATAATGTTATGGATTTGTCTGATTATGAAGACATGCAGGACTTATTGTTGATTGCGGATGTTATGATTAATGATTTTTCTTCTTCTATGTGGGACTTTATGCTAACCGGAAGGCCAAGCTTTTTATTCGCAGTGGATTTAACAGAATATATAGAAACAACAAAAGTTTACACACCTGTTACAGAATGGCCTTTTCCAATAGCTACAGATAACGACGGCCTGGAAAAAAATATTCTTACATTTGATGAGGATAAATATAAAGAAGACTGTAAAAACCACTATAAACGTCTGGGCGGCTGTGAGACAGGAAAGGCTACGGAATTGGTATGCGAAAGGATAAAAGAAGTGTGCGGCGTTTAGGGCTTAAAAAGGAGATTGTAATGAATATTGCATATTGTAGTCTTTTATTACCAGAAGAAAAAAAATTGTCAGAACGTACGAAAAAGCGTTTAGTAGGTATATCTGTCCATAAAGTAACAAAGGCCGAGATAGAAGGCATCGATGCAAACTTAGAGAAGCCAGTTACCATTTTCAACATTATTAATACATTAAATTATCCGCATTTTCCAACGCTGATGTTTAAAACAGAAAAATGGAGCCATACCTGCGGCGCTTCAGACATCCATATAGGATATATTAATCTCTTTGGGATTAAATATATTACGCAAGCCCATAATTTATATAAGCGATTAAATGCATGGGTGAAAAGCAAGAAAAAAGAAAAATGTGTAGTCTGTGTCCACGAGAGCTATTATCCTGCAATGAAAGCTGCATATAAATTGAAGAAAAAATACAAAGAGCAAGTTGTTTTATGCCTGAATGCCGGAGATATTCCCGGAAAAACATACGGAGTATATGGATCTAAGAAGAATTTAAAGCAAAAACTCATAGAGAAATTTGTGTGTGAAAAAATAATGGAATTGGCGAAAGGTTTTGACTGTTTTGTTTTTGTCACGAAAAATATGGCAGAGGCGTATGACGTTCAGGACAAACCGTTCGTCGTTGTGGAATGTGTATATTCAGAACCTGAATATGCCTTGGAAAACCAGGTTAACCCAGAAAGAGAAGATAATACAAAAGTTATTTTTTATGCCGGTGCAATACGTGAAGATTATGGTATCGGCCATTTGCTGCGGGCATTTTCTTCTATTAAAGATAAAAATTACAGACTGATTATCGCAGGAGGAGGCGCAGCTGAAGCATTGGTCGAAGAATATGCAGAAAAAGATTCCCGTATAAAGTTTATGGGCTTTATCTCGCCACAGGAGGTTTACCGGCAACAGCAAAATGCTACTGTTCTGATTAGCCCAAGATTATCAAACCTGGAATTTGTGAAATATAGTTTTCCCAGTAAATCTGTCGATTCGCTTGCTTCGGGAAAACCATATATTGCACATAAGCTGCCATGCGACCCCGAAGAATATGCAGATTATATCCAATATGCAGACGATGAGAGCGATGACGGCCTGAAGAATAAAATCATTGAAGTCTGTGAACTGCCAGAGGAAGTAAGGGCAGAAATTGGGCAAAGGGCAAGGCGGTTCATAATAGAAGAAAAGACCCCTAAGAAAATGACGGAAGAGATTGTAAGCTTGTGGCTTCATATGTGTGAGGAATGTTAATTATGGGAAGGAAAATTACTCCGGTAAAAATTTTTGTACCTTATTGGATTTTTACACTTATATTGTATGCATTTGGCCCTCTGGAATGGGTAACATATCATCCGGTTATTTTCTGGTCTTTAAATATTTTATTTATTTTCGCATTTATTGCCGGATGGAACTGGGGAAAACAGGGCAAGTCCCCGAATGATTTTTACTGGACTGAATCTGATGTCGACAATTTAGTTAAAAAATTGCCTCCCTTATTATGGGTGAACCTGTTTTATGAAATAATAACTTCCATGCGTTCTTTTTTACTTCCATCCTTTAACGTAGTGGGATTAATTCAAAAGATACTGTACGGAGTAACCCATATGGGACAGTCATACCATGCTTTTCAGAGTAATGTCACAGTTTCAGGGGCTTCCGTTGTTGGCGGGCATGTGGTTACCCTTTTTAATTATTTATGGCAATTTGTAGCTTTTGCTGTTCTATTAGGCGGTATCCTATATTTTAAAAAGCTGAAGAAACTGTCTAAGGCAGTCGTTATTTTAACATGTTTTATTGTAATAATCAGTTACATTGCCAGAGGAACAAATATTGGCGCTTTTCGTGTAGTACTGACATTCCTTGTGTTCTATTATATCAAGTATTCTAAAAATGCCGGCTTGGCGAAACAGCAGGCTAAGGGAAAAAGCTCAAAAACAAAACTGATATTTTTGAGTATTATTGCAGTTGTGGCAGTAGTTTTTTTATTTAACAAAATCATGTTGTCCAGAGGAGGCATACTTTCCTGGAATAGCAGTTCGTATAATATTGGCGGAATAGGGATAAATGAGGATTCAATCTTTTTTCAGATTCTTCCTGCCGAGTTCCATAAGTTATTAGTTTCCCTAAGCGCCTACCTGTCACAAGGTTATTACGGAATGTCCCTCACATTAAGGGTGGATTGGATACCAATGTTTGGGTTAGGTTCCTGCAAAGTAATCCAGGAGCTGCTATCTATGGTCTTTCCGTCTATTGAGGGCTGGACGTATCAGGCGAGAATTACAGAATTTGGCTGGGATGATTACATGCAATGGCATTCCATGTACAGTTGGTTTGCAAATGATGTAAGCTACCTGGGCGTAATAGCGATTATGTTTATATTTGGGCTGGTTTTTGCACGCTGTTACAAAGATAGCATAACCACAGAGAACCCATTTGCAAATTTAATGGTCTACTATATGTTTTTAATGGCTATTTTTACGCCATGTAATAATCAGATTTTTCAGACTAGGGATATTTTCTTTTCCTTTATAACAGTGTTTTTAGGATGGATATGTACAAGGGGCAAGAAAGCTGTCCGTTTTCGTATTATTTCGAGGTAAGCCATGGTTAATAAGAATAAGGTCACGCTCCTTAATGCCGTATCGGCAATCATACTGACATTAGTGAACGGACTTCTTGGGATTATTGCAACTAAAATGGTTATAGAGTATTTTGGCTCAGATTTTAATGGCCTGAACTCTACGGCAAACCAGATTATCAATGTACTCTTAGTCTTGGAAGGGGGTTTTACATTAGCCTCTAATGTAGTTCTATTCGCTCCGCTAAATAAAAAAGATTATTCCAAAGTTAACGGTATCTTATTCGTTACACGAGAAAAATTCCGCAAAATAGGATTGGCTTTTTTTGCATGTGGGTTTGCGATTTCTGTTGTGTATGTTTATATCGTCAACAGTAACTTAGATTCCATACTGGTTTTCTGCACTATTTTAATGACGGTAATTCCTTCTGCGTTTAATTTATATTATGCAACGACATACCGGGTATTAATCCAGACGATGCAGAAAGAATATGTTATCAGCTTTGCGAACATCATTACCATTGGGTTAGGGCATATTGCCACGATTATCATGATAATTTGCGGCGGTTCGGTTTGGATGGTCCGCCTGATAACAATGCTTTTCTCTGTTATTAACAGTATTTTAATTGCTTTTTATGCAAAAAGAAACTGCAAATTTTTAAATATTAAGAAATTAGAAGAAACTATAACCATTCCTGGGACAAAAGATGTAATGATCCAGAAAGTCACTGGGATTATATACAATTCTGCACCGATTGTTTTTCTGTCAGTCGCGCCATCGGGCGGGACAGCCCTTGCCAGTGTTTATGCTGTGTATAATAACGTTTTTAATATGCTCAAGAGCCTGCTGCGCGGAGTCATAGATGCGCCAAGGCTTAGCATCGGCCAAATGCTTTCAGAAGGCAAAAGGGACCACGTGTGGGATATTTTTGGCCAATATGAATTTCTTGCTGTTTTTTCTGTCTTTACGACTATGAGTACAGCATACGCATTAATTCTTCCGTTTATCTCAATATATACAAGGGGAGTCACAGATGCAAATTATTACGATATGTCAATCGCTGTCCTTATGGTACTGATTTCTGTTGTTGAGATGCTGCACATACCATGCGGACACCTTATCAATATGGCTGGAGAGTTTCGGATAAGCAAAAATTTTCAGATATCGTCTTGTATTGTCCTGATTGTCTCAATGACTGTGTGCGGCATTCAGTGGGGCGTATATGGCTTGTTGGTTTCCGTTCTGCTTGTCGCAGTTCTTTTGGCTATTTTAGAGATTGGCTATGTACATATATATTTTTTTAAAGGTAAAATGGCGTGCTTCTTTAGAATGGCGCTACCCTATCTGTTGACAGGCCTTATTGCGGCCGTTTTTGAGAAACAGCTTGCCGCAAACGTAGACGGATTGATGTCATTTATATGTTATGGATTCTTGATAGTTTTGATGAATCTTATTTTCGCACTGTTGATTGGGTTTATCTTCGAACGAAGGATTATGCTGAATCTTGCGAAAAGGATATTAGGGTTATTGCAGGCAAAAAAAGGGAAATAGTCCACTATAAAATCTATATGGGAGCAGGTAAAAAATATGAATATTGTAGTTATTTTTGCCGGAGGAACCGGCCAGCGCATGAACTGCAAGACAAAACCTAAGCAATTTTTAGAATTGCATGGAAAGCCAATTCTCGTCTACACGGTGGAACAGTTCCAAAAGCACGAAATGATTGACGGTATCATCATTGTTATGCTGGAAAATTGGATAAGCTACTGTGAGGACATCATCAGCCAGTACCGCCTGACGAAAGTTTCAGCCGTAGTGCGTGGCGGGAACAATGGGCAGGAATCGATATTTAGGGGAATAGAGAAAGCCCATGAGTTATACCCATCTGACAGCATCGTGTTAATACATGACGGCGTCAGACCGTTAGTAGACCATGAAACAATTACCGAGGATATCAAATGTGCCAGGAAGCATGGAAATGCTATAACGGTAGCCCCTGCAATAGAGACGATAACATTAAAAAATGATATGGGGGCAGTAAAAGAAATTTTCGACCGGAGCAGATGTTACATGGCAAAAGCCCCGCAATGTTTCAGGCTGAAAGATATCTATGACAGCCACTTACAAAGCCAGCAGGAAGGTCTGACGGACTTTATTGATTCGGCTTCTCTGATGAAGCACTACGGCTATGAACTTTACACGGTAGAAGGCTCGCCGGAAAATATAAAGATTACAACTCCGGGAGATTTCTACATATTCCGTGCGATTGTAGATGCACAGGAAAATTCACAGATTTTTGGTATATAGAATATGAAATTTTATCATTGGAGGTAGAAAGATGTGGCAGGAAGGCTCCGTATTTTATGAAGATATAAGGGATGTCTGCAGTATTGATTTTATTCCGTGGGACGAGCTTAAAGGAAAAACGCTGTTTATTACGGGAGCAACGGGCCTAATAGGATCGGCTTTGATTAAATCTTTATTACATGCCAGCCGGGAGAGAAAATTAGAGTTGCGTATTATTGCGTTAGTACGCAATCGTAGAAAGGCGGAAGAAAGATTCAGACATGAACTTAATACTGGCAGGTTAGCCCTTGCTATTGGTACGGTAGAAGAACTTCCCAAAACGGAAGAAAACGTAGATTATATTATCCATGGGGCGAGCCAGACCGCCAGCAAAGAGTTTGTACAGCATGCAGTTGAGACAATTAATACCTCTGTTCTCGGAACCATGAACCTCCTGGAATTTGCAAAAGATAAACAAGTAAAGAGCTTCATTTATCTGTCCAGCATGGAAATGTACGGATACCCTGAAAAAGGGCATAAAGTAAAAGAACATGAGGCCGGCGCATTGTCTCCGCTTACACTGCGCAATAGCTATCCCGTCAGCAAGCTGATGTGTGAGTCGCTTTGCTGCGCATACGCGAATGAATTTGGCATCCCTGCCAAAATCATTCGGCTGACACAGACTTTCGGGCCCGGCGTAAATTATAACGACACGCGTATTTTTGCCTATTTTGCAAGATGCGCTATTGAAAAACAGGATATTATCTTAAAGACAAAAGGAGAGACAGAGCGGTCTTATCTATATACCACGGACGCCGTTACGGCAATACTTACTGTTTTACTGAAAGGGAAAAATGGACAGGCATATAACGCAGCGGATGAGGATACGTACTGCTCTATTGCACAGATGGCAGAAAGGATAGCCGCAGAAGCCGGAATTAAAGTCGCATATGAATTAGAGGATGAAGCGGACAATGGGTTTCCGCAGACGCTTTACATGGATTTAGACACAACTCTCTTAAAAGCGCTCGGATGGCGAACGCTCGTTCGCGGGGGGGGGCGCACTAAATAATATGTATCAGAGAATGATTGATTTTTTAATAAGGAGTGAGAATTATGTTCAAAGATAAAACATTACTAATCACCGGGGGCACAGGTTCCTTCGGCAACGCAGTCTTAAACCGCTTTCTTGATACGGATATCGGGGAAATCCGTATCTTTTCCAGAGATGAAAAAAAACAGGACGACATGCGCCATGAATATCAGGCAAAATGCCCGCAAGCAAGCGGCAAAATAAAGTTTTTCATTGGCGATGTCAGAGATCTGTCTTCTGTAAAAAATGCTATGTACGGTGTAGATTACATATTCCATGCAGCGGCATTAAAACAGGTTCCTTCCTGCGAATTTTTTCCGGTTGAAGCCGTTAAGACAAATGTCCTTGGCACAGAAAATGTATTGACAGCCGCCATCCAGGCAGGCGTGAAAAAAGTTATCTGCCTATCCACAGATAAAGCGGCGTATCCTGTTAACGCCATGGGAACTTCTAAGGCAATGATGGAAAAAGTCATTGTGGCAAAGTCAAGAACCGTATCTCCAGAAAGTACAAATATCTGCTGTACAAGGTATGGCAATGTGATGTGTTCCAGAGGCTCTGTGATACCGCTGTTCATTGAACAGATAAAATCCGGCAGTCCGATGACTGTCACAGAGCCGGAAATGACACGGTTCATCATGAGCCTGGAAGAAGCCGTGGAGCTAGTTGTTTTTGCATTCCAGAATGCTTCTGCCGGAGATATTATGGTACAGAAAGCTCCGGCATGTACAATTGAAGTGCTGGCAAAGGCAGTAGCCGGGCTGTTTGACCCGGAACATGAGATAAAAGTAATCGGCATCCGGCACGGCGAAAAAATGTATGAAACGCTCCTTACCAACGAGGAATGCGCCAATGCCATAGATATGGGGAATTTCTACCGTGTGCCCTGCGACAGGCGGGATTTGAATTACGATAAATATTTTAAAGAAGGCAATACAGAAAGGACAAAACTTTCCGAGTTTAATTCCAACAACACACAACTCTTAAATGTGGAGCAGGTAAAGAAAAAACTTCTGGAACTGTCCTATATTCAGGACGAACTGGAAATTATGAGAGGACGGCAATAACATGGTGACAGCAATAACGACAGGCCAAAACAAAGCGGACTGCCTAAACCTCATAAGGTTTATGGCGGCATTTCAGGTTTTTTGGGGACATGCGTCAGAACACCTGGAATTGCCTGTGCCGGAAAACATATTCAGGATTGTAAGCACCTTACAAGGCGTACCCGTTTTCTTTATCATTAGCGGTTTTTTGATTTGGGCTTCGCTCGGAAAAAATAATGATTTTAAAGTTTTTGTAAAAAAGCGGATACTGAGGCTCTATCCGGAACTGTGGGGCGGCGTATTACTGTGCGCTGCTTCCATTATTGTTTTGTATGGTTCAGACCTTGAGTGGAAATCTTTTACTGCGTGGATTTTTACCCAGAGTACGGTACTGCAGTTTTGGACACCGGACAGCCTGCGCATGTTTGGCTGCGGAACGCCAAACGGCGCATTATGGACAATCGGGGTTATGGTGCAGTCTTACATTGTAATCTATCTGCTTTATAAATTTTTGCATAAGGGACCGCTTATAAAATGGGCGGCAGTCGTTGCGGCCGGAGCAGGGATAAATATAATTACGCCATTGCTGGACGGACAAATCCCGGAAATCTTATATAAACTGTTTGCTAATACATTTATTCCGTATATTTGGATTTTTGTGATAGGAGCATTTTTACAAGAGAATTTTGAACAGCTCATCGAAATACTGAAAAAATATTGGTATCTGTTTAGTGTAGGCGCTGTATTGGTCACTTATTTCAGAATTGATATTGGGGTGTACGGAACATTAAAGGTACTGCTTTTGGCCCCTGCAATCATTGGTTTTGCATATCGGTATGGAAAGCTCAATGTGAAGCATGATATTTCGTATGGATTCTACATATACCATATGATAGTTATCAATGTAATGATAGAGTTCGGAATGAGAGGAAGGCTGACGGACCTGTGGATTGCTTTTGGGATATCTGCGATTTTAGCCATGGCCTCATATTTTAGTATCGGGAAATTGAGCAGGCGGGCAAAAAGCCGGTTAAAAACAGCCATATAAATTGATAACCGGAAGTTTGAATGGAGGATATAAATGATGAAAATATTAGTAACCGGCGCAAACGGATTTATAGGGAGAAACCTGACTGCCACCTTACATAATATCCGCACGGGAAAGGATAAGTCTTTTGGATTAACAGACAATTTAACGATATATGAATATGATATAGAATCCAGCGAATCGTTACTGGATGCATACTGCGCAGACTGCGATTTCGTGTTCCATCTGGCAGGAGTAAACCGCCCGAAAGAGCAGCATGAATTTATGGACGGAAATTTTGGGTTCACATCGCTCCTTCTGGATACATTAAAAAAGCATCGCAATACCTGCCCCATCATGGTTTCCTCTTCTATCCAGGCTACATTGGACAACCCTTATGGCAAGAGCAAAAAAGCAGGGGAAGATCTGATTTTCTCTTATGGAAAAGATGTTGGCACAGACGTCTATGTGTACCGTTTTCCCAATGTATTTGGGAAATGGTGCCGCCCAAATTACAATTCCGCAATAGCAACATTCTGCCATAATATCGCCAATGGCTTGCCCATTCAGGTAAATGACCCTTCCGTGGTAATGAATCTGGTTTATATTGATGATGTGGTTGCAGAACTCGTGGCCGCATTAAATAACCAGGCGCATATCGATAAACAGGGATATAGTTTTGTGCCTGCTGTCCACACTGCCACATTAGGGGAAATTGCAGAGCTGCTGTACTCCTTTAAAAATAGCCGTGAAGACCTTAGTATTCCCGATATGGCAGAATGCGGGCTTACAAAGAAATTATATGCCACTTATTTAAGCTATCTCCCTACCGATAGCTTTTGCTATCCGTTAAAAATGAATAAGGATGAAAGGGGAAGCTTTACAGAAATTATCCGAACCGCTGACAGAGGCCAGTTTTCGGTAAATATCTCCAAACCAGGTATTACGAAAGGAGAACACTGGCATCATACGAAAAATGAAAAGTTCGTGGTGGTCAGCGGGAAGGGCCTGATACAGTTCCGTAAAATTGGCAGCGATGAAGTTATTGAATATCATGTAAGCGGTGAAAAATTAGAGGTGGTGGATATTCCTACCGGCTATACGCATAATATTATCAATGAAGGCAGTACAGATCTTATAACGTTTATGTGGTGCAGCGAATGCTTTCATCCAGAAAGGCCGGATACGTATTCCATGAAAGTTTGACACAATAAAGAAGTATCAATACATCACTGAACGTAGGGCTGTGATACTGATAGCGGCATATCCAATTTCGAAAGGCGCATACACCTAACAGCAGATATTAAAGAACGGAAAGGTATGGAATAATATGAGAAAATTAAAACTAATGACAATAGTAGGAACAAGGCCGGAAATCATCCGGCTGTCTGAAGTAATCAAAAAATGCGATATTTATTTTGAACAGAAACTTGTCCATACTGGACAGAATTGGGATTACGAGCTGAACCAGATATTTTTTGAGGATTTAGGGCTGCGGGAACCGGACCACTATCTGGATGCCGTAGGAAGCGATTTGGGAGAGACTATTGGAAATATCATCGCAAAAAGTTATCATATCATGGAAGAGGAAGCGCCTGACGCATTATTAATATTAGGCGATACAAACTCCTGCCTGTCGGCAATCTCTGCAAAGCGCCTGCATATCCCGATTTTCCATATGGAAGCAGGTAACAGATGCTTTGATGAATGTCTGCCGGAAGAAACAAACCGCAGGATTGTAGACCATATTGCAGATGTAAATATGTGTTATTCAGAACATGCCAGGAGATATTTAAATTACGAGGGAACCGCAAAAGAACGGACATATGTTACAGGCTCCCCTATGGCCGAAGTATTGTCCAAAAACTTAAGCAAGATAAAACAGAGCCGTGTACTAGAGACATTGGGGGTGAAAGCCGGAAAATATATCCTGCTGTCCGCACACCGGGAGGAAAACATTGACAATGAGAAAAATTTTATGGAGCTGATGAACGCGGTAAACGCCATGGCAGAAACATATCAGGTTCCAATTATTTACAGTACGCATCCCAGGAGTAAAAAATATATTGAAAAAAGAAACTTTAAGTTCCATTCGCTGGTACGCAGCCTGCCGCCATTTGGATTTTCCGATTACAACCATCTGCAGCTCAATGCTTTTTGCGTGGTATCGGACAGCGGAACGCTGCCGGAAGAATCTTCCTATTTCAACAGTAAAGGGATGCCGTTTCCGGCCGTATGTGTGCGGACAAGCACGGAACGGCCGGAGGCGATTGACAAAGGGAACTTTATCATTGGAAGCATTACCGCTGAGCAGGTATTGCAGGCAGTGGATATGGCTGTGTCCATGCATAGAAATGGGGACTTCGGCGTAGATGTCCCTGATTATCTGAATGAAAACGTAAGCACAAAGGTCGTGAAGCTCATTCAGAGTTATACCGGAATTGTAAATAAAATGGTGTGGAGGAAATAAGCCCCACACCATTTTATTTATTCCTGCATCTGAGAAATTCCCTCTTCCCATCGCAAGACCATACATTCTTTGCGGAAGAAGCAGATGCCGTAGGCAAGAATATCCGCATATCCTTCCTGACTCAGCTCCTCTTTATATTTTTGCTCCGTTATCTGCCTGAGCGCGGCTTTACAGCCTTTTTCCATGTCGCGGAAACTTCTGACAGCCTTAAGCTCCAGAACCACTGCCCGCCCCCCGCGTATCCTTGGCGTCTTTAAGAGGATGTCCGCGCGTCCAAGCCCAGTCTCTCGGTTGGAAAGGACACGGTATTTTCCGTTCTGCCCAAGCAGCCCGGCAAGGAAGCCGTGGTAATAATTCTCGCCATAGTCGAAGTAACTGATAGTCTGCTCTAAGAAGCCGCAGATTTCCCGCTCCATCGCCTCTGCGTCCCCTTCCTCAATCGCTGCATAGAGGGGCGACATCTGGAACGTTTTCTGTTTCTTTTCAAACCAGAGGGAAATCGTATTCTCATAAATATACGAAACTTCCATATTGGGGACTGCCATGGTGAGGAAACGTTTCGTACCTTCCTGGCGCATGGAGACTTTCTTCATATAGCCGGTGAAGAACAGGAAATTCCACAGGTTGTCCTCAGAATCGTAGATACTGTCGTAAGTGATGTCCTCATGGACAGGCTTTTCAATCGTCCCTCCGTTCATCAGATGCTCCAGCAGGCCCTTCATCTCACCATCCCCATCGTCAATCCGCTCTACTAAGTTCCTCACGATGTCGTTGGAACTGGTATTTGCCCAGTAAGGGGCGGGAAAGGCTTTGGGATTGGTGGCAATGGCGTCCATATAATTGAGAATGCTCCAGGGATTGTAGACCTCAGCTTTCCCAAAACGGTAGCCGTCATACCAACGCCTTGTTTCCTCCAGGTTTGCTTCCCGGCCATAAGCAGTCAGCATATCCCGCGTCTCCTGCTCCGTAAACCCGAAATATTCTCCATAACTGTCATCCAGGATGGAACATATCTTGAGATTGTTAAGCCCGGTGAAAATAGATTCCCGGGACACCCGCAGGCATCCGGTGATAACAGCAAACTCCAAGTAGGGATTTGTCTTAAGGGCAGATCCAAACAGCGAGCGGATAAAGGCTACCATATCATCATAACAGCCGCTGAAATAAGAACTCTCCAGAGGGACGTCGTACTCATCAATCAGAATGATGCATTTCTTCCCATATGCCTGGTATAGGCATTTTGAGAGGAACGCAAGACCTTCGTAATAGTCGACGTCATCGGCACATCTTGATCGGATTGCTTTATATCTCTGCACATCTTCTGGGTTTTTAAGCCTGCCGGCAACCATTTTCTCGTGCCGGTCGTATTCTTCCGCGATGGCGTTCCTCAGGAGAGAAAAAGCCATATCAAAACGATTCTGTTTCGCCGATTTCAATGTTAGCGTGATGACCGGATATTGCCCCATTTCCCTTCGGTATCCTTCTCCGGCGCCCGCAATCGCAAGCCCTGAGAAGAGCTGTGCATGTTTCCTGTTCAGCTCGGCATCCCCGGTATCCTCAAAATAGTATTTCAGCATACTTAAGTTCAGGGTTTTCCCGAACCTCCTAGGGCGTGTGAAAAGGTTGACCTTACCCATTTTATCGAGCAGTTCTTTTATCATAAGCGTCTTGTCTACATAATAGTAATTTTTGGCAATGATTTCTTCAAAATCGTCTACGCCGATTGGCAATGGTTGGTACATCTAATGCCCTCCATTTCTGTAAAATTATACATATTGATGGTTTACAAAAATATGTCGTATATATCTATTTTACAATACTTCCTATTGGTTTACAATGCGTTCTGTCCAAAGTTTTTTCTGTGATAATATCGTGTGATTTGCCGTGAGCGTATTTATTTTTCTCGTTTCGCGTAAACTGTGGAATGGGTATAAATCCTTCATTTAAGATGAAAAAGACGTAAATAATCTTACATGAACGGAGGTATTTTCACTATGGATTTCAGCATCAGATTTAAAAATCTTATTGAAGAAAATGGACTGGCGCAAAAGCAGATAGCTATCGATTTACATATTGCCGATTCCACAATCAGCGGTTATCTCAGCGAATACCGTCAGCCTGACTTTGAGATGCTTATTCGGATTGCACGCTATTTTGACGTGACCACAGACTATCTGCTGGGGCTTTCCGAAGACAAAAAGCCTGCCCCTTCCGATTTGGACGCTACGGAGAGCGAATTGATTTATTTATTCCGGTCCCTTATCGCAGAGCGCAAAAGGCTCTTCATGGGGCAGGCAAGGTTGTTCAAAAGCCTTTCTGAAAAGCCTTAAAGCTCATACGGACAACGCGGCTGCTGTTTTATAGCATAAGGTTTCGGCTTATGGGGGTGAGGCTGTTCGGAAAATAAGGCTGTCCCATCCCTGTTTCCCATCCGGCATAAAAGGCAAGCCGATGTCTGGGATTGTCATTCTTCCGCCATGTCTTTTGCCATCACTGCGCATTCTTTCCGGAAAAAACAGATGCCATATGCCATGACTTCTCCGTACCCCTCCTGTTTCAGCTCTTCTTCATACTTTTGCTCCCTGATTTGACGGACTGCCTCCTCGCAGCCCTTTTCCATGTCGCAGAAACGTTTCACCGCCTTTATTTCGAAGACGATTGCCCGTCCACCGCGGATCCTTGGCGTCTTTAAAATAATGTCCGCGCGCCCAAGCCCCGTCTCCCGGTTGGAAAGCACGCGGTATTTTTCGTTCTGTTTCAGCAATCCTGCCAGGAAGCCATGGTAATAGCGCTCGCCATAATCGAAGTAGCTGATAGTTTCCTCTAAGAAGCCGCATATTTCCTGCTCCATGGCCCCTGTGTCCCCTTCTTCAATGGCCGCATAGAGGGGCGATATCGGAAAGCTTTTCTTTTTCTGGTCAAACCATGTGGAAATGGTGTTCTCATAGATATAGGCCACTTCCAAATTAGGGACCGCCATCGTCAAATAACGCGTGGTACCCTCCTGGCGCATGGAAATTTTCTTCAGATAGCCGGCGAAAAACAGAAAGTTCCAGAGGTTATCCATAGAATCGAAGATGCTGTCATAGGTGATATCCTCATGGATGGGTTTTTCAAGCGACCCGCCGTTCATCAGATGCTCCAGCTGTTCTTTTATCTCCGCATCCCCTTTGTCAATCTGGTCTATCAGGCTCTTTACGATGCTATTGGAGCTGGTATTTGCCCAGTAGGGAGCCATGAGAGCATCACGGTCAGAGATATGCTCCTTCACAAAACAGATGATGCTCCATGGGTTATAGACCTCGGCATTTCATTCTTCACGGCGTCCCCAGTGTTCTCAAAGTAATATTTGAGCATGCTCAGATTCAGGGTCTTTCCGAACCTCCTGGGACGTGTAAACAGGTTTACCTTCCCTTTCCCGTCAAGAAGTTCTTTTATCATAAGCGTCTTGTCTGCATAATAATAATTTTGGGCAATCATTTCTTCAAAGTCATTTACGCCGACTGGCAATGGCTGGTACATACGGTTTCCTCCTTTCAGGCAGTTTATGAGGAATAATGGTTTTCTGTAATTTTCATATATTTTTCATTCTACTATACTTGTTTCAGGTTTACAATCGTTGCTTGCCAGGAAACTTAACGGTCTTTCTCGTCCCACTTTCCTGATTCTGCTCTATCCGCATATCAGAATTCTCATTTCGCGCATTTCATGGAATGCCTATATCGCTTTCATTTAAGATTAGATATAGAAATTACAAAAGATTAAAAATGAACGGAGGTATGTCATTATGGATTTCAGTATCAGACTTAAAAACCTTATTGAAGAAAATGGGCTTGCACAGAAACAGCTGGCTGTCGATTTGCACATTGCTGACTCTACGATTAGCGGCTATCTTAGCAGCTACCGCCAGCCAGATTTCGAAATGCTTGTAAGGATTGCACGTTATTTTGATGTGTCCACAGACTACTTGCTGGGACTTTCCCCGGATAAAAAACCGGCTCCCTCAGATTTGGACGATGCCGAGAGTGAGCTGATTTACATATACCGTTCTCTTAACCCGGAACGCAAGAGCCTCCTTATCGGGCAGGCTGAATTTTACAAAAGCCTTCCTGAAAAATTTTAAGGCGGGCAGGAAAAGCTGGTAACACTGCCATAAAAGAAAAGCTCAGAAGACCGGGCGGTAACTGGAATCACGCAAAATCTAAGCGGATATGTTCCCTCCCGGTTTTTCCGTCAAAGTGAATCTCGTATCTTTCGATTTCCATTTCATTGCTTTCCCATTTTTGGATAGATCTGTTCTGACACAACTGCGGGCGGAGTTTCGTTTTCAGAAAACAAATCCCCATTTACATTCTAAATAAAATTTTTCATCAAAACGCCTCTTGAATAAGGATATTTTAATTGTAAACATTGAAGCTTACAAGCGGTAAATGTTTGGCGTATCAGAAGATTTTACAACAAGATCCGTCTCAAAAC
>CAJUFQ010000046.1 GCA_910585625.1 uncultured Lachnospiraceae bacterium
TTTGATAGTATAGATTGTTCAACTTTTTCTGTCCACACTTATATACTAACACCATCCCTGATTTTTTCCACGTTGAACAGTACGCGCCTGTTAATGCGTATCTCTGCCCCTGCCTCTGCCCCGATTTTCCGGGCGGTTGCCCGACCGCATGAGAGCATGGCGGAGAGTTTTTCAATGTCAACCGCTATCGGGTTTTCTACTTCCTGCCTGTTCGGTTTGTTCATGGCTTGTCACCGTCCTTTCTGTCAGTTTCTTTTACTCCTTGAATGGCAGTTGTTGCTGTTCTGTTTCCGTCATTGTATGGAACTGCTCATTTCGTTTCAGGTATTTTTCAACCGTGTCATATGCCGTGATACTCCCATCTTCCTGATATACCCTCACTTCATGTATTCTCCGCAGGAACGCTTTCCAAGTTTCGGGGCTGTCCGTTTGGATTTCCCGGTACTGTTTTTCAAGTTCCCAATTTGAAACTAAGTATGCAAAGTTAAAACACGAATATTTGTTCGAGAACCTGGCAGGCAATTCCAGAGGGTATATGTCCAAATAGTCAAGCATATCGGATATTTTGAGTGAAGACCTGAACTCGTCAAATGCAATCACGCTCTGGCACTGGTAGCCGTCAAATGGATGCTGGTAGTCCGTCACCCGGTAGACGTTGGAATCCCCATGTTCGTCCAGTATGCCCCTTGTCTTGCCTTTCCCGGTTGCCCCACAGATATAGCACACCTTAAGCCCTGTCCTCCGTTCGTTCTTGTATTTCTCCGTCAACATCATGGTGCGCAGTTTGTCCAGCTTGTCAATCTGGAGTATGTAGTCCTGGTTTTCTGCAAGTATTTCCGCATTTGTCATTCCATCCGCCACCATCTGGTACAGTTCCGTCATGTCCCCACGCTGTCCCCTGCTGTCCGGCGGTCTTGTGCCCCATTCCTCAAAAGAGCCGTCAATTTTTGTCCCATGCTTTGTATCTTCTTTCCATTTGCCAGATTTCCTTATGTAATTTACGTTGTCGCTTATCGTTCCCCTACACTTCTCTATGTGCGCCTCCGGGAAGTGTTTCTTCACCTTTGAGAACCTCACCCTTGAACCAAAGCATACAAAGATATGCGTGTGGAACGTACTGCCCTGTTCGTCTGCCATGCAGAGATAGGAAAGTGTTTTAAAGCTGTCCCGGCATACCCCGAATATCTTTTCGTGTGAGTACCCATAGTCCAAGGGGTTGTTTATGGTAAGCTGGTACTTATTTGCTTGTGTGTCTTTTGGCTTTTTTTCTTCTGCCATGACGTACACCGCCTTTCATGATATATTTTTTTTGATTTAACTATATCCCTGTTTTAATATTTTTGCCGTCCTTACCGCCTGTTCAATTTGTGCGGTCTTGGGCACACAGGATTTTTTTGCCGGAAACCGCATATTTACAGGCTTTCAGGGTTTTGTTTTGCTTTGTGTGTTTTTTGGGGGTAATACTAACCCCGGAAAGCGCAGGGCGCGGCAGGTGTCCTGTGCCTTGGAACCCTGCCTGTCACACCCCCTAGGGCTGTCACACTGCCCCATGTGACAGGGTATGGCTTGGGGAGCCTTGGTAATAAAGGGGGTGGGGGGTTTTGTCACAGTCACACAGGTTAGCTGGTAATACTGGCAGCTAACCTTCCATGCGTTCCCGACCGCCCCAATGCCAGCCCCGCATTCCGGCGCGGCGCGCCTCCATGCGTTCCAGGCAGCCGTGCGGTTAGGGCAGGACAGCCGGGGGCGTCAGGCTCCCGTCCCTGTTTTCACAGGGCATTGCCATCCCCTTCCATAAAGCAGCCAGCGCTGGTATGCATTTGCTTCATGGTATCATTATAAAATCCCGGGTAAGACAGAACAAGGGAAGGATGGAAAAATCTTTCGTGTCCCTGGGACTTTTTTCATGCCGGAAAGGTGGAGAATTGCGTCAGGTGTGCCAAAATTGTGTTAGGTGTGTCAGAATTGTATTGAGGTGTGTATAAGCCATATAGGCTTGTGGGAAATTGCAGCCTTGGGGTAAGAAAATAGGATAAAATTATCTGATAATTTATAAACAAATGTATGTTCGATAAAAAACATGGATTTGGAAGTGCAATAACAGGGGGTGGGTAAGGGTGGCAGCAGGCATGGCTTGTCGAACAGTGTCGAAAAATTAAATTGACAAAATATTTATAATGTCTTATAATTTTAGACATAGAAGTGGGTCACAAAAAAACACCGGGCGCATATCATAAGGAACAGAAGGAAAGCCCCGGCATGGCACTTGAAGAAAGGATGGAGGGAATCATATGGAAGTGAAATGGAGAATGAAAGGGATTGCCAGGAAGGTTGCGGCGGCAGCCATTGCGGCGGCGGTCGTGTTCGGGAGCGTGCAGGCGGCAGGCTTTACGGCAGAGGCGAAAGGGACAGCGTTCATCAACAGGAAGACCAGCAGCGTCACCCCGACAATCAAATCCGCCAAGCGGTCTAACGGCAAGGTAAACGTAACCGTTACGGTCCCTGCAAGCAAGGTTAAAAAACTGGGCAAAGTAAAGAAGGTTACCGTTTCCCACGGTTCCACTAAGAACAGCAAAAAGTTTGAGGCAGTTAAGGCAACCGCAAAGGTCACCAAGAAGGGTAAGAACCAGTACACATTCTCATTAAACAGCAAGAAACTAAACAGCTACAAGACGGCTTACATGGCGGTAAGGTTTGATGGAAAGTCAAACTGGTCTAAGCTGGCTAAGGTTTCCGGCAAGGCAGGGCAGGTAATCGTGACGTACCATCTGCAATGCCAATGTGGGAAGGAGTGGACGAACCATACTGGGTTTGCGGCGTTATCAAATTTGTGGGATAAGCACTCAGCAGAGATGGATAAAAAAGCTTGCGAGGAAGCTGGTATTGTTACTTCTGGTTCTGGTGAAGATAGTAAAGTCGTATCTGTTGAGGATTTATTAAATGTCGGTGCAGGTTTAGGTAAACATGCTGGCTACAAAACCTGGTCAACAGCTAGCTACTCTAATTAAATATCCCAGCAACACCCGCCACTTTCAAGTGGCGGTTTTATTTTGCCTTTATAAACAGGTTGTTTTCTGTGTTAGAATATGGTAAAATTATGTATTATAGGGAAGGTGGGTGTTTTTATGTATGCAGATAGTGAAATGCATTTTATTTTTGGTTATAGATTAATTAGGCGATAAGTATAGATTCCAAGATGAACTTGCAAGGGGACAGCTTTCCCCTTTCCCTAAAGGGATGGCAGGCAGGATAGATTTTTTATAACTAAGGGATATTTCAATAGAAGTGCATTGAAATACCCCTTTTTCCATGCTTTGGGCTCTGCTGCCCAAAGTCCGCCCTGTAAACCCCCACTTGCCCTGCAAGTGCCATCCGGTAAAGGGGTTGACAGGCTCCTTGGCTTTTGCGATATGTGAAAATTGGATTGCCGGATAATGGCTGGTGTGCTATAATCTGCCTATGGAGCAGTCGCGTTACGGGGTGGTGAGCCTCCCTCACTTGGAAAAGACGGGAGGTGGTGCAGATGGAAAGTACATATGATATTTTAAGCCTGTTATTTTTGGGCGGTAACTTCCTGATTGCATTGCTTGCCTATTTGGATAATAGGAACAACAGGCGAAAATAAATAAGCCTACCTTGTACTTTGCCGAGGACAGGTAGGCTTACATAGCTATTTGAGGAGGTAAACCACTCTTGTGGGCGGTTGCTCCTTTTTTATAATATAACATTTCTGTATCTGAAAATCAACTGCATTTTTTGGAATCCGGCGAAATTATTCCCCTTTATTATTTGACACATATCCTAAAAACAGCCACCATTTTTGACACCGTTTTTCTGGGATTTTACGGTTTTTAGTGGGATTGGATGAAAAGAAGAAACGCCGGGAATGCCCATAAATAGGCATTTACAGCGTTCCATATAGATTAGTAAAAGCCATACCATAAAAAGTATAGGATTATATGCAATTACTGTATGAAAACAATCTGCCGTTGATTCAAAAATTTGTAAAGCCATTTGCCGCCTATGAACCTATGGAGGATTTATTGAAGGAAGCCTAGTTCGGACTATGGGAAGCAGTACAGCACTATGAAACATCTGAAAATGTGCGGTTTATGATCTATGCGGAATACTGGGTAAAACAATCCGTACAACGCTATCTTGAAAAATGTGGCTCTACGGTGCGAATACCAAGCCATGTATGGCAGAGAATAGAACGTTACAAGAAAACCGTATAGGAGTTAGAGCAGGAGTTTGGCAGAGAGCCGACAGACAATGAGATAGCTGATAAAATGCGTATATCTGTAGGACTGCTGCCGGAATTAAAAATACGGATGCAGGGGGGGAGCCAGTTTAGACACCCTTTTAGCAGATGATAACAGCTTAACACTTGCCGATGCTATACAAGCCGATTTTAGCCTTGAAGATGAAGCGATAAAATGTATGCCGAACACTCTAAAAGTGAATTATTGGGCATTGTGGAGCGTTCTACAAGTGATAGAGAGAACCATGTAATAAGGGAGATAATCATAAATAATCGGACAATGGCAGCAGTAGCCAGAGAGCAGGGCATAACCATAGAGCGAGTAAGACAGACAAAGGAAAACGGACCGCGGCGGCTGCGGATAGGCAAGGCAAAGCGTGGGTTATTAAAAAAATTTGATATTGTGGAAGCCGGAGCATACAGAAATAGTATGAATAAATTTAATGAGCATGGTTTTGCTTCAGCAGTGGAGTATATTGCTTTACGCCGGGCAGAATTACAAGCAGAGTATGAAAAGCATAAAAGACAGGTGGAAATTATGCTTGAACAGAGAAAAAACGTCTGTAAATAGCGGTTAAATGTAAATCGTAACTCTATTGTAACACCATGTAGAGCCGGAAAGCCTTTATTTTCAATGGTACGCAGTTCTCCAAGAGATAATTACAAACAGAATAAGAGGTTATATGAAACCCTTGAAAGCCCACAATGTCATTAACTTAAGAAAAAGCAATACCGGATAGCTTTACACCCATCCAGGGGGTAAAGGACATCCGGTATTGTTCTGGAAAATTAATTCTAATATTTGATACTATTCTACTATATTTATCATGCGGAACGTGCTCATGTTCTATAACTTTTCTGCTCAATAAGCTCTTTTATGCGTATTTGAATATTTTCCCGCAAGTTGCCCCTTTGTCCGATGGTAATGGCGGTCTGGCCTTATTGGAACCAGATTCTTGCTGATGTCTTCATAAATCTGCTGGAACAGTTCATCCTGTTTCCGCGCGTCCGTTTCAAACAGGATATAGATCACACAAACGAGAACATAAAAACCTTGTGTCTTGCGTAAGGCTTTTGCATAATGCGGTTATCAAAGAAAAGGCGGTGTTTTCATGGATAGAACAGCGTATAAGAACCGGCATATTAAAGAGCATTACGGCAGGATAAATTTTGTTATACCCAAAGGCGAAAAGGACAGGATAAAGAAAATATGTTCTGAAATAGGGGCAAGCGTCAATGAATATCTCTATATGCTTGTCTGCAATGACATTGCGGACGGTACAAGCAGAATGGCAGAAAAGAAACAGGATTTTAATGTGGAACAGGAGCGTATGCTTGGAAGGTGGCAAGCGCCAAGAAAATATTATGAAATGATAGAGGATTTGTCCTATACCAAAGACGAGGGATATTTTATCTATCTGAAAAAGGGTTTTGCTTTCAGTTCGGCTTCTGATTGCTTATATCCTTCCATAAAGCCAT
This sequence comes from uncultured Lachnospiraceae bacterium, assembly GCA_910585625.1. Taxonomy (GTDB): domain Bacteria; phylum Bacillota; class Clostridia; order Lachnospirales; family Lachnospiraceae; genus Petralouisia. Next base: position 5,741 of record CAJUFQ010000046.1, read on the forward strand.
AATTGAACAAATCATAAAGCATTATGGAAATACTTTCACCATACGCAGCCTCTTGTCCCCCGTGCCGAATGCCATCGCGTCCATCACCCTGTTTTCATTTCCCATAATAAAGCCCTCCTTTTTTTAAATATTCTTTCTGTTTCTTTGCCTTCTGCAATCGGGCAGGAGATGTTTTCTTCCCCTGCCCGCTATGTGCGGGGCGCATACTGCGTAAGCAGTGAATTTCCTTATGCGCCCTTGTGCATACAAAAAAGACGCATAGAGTTCTGGTTCTCTATGCGCCCTGACGCTGTACGGCTTTCTTTTATTATGAATTGACCTCATTCCGCTGCAACAACATAATAATCTGTTCCATTTCTTTCGGATGAAGATGGTTTTCCCCTTCCGTATGCTGCCCTGTCAATATCCGGAAGGCCGGAAATGACATACCCACTGTCTGCAGGGCTGTTTTGATGGAGCTGAATCACATACCCTTCCACCCATCATCAACTGGCCGCTGTAATTCTTGACCTCGAAAACAAATACCCCAAATCTGTTGACAACAATGCAGTCCATCTCTGCCTGTCTGCCGTCATACGCTATTTCTATGTTTGTGAGCAGATAATCCCCATCCCTAAGAACCTGGCGAATGATTTCCGCCGCGATTTCCTCCCCGTGCCTGCCTGCGCGTCTGCCTGCAGATTCAAATGTCCAGTCTAAGGAGGACAGCCATTTTATAAATAGGGCGGCCAGCCAAATACACAGGACGGCCGACAGAATCGCTATTATGGCAGTTACCGCCTATCTCAGCGCCATATGTGTTCCTCTTTCCCGTTTCTTTCGTCTTTATCTATCTGCCTGGTTTTGAAGATAGCCGGCCTTGCGCCGACATTTCAGCTATGGTTTTACAAGAAGAAAATTGCATTATTTCTATTTTTTCAAAAAATCACTAAATTCCTTCAACTCCCGTTTCTTATCTTCTGAAAGACTGTTAAACTCTATGTTTTGTATCGCGCCCTCTAATGTATATAAATGCACCAGGCACACATTCGGGTATTTTTGCTTTAACCTGAGAAATGAGTCTTTTGCGCCTGTCTCCCTCAACTTCTCGGAAGAATCAATGCCAACGGAAGCCAGCTTTTTCTCCATTTCTTTGCCAATATTCATCATTGACGTCAATCCTGCCATAATTTCCTCCAACATTCCATGTCTTTCTTATATTATTGCCAACGGAAATTTGAATGACTAACGTTTGTTGTCTGAAGTCGGGGAAATAATAGGTTTTCCATCTTTGCCCAACAGCGGCGTCATTCCTCCCGCATTTACAACTTTGCGAAATACATAATTCACGCCTGTTTCTGTATCTTCCAAAATTTGCACCACATCCAAAGTTCCCTGTGAATAAACCGTCTTAAACCGTTCTTTCTTTGCCATTTTATCTCCTCCATAAATCAGAAATTTTTCTGTCCCTCTGCAAAGCCAAATCCATATTTTATGCAATTTGCTCAATAAGGCATTTTTGGCATAACGGATAGCTTGAAACAAAGGGATTCATTTTATCTTTCATTTCAGAAAATGATACGCCATAAAAATATAATGCGGTAAATTCATCAAGCTCCCTGTAACTGTACATATGCCCGATACCATCAATTGCCTGTTCCAATTGTTCAATTACATAATTTATATCACAGCTTTTGTATATTTCTTCCGGCAAATCCGACCCGTTCATATAAATTGCCAGGCCTTCTAATGTGCCGACAGGAACCGGCGGTTCCACTCCGCGTAAGAGGGACCCTTTCGGAATGCCTATGGCATTGAGCAGATTTACAAGCCATTCCAAACTTTTCCGGCTATCAGAAAAATCAATTTCAATATCGCAGCTGTCTATTTCACCATTCTCTTTTAGCGATGTTCCCCCGCCCGTAATCTCCCCCGCTTTATTTTTTTGAAAAATCTCCTGCAAAGCGTCTTCCAGCTCAAATCTGTGTTTCGGCTGAAAACGGGCATTCAAATGTAATATTAATTGCATTTTGCTTTCTCCATAAACTTTTAATTTTTCATCCCTGCAATCAGAAGCCGCCTTTATGCTTCTTGTAAAGCGGCGTTCAGCGGTCAAACAATGAACCCGTCCCGCTGTGCGTACTGCCATCATTTTCTGTATAGGTCGAGACAAAGCGGGGCTCGCGTTTTGCGCAGTCATGGAACCGCATCAATACATCCACAACGTCTGTCTTTTTCTCAATCCCTATGCGCCCTGCAAGCTCCTGTTGTGCTTCGGGCAAGTCAAAGCCGCACAAATCCGCTTCGTTTTCCATATGTTCCTCATAGACCTCTCCTGCAAACTCCCTGAGTCCCTCCCTGTCCTGATACTCCTCTTCATCCAAGTAATCCTGCCAATAGGGGCAGTTTACCACAAACTCAAAAAACTCCTGCAAATTGTCCGCAATCCTGCCACAGGCGCCCTCGCTTCCCCAAAAACCTACGGAACCGTCTTCAAGTAAAATATATTCACTCCCGGAACCTGCCCTGGCAAACGTTTTCCCGGAAACATTGTAGGCCAGATGCCCGCCCTCGTCCTCTGGCGTTTTGAATTCCGGCAAAATTTCTATATCGCAGACATTGCACAGCAAGTCCGATAACCCGTTATCCTCCCGCAGCATTTTAATGAAATCCATTCACATACCGCCTCCCATTCAAATCCTGATTTTCCCATTCCGCAAATAGGGATATATTTGTCGTCTATCTATCAAAAAATACCGTAAATTCCTTTTCCTCCATGCCCCTGCTAAATTCCGGTTGATGTTTTGTAAATCAACGCTACGTTTCAAATGTTTGGCTCTTTGCTCATGTATTCGTTCCATTCCATTGGAATTTTATGATTTGTCATCGTTGTGACGCCTATTGCAAATTAACTTATTGCCCATATGAAATTGATTTTCTTTGAATCCATTTTGTACCTCTGCTATTTGCGATTTTATGACCGCCTCCGCTTCCCGAAAAAACGGGATTTTCTAAGGATATAAGCGCTTTCCAAACATATATGCTTTTTGTAAATAATCTGTTTTATCTATTTGCGGTTTTCCATTCGTGTCCCCGCACCCGCCTGCCAACAGCATTCCCTTATCCTTGAATCCTATATAATTGACCAGCGCAAACTGATAATAAGACGCCGCCTGCTCAAAAGTCCAAAAGAAATTATCAGCGGCAGTCATTAGCAATGCGCAGTCTTTTATAGGATAAGTTTCATATCTGCCTAACGGCGGATTGGGATTTTCTTCCGCTATGCAATAAAACCTTTCAATAAATGCTTTTATCCTTGCGGATACTGTCCAAAAATATAGCGGAGAAGCAAACACGATACAGTCCGAGTTTTTTATCTTCGGAATCATATCGTTAAAAGAATCCTTTTGGATGCACGGTTTCCCATATCGGCACGCATTGCATCCCAAACAGCCCTTTACATCATTCTTAATGAGAGAAATCACTTCAACCGAGTGTCCCGCTTCTTTTACCCCTGCCGCAAAATGTTCTATAAGCTGGGCCGTATTTCCTTTCGCCCTGCCGCCGCCTTGGATTACGAGAATATTTTTCATTGATTTATCCGCCTCCATAAGTCCCGGTTCCATGCCCTCTTTACCTTTCCGATAAACCGGAATTTATCCTATTGCCTTTTTCATCCAGACATCTAAAAAGGCAAGCTGTTCATCTGTATGAAACAAATGTTCCCCATTTTCCATTTCAGTAAGATGTGCATTGTGATTACTAATAAATGCATTCGCTGTTTTACGGGATACGAGGTTATAATGTGTGCATTGCAAAGTAAACGCCAATACTATTTGCAATCACATATGTACTCCGGCAAACCGGGCATGAAGTTTTGGGAGGCTACCACCTTGCAACACGATTGTTCCTCTCTGAACAGACTACCATATTCTTTCTATTTTGACAATTCCCAGAGTCCATTACAAGGTTATTTTCCCATTCCTCCTTATTAAAGCAGAATAATTATACAGATGCAAGAAAATAGAGAGCCTGCTTTACAGCCCCTTTGAAATCACAGCAGGAAAATCCTGTCCCAGCAATGTTCCGATAAGCCTGCCTGAATCTTTGTAATAAGGTCTGGGATGGCATAGCTCAGATAGCTTTTCAGCGGAGCGGCATTATCAGAATAGCGGGCCGCGAGGAGTCCGATGATTCCGGCGACATACGTTTCCAGGTTATCTTCTGAGCGGCTTGCCAGGATTTCCTCAAGCTTCTGGAAATCATTTTGGCAGAATCCTTGGGAAAATAAGGGCTTATCGAGGATGATATGCCCTACTGTATTTGAGAGTACGATGTTGCAGAGGTTTTCCATAAGCGTACCATAATCTGTATGGTATGCGCAGAGGATATCCCGGACGTATGTGCCGTCAAACGCTGCCAGGAACTCCTGCTCCTGGCTGATGCATTCCACATACTCCAAGACCGCGTCAATGCCGGATAACGCGCTTAAGTCTTTGAGGACAGGGTAATCCGGCGTCAGCAGCGTTTCCTGGGGAGCATATCTGAAATCATAACTTGCCAGGAATGCAGGGATGCCTTTGGTAATGACGTCCTTTAGGCACTCGGAGCCGTAGTCCTGGAACCCGAAGGCAAGGTTGTTATACAGCGCCTGCAGCCGGCGGACTTTCTTGGCCACAATCTCTTGCCCTAGGGCGTAAGCTTCCTTGGCCGGGAGGCCGTTTCCCATCAGGGCGCTGCCGCTGCTTTGTGTGCATTCGCGGATGCTGTAGAGGACTCCTTCCATCAGCATCTGTGCTTTTTCATATGAGATGGATGAATGTTCATAGCCGCAATATTTGGGAGTGATTTCAGCTACAATCGGTATAAGTTCTTCGAAAGGGTACATTAAGCCGTCCATTACGCCTACCTCCATGCCAATTCTTTTAATGTTTCCTGATACAGTTCCCTGTCCCAGCGCGTGACGATGTCAAACTGCCCGAATTCCCCAAGTCCCTGTGATTCTTTGTAGCCGCGGTAGCCTGCGCGGACAGCCTGGGCAAAGATATTCAGGCAGGTTCCTTCGAGATAGTCGAAATCGCCATAACAGACGCTATCAAACTGTTCCCGCATAAAGGCAAGAAGTTCATCGTCTGTTAGCTCATCCATCATTTCATTCTTATACAGATAGAATATTTCCTGGAGGCGAATCAGGGAGTCGCGGTAATTTCCCTGCATGATGAATGAGGAATCGCAGAATGCATAGATGATCTTGGGCAGGATGCTTTCCCCGAATTCTATGCGCCGTTCATTATGCAAGGCATGGAGGCGTTCGTCTGCCAAAATCTCAGCGTCTTCCCTGCTCAGGAATAGGCTGTATTTTTTTGTGTGCTGATTTGTCTCCAGGACTTGCGTTATTTGTGTCTGCTTTGAAAGTAACATCATCCAATTTTTTTCCATAAGCCATACCTCCATTCGTAAACAGAAACCCTTGGAATGTAGAGTATAGAGGATGGATGGGAAGTTTGCAAGTCTTGAATTTTCGGGTGTTTTGTGCTATAATCTCACAAAAGGATATAGGGATGGGCGGATGTTTAGAACACGATTTTTTTGGCAATACTATTTCCAAAAAGAAATGAGGTTCCGTGCAATGAAGACGTTCCATCAGTTATATCTTGATATTTTGAAACAAGAGGCAGGAAAGGGTCGTATTTTGGAAGAAGAATACGACCCTTATCATATGAATTGCCTGCTCCATCCGGAACAATATGCGCCGGTTATTTTTACCGAGCAGTGTGAGCAGTGCGCATATGAGCGCGCCTGTGAAAACAGCTGCATTTTTGATGCGTTTGAGCAGGATGAAAATGGGAAGGCCGTGATTAATCCGCAGAAATGCATTGGCTGCGGTGCGTGCGTGGACGCCTGCAGGCTGGAGAAGCTTGCGGCAAATAAAGATGTGGTTCCGGTCCTTACGGCAATCCGGGAGAAAAAAAGGGAGGTCTATGCGCTGATTGCCCCGGCCTTTCTTGGGCAGTTTGGGGAAAATGTCACAGTAGGGAGGCTGCGCGCGGCCTTTAAGGCGATCGGGTTTAAGGGCATGGTGGAGGTGGCGGTATTTGCAGACATCCTTACCTTAAAAGAAGCGCTGGAGTTCGACGCTAATATCCAGAAAGAACAGGATTTCCAGCTTACGAGCTGCTGCTGCCCGGTTTGGATTGCCATGATTCGCAAAGTGTATCATGAGCTGCTGCCCCATGTGCCGGGAGCTGTTTCGCCTATGGTTGCGGCCGGGCGCGTGGTAAAGCAGCTGCATCCAGACGCTATGACGGTATTTATCGGGCCTTGCATGGCGAAGAAGGCAGAGGCGCGGGAAAAGGACATTGCAGATGCGGTCGACTATGTGCTGACGTTCCAGGAAGTGCAGGATATGTTTGAGGCGGCGGAAATCAACCCGGAAGAGCTGGGAGAGGATGAGAAAGAGCATTCCTCCCGCGCAGGCAGGATTTATGCGAGGACGGGCGGCGTCAGCGAGGCAGTAAAGGAGACGGTGAAGCAGCTGAACCCTGGGCGCAAGATTGAGGTGAGGGCGGAGCAGGCGGACGGCGTCCCGGCCTGCAGGGAGATGATTGACCGTCTGCAGAAGGGCGAGGCAACGGCCAACTTTTTCGAGGGCATGGGCTGTAACGGGGGCTGCGTTGGCGGCCCGAAGCGCATCATCCCTGTGGAAGAAGGCAGGGAGAATGTCAATGCTTACAGCGAGCGTGCGGAGTATAAGACGCCCCTGGAGAACCCGTTCGTGCTGGAGCTGCTGGAGCGGCTGGGATTCCATACGGTGGAGGAGTTTCTGGAGAAGAGCGAGCTGCTGGAGCGAAGCTTGTAAAGGATGGCTGAGGTGTCCCTGTCTGGTAAGAGGGAGATTTAGAAGAAAATTATGTGCAGATTACACAAATAAATATCCTATAAGCATTGCGAATTTGGATGAATTTGTGTGATTTGTACATTTTTTTTTAGTTTTGGAAAAGAACTTGTATTTACATCTATACAAGTTGTAAAATAGAGGAAGATAGCATCAGTATCAATGTGGGAAAGGATATTGGGGAAGATGGCGAGGAGCGATGGTCAGAAATTGAAGTATTATACGCTGTCGGAAGATTTAAAGCGCATGATATTGGACGGCGATATCCAGGCAGGGGACAGACTCCCTTCAGAAAATGAACTTTCAAGGCGTTATAGTATCAGCCGCCATACCGTGCGCAAAGCGCTTGCCATCCTGGAGAATGAAGGTTACATCTATGCGGAGCATGGCAAGGGGACTTTCTGCTCGGAACTTGTACGCCATAGCAAGACTTCCCGTAATATCGCAGTGGTGACTACATATCTGTCAGATTATATTTTCCCGAAGGTCGTCCAGGGAATTGACAGCGTGATGACAGAGAAGGGTTACAGCATCATCCTTAAGAATACCCGCAATTCCAGAAAAGCGGAGGCCAGATGCTTGGAGGAGCTTTTACAGAAGGATATTGAAGGGCTGATTATTGAGCCAAGCAAGAGTGAGATTTTCTGCAAGCACATTTCGCTGTATGAGCGGTTAGAGCAGTTTGGCATTCCCTGCGTGTTCATCCAGGCATGCCTTGAGCAGCTGAAAGATAAGCCTCAGGTGAAGATGGACGACTGCAAAGGCGGCTATCTGGTGACTAATTACCTGATTTCTTTAGGGCATCGCAGTATCCTCGGCGTTTTTAAGGCAGACGACACCCAGGGGGTGGAGCGCCACCGGGGCTATGTCCAAGCGCTTCAGGAAGCAGGGATCCTCTATAATCCGGATAATATCATCTGGTTCCACACGGAAGACCGGGCTATTAAGCCGTTTGCGGCGTTGCAGGAGATGGTCCGCAAGGGTTATCCTTTCGATTCGGTGGTCTGTTACAATGACCAGATTGCCGTGGAAATCATCAAGGCCTTAGAGGAGTGCCGGCTGGGCGTGCCTGAGCAGATATCAGTCACCGGGTACGACAATTCTTTTATTGCAGAGAACAGCCGGATTAAGCTGACTACCATCGCCCATCCCCAGGATAAGCTGGGGGAGATGGCTGCAAAATTGCTGCTGGAGCTGATTCAAAATCCCAATGCGGAACTTCCGCAGAAAAAGATTCTGATTGAGCCGGAGCTGATTGTCAGGGAGTCTTGCAGGAGGCGGCAGGAAAGTCCTGGCTGCTGTGTGCATGGCGAGCAGTGACAGGCCCGCATTGTATTCTATTTCCATAGAAAAAACATCTTGTATTGACGACCATACAAGTAATAAAGTTAAAGTATCAAGGACAGACTGATGCACATGAGGTCTGCAGCCAAGAAGCTATCAACATTTATCATTTCACAGGAGGGTTAGTTATCATGAATTTATCAAAGAATTACAAGTTTTGGTTCTGCACAGGCTCACAGGATCTGTATGGGGATGAGTGCCTGAGAAACGTGGCAGAGCATTCCAGGATTATCGTGGATGAGCTGAACAAGTCCGGCGTTCTTCCTTTTGAAGTTGTCTTAAAACCTACATTGATTACCAATGAGTTAATCAGGAAGACCTTCAATGAAGCCAACATCGACGAGGACTGCGCAGGCGTGATTGTTTGGTGCCACACATTCTCACCGGCTAAATCCTGGATTTTAGGACTGCAGGAGTATAGGAAACCGTTACTGCACTTACATACACAGTTCAATGAAGAGATTCCGTATGATTCCATCGACATGGATTTCATGAATGAGAACCAGTCCGCACACGGTGACCGTGAGTGGGGCCATATGGTAACACGCATGGGCATTGAGCGCAAGGTTGTTGTAGGCCATTGGACCAGCCAGGCCGTACGCGAGAAAATCGCATCCTGGATGCGCACGGCAATCGGTATCGTTGAGAGCAGCCATGTACGCGTAATGCGTGTGGCAGACAACATGAGGAACGTGGCGGTTACCGAGGGCGATAAGGTAGAAGCTCAGCTGAAATTTGGCTGGGAAGTTGACGCTTACCCGGTTAATGAGATTGCAGAGGCTGTAGGCGCTGTGTCCGAGTCCGACACGAACGCATTGGTAGATGAATATTATGACAAATATGAAATCCTTTTAGAGGGCAGGGATGCGGACGAGTTCAAGAGACACGTTGCAGTCCAGGCACAGATTGAGATTGGGTTTGAGCGTTTCTTGGAAGAGAAGAACTATCAGGCAATCGTTACACATTTTGGCGACCTCGGCGCATTGAAGCAGCTTCCGGGACTTGCTATCCAGCGTCTGATGGAAAAAGGCTATGGATTCGGTGCGGAAGGAGATTGGAAAGTTGCCGCTATGGTACGCATCATGAAGCTGATGTCCGCAGGCATGAAGGACGCAAAGGGAACCTCCATGTTAGAGGATTACACCTACAATTTAGTACCTGGCAAAGAAGGCATCCTGCAGGCTCATATGCTGGAAATCTGCCCGACTATCGCAGAAGGCCCAATCAGCATCAAATGCCAGCCGCTCTCCATGGGTGACAGGGAAGATCCGGCACGTCTTGTATTTACCTCCAAGGAAGGCCCTGGTATTGCAACTTCCCTCATCGATTTAGGAGACCGTTTCCGTTTGATTATCAACAGTGTAGACTGCAAGAAGGTAGAAAAGCCGATGCCGAAGCTTCCGGTAGCAACTGCATTCTGGACACCGCAGCCTGATTTCGCAACAGGATGCGAAGCATGGATCCTGGCAGGCGGCGCGCACCATACTGCATTCTCCTATGACGTAACGGCAGAGCAGATGGGCGACTGGGCAGCAGCTATGGGCATCGAAGCCGTATATATTGACAATAACACCAACATCCGCGACTTCAAGAAAGACCTCATGTTAGGAAACGTTGTATTCGGCAAATAAAGCCGGGTTAGGCAAAGTAAGAAAACTGTGAATTGTAACTGACATACATGCAAAAATTATTTTTCCGGGGCGGGCGTCTATGGCAGGCGTCCTGTTCCCGGTAAAAAGAAAGAGAGGGAAGTGCATGAAATTATTTATCGATACAGCGAATGTGGAAGACATACGCAAAGCCAATGATATGGGAGTTATCTGCGGCGTAACTACGAACCCATCTCTGATTGCAAAAGAAGGACGGGATTTTGGCGAAGTAATCAAAGAGATCACGACAATCGTGGACGGACCGATCAGCGGCGAGGTGAAGGCGACGACTGTCGACGCCGAGGGCATGATCAAAGAAGGGCGTGAGATTGCCAAAATCCATCCCAACATGATTGTTAAGATTCCGATGACGGTAGAAGGGCTGAAAGCAGTAAAGGTGCTGGCGGCAGAAGGGATTAAGACGAATGTAACCTTGATTTTTTCCGCAAACCAGGCATTGCTTGCAGCAAGAGCCGGGGCAACCTATGTATCCCCGTTCCTGGGGCGTTTGGATGACGTCAACCAGTCCGGTATCAGCCTGATTGAGGATATTGTGGCTATTTTCAGCAATTACGACATCCAGACGGAAATCATAGCGGCAAGTATCCGCACGACCGTACATGTGACGGATTGCGCCCTTGCCGGGGCTGACATTGCGACCGTTCCATATGCTATTATTGAGCAGATGACAAAGCATCCAATGACAGACCAGGGAATCGCAAAGTTCCAGAAAGATTACAAGGCAGTTTTTGGCGAATAAGTCTGTCTCAAAGCCGATTAAGGTGGAGGCATACGCGGACTTATCATAAATAAAAGTTAAAGGAGAAATTAAATGGAAAACTTAGAACTTCAGAAGACAGCCAATGAGATCCGTAAAGGAATCGTAACGGCTGTTCATGCTGCAAAAGCAGGGCATCCAGGCGGATCCCTTTCCGCAGCAGACGTGTATACATATCTGTATTTTGAAGAGATGAACGTTGACCCCAAGGATCCGAAGAAAGCAGACCGTGACCGTTTTGTGCTGTCCAAAGGACATACGGCTCCGGGCTTGTATTCCACGCTTGCCAACCGCGGATATTTCCCGGTAGAGGATTTAAAGACCTTGCGCCAGATTGGCTCCCATCTGCAGGGACATCCCTGCCTGCAGCATACGCCGGGCGTCGATATGTCAAGCGGCTCCTTAGGACAGGGAATCTCTACAGCAGTAGGTATGGCTATGTCTGCAAAATTGAGCAATGACAGCTACCGTGTATATACCCTGTTGGGTGACGGTGAGATTCAGGAAGGCCAGGTGTGGGAGGCTGCAATGTTTGCCGGACACCGCAAGCTGGATAACCTGGTAGTCATCGTGGACAACAATGGCCTGCAGATTGACGGCAGGATTGAAGACGTATGCTCGCCTTATCCGATTGATAAGAAATTCGAAGCATTCAACTTCCATGTAATCAATGTTGCAGATGGAAATGATTTCAATCAGCTCCGTGCAGCTTTCAAAGAAGCCAAAGAGACGAAAGGAATGCCGACAGCTATCGTGCTGAAGACTGTCAAAGGAAAAGGAGTTTCCTACATGGAGAACCAGGCCGGATGGCATGGAAAGGCTCCGAATGATGATGAGTATGCACAGGCAATGGAAGAATTAAAGAAAGCAGGTGAAGCATTATGTCAGAAGTAAAGAAAATTGCAACCAGAGCCAGT
>CAJUFQ010000047.1 GCA_910585625.1 uncultured Lachnospiraceae bacterium
ATGCCAAAGTGGCGCAGTTGGTAGCGCGTCGCATTCGTAATGCGTAGGTCGAGGGTTCGAGTCCCTTCTTTGGCTGTTTCGGGAGTACCTTTTCACAGAGCAGTGAGAAGGTACTTTTTGCAACCAGATATCTGCGCAGGCGTGATTTATTGCGGCAGGAGCATCGGCATCTTTGTCTGGCATTTCAGTTAAGGGAGGTCTGCATGGAGAATGAAAAACATACGGTTCAAGAAGACGATTTGGAAATCGTAGAGATTGCTGAATTTAAGAGGAGCGATGGCTATCAGCAGGTTTCCAGGCAGAAGGAATGGGAAGAAGACAGAAGGCTGAAATTATATGGGATAGCAGCCTTATTTGCAATCGGGGTTTTGGCAGAGGTCTTATTGGGAATTTTTGCATTCCATCTGCCGGCAACGTTGGTGCTGATTGTGCTGGCACTGGAGGCAGCGGCAGCTGTGCTTTTGTATGATATGAGAATTTGGGTTCAGGTGGCGGAAGTTGTTATTGGGTTAATTGCCGGCATTGTTTTTGGCAGGCTGGCCCTTATGATTCTGGGAGCGATAGTATTTCTGGGAGCGTTGCTGGCTTTCTATGGGGCAAAGCATCTTTAGCAAGCGTAAGCTTTTCTGGTATCGGATATTAGCGTCCGCAGTTCTGTCTGTTTTTACGAACCATGAGCGTGTGGCAATCACAAAGTGAGAGGAATAAAATCATGGGTTTTGGCATAAAGTGGATGAAAGCAGCTATAAAGAAGAAAACGGGAGCTAGTATATGGACATCAACAGGGAGTTTATCTCAACAGAGAACACTTACACAGGACAGAACCAGCCAAAGTACATCGTCATCCATGAGACAGATAATTTTTCGGAAGGAGCCGGGGCCAGGAGGCACGCACAAGCCCAGGCGGCAGGCGATTTGAGCGTTTCTGTCCATTATTACTGTGGTTCAGACGGCGTGTACCAGGCGGCGGAACATGCGGATGGCACATATTCTGTAGGGCATGAGTATAGCGATAGCCATCCTGTCCAGGACGCGACTAACCGTAATACCATCAATGTAGAAATTTGCGTGAATCCAGATGGAGATTACACGAGGGCAAGGGAAAATGCCATTGCGCTGACCAGGTATCTTTTGAAAAATACGGGGATTCCGGCAGACAGGGTTATCCGCCATTTTGACGCGACCGGGAAGCACTGTCCCAGAAATATGATGGATGACCCTTCTTTATGGGAAGATTTTAAATCGAAGATTCAAGGCAAAGACGATCCCATCCATTCGACAGAGGGCGGGCTGGCGTTGCGCGGAACCGTGGTAACGGAACATGACCCACTGTTAATCAGGAAGTCGCCGGATGGGGAGAGGGTGGCATCGATTCCCAAGGGGGAGGAAGTAGAAATCCTGGAGTTAGGCAATGAGTGGCACAAGGTGAGGTATGAAGGTCATACGGGTTACAGCGCGGCTAAGTATCTTTCTGTCAGCGGGGGGGCGAAGTATGTTGCGGCGTGTACTGGCGACGGTGTGCGCGTAAGACGGACTCCGGATTTCGGAGATAACATTGTCCGTTTCCTGAACAAAGGGAATCTTTTTGATGTGCTGGGTACTTCCGGCGTGTGGACACATATCAGCGTGGGAGGGGAAGAAGGTTATATTTATTCCACATATGTAAAAAGGGTATGAAGGTTTCTTGATTGCGTATCCGAGAAATATACAACAAAAATTCAGAATAAATCATCTAAAAATGCAAGCGGCGGCCCGGGGGAAACTGGGCCGTATTTATTTGTCCTGATTGAAGGGGCAGGGTATTTGGATCAGGCCACAGAAAGTTCACAGAATCAGGGAGAAGATTTAAGTTTCATTTAAAGTTCCAAGATTATACTGAGCAGGAATGAAAAAGCAGTATGAGAAAGGGATGGTGAAATTTATGAAGAAAAAATTTACAGCGCTTCTGTTGAGTGCGGCGTTAGGGGCGATTTTGCTGAATGGCTGCGGAGGGACAGGCAGGGAGGCAGACAGGCAGAAGCCTAAGGTACCGGAAACTGGTGACGCGGTGTACGGGGAGGTCAGTAACGTGACAGATGATTCCATCACAATAAATGTCGGAACAAACAAGGCCATGGAGAAACCAAAGGACAGGGGCGCAGCAAAAAATGAAGGAAATCCGTCTATGCTGGAGCTTACCGGGGAGGAACAGGAAATCCTAATTACTGAGGATACCGTGATTAAAAAGCAAAACATGGGAGACCTGGCGGAGCCTCCGGAAGGTGGGGAGCCTCCGCAGGAGGATGGACGCCGGGATGCAGAGAATGAAGGGAGGGACAAAGAATCAGAAGGGGAAAAACCAGAAGGCCCAAGACCGGGGATGGAAGGCAGCGATCAAGGGATGGCCATGCCGGATATGTCAGAGGGAGATTTAGTGATGGAGGAGATTGCTGTTTCAGATATCTCAGAGGGGGATATCGTGATGGTAGTAATTTCAGAAGAGAAAAGTGCAACGGAGATGAAACGTGCAGCAGAAATAACAGTAATGCCTGACAGGGGCGGTTGGGGAAACCAGAAATCGCCGGCTGGCCAAGAGGATATGGAAAAAGGCACGGTCTGAGCGGGAGGAGGAAACGGAAATGGGAAAAACGAGAACATTCAGTAATGTCTTTAAGCGGAAAAAGAGGATGGTTCTGGCTATAGCGGTTGTCAGCATCAGCTTGACGGCTGCCGGAATCTATGCTCTGCAGGGGTCAGGAGGAAAGAACGCGGATGCCCGGGAAATGCCCGTGCAGGAAGCGCAGGCAGAGATTGGGAGCATTGCCAATACTGTTGTGGGAACTGGAAATCTGGAATATGAGGAGGGTGTTTCCATCACCATCCCTTCGGGCATTGCTGTGGATGTGGTGAACGTGGAGTCCAATGAACGTGTGTCAAAAGGAGATGTGCTGGCGGAAGTGAACCAGGCATCCGTGCTTCGTGCCATGGAAGTTGTGCAAGAGGAGATAGAAACCCTGGATGAAGAGATTGAGGAAAGCCAGGAAGAGACAGATGGCCAGTTTATTACATCTAAGATAAGCGGAAAAGTGAAGAAGATTTATGTGCAGGAAGGACAGGAAGTCTCAGAGTGCATGGTAAAAAAAGGCGCTTTGCTGGTATTGTCCATAGGGGATGGCCTTGAAACGGAAAGTGAGGCAGGCACGGAGCTTGCCATTACGGCGACGACAGGGACGGTGGATGAAATCTGCGTGTCTGAGGGGGAAGACGTCTCTGACGGAACCACGCTTCTGAAAATTGAGGATTCTGAACAGAACCTGGAGTATCAGGAACTGGTGGCAGAGAGGCAGGAACTGGCGGAAAAACTTAAGGAACTGATGGCATTATCCCAAAGCGGCGTGGTTACTGCTGATTCTGATGGAATCATAAAGTCTGTGAACATCTCTTCCGGCAGCACAGGAGGAACCGGGAACACGCAGGATGTCCAAACTACGGCTGCAGTGGAGGGGGTTATAAAGACATCTGCAGAGACAGAAACAGGAATGGCACAGATATCAAAGAAGGCAGCCGTTGTTGTGGGAAGCGCACAAGGCTCCTCCGCTGCGGATGCGCAAGAAATAGTCCTTGTGCTTGAAATCACGGATTCAGGGGCGTCAGGACAGGATACGCTTGTGCTTGAGTCTCCCCAAACAGGCAGGAAGCCCCAGACATCATTATACGCAGAAGACGGAAGTTATGAGGGAACCGTTTCCTGGAAGCCGCAATGCCAGGCATTTGCGGCGGAGACTTCTTATCAGTCATATGTAGAATTGACGGCAGCAGAAGGATATCTGTTCAGCAGCGGCAGCATTTCCCAGGTAAAGACAGGCGTCCTGTCTGGCGTGAGCGTGGCAGAGGAAGGGAAAAAGCTTAGCTTTTCCATCACATATCCATTTACGGCGTCAGAGAAGCCTGAGGGAGCCAATGGGAACGGTAACGAAACTAATGGGAACGGTGGAAACGGGAACGAAGATGGAACAGAAAAGAAAGAGAATGGAAACGGAGGAACTGGGGAGAATGACGGAAATGGGAATGCAAATGATGGAGGAAACGACGGAGGAAGCAAAGCTGGGGGCGGAAACGGAGCGGCAGAGGGGAAAAATGATGGGACAGGAGATAAAAGTTCAGAGGGTAATGGAGCAAGCGGAGAAGTGGGAGGAACTATTGATGCATCTGTGGCTGGCACAGCCAGCGGAGGCAGCAGGACGGGAACGGTTTCTGTAAGCGGGAACCAGTCTGTAAGCCTGGCGGCGTCCGGCACGTCTGCGACAGGAGACAGCAGCCAGGACAGCGGCACAGAAGCAGATTCCGGAACTAGGGTGGAAGCTTTTACCATGGCATCCTCGGACACGATGATTTTGTCCGTGAATGTGGATGAGCTGGATATCAATTCGATGGCAGAAGGACAGCAGGCAGAGGTTATCCTGGATGCGCTGGAGGGCGAAACATTTACCGGGACTGTGTCAAAGGTGGGAAATATGGCCAGCAGTTCTGGTAGCGGCGTGGCAAAATACACGGTGGACGTGGAAATCCCTGGGGATGATAGGATGAAGCAGGGGATGAATGCATCGGCTACGATTACCATTGATGAGCAGGAAAATGTCGTAACGATACCAGTAAATGCACTACAAGAGCGTGGAACCCGGGTATTTGTCTATACGCAGTCAGACAGTGAAGGAAACCTTTCCGGGGAGCAGGAGGTGGTTACCGGGCTGTCAGACGGAAATAATGTGGAGATAACAGAAGGCCTGTCAGAGGGGGATCTTGTCTATTACCGTAAGACCGGGAATATTTCCGGACAGGAACAT
This sequence comes from uncultured Lachnospiraceae bacterium, assembly GCA_910585625.1. GTDB lineage: Bacteria > Bacillota > Clostridia > Lachnospirales > Lachnospiraceae > Petralouisia. The sequence goes on from CAJUFQ010000047.1 coordinate 4,824, forward strand.
TCCCAGAGGTTCGGAGGCATGGAAGGAGGCCCTGGGGGAAATATGGGAGATATGCCGCAAAGCGATTTTAAGGGAGGGACGCCCGAAGGAGGGATGCCTGGCGGAGGGATGCCCAGAGATTGACAGAGGGAATGCAGGAAAACGTCTGTATTGACTGATAGGAGTGGAATTATGATTCAGTTGCATGATGTATCAAAAATATATGAGATGGGAAGCGAGAAAGTATATGCCTTAAACCATTTCAGCATGGAAATCCGTCAGGGAGAATTTGTCAGCATTGTAGGCCCTTCAGGGAGTGGGAAATCTACGGTGATGAATATAATCGGCTGCCTGGATACGCCGGATGAGGGCGACTATGTGTTGGATGGGATTCCGATAGAGAATTATTCGGAAAAGGAGCTGGCAAAGATGCGCAATCGGAAAATTGGATTTATTTTTCAGAATTTCAATTTGCTGCCTCGGCTGACCGCAGAGGAAAATGTGGAACTTCCTCTGATTTACCAAAAAATTGCCGTACAAGAACGCAGGCGCAGGGTGCGGGAGGCGTTGGAAAGAGTAGAGCTTTCTGAACGCATGGGGCATCGGCCCACGCAGCTTTCGGGTGGCCAGCAGCAGAGGGTGGCAATCGCCCGCGCTCTTGTGACTTTGCCCTCGCTATTTCTTGCTGATGAGCCGACAGGGAATCTGGACACCAAGACCGGGCAGGAAATAATGGGCCTGTTCCATGCGCTTCACCAGGCGGGAAATACGATTGTGCTGATTACGCACGATAATCAGATAGCCGGGGAGGCACAGCGAAGCATCCATATCTGTGATGGACAGGTCAGGGAAGAAAAGGTTTGTCGCGGAAGAACAGGAAGGAGGGAGAATCATGATTCAGACAGGGAAAATGGCCTGGGATGCAGTCTGTGCTAATAAGATGAGGACGTTCCTGACGATGCTGGGAATCATTATCGGAGTGGCAGCGTTGATTATCCTGGTATCGATTGCCGATGGCGCCGGTGATTCTGTCTCCAGCCAGATTTCTCAGATGGGAAGCAATTATCTCAGCGCACGGATTTTGGATAATAAAGAAAATCCTCTGAAGCTTGAAGAATTTTTGGGTTTATTTACGCAGGATGAATTTGCGGAGGCTGCCCCGGTAGGCAGGGCAAGCGTCACAGGCAAGAGCGGGTATACAAGCAGTTCCTTAAATGTATATGGGACGTCTGGAGGCTATTTTGCAATCATGGGTATGGAAGTATACGCTGGAAGGGTATTGAAGAATACGGATTTGCAAAACCGTTCCTATGTGATAGTGCTTTCTTATGACACAGCGGTGGAGTTTTTCGGGAGGGCCGATGTGACGGGCGAGAGCCTATCGCTGGATGGGAAACCGTTCCAGGTTGTGGGCGTGCTGTCTGAGGAGTCGGTGTCTCCTTCTTCTGCAATGACAGTGAAAAGCAGCGATGACAGCTCGGAGACAGTCGTGCTGGAAGGATATATCCCCTACGCAACGCTCGGGCAGCTGGCGGACAATGTCCTGGAAGTCTCACAGTTTTATGTGTCATCGGCCGACGAGTCTTCCATGGAGCCTGCGGAACTTAAATTGGAAGAAATTCTCCTGGAACGTTTTGCAGATGATGAGGATGCATTTTCCATCCAGAACCAGTCGGATGTGATGGAGGCGATGGAACAGGCAGGCAACACCATGTCCATGATGCTGGGGGGGATTGCCGCGATTTCCCTGCTGGTCGGCGGGATTGGCATAATGAACATCATGCTGGTGTCCGTTACTGAGCGGACAAGGGAGATTGGCATCCGTAAGGCGATTGGCGCCGGAAAGGGCAGCATCATGCTGCAGTTCCTTATGGAAGCGGTGATTGTCAGCCTTTCCGGATGCTTGGCAGGAATCGTAGTTTCTAAGATTTCGTTGCTGGTATTAGGGAAAATCATGGGCTCAGCTTTCAGCGTGTCCATGAATGGCAGGGTGGCCTTGCTGTCGGTTGCATTTTCTGGGCTGATTGGCATCCTGTTTGGCCTATACCCTGCAAATAAGGCGGCGAATAAGAAACCGATTGATGCGTTGCGGTATTCAGGATAGAAAAATTTAGCGCTTTAAAGCGTTACAGAAAGTCATTGACTCTTTCAGTGTAGAGTGTTATGCTATAGCTATAGGAGGATAAGAAAGATGACATATGAGGAATTTTTTGCAAAGGTAAAAGAGAAATTTATGGATGCAGATGTCTCTGGCATCACGGAGCATCTGGCATACCAGTTTAATATCACGGGGGAAGCAGAGGGCATCTTTTATGTGGAAGTAAAAGATGGAGAGCTGTTTGTGGAACCTTATGATTATTATGACAGGGATGCCTTATTCATAGCTTCCGCAGAGAATCTGATGAAGATTGCGGAAGGCAAGCTTGATCCGGTTTTCGCTGTTACCATGAAGAAGCTCAAAGTAGAAGGAAACATTGATAAGGCCCTGAAATTAAAAGGCATGATTGACAGCAAGAAGAAAGCGGATAAGAAGGCAGACAAGAAGAAATAAGCGGGCATGAGGAAAGCAGGAGGATAGTTCTCCTGCTTTTGACATCCGAATCTCTATAGAAAATACTTTGCCGCTATAAAAAGAAAATAAGAATCCCTCGACTGTACGCCATTACAGTCGGGGGATTCGTTCTTTCATCCAAATGGACTCATCATTACTTTTTGCCTAATGGCATTATAGAATATGCAAATTTTAAGTGCAAGATACAATTCTTTTTCACAAAACAAAAAATTTTTCCTTATCTGGTAACAATCAAAGGTCAGACCATAATATTTCAGAAATAAGGAAATAAATATAAGGAAAAATTCACGCTGTCAAATTCGCTATTCACGCTATTGTCATTAGATAATCTTTCCATATTTTCGATATATAAGGTGAACGTCAAAGGAGGTGTGTGTGATAAAAATTGCAATTTGTGATGATGAAAAGAATATTAGGTCTTATATACACTCACTTATCGGAAAACAGGATATGGCATGTGAGATTACAGAGTATGCATCTGCTGATGAATACTTATCATGTGGAATAGAACACGATTTGCTTTTTTTAGACATTGAGATGAATGATTCCACATCCGGCATAGATGGTATGAAAATGGCAAAGCGGATAAGGGGTATGAAACTAATCAGACAGCCGATTATCATTTTTGTTACCGGATATGAAAAATACGTCTATGATGCTTTTGATGTAGATGCGTTCCAATATCTGTTAAAGCCCATTGACGAACAGAAATTTGCAGAAGTTTTTTGGCGTGCGGCAAAGCAGATTTTTTTTGAAACTGAGCAGAAAAAGAAAACATTGTCTATTCAGTGTGGTAGTGAATGCAAAGTCATACCAATAGAAAATATTTATTATCTGGAAAGTCGAAATCATAAGATAGTGCTGCACTTACAAGAACGTGAATTAGAATACTACGCTAAAATCGGAGATTTAGAAAAAGAACTGCGAGGACAGTTTTTTCGGATACACAGAGGATACCTTGTTAATTTTTCTTATGTCGAGGGTTATGACAGGGCAGAGGTAATGCTTATAAATGGGGAGAGGCTGCCTCTTTCCAAAAGATATGATGAGTTTGCTGTAGCGTATTTGCGGTTTATGCAATGGGAGGGATAAATTTGAGTGAAACAGGGTTTATGCTGTTGCAGAGCATAGAATCGGGAATGGAGATTATTTTATATGCAGTCTGTATGACCGCATTTTTCTATCCATTTATGACAGAGGAAACAGAATGGAGGACAGTAAAACTAAGAAAGAGTTTTATGGTATTCCTGGTTCATGTATCAATATACTTAATTGGCATGGCTGCTTCTGTTTATAGTTGGTTATGCATGGTGATCGTTATCATTCTGTTAGTGGCAGCTTCCCAATTTATAGGGGTAGATAAGAAATTTACATTCTTTTTATCAATACTGTTTTTTAGTGTTCAGAATATAAGTAGTTTAATCTTAGAAAGCATGTATTATGTCTTTCTGATGACATTCTCAGACGACATAATGGAAATAAATTCGATATATGACAGTATTATTATAGGTAATTTCATTGTTATGGCAATGCAGATTGTATCTCTCTTTACCATGTTATGTTTTGCAGGAAAAAAAATGCAGAATAAAAAAATGAAATTACATAGGAAGGAGTTATGCTATTTATGTATAACACCAATTATTGATATTTTGTTTGGAAATATCATTTTGCAGATGTTCTTCATTGTAAAGGGGAATACGTTTTTCCTGCTCTATGAGCAGTATCCATTATTGATCGGCTTAGTGCCTTTGACGGCTGCGTTGTTCTATATAGGAACGATGATTACGATAATGTCCTATCAGGCAATGATAAAACTGCAGGAGGAAAAGAATAAATATTTTGTAGAACAGCAGCAGTTCCAGGCAATACGGGAAAGGATGGAGGAAGTGGAACAATTCTATCATGGCATAAGCCGGATGAGACACGAAATGAAAAATCATCTGACGAACATAAAGGGGTTAGCGGGAAGCGGCAATTATGGGGAGATGGAACGGTATATTGCCCAAATGGACGAAAGCATGAATATGTTTGAGTTCTCTGTCAAGACTGGAAATGCCGTTACAGATGTGATTGTCAATGATAAGCAGAAAGCGGCATATAAGCAGGGCATACAATTCAAATCTGAATTTCGGTATCCGGTATCTGATGGATATAATTCGTATGATGTTGGTATTATCATAAATAATCTATTACAAAATGCGTTGGAAGCCTGTGAAAGAATGGAAACTGGGAAGAAGTATATCCTGCTGTCCGGCAGGCAGAAGAAACGTTTTTTTATAATAGATGTAAGAAATTCATTTGTGGGGGAGGTGATGTTTGACAGGAATACGAATCTTCCGCTATCTGCCAAGGAAAATACCACAGGGGAAGCGATTTCTCTGCATGGAATTGGACTGTCGAATGTCAAACGGGAAGCAGATAAATATTTGGGGAACGTAGATATTAAGGTAAAGAAAAATGAATTTAGAGTAACGGTACTGTTGCAGGAAAGGAGAAAAGAATGAGAATTATAGAAGTAAATGCTGCCGGTATGTATGGTATAGGTGCATACTCAAAAATTTTGAATGGTTTGCCGGAAAAAAGAAACTTTGATATAAAGGACATTGCAAGGCGGGGGGGAGTAAATATTCCTTATGACGGTAATCCTGACAAAGCATGGGAAAATGAAATCTCGGGTTCGGATCATAGTGCGGCAAGAAAAAATCCTGCAATGGGGATTGAAACTTCAAGCTACCGGACATGGCTTAGCAAGTGCAATAGTGCAAAGTTGCTTGACGTAGGTGCAGAGCCATCAAAACATTTTAGTAATACAAGGGTATTGCCGGATGAGGAATCAGAGCAGGCAGATAGTCAGGAACCTGAATCAAAAACAGACATTATCGTTAAGCCGGATGGTTCAAGAGTGCTTGTAATGACAATGAGTATTGGTGGAATGGAAACTGCCATGAGTTTGGAAATTTCTAAGCCGACAAAAGCACCAAATGATAATTCGAAGCAGGATGCTGATAATAAGATGTCATCTGCTGAGGCTGAAATGGATATAGCATCGGATGAAATCTCAAATATTTCAACTGAGGCTTAGGAAAGGATGACGATGGGTACGATTACACAGTCAGATTTATTTAAATGATATCACATGCTTCTGTCTTAAAAAGTGAACAAGGGGGGGTGTCGCACTAATAAAAATTACAAGGTATAGGTTTGTTCAAAAGGATTCCATTGCAAAGCAATGCAAACAACATGCACAAAAATTATCTTGGGAAGCTAGCCTCCCAGAGTGATTTCCGTGCATGTTGCCTTTGCCGTATAAGCGGCAAGAACTTTTGAACGAGTATATATATTAGTGTGGCAGTCCCCAAATTATAGCATAGTATTATGCCGTTTGTTTCCGCATATAACAAGCGATATCGTCTTATCCCCATCTGTCTTTTTGGGAAATGTGATTCTTCTTTTTCGGAAAGACAGATTATAGTTTCGGGGAGGGGATTTTATATAGTAAATCTAGGCGGCTTGCATGTTCAGGACATGCGTTTCAGATATCGTTTCTCCAGGCAGCTCAATAAGCTGTAAAGTCCCCAGGCGAGCAGGCAAAGGATAGCGATGGACATGATTACCCAGTCTAATTTGAAAACTTGGCTGCCGTAAATAATCAGGTAGCCCAGCCCTTGCCGGGAGGAGATGAATTCCCCAATAATCACGCCTACCAGGCAAAGCCCAATATTTACTTTCATGACCGCGAAGAGGGAAGGGATGTTGGCAGGAAGCACGACCTTAGAAAGGATATGGTATTTTTTCCCGCCTAAGGTCTGGATCAGTTTTATTTTTTCCGGGTCTACCGACTGGAAACTGGTATATAGACTTAAAATCGAACCAAAAATCGCCACGGATATGCCGGTGATGATAATGGTACTGTAATTCGCTCCCAGCCATACAATCAGCAGGGGCGCCAGCGCGGATTTCGGAAGGCTGTTCAGAATTACCAGGTAAGGTTCCAGCGTCTCGGATATCTTCTTGTTCAGCCATAGTATCACTGTTGTCAGGAGGGCCAGGGCAGTTGCCAACACAAAACTTGCAATAGTCTCAAACAAGGTAATGCCTACATGGGCAAAGAGCGTGTGGTCAATCAGCATGTCATAGGCGCACGACACAACCCCCGAAGGGCTGCTGAAAAAGAAAGAATCAATCAGGCCCAGCCTGGCCGCGCCTTCCCACAGGCCAAGGAAAAGCACAAAAATGCACAGCCTGCTGACCGTGACAATTTGCCGGTGTTTCTTCTGTGTGTGCAGGAACTTCTGCTGTGCAAGGGAAATTTCACTCATCTTCATTCAGCTCCTTCCATATCTCATTAAAATAATCTTTAAATTCATGCAGATTTCTCCGTTCCAATGGGCTGGCATTTTCCGGGAATGAAATGTCGACAATGCGATTGACGGTTGCCGGGCGTTTGCTTAAGATAATAACTTGGCTGCCCAGACTCACTGCCTCAGACAAGTCGTGCGTGACCAGGACGGCGGTCTTCTGCTCTTTTTTTATAATCATGCCGATGTCATCCCCCACAGTAAGCCTTGTCTGATAGTCAAGGGCAGAAAATGGTTCGTCTAAAAGCAGGATTTCCGGCTCCAGCGCAAGCGTCCGTATCAATGCCGCGCGCTGCCGCATCCCTCCGGAAAGCTGGGAAGGACGGGCATCTTTGAATTTATAGAGGCCATATGTCTTTAACATATCAAGGGTTTTCTCTCTGGCGGCAGGCGTCAGCTTGTTTTGGATTTCCAGACCTAGAAGCACGTTTTTTTCAATCGTCCTCCATTCCAGGAGATGGTCGTGCTGGAGCATGTAGCCGATGGTTCCGCCTGCTTTTTGCAACAGTTTCTGCCCATAGAGCAAAATAGAACCGTGTTCCGGTTCTATCAGCCCTGCCAAAAGAGAAAGGAGGGTGGATTTGCCGATGGTAGGGCTGCGGAAATACTTTGCAAGTATACCTCTATGCGCAGAAAACAGCGCAATAGGGAGGAAACAGATAGGTCGGTTTTAACCAAATCCAGTGAAGCATTTTAGGGCATGTTTGAACAAACCAGATGACAAAATCCTATAGAAGCCTATTTTTGATTTTGTATAAAGATTTAGATCAGGAATCGGAGCAGGAAGAAGAAACCTAACAACCCAGAAAGAATAAATTACCAGCGATTTCATAAAATTATATAAAACCTTGCTGACAGGAAAGAGGGTTGTTATGGCGAGGAGGGGTAAGGAAATCAGGATTGTCGTACATACACCATCGAATTTCCCTATGGCATTTCAGGCAGAGAACGTAGAAGATTTCTGGATAGAGAAAATGTCTGCGAAGATAAAAGAGAATAGTTCTACAAAGCAGGAATTACAATGCCTGTTAGAAAATGCAGATACGGAAAATAAGATAAAAGGATAATTATGGTTGACATATAGGATGTGAGTCCCTATAATGTATTCATACACACATCAACGCGCAAGGAAAGGAGGACAATTATGATTGCAAGGAATTTAGAAAATAATTATTTACCAGTAAATAACAGAGAGAGGATTGTCCTTCTGACAGCTTGTAGGTAAAATATATAGGGTAGATTCATTCTATTCCGTTCTTGTTTGGACAATCCGACAGCTCTGGCTTCAGAGGTGTTTTTTTGTACTATAGTACAAAAAATAATATGCGCAGCTCGCGGAGATGAGATTACTGCTTTGCAGTCCGCTCGTGCGCGTAGAATCTCGCAGGCGAGATTTTTTTGTACCTATTTTGCAAAGAGGCATAAAAGAGAGAAAGGATTATCTATGAAAACAATAAACGGAGTCTTTACTTCTGCAAAAATATTCACGGATACAGTTGAAGATTATGCATTGGCGCAGATTAAGCAGCTCTGCGATTTTGAGGCGTTCGCAGGATGTAACATCAGAGTGATGCCGGATGTACATCCGGGCAAAGTGGGAACCATTGGCTTTACGGCAGTGACAGAGGGGAAACTGCTGCCGAATGTGGTGGGCATTGACATTGGCTGCGGTATTACGGTCGCAAAACTAAAACAGAAGCGGATGGAGTTCCAGAAACTTGACGCTGTAATCAGGGATAATGTGCCTTCTGGTTATCGGATCAGGAAGTCGGCTCACAGATTCAGCGGCACAGCTATGCTCTCCAGCCTGAGGTGCAGCCGCCATATTCACGAGGAGAAAGCAAGGCTGAGTTTGGGGACTTTGGGAAGCGGCAATCATTTTATAGAGATTGACCGCGACGAAGAAGGGACTCTTTATGCAGTCATCCATGCGGGCAGCCGTCACCTGGGAAAAGAGGTGACGGAATATTATCTGCGCGAAGGGCAGAAATATCTGCAAGCAAAAGGGAAGGACATACCCTACGAGCTGACGTATCTCGAAGGGAACCTGATGGAAGATTATATCCATGATACGCAGATTTTGCAGGAGTTTGCCAAGCTGAACCGGAACGTTATGTTAGATGAGATGGCGAAGGGCATGAAATGGAAAGTCCAGGATTTATACCATTCTGTCCATAATTTTATTGATGTTTCGGCAGAAGGGATTGTCTTGAGGAAGGGGGCAGTATCTGCAAAGAAAGGTGAATTTGTAGCCATTCCCATTAATATGAGGGATGGAATCCTGTTGGGGACCGGGCTTGGGAACAATGACTGGAATTGTTCAGCACCCCATGGTGCAGGACGGCTGATAAAGAGGGAATCTGTGAAGGATAAGTTTACGGTTTCAGATTTCAGAGCAGAAATGAGGGGAATCTACTGTTCCTGCATTGGAAAAGATACCTTGGATGAGGCGCCTTTTGCCTATCGGAACGTAGATACGGTCTTGGAACATATCAAAGAGACAGCGGAGATTCGAGAAAGGCTGCTTCCTGTCTATAATTTTAAGGCAGGGAGCAGATAGGTGTTACAGAGACTGGAATATTCAATCATGTTAAGGATTTGGGAAAGAAGGAATTAAAAATGGCTAGGTACAGAGAAGTTCCATGCAAATACTATATTGCGTTGGGGGAGTGTAAGAAGGGCAGGGAAGCCTGCCACAAAGCTTATTGCCAGCATTGCGGCAAATATGAGCCCAGGGCAAAAGTAAGGAGCATAAACCGAAAAAAACAGTACAATGAGAGGCAGAGAAGCAAGGATTATGTCTGACGGTTTTTCCGCTTCGGACTTGACAAAGCTGTTTTTCGGCGAATGATATGTCTCACAAGAACATAGAAGGGGTGGAAAAAGTGGGTATTTATAAAAAAATGGAAAAAAGATTCAGGTTTTTATGCAATATGCCGATATAAATCATATTATGTATTATTAAAAAAGAATTTCATCCTGATTTTGAAACATGAGAACATAAGAATTTGTAATTTAATGGGAGAGAGAATAGATGATTATACAACATAATTTACAAGCAATGAATGCGAACAGGATGTTAGGCAGCGTGACGACCAAACAGTCTGGTTCGGTAAAAAAGCTGTCTTCCGGCTATAAAATTAATAGTGCGGCAGATGATGCGGCAGGATTGTCAATATCTGAGAAAATGCGCAGCCAGATTCGGGGCTTGGACAAGGCGTCCAATAATGCACAGGATGGGGTATCCTTGATCCAAGTGGCGGAGGGAGCCCTCAATGAAGTCCATTCCATTCTTCATAGGATGAATGAGCTGGCTACACAGGCAGCAAATGATACCAATACTTCCGTTGACCGGGAGCAGATAAAAGATGAAATCGACCAGCTGGCGACAGAGATTGACCGCGTTGCAAGATTAACTCAGTTTAATACCATGAATCTGCTGGATGGCTCATTTAAGGATAAGAACCTCCAAGTAGGCGCGCTTTCAGGGCAAAACATTGAGCTTGACGTCAAGGCAATGGATACGCATGGATTGGGGCTGGCGTTTGTTTTTAACAACCCGGCGGAAATTGATGCCATATTGGAGAAAACACCTTCTATTGAGTACATAGAAAAAAATGATGAAAAAGATACCGCATATCCGGGCTGGCAGTCGTTTGATGTGGGAACTGGTAAGAAAAACCTCTATAAACCCAAGCAGTGCCTGTTTGTGGATTCCCATGAGAATGCGGGGAGGACAATGCGGCTGGTTCAGAACGCAGTCGGACTGGTTTCCCAGATGCGATCATCGTTGGGGGCAGTACAGAATCGTTTGGAGCATACGATTGCCAATCTTGATAATACGTCAGAAAACACAAGCGCTGCGGAGTCCAGAATCCGTGATGTTGACATGGCAGAGGAAATGGTAACATACAGCACGAATAATATCTTGGCTCAGGCAGGACAGTCTATGCTGGCACAGGCTAACCAGAATTCACAAGGTGTGCTGTCGCTCTTGCAGTAAGCAGGCTTGGAAGACAAGGCATGTTCGGATTAAGATGCCAATTACTTTTTCACGGGTTTGTCAAGTAAAATGTGTAAGTTTTTAAATTTTTCCTTTACCGGCAGTTTTTAAAGCTGCCGGTGTTGTATGCCAGAATCAATACTGTTCATACTTCAGAATGCGTGCCTGCATTTTGTCATCCATGGAAAGCTGCCATTGAGCAACCATCTCATTGGCAGGAGGACTTTTTTGTACGCTTCCCATTGTCCCTGATACTATCTTCTTCAAGTATCGTTCAAAAAACCACCCTCGTTTCCAAACTTAGTCAATTCCAGTTTGTCGCTCTACTGTTTTGCTCTACGTTCTCTCTTTAAGCCCTTTAATAACCTTTACTTGTAAATCTTTTACTTCAATCAATGTTTCCTGTTTTCATTTTAGACAATATAGGGGAAAGTTCATCAGAACTGTATCCTCTCTGATTCTGTTGCGGGTTTTGTTGCTGCAAACAGGACACAATACCCATTCTGTCTGTTTCATAATCAAACCTTTCCGAAACTCCATCTGCTAAATCAACGCATCGTTCCGCAATGTTTCATTCAAGTCACACTGCAAAAGACGCTTTCCGCCAATATAATAAGCAAGCGCAACAAACAATACTATCGTAGCCGCAAATATCAAAATAGGCAGAATAGGGGCTTCCGACCAGAAAACCATCGGGTCTAAATAACTTGCTGTTACGGCAAACTGCACAAACAATAGGGTAAGCGGCAATGTAATCAAAAGCGGTTTCCCTGCAATCACAAACGCTTCAATACAGAACATTTTCCTCATTTCCTGCGGTGTCAATCCAATGGACATATATTGGGCAAATTCCCGCTTCCTTTGACGGAGAAACCCTAACGTATTTGAAAAGACATTCGCAATTCCAATAATGGCAAGCAATACACAAAAAGCTCCCAAAATCATTACCATGCCTTGGATTAAACTGTCATTAGACAATCTTTCTTGTATTCGGTTTTCACTTTCAATTTCATACTGCTCCAATACAAGCCGCACGATTTCCTGTTCCAGAGCGTTTAAATCTGCAAGATTTGCAGTTTTGTTTGAAAGAATACGGATATAACTGTCGGATTCAGCTTCACATACCTTTCCCAAGGTTTTATTCCACATGGTAAGTGGGATGAAATGTACAAGGGCATAATCATCATATTCTTCCCTCA
>CAJUFQ010000048.1 GCA_910585625.1 uncultured Lachnospiraceae bacterium
TCTGCCAGATAACCCCAGATTATCCCACACTCACTCCTCTAACCCTTCCATTCTTCCAAATCATACCACACACGCCTCCCAGATTTCCCTATTTTCCGACATTCTTAGCAAAATCTTAACATTCCTTCATCTCCCTGATTCACTCAGCCACCCGCTCCAGCCGTTCCCCGAGACGGCTCACAATCTCATTACTGATAGTCCCCGCCCACTGAGCCAGCTCCTCCGCCTGGATTTCCAGGCTCCCGGACTTGCCAATCAGCACGGCTTCATCCCCGGCCTGCACCCTGGGGATGTCCGTCACATCCACAAGCATCTGATCCATGCAGATTCTCCCAATGACAGGCGCCATCTGCCCATTACAAAGCACATAACCGCTGTTTGACAGTTCCCTGGGCACTCCGTCCGCATAACCAATGGAAAGAGCGGCGATTTTTCGGTTCCCGCAAGCATTATAAGTCAGCCCATAACCTGCCCCTTCTCCGTGGTACAGCATTTTCACACTCTCTACCCGGGTCTTTAAGGAAAGGACCGGCTTTAAATCCACCTCCGCCATCGCACGGTCATCCTTATCGCTGTATATGCCATAAAGCGCAATGCCTGCGCGGGCGTAGTCAAAACAGCACTGGGAATAATTGAGGATGCCGTAGCTTCCCTGCAAATGGCATTTAAAATCCCGGAACCCTTGCCTGTGAAGTTCCTCTGTCACATCCTCAAAGTGGCGTATCTGCGCAAGCGTGTATGCCCGCTCCTGTTCCGACTTCCCATCCGATACGCATAAATGGGAAAACAGCCCCGCCACCTTCAGATTAGGCATACGGAATATTTTTACGATTTCTTCCATATTGTCCCAGCGTTCGCCCAAGCGGTGCATTCCCGTATCAATGCCGACATGGACGGTAAACTTGCGCCCATCCTCTTGCATAACTGATGCATAACTCCCATCGACTACCGTCTGAATTAAATCATAGGCAAGCAAATCACCAAACTCCGCCGGGTGCGTGTATCCTAACACCAAGATTTCCCCGGAAATCCCGGACAGGCGAAGCTGGACGCCCTCTGCAGCGGACGCCACGCAAAATGCCTGAACGCCCTGGTTCTGCAATGCCTTTGCAACCAGCGCAGCCCCATGTCCATAAGCATTTGCCTTGACTGCCGGCATCAGTGCGCAGTCGAAGGGCAAAACCCTGCGAAACTCCTCGATATTATGTTTTAAATTTCCCATATTTAGCTCAATCCAAGCCCTGCCTTTTTTATACATCATTCCATCTCCAAAATCTTTGAAAAATATGTGTAACAGCTATTACGATAAGAGACAGCAGCGCCGTCGCGACCACCACGGCCAAGTAATGTACCAGGGACTGCTCTACGAGCAATTTCTTCATTTTCAGCACCTCCGCCGCGCCACGCACAACAACGATGCACAGCGGATGCAGGATATAAAGATACATGGACAGATCCCTGGCTATTGCTATTTGCCGGCATTCCAGAGACAGCAGAAACTCAAACAGGAAAAACATAACCGGCATCAGCAAAAAATACATACTGTTATGCTTCTGCCACTGGAGGAAATAACTTGCAAATCCTTCTGCCAGCATCCCTGCCAGTGAAATAGCCAGCCCAACCCCCGCCGTTTTCTGTGATATCCTGACTTTCCCATTTGCGAGCAGCACGCCCAGCCACAGAAAAAACGGCGCGAAAAAAATGCCGTTCCTCGTATAGGAACTGACGGCAAACACTGCCTCATAAGCCGTTTTCAGGAAAGGAACCTGGCTGATCAGATTGTAATAGCTGTCGCCTAACACGCCAAGCACATATAGCACAAATACAATCACGGACACAGCCAACGGATGACAAAACTGCAGCAGCCCCACAATCAGCAAGCATCCCAGGATGACTGCCGGAAGATACCATAAATGGTAAAATGTGCCGTCAAAGAAAATTTCTTTCAGCCATCCACCCACGCTGCCGCTGACATTATCTGCATAAAATTTCAACGGCAGATAGAGAAGCGTGGAAATCAAGTATAAAAAAACTGTCTTCTTCAAAAATTTCCCAAGAGCCGGGGTAATGATTTCCTCTCCTCTTTTCCGCTGATAAGGAGCCAGCACAAAGAACCCGCTGACCATCAGGAAAAATGGCACGCCTACCCTCCCCAGGCAATAAGTCACAAGGAAATCCGCCGTCTCGCTAAAGGAAGCCAACGGCGCTGTGTGGATTGCTACAATCAGCAGGGCCGCAATAAGCCGGAAATTGTCAATCGCAGCATAATTATTTCTCTGTCTCATATCTCTTTCTATTCCTTTCCCACTGGGGTGGATAAATGTTTCTCGATGATGCAGGTAATGATAAAACCGTCCATATTATTCCCGGATACCCGAATGCCCTGTCTCAGCTGCCCTTCAATCCCCATATAATCTCCCTGTGTACCCACATACGCGACCCTTGTATATTCCCGGGTGTTTCCATACGCAAGCTGCGTATGCTCCTGAGCATTTCCATATGCAATCCTCGTATATTCCCCTTCCGCTTTTACATAACCAATCCTAATCTCCTTGCCTTCCCGGTACATAATAAGAGGATTCTCCAATAAATCAAACTGTTTCAGCCATTCCACATATTCTTCCAGCACCATGCCTTTTTTCCGCATCATCCGTGCATGAGGCACGCCAATATAACGGAAATGCCAAGGTTCTGCTCCAATCCCGGTAATCGCCTGTTTTTCTTTGGGGTAACGCTCAATAAAACCAAAGTCCGCCATCTTCTCGCGGAATCTCTGGCAAATCCCCTCATAAGGGAAATCCGGGCGGATAAAATCTATCTCAGCCTTGTTCTCTGCAAGGTCTATGGCTAATCCTGTCTGATGCTCGCTGTGGTCGGGAAACGCTACATATTTTTCAGTAAATTCCCTTCCGTTTTCCTTCAGGGAATCCTCAAAAATCCTCACCTGTTCTTCTTTCGTGCGGTATCCGCTCACCCCCACAATGAAATCCTGCCTTGCAGCATCCCTGCCCAGCCTGCCATTTTGCATACGCAGGCTGATATATCCCTTTCCGATTGCTTCCCTTCTGACTTCCTTCAGCAGCCTCCTTAGCATCGCCGCACTCTCACATTCCATGCAGATTTCCGGCTGCCTTGCCGACACCGGACATAATTCCCTTTCTTTGGGAATATAGCGCATAGGGTACTGGCGGTTGACCAAAATAAGGCTCCCCTGATGTATCCTGACATTATTTAACACAAGGCTCCCCTGACATATCCTGCTCCTGCCTGATACCAGCATTTTCCACACTCCTGTCTGTTTTCCTGTTTCCACTTATGGCTTCATCTCCAGCAGCCTGCTTAAGATTTCTTCAAATGAAATGCCTGCCGCCTTCATCATGTTGGGATACCGGCTATGGGCAGTAAACCCGGGGATTGTGTTGACCTCATTGAAATAAAGCTCTCCCTTTGGCGTTAAGAACAAATCGACCCTGGCAAAATAACTGCAGCCCAGCCCTCGGTAAATGCGTACGGCCGCATCCTTAACCTCCTTTGCCTTTTCCTCCGAAATCCGCGCCGGAACATGGATTTTTGAAGATGTAAGGGTATATTTCTCCGTGTAGTCAAAGAATCCTTCCGACAGCTCGATTTCATCCACTTCTCCGACCGTCAGGTCGTCCGTCCCCAGAACGGCGCAGCCTACTTCAAAGCCATCGACCATTTCTTCCAAAATCACAGTGGAATCGTAGGCAAATGCATGATCCACTGCTGCCAAAAGCCCTTCCTTGCCAACAACCCTGGTAATCCCAAAAGAAGACCCGGCACGCAGAGGTTTCACGAACAATGGATAACCCAACGCATCCCCCAAAGATTCTATCCGCCGGGTATCCTGCCTGCCCGCCTCCGTGACCGTATAAGAAGCCGGAACTTTTACCCCACACTCCTTCGCGAGCCTGTGGGCCATTTCCTTGTCCATGCAGATGGCGGAACTCATGGTATCGCAGCCAATCAGAGGGATGCCTGCCAGCTCCAGCACGCCCTGCACCAAGCCATCCTCTCCGTTTTTACCATGAAGGATGGGTAATGCCCCATCAAGGGGAATTTCTTCTGCCTTGCCCTCTGTTAAAAGCAGTATCCCATGCAGACGCTTATCGGGCGATACTACGACAGGAACGCATTTGCTTTCTGTAAGCCAACTATCTGCTGGAATATCTTCCAATTCCCCACGGTACAGATACCATGTACCGTTCTTTGCTATGCCGATAGGAAGTGTTTCATATGTTTCCTCATCCAAATGTGTGATAACCGCATAGGCAGACTGCAGCGATACTTCATATTCGCTGGAAGCGCCCCCAAATAAAATCGCTATCTTTTTTCGTCTCATATAATCTATCTCCTTTTTTCCTCATGATACCCAGTCCAGATGACAGCTTAGTGACTTTTGCATGACAGAATTGTCACAAATTTCACGCTGTAGCGTGAGAAGGTATTTCCTAAGTCAAATACCCCGCAGCAAGCTGATGTGGGATGTCTTACGCTTGTTTTTAGCAAGTTCGCCCCAAGGGGCGGGTATTTGACCCTCGCGGCATTCGTCAAATATCCATGCAAGCATGGCTACTTTCCTCATTGCTCGCGGGAATAAAATCCGGGCGTCAAAAGGTGGCTTTTAAAATTTCTATCCCACCTTTTGACCCTAAACGCTAATAAGAGAAAAAACCGCCTGTCTCGCATTTATTGTACGAAACAGACGGCTTCTATGTCTTAATATTCTGTTGCTACTTCCGTAAGATAATCTTAACAGACTGTTAGGTTTTTGTAAACTTTCTTAAGCTGCATTTTTACAAACACCGCCTTGCCGTTTTTCAACTGGCAGGCAATGCCGCATCATCCGCTGCCCCCCTTACCTTCTTCTTATTTTACAGTATACTCAATCTCAGCCAATCTTTCAATCATTGATTTTTTCACTTTCCTCTCCATGTATAGGCAGACTGACCACAAAGACAATCTGCTCATTCTCGCTTTCCGCAGATATCTCGCCTCCGTGCAGCATGACAATCTCCTTGGCAATGGCAAGCCCAAGACCCGCTCCGCCAGTATTGGAAGTCCTTGCCTCATCCATCCGGTAAAATTTTTCAAAGATGGAGGACAGTTTTTCTTGGGGAATGGTCTTCCCCTGATTCTGGAACCTGATTACCACAAAGTCCTGCTGCATCTTCTCCAGGAAAATATGGATTTTCGTATTGTCGTAGCTGTAAGCAACCGCATTTTTCAGGATATTGTTAAACACCCGGGCCAGCTTTACGGCATCGCCGCAGACAATCACATCTTCGTCCCCATGCAGCACTGCCTGGTTGCCTTTCCAGCTCAGAAGAGGATAGAATTCCTCAATCATCTGCAACAGCATATAGTAAAGGTCAATCTTTTCTTTTTCCAGGACAATCTGCTGGATGTTGTAACGCGTAATCTCAAAAAACTCATTAATCAGCTGCTCAAGGCGGTTCGCTTTTTCAAGCGTGATATGGACGTATTTCGCTTTCTGCTTGGCAGGCATATCCGGCGCCTCCTCCAAAAGGCTGAGATAACCAATCACGGATGTCAGCGGCGTGCGGATGTCATGCGCAAGGTACATGACCAGGTTGTTCTTACGCTCTTCGGCAAGCCTCGCCTCCAGTTCCCTCCGCTCCAGTGTCTGGCGCAGTGTGTTCAGCTTCTTTTCCATAGGCTCCATCTCCTGAGACAGGACAATTTCTTTATCCTCTCCTTGAATTAACTTGTCCAGCCCTTCGTCAATCTCATTGAAATAGCGGGTAAACCATGACAGGGAGAACCAGAACAGCAGAAAGAAACAGAAAATTACTGCAGCAGAAATAATCAGCGTCAGGTTTTCCCGGAAGCCATACTGATAGATGTTCCTGGCGTCTGAATAGTCCAGATGGAACACGTTCTGCAGAAACATCACAATCCAGTCTCCCACACGGCCGAACCAAAAACGGCGGTACAGCGTCAGGATAATGCAGAACGCCAAAACAATCATACCCAATGTCCGCAGGAACACCTTAAATTTTAATTTCAGGTAGCGGGATTTATGCGTCTCTCCCTTTTTGGGAGACGTGCCGGCCTCTCCCTGCCTGCCTGTTTTCTTTTTCCATCCATCAGCTTCATTTCTCAATTTTATAACCTACTCCCCAGATTGTCTTAATGTATTTGGGATGTTCCACGGAATCATTCATTTTCTCCCTAAGATGCCTGATATGCACGGTGATAGTATTGTTGCTCTTGCTGTAATACTCATCCTGCCAAATCTCATGAAACAGCTCTTCTGAGCTTACTGCCTCGCCTTTTCTCTGGCAAAGGATTTTCAGGATTGCAAATTCCGTAGGCGTGAGGTTTAGCGGCTTCTCATCCAGCTGGCATTCATGCGTCTTTACATTGATAATCAGCCCGCCGTGTATCAGCAAGGAAGGATCCGCCTCTTCCGCTGCCTGGGCCTGGCTGTTATACCGCTTGTAACGCCTCAACTGGGCTTTCACCCTCGCTACCAGTTCCAGGGGACGAAACGGTTTCGTCATATAATCATCTGCTCCCAGCATCAGGCCGCGGATTTTGTCAATCTCCTCATCCTTTGCCGTCAGCATGATGACTGGGTAATTATAATTCTTGCGGATTTCTTTGCAAAGTTCCAGCCCATCAATCCCCGGCAGCATGATATCTAAAACTGCAAGGTCAAATACATCTGCCTGAATCTGTTCCAACGCATCTTTGGACGTATAGCAGGCTTTCACCTCAAAATTCTCACTTTCTAAATAAAACGCCACCAAATCGGCGATTTCTTTCTCATCATCGACTATTAAAATTTTATCGCTCACAGATAGTACTCCTTTTCGTTTTTTGGCTTCGCTATGCCCAATTATAACATGGATTACCTTTTGAAATCCTCACTTATTTCCTGTTTAAATATTAAGATTTTCCTAAGAAAAAATATACCATTGCCCTAAACTTCCGAATCACTTATAATCTTAAGTAACCATTGTTTATTAAAAGGAGATTACCATGAGAAAAGAATATGTGATGGGGAATGGCGCAATCGCGCTTGGGGCCCTGGCAGCCGGCGTCAGCCTGGTTTCCGGCTATCCCGGGACTCCCTCCTCAGAAATACTAGAGACAGTCAGCAAATATAAAAAAGGAGACGTGCATGTGGAATGGTCGGTAAATGAGAAAGCCGCTATGGAAGTTGCTGCCAGCGCCTCCTATTCCGGTGCCAGAACGCTTGTCACCATGAAACAGGTCGGGCTGAACGTGGCCTCCGACCCTTTGATGTCACTGGCATATGTGGGCGTCAAAGGAGGCATGGTGGTTGTATCGGCAGACGATCCCGGGCCGATTTCTTCCCAGACTGAGCAGGACACGCGGATGTTTGCAAGCTTCTGCCGCATCCCAGTCTTTGACCCCTCCTCGCCGGAAGAAGCGTATGCCATGATTCAGGATGCATTTGACTATTCGGAAAAATACAGCACTCCCGTACTTTTCCGCCCTACTACAAGAGTGTGCCATGCATACGCCTCCATAGAAACCGATGAAGCTGCAAAACCCAAACAATACGAAGGTTTTGTGAAAGACTCTAAGAAATGGGTAATTTTCCCACGTCTTTCTTATCTCAACCATGCGATGATTGAACAGCGCAACCCTAAGATTGGCAGAGACTTCTCCGGCTACACCGGTAACACAATGGCCGGCGACGGAAAGAAAGCCATCTTTACCGGGGGTATCAGTTATTCCTATGCAAAAGAATACCTCAAGGATTGCCCAGACGTCAGATTGTGCAAGATTTCCACGCCATACCCATTCCCAGAACAGTTTGCCCTTACATGCCTGGACGGCGTGGAGGAAGTCCTGTGCTTTGAGGAATTAAGTCCGTTTATTGAATCGGAATTACTGAAAGTCGCAGGAACTCACAATCTTCCTGTCAAAATTTATGGCAAGATTACCGGGCATATCCCGGCAAGCGGCGAGAACTCCGCTGATTCCGCCGCCAAGGCCATAAGCGCATTTTTAGGACGCAATCTTGAACATTCCGGCATGGATTTGCCTGATGCGCCCACACTTCCAGTACGCCCGCCCGTGCTTTGCGCAGGCTGCCCCCACAGAGCCTCCTTCTACGCCGTCAAAAAAGCCATGGAAGGGAAAAAAAGCTATTTCTGCGGCGATATCGGCTGCTACACGCTGGGCAATGCCATGCCGCTTGACATGGTAGACACATGCCTGTGCATGGGTGCAGGGATTACGATGGCACAAGGATTCCACTGGACAGACCCGGAAAGCACATGCTTTGCATTTGTCGGCGATTCAACATTTTTTGCTTCTGGCATGACCGGGGTCGTGAACGCAATATACAATGAAGCAGACATGATACTCTGCGTACTGGATAATTCGACAACCGCCATGACCGGCCATCAGCCGCATCCTGGAACAGGAAGGAACATGATGGGAAATGTCGTGGATAAAATCAGCATTGAAAAAATCCTGGATGGGATGGGCGTCGGCAAAATCATTACCGTTGACCCCTTGGATTTGGCGGCAAGCATCAAGGCAGTGCAGGAATGCGACTCCTTAAAAGGCGTAAAAGCCATTATTTTCAAATCCCCATGCATTGCCATCAGCAAACCGGAAACGCAGATGAAAGTTTCCGATAAATGCATCCAGTGCAAGAAATGCATACGTGAGATTGGCTGTCCCGCCCTCATAACCAGAGATGGAAGCATCTGCATTGACCAAGGGCTCTGTACAGGCTGCGGGCTATGCAGCCAAATCTGCCCGGTAAACGCGATTGGAGGTGACAGCAATGAATAAAGACATATTAGTGTGCGGCGTAGGCGGGCAGGGAACTGTCCTTGCCTCCAAACTGATTGCCTCTGCCGCCATGAACCTTGGGTACACCGTCCACTCAGCTGAAACTATCGGCATGGCACAGCGTGGCGGCTGCGTGACAAGTCATATCCGCATTGGCGCAAAGGCTTACTCCCCGCTGATTCCTCATGGCAGCGCGGACATTATCCTGGCCTTTGAGCCTGCGGAAGCAGTCCGAAACCTAGCCTATCTCAAAAAAGGCGGCCTCGTCATTGTGAACAACGTCCCGGTGAAACCAGTAACAGAATCCTTAAATGATACCGGCTACGATGGCCAAGACATGCTTACATACCTTCAGTCAAAATGTGAATGCATCATTGTCGACGCTAAGAAGCTCTGCGCTGATTTCGGCAGCACGCGCTATTTTAACGTCGCCATTCTCGGCGTTGCCGCAGGAAGCGGAAGGCTGGGCCTGGATGTACAGACAATCCTGGCAGAAATTGAAACCCGCGTGCCTGCGAAATTCGCAGAAACGAATAAAGCTGCTTTTACAGCAGGGGTCGAATACTCTGCTGCAGACCACAGACAGTAGGAAAGGACTGATTAATATTATGAAACTAAACAGCACACAGCTGAGCCAGGCAGACGCCCAGCTCAAACGACTGGTCAGAACAGACAGTTATTATGGAAAAATCTACCGCGAACTAGGCATCGAGGGCGTCAGCAGCCAGGAAGATTTCGAACGCCTGCCGTTTTCCAGTAAAGACGACCTGAGAAACGCCTATCCGCTTGGCATCCAGGCAGTCCCAGACGAGAAAGTAATACGCATCCATTCCTCCTCCGGGACGACCGGAAAACCAGTCATCATCCCTTACACAGCTAAGGATGTCGACGACTGGGCGATTATGTTCGCAAGATGTTACGAGACGGCCGGCATCACCAACGCAGACCGCATACAGATAACGCCCGGATATGGCCTGTGGACAGCCGGAATCGGATTCCAGGCAGGCTGCGAGAAACTGGGGGCTATGTGCATCCCCATGGGGCCAGGCAACACAGAGAAACAGCTGCAGATGATGATGGATCTCAAGACGACAGTCATCACCGCCACCTCTTCGTATGCCCTCCTGCTCTCAGAAGAGATAAATAAACGCGGCATCAAAGACAATATCTGCCTGAAAAAGGGCGTTTTCGGATCTGAACGGTGGAGCGAAAAAATGCGTAACACCATCAAAGAGAATCTCGGCATTGAACTTTACGATATTTATGGGCTGACTGAGATTTATGGGCCAGGTATCGGCATTAATTGCGAACATGAAACGGGTATGCATTACTGGGATGATTACATTTATATAGAAATTATCGACCCTAAGACTGGAAAACCTGTGCCGGATGGCGAGGAAGGAGAGGTTGTAATCACCACCCTGGTAAAAGAGGGCGCGCCTCTCCTGCGTTTCCGCACCCACGATATCTCGCGGATTATCCCAGGCAAATGCCCCTGCGGCAGAAATTATCCGCGGCTTGACATCATCAAAGGACGCAGCGATGATATGTTCAAAGTTCACGGCGTCAATATGTTCCCCAGCCAGATTGAGGATCTGCTGCAATTTGTAGATGGGACGTCCAGTGAATATAACGTCACTATCGCGCACGATGACTCCAAAAACAAAGATATCATGATTGTGACCGTGGAAGTAGAAGGCCGGGTGGACTTTGAAGAGGCCGCTGGCAAAATCCGTAATTTATTTAAATCACGGATTGGCGTCACGCCCAAGATTACGGTTGTCCCCGTCGGAACGCTTCCTAGAAGTGAGAAAAAGACAAAACGTGTGACGGACTACCGATTCGAAAACCAGTAGTATGAAGTTCATGATTGTTCTTTAAAGCTTAATCCAATTTTTTCAGGGCGTCTTTCATCTGAGGCGCCCTTCTTTCATAAATAGCGATGACCTTTGCAATCTCCTCCAGCTCGACACGCTCTTTTTCCGCAGCATAAAGGGCAAGGAAAAGCCATACCATGTTTGCCTTCACCATGCCGAAAACCAGGTGCTTGCGGAAGCTGTAATCTTCATAGATATCCAGGAAATTCGTCAGCAGATAATACTCGTAATACCTGTTAAGGATTGTCCCCAGGTTGGGGATTTTCCGCTGAATGTCCCGGCGCATGGCAAGCAGTTTTTGGTCTGCAGCCTGAGGATTAATCCTGCACAGGACACCGAATCCCCTAACGTATTTCCTACACAGCTTATAGAGCTGATGGTTCACTGTCCTCAGGTTCGGATGGTAAAACCCACCATAAAATAACTTATTCACGGCCTTGGCGTCCACCGTATAGCGCCTATCCGATTTATAGTCAAGCGGATTTGGCAACGCGCTTCCACCTAAGCAGGCATTTTGCGCATCCTGCCCATAATCTAAAATAGCCATGCTGTCAAAATCCATACCTTTCCGAAGCATCCCGGCCAGGCTATCTCTTGACCTGACCAGATACTTGAGGAATATTTCATCATCATTCGTGGTATTAGGTTCATAACTGACCTTTGCCTCTGCCATGACGTAACCAAAAGGCTTCCCGCTCTTTGTATGCTCCAGGAACAGCCTTGCCGCCTCAGGACAGGCAAGATAAAGCGTTTCTTCACAGAAAGAGCCGAGATTGTACAGCTGTCTTGGGAACTGTACGCAGACAGCCGGCATATATTCTGCCCCATGCTTTTTCTGTATCTCACAGAGGCGGTCGCCGCCCCAGAAGGGGCATCTGCCCAAGGGGCTGCGAAAAGCGGCAGATTCCTCGCTCCGCCTGGTATAGTACCTGAGCTTGGCCCCAAAAATCCCCTTTTCTTTCAGGTATTTCATATAGACGCTGTAATCGAGGGGAATCTTCCAGCCCTGGCAGCAGTTCGCCGGGCAGGAAGCCCCTATGCATTGGAAATCGTCAAAAAAGCAAATCCGCCTGACCTGCATCGTACTGTTTTTATGCCTCATCAATCGCTTTTCCAATATCATGCCGCATATACTTATTTGCAAATTCTATCCATTCTGTGGCCTTATATGCATTAGCGCGCGCTTCTTTCAGGTCATTGCCTTTGGCTGTGATACCCAGGACACGCCCGCCGTTCGTGACAATTTTCCCATCCTTCAAAGCTGTGCCGGCATGGAAACAGTAATAGCCATCCTGCACGTCAAATTTCTCCATGCCCTGGATTTCAAATCCTTTCCCATAGGACACCGGATAACCATCTGACGCCAGCACGACGCAGACGGCTGCATTATCTTCAAACTGCAAGTCTACTTCATCCAAGGTTCCTGCCACGCAGGCCTCCATCACTTCCATCATGTCATTTTTCATACGCGGCAATACTACCTGGGCTTCCGGGTCGCCAAAACGTGCATTGTATTCGAGTACCTTCGGCCCTTCCTCCGTCAGCATCAGACCGAAGAAAATAATGCCCACAAAAGGACGCCCTTCCGCCGCCATGGCATCCACAGTTGCCTGATAGATATATTTCTTGCAGAATTCATCCACCTCGGCAGTATAAAACGGGCTTGGGGAAAAGGTGCCCATTCCTCCGGTATTCAGTCCCTGATCCCCATCCTTGGCACGCTTATGATCCTGCGCCGAGGACATGATTCTAATGGTCTTTCCATCAACGAAAGACAGTACCGATACCTCGCGTCCCGTCATGAACTCTTCCACTACCATATGGTTCCCGGCTGAGCCAAATTTCTTATCCTCCATTATTTCCTTGACCCCAGCTTTGGCCTCCTCCAATGTCTTGCAGATCAGTACGCCTTTGCCCAATGCAAGGCCGTCTGCTTTCAGAACAATGGGCATTTTGGCATTCTCAAGATATGCAAGAGCTGCCTGCGGATCGTCAAATGTCTCATAGGCTGCAGTTGGGATATTGTACTTCTTCATCAGATCTTTAGAAAATGCTTTGCTCCCTTCCAGGATTGCCGCATTTTTCCTGGGTCCAAATACTTTAAGCCCTTCCGCCTCAAACGCATCCACGATACCGCCCACCAGCGGGTCATCCATGCCAATAATCGTAAAATCAATTTCCTCTTCCTTAGCAAAAGACACCAGCTTGTCAAACTCCATCGCGCCGATAGGCACACATTCCGCAATCTGTCCAATTCCCGCGTTTCCCGGCGCGCAGTATATTTTCTTTACCTTAGGGCTCTTTGCTGCGCTCATGGCAATCGCATGCTCGCGCCCGCCGCTTCCTACAATCAATACTTTCATGTCTAAGTCTCCTTTATGATAACCTTGCCATTTTCTACTGTCACTTTGCCGTTGGCAATCATGTCTATCGCCTGAGGCAGGATTTTCCACTCCGCTTGCTCCATGACGCGCTGCTGCAGGATCTTCGGCGTATCGCCTGGCGCAACCGCCACTGGATGTTGGAGGATAATCGGGCCGGTATCCGTGCCCTCATCCACGAAATGCACGGTCGCTCCCGTCACCTTAACGCCGCGGGCCAATGCCCCCTCATGGACTTTCAGCCCATAATAACCCGTCCCGCAAAAAGAGGGAATCAGGGACGGATGGATATTGATAATGCGGTTGCGGTATTTCTGAATCATGATTTCCGGTATCACTACCAGAAAGCCTGCCAGCACAACTAAATCTGGCTGATAACTGTTTACCTTCTGCAGGAAAGCTTCATTAAAGCTCTCACGATCCTCAAATTGCTTCGGCGAAATGCAGGCTCCTGGAATGCCATGTCTCTCTGCCCTCTGCAAGGCATATGCGTTGGGATTGTTGCTGATTACCGCAGCAACCTCTGCATGAGTGATTGTCCCGTTATCTATGGAATCCAGAATCGCCTGCAGATTAGTCCCTCCGCCTGACACACAGACAACAATCCTTAACATAATGTTACTCCTTTTTCCTTCTCTTCCACCTTGCCAATCACGTAAGCAGTCTCACCGGCAGAATGAATGGCTTCCATCGTTTTCCCAGCATCTGACGGATCTACGGCCAGTACCATGCCAATACCCATGTTATAAGTATTGTACATCATTTTCTCCTCTACGCGGCCTTCCCTCGCCATCATCTTAAAGATTGCCGGAACTTCATAGCTGTCCTTTTGTATCACAGCATGTTTTCCTTCCGGCAGCATCCGCGGCACGTTTTCATAAAATCCGCCCCCCGTGATATGGCAGCACGCCTTAATCCTCACGCCAGCCTCTTTTATAGAACGCAATGCTTTCACATAAATCTTAGTAGGCGTGAGCAACGCCTCACCCAGAGTCTTGCCCAGCTCCTCATGGTAAGTATTTAACGTTTCTCTATCCATCTTAAAGATTTTGCGTATCAGAGAAAATCCATTAGAATGTACACCGGAACTTGCAATGCCAATCAAGACATCATCTGCTTCCAGGTCTGCCCCGGTTATGATGTCCTTCTTATCAACCACCCCAACAGCAAATCCAGCCAGGTCATACTCGTCTTCCGGATAAAATCCGGGCATTTCCGCCGTTTCGCCGCCAATCAATGCCGCATTGCTCTGTATGCATCCATTGGCCACGCCGCTGACAATCTCAGCAATCTTTTCTGGATAATTCTTTCCGCAGGCAATATAATCCAGGAAAAATAATGGCTCTCCGCCTGCACAAGCGATATCATTGACACACATTGCCACGCAGTCAATTCCAATCGTATCATGTTTATCCAACAAGAACGCCAGCTTTAACTTAGTCCCCACTCCATCCGTGCCGGACACCAGCGTAGGTTCCTCCATATCCTTAAATTTTTCCATGGAAAACGCACCGGAAAATCCGCCTAAATTCGTCAAAACTTCTGGACGCATGGTCTGCTGTACATGTTTTTTCATAAGCTCTACAGACTTATAACCAGCCTCAATATCGACACCCGCATTTTTGTAATCCATTATTTTTCCTCCTATTATTTAAAAATCAATCTTATATTTCTGCAGCGCATTATAAAATCCTTGATTCTAATAATTTTTATATCCAACTTCCTGCAGACGGGCGTCCTTGGCCTCTACCTGCCCTTTCAATTTTTCAGAATAATCCTTCAGCCTTGAAAGCAGCTCCTCATCAGAAGTCGCAAGAATTTTTGCCGCAAGAAGCCCCGCATTGGCCCCGCCATTAATTGCGACCGTTGCAACCGGTATGCCTGACGGCATCTGGACGATGGAATATAACGAATCCCTTCCGCCCAAAGACGAGGTATGCATTGGAATCCCAATCACTGGCATTGGAAAAATTGCTGCACACATACCTGGCAGATGCGCCGCCATGCCAGCACCCGCTATGATTACCTTAAAACCTTTCTCCTCCGCAGACTTCGCATACTCAAAAAATACATCCGGTTCCCTGTGCGCAGATATAATAGCCATCTCATATGAAACGCCAAGCTCCTCCAAAATATCCGCTGCCTTTGCCATGATTGGCATGTCTGAATCACTGCCCATAACAATTCCTACTTTTGCCATAACCAACTCTCCTTTTCCCACGTTATTTTGATATCACCAGATATCTCCGCGATTCTTGCCAAAGTCTTTGCACATACATTCTAGCATATTAAACCAAAGCGAACAATAGAAAAGTATGTACCTTCAATCGTAAATACAACAAGGCCTCTCCTATAAAAGAACAAAGTGGGCAGGCCCACTTCAACTCCCCTATCCCCTCAATCTTGAGGAGGATTGCACAGTTTGCTGCGCCGAGCCTGTCGCTTTAGCGACGTATTTCCTCTTGCGCGAGTGCGCATATTATCTTTCCTATAAGATAAAAAATGACCCAATCCCTCTTTACAGAAGAATTGAGCCAAGACTCAGGATGCCGGCGACCGGAATCGAACCGGTACGATGTCGCCACCACAGGATTTTAAGTCCTGCGCGTCTGCCAGTTCCGCCACGCCGGCACAAATGGGACCTATAGGGCTCGAACCTATGACCCTCTGCTTGTAAGGCAGATGCTCTC
>CAJUFQ010000049.1 GCA_910585625.1 uncultured Lachnospiraceae bacterium
AAAAAAGTTTCTTACGCAGCAAGCTGCGGGGAATTAAACCCTGAGAGATTAAATATTTTTCCGGATCGTGCTTACAACAGTCCATGATACCATTGTCATATTTGCTGTTATTCTTAACCCCATTGCAATGTCCGCAAGACCAGAACAGATTTTCCCAGTCAAATTTTCTCTCTGGATATTTTCCATTTTTGTGCGGGAGCAAATGCTCCACGTTGGGATCTTGTAATTCTTTCATTTCACAGATATAGCATTTATTATTGAAATCTTTTTCCAGCTGTTGTATCACATCTTGCTTATCGTATCTGCCGCTCGCTTTTTTTGCTTCTTCTGCTAACGATTTTGGAGCTGGAAAGGAACGTTCTATCTTAACCATCTATATCCTCCCGACTCATAAATTCCAATTTTAATCTTTGATATTCTGTTGTGATTCCTAGCGCCAAATAATCCGGTATTTCTTCCAAATAAATCTCTAACTCTGCAATTTTGTCCATTTCATCATCAGACAACTCTTCTTTCTTGACAAGAGATTCATACTCTTTAAATTTTTCTTTCAAAAAATCAGAAAGGCAATCCGCCCTGAAATATCCCTCAACAACGCCCTCGTATGGTATATTATTTAACCCATTTTCTACCAATACATGATTCTCCAAATCATAAATCACAACATTATCTATACTATTCAGTATAAAAGGAGAATGGGAAGTAACAATAAACTGTATATTTGGGAAAAACTTCGTAAGCAACGGCATAATTTCTTTTTGTAATTCCAAATGCAGATGTGTTTCAATCTCATCAATCAGCACAATCCCCGGAAGTTTATAGTCAAACGAACGCTGTGTCAGCTTTTCCATCCTCATGATAATATCTAACATAATATCCAGCACTGCTTCATATCCACTGGACATCGTATAAAAATCAAAAGGTTCCCTTCCCTGTTGCAAAATACGGAATTCAAAGGTATCTTCATTAAAATCCAGTTTTACTGTCTCATCGGCAAATATTTTCTTCAGAAGCTGTTCAAGTTTGTCAAACCATAAGTTTATCTGATCTGCTTTCTCAGACTTATGGCTGTTTCGCGCCAACGCTTCTGTCACTTTTAAATCCAACAAATACTTTACAAACTCTTTCCTTGGGAAATCATACATACCATAATAATTTTCTAGCTGTACTTTTTCTACATGCTTCGGCTTTTCGGCCTCGAACGTCCTATTTGCCCTATAATAGGCAGCTATAAAGAAATGTTCTTTTCCCGCTTCTTGGCAGTTAAATTTTACTTTTAAGCCATTTCCTCCCCAGCCTGTTACCCGCAGGCTTTCCAAGAAACCTGCCAGCGCCTCTATAACGCTCGTCTTTCCGCTCCCGTTTTTACCCGTAAAAATCAAATGTTTTATTTCTTTTTCTGACAAGGGAATTAGAATATTCCGTAAATGCCTTACTTTCTGGATTTCCAGATTTGTTATATATACTTGCTCCATGTTGAATCCTCCGCATAACCATTCGCCGATCCGCTTTCATAATTTGTGATTAGGAACAAAGTGGGCAAGCCCACTTCAACTCCCCTATCCCCTCAATCTTGAGGAGGATTGCACAGTTTGCTGCGCCGAGCGCTGTCGCTTTAGCGACGTATTTCCTCTTGCGCGAGTGCGCATATTATTTTTTGTCTTACTAGGAAAGACATTTTCACGCTTTAGCGTGACAAGGTCTTTCCTATAAGAGAACAAAGTGGGCAAGCCCACTTCAATCCCCTTCCCCCATTCATGGGGGCGGCTTGCACACTTCCATCAGAGGACAAGGCGGGCAAGCTCCCGTCCCAAGGCCTCTGCCTTTTCCTTCTCCCCCACAACAGAAGCAACCTTGTACTCATCGCTTCCCTCTTTTGCATACAGTCCGGTGAGCTTGAGCATATCTGCCTCCGCTCCCTTCCCCGGCACGGCGGAACCATTCCCTGGCGCCATCTTCGCATAAGCGGCAATCGGCGAGCTGCAGCCGCCATTCAATGCCAGCACAAAGCTGCGCTCTGCCAGCATGAGGAATGCTGTGTCACTGTCGAAAAAACCATCCAGGTATCTGTAATCCTCTCCCTGCCTTCCCTGCACGGCAAGGACTCCCTGTCCCGCCGCCGGAAGGATTTCTTCTGCCGTGAAATAACGGCTGATCCTGCCTGCAAGCCCCAGTCTCTTCATTCCTGCGGCTGCCAGTACAAGGCCGCTGTATTCACCGTTATCCAGTTTTGCAAGACGGGTCAGTACATTCCCCCGGACGCTCTTCACCTTCATCCCCGGAAACAGCTTCCGCAGCTGGATGATACGCCTCGGACTGGAAGTGCCAAGCGGCAGAGAGGCATCAAGCTCTGTCTTACCTTCCGGCAAAACCAGCACATCCCTGGCGTCCTCCCTTGGGGAAACGCCGACAACAGGCAGATCCTCTGCAATTTCCATGGGCATGTCCTTCAAGCTGTGGACAGCTATGTCGCAGCTTTTTGCCCGAAGCGAAAGTTCCAGCTCCTTGACAAACAGCCCCTTGCCGCCAACATTCTCCAACGTTCTGTCTAAAATCCTGTCCCCAGCCGTCTTCATAGTGACAAGCCTGGGATTTTTTCCGCTGCAGAAGCAGCGGATATACTCCGCAAGGATTTCTGCCTGCGCCACCGCCAGGCGGCTCTCCCTGGTTCCGATTCTTATTTCCTGCACAGCCGACGTCCCCTTTTCCATCTCATCTGTTTTCTCCCTGCCACCCGGAAATCTGCCTGCGTATCTTCTCCGTCACCTCTGCTGCTTTTGTATGGTCTTTCCCCCCGGACGTCACGCCAATCGTGATATCGCCATCCTGTACAATGCCCGGAAAGTAAAAATCGCATTTTTCCTTATCTGATGCCACATTTACGGGGATGCCCTTGTGGCGGCATTCCCGGTAAATGGCAATATTGACCTGTTCGTCATCCGTCGCGGCAAAGACAAACGCTTCTTCTGCCAGCCTGCCGGGCTGGTAAAGATGGTAATCCAGCGTCAGCCGCTCCTGCCGCTGCGCCAATTCTTCCAGTTCCTTCCTCACGGACGGCGCAGTCACTGTCACGTATGCACCGAATTCCAAAAGGACTTTCGCCCTTCTCGCGGCAATCTCACCTCCGCCGAATATGCGGATGCGTTTCCCTTCCATATCCAAAAATACCGGAAAATAAGTGTTCATCTGGTAACCTCCGTATGTATGGGCGCGCACAATTTTGCCCTATGCCTTGAGAAACGCATCTTTAATGCTGTCATAATGGAGAAAAATCCCCTCCTTGGCGAACTCCTCAATCTGGGATTTCTCCGCAATCATAAACCCTGCCGTTTCCGCCTCCTGCAGGCGGATGTCCTCTTCCGTGAAATCCAGCACAAACCGATACACATCCACAAAGTAATTGTCCCCCTCGTCTGGATTTTCCCGCTGGTACGTGAACAGATAGCCATCCTCACAACCTGAAACGTCCAGCCCGGTTTCCTCCAGGACTTCCCTGTTGACTGCCTCCCTGGACGCTTCGCCCGCCATGGCAGCCCCCCCGGACACTTCCCACCAGCCAGGCGCCCAGGCCTTCGTTTCCACGCGCTTGGTAATGAGGAATTTCCCATCCGGGCGCATGAGGACGCCCAACACGGTCAGATGGTAGTCCCCTTCTTTCATATTCCAATCATTGCGCTTCATTGTCCTCCCGGTCTTCTGTTTGTTCCTGTCATAAATATCCCATAATTCCATATATAACCAATTCCTTTCTATTTCCCCTGATTCTCTGACGTTTCTTCCTGTGCAATATATACCTGTTCCATAATCTCCACAGTCTTCTGCAGCACCTCATGTTCTGCCTGATCCCGCAACTCAAATAACAGCTTGTCCACGACTTTCCCGGCAGCCTGCTTCAGCTGCGCCTGCAGCCGTTCCTTCTCCTTTGGAGACAGCCCCAGTTCCCCTAGCGGCCCTTCCATCCTCCAGGCCAGTTCTCCGGCAGCCTCTGTCCCTATCCTTTGAATCCTCGGGACAAAATCCCGGCACTCCTGCCAGTCCATGAATTTCCTAATCTCCCCTGCCAGGATTTCTTCTGCCTGTCGGTACTGCCTGCGCATCCTGGGCGATTGTGCCTGGGCCGGAAGGCTGTCCATATCATAATACTCCACTTGATCCAAATTGGAAATAGATGTTTCCATATCTCGTGGCACTGCCAAATCCAAATAGACCTGTCTTCTCCCTCTGCTCCCGCTGCCTGCCAGACAATCCTGCAGCTGTTCCCTGGTAATCGTCACATTGGGGCTTGCTGTTGCAGAAACCACCAAATCACATTGTGGGATATAGCGGTAACGCTCCCCATAATCAATCCTCTTAGCCCCCCGCGGGATCTGCACCACGCCGCTTTTATATTGGCGGACAGTGACCGTGACGTCTGCGCCCTCCTCCATCAGCGACTGCGCTGCCAGCTTGCCCATTTCTCCGTTGCCGATTACCAAGCATTTTTTTCCGTCCAGTTTGTTTCCTTGTGCTTTCAGGAAAGCCACCGCCTGGTGCGCGGCAGAAAAGTTGGCCTTATCCATGACCACGCTTGCCTTAACTTGCTTCCCCGCCGTAACTGCCATGCGGAACAGCACCTCCATTACCCGGTCGGCGCATTCCTGCTGCCTGGAAAATGCCAAGGCGTCCTTCACCTGTGCCAGAACCTGATCCTCGCCTACAATCTGCGATTTCAGCCCTGCGCTTAAGTAAAACAAGTGCTTTACGGCTTCCTCATCTTCGCGGACTGTCAGATACTCCTGATATGCTTCCACAGGCAATCCCTTAAAATCGCACAGCAATTCCGGCAAGGAAAGTGTTGCCCCCTCCTTTACGCTTGCCCACAGCTCCATGCGGTTACAAGTGGATATAAACACGCAGCCTTTTATCTCCTCCTG
Source organism: uncultured Lachnospiraceae bacterium (assembly GCA_910585625.1). Taxonomy (GTDB): domain Bacteria; phylum Bacillota; class Clostridia; order Lachnospirales; family Lachnospiraceae; genus Petralouisia. The sequence continues at coordinate 4,914 of CAJUFQ010000049.1, forward strand.
CCGCCTGAGACGCCCCATGGCCTCAGCCATGCCCTTTTTCGTAAATGAAAAGCATTGCCTGACGTCTATCCCGGCGTTGGTAAAATCAATTCCTGCCATTTTCAGATTCATTACTGTTTCCTCACGTTAAAGCTTAAACAAAAGGCTTTTCGGAGCATCCTGCTTCGAAAAGCCTTTCTCTTACTCTGCAAAAGCTGCTGACTGGAATCGAACCCATGACCTCCGCACTGCCAAAAATCTATAACGCTTTCTCCGTGTTATCACTGCTTTCCCTGTTTTTGTGTGAAACGCTGAATTTCTGCGGAGTCCTTTCATAGCTCTTCGTGCTTTTTCATTGTTCGATGCAACTTTACTAACAAGATTCTAACAAAAGGCTCACAACAAGTCAATCTGCCTTTTTAAAGCTCCGCTTTAATCTTCATAATGCCCTCTAACAGATTATTGATTCGCTTAACAGTTTTTCTATCTTCAAACTGCCAATATACATACTCAGCAAATCTCTCATCTGTAAATGTAAATCATTCATTTGCCTGCCCCTGCTGTTTCATCCAATTTAATACCTTTTGTGTGGGTTTCCAATCATCAGATTCCATTGCCCGCAATTCTTCCATGCTAAAAGATATGGTTTCCCCTTCTTCTAACTGCTGAAAGCTCTTATCCAACATCGCCAGATATTCCGCATTTCTCTTTGCTTTTGCCATTTCGTTATACTCTTTTTCGGATACGATTACTACATTTTGGTTTTTCGGTCTTGACACAATAAGCGTTTCACCGCCTATCACTTTATTGCACCATTCCTTAAAATTTTCACGAACATCCATGCTCTTTACCGCTAACATAGCATCACCTCATCTTATCGTATGTTTTTCCGTACTTTTATTATATTAGGTTATTATGCATATGTCAAATTATATTATGCCGGGGATTACAAAAATAGAGAAGTACAACGAACTCTCCGCAAAAACCAACCGTTCAAGAAATGAATTGACAGGCATGGCTATTTTCCTCATTGCTCGCAAAAATAAAGACCTTTCAAAGTGAATTTCCTTTGAAAAGCCTTTATTCTGCCCTTTTCAGAGCTGCTGACGGGAATCGGACCCGTGACCTCCGCACTACCAATGCGACGCTCTACCGACTGAGCCACAGCAGCTTGGTATAAACCTTGTTGAGCCACTCCTCAACTGACTTATCCAATATACAATAAATCCGCCATGTTGTCAAGATATTTTTTCGACAATTTCACACTCTCCGGCAACTGTTCTCTGCCGGAACTAACAGCCCTCCCTCTTTCTATTTCTTAGCAGCCAAAACCCCTAAGCTGCCAAGCTTTATCCCGGCCACTTCTATCACTTCCAGCATCTTTGCCTGTTCTAGGATGAATCCCGCTTTCTCAAACATCTGCAGATAACTCTCACAAGAACGATAAACAGCCTGGTAATTCCGCTGATAGTTATATAAGAAAACCTCATCTTCCTCTATCAGGTTGACGCTGTCTTTGACAACAAGCCTCGCCCCCGGTTTCATTGCCTCATAGACTTTCCCTAAGACTTGTTCCAAATCCGGCTTTTCAAAAATATACGTCAGCAGGCCCATCATCATAAAGTTGTCATACTGCCTGTCAAATTCCAGCATTTTAGCATCCGCCTGACGAAAGGAGACATGGGAAATCCCCTGTTCTTTGGCTTTCTTTGCTGCTGTTTCCACCATATGGTCAGAATATTCGAATGCATCCACATATTTCACCTTGTCAGCTATCGCAAAAGACCATTCCCCATTGCCAGCCCCAAGGTCGCACACATACTGACCGGAATCCAAGTAAGGGTAGAACACCTGCTCCAGAAAAGCTTTCTGGTTCTCGCGTCTTTGCGGGTGAGAATCCCCCACTGACCAATTCACCTGGGCTTTCCAAAAATCCACATTGTCATTTTTATAATATTCCACAACCTCCTTAAAAACGTCCGGTTTTTCTGTATAAAGGTCGCAATTCTGCCCTATCACCCCGCCCTTTTCTAAAAATTCCAAATGCCACAATTTCTCTTTCAATGTCTCTTTCAATGTCTTTATAGCAGCCAATTCTTCCTGTGTCTTATGCATGTCCCAATCCTTTCCGTATCGCACCTTACTTCCAGGCAAAATCCCCGCAGCCTGCTGTGGGGACTTTGCCTTCCATATCCTGAATGCCTTCAGCGGCACATTTTACCTGAAATACATTACCCCGCTCTCAAAGAGCTTCATATCCTGCTCGCCGTAAATATTGATGGCAACGCCATCGCCGCGGCGTTCGGAGTGCGCCATCTTGCCAAGGATGCGCCCATCCGGGCTGGTGATTCCTTCAATCGCCATGTAAGAACCGTTGATGTTCCATTCCTCATCCATCGTAGGCTGCCCATACTGGTTAACATACTGCGTCGCCACCTGTCCGTTTGCAAACAGCTTGTCAATCCACTCCTTGGGGGCAACGAAACGTCCCTCGCCATGGGAAGCCGGATTGCAGTATGTCTCACCCAATTTGGCCTGCGCCAGCCAGGGGGACTTGTCCGTCACGACCTTCGTGTATACCATCTTGGAAATATGGCGTCCGATGGTATTGTAAGTCAGCGTGGGAGAATCCGCATTCTGCTGGCGAATCTCACCGTAAAGCACAAGCCCAAGCTTCACCAAAGCCTGGAAGCCATTGCAGATGCCCAACATCAGGCCATCCCGCTCCTTGAGCAGCTTATTCACTGCCTCTGCAATTTTCTCGTTGCGGAAAGCCGTGGCAAAAAATTTCGCGCTTCCTTCCGGCTCATCCCCGGCGGAAAAGCCGCCCGGGAACATGATTATCTGCGACTGGCTGATTGCCTTTACAAATACCTCCACGGAATCTCGGATATCCTCAGCATTCAGGTTCTTGAAAACCTTGACAATGGTTTCCGCCCCGGCGCGTTCAAACGCCTTTGCGCTGTCGTACTCACAGTTCGTCCCCGGGAATACCGGGATAAACACTGTAGGCCTTGCCACTTTATGCTTGCAGACATAGATTCCGTCCGCACGGAACACATCTGTCTTCACTTCATCTTTCCCCTTCTGCGCAACCGTAGGGAATACTTTCTCCAGCGTGCCTGTCCATGCGTCTATCGCTTCCTCCATGGAAATTTCCATGTCACCGTAAATGAATTTCCGCTCCCCATTTACTTCTCCGAATACGCGGCAATACCCTTCCTTGCCGCATCCACCGTTCTCTGCCGCGGCTTCCGTTGCATAAGATTCCATGGCTTTGGCAACTGCCTCCTGCACGAATGCTACCTTATCTGTCGGGACTTCCGCAACCAATTTCCCAAAATGCGGCGCAAACAGGCAATCGCTGCATACGTCGGGTTCAACCGTGACGCCCAGCTTATTACCGAATGCCATCTTGCTCACAGCTGCCGCTATCCCCTTGCCGTCCAAGGCATAGGCAGATACGATTGCTTTTTCCTGTATCAGCCTGTGGATTACCTCATACATTGCCATCACCTGCCCATATATCGGCAAGTCATACGCATCTTTCGTTATCTTGAAAATCATCAGCTTATTGCCGGCTTTTTTCAGCTCCGGCGTAATGATGTCCTGTTCTTTTGCCACGTCTACCGCGAAAGATACCAGCGTCGGCGGAACGTCAATCTCATTGAACGTCCCGGACATGGAATCCTTGCCTCCGATGGATGGAAGGCCGAACCCAATCTGCGCGCTGTATGCGCCTAAAAGCGCGGCAAAGGGCTGGCTCCAGCGTCCCGGCTCCTCGCTCATCCTGCGGAAATATTCCTGGAACGTAAAACGGATCTTACGGTAATCGCCGCCTGCCGCCACAATCCTTGCCACGGATTCCAATACCGCGTAAACCGCGCCGTGGTAGGGGCTCCAGGAAGAAAGGTAAGGATCGAATCCATATGACATCATGGTCACGGCATCGCATTTGCCATTCGCCACCGGCAGTTTTGCCACCATGCTCTGGGTCTCTGTCAGCTGGTATTTCCCACCGTAAGGCATATACACGCTGCCCGCCCCGATGGAACCGTCAAACATTTCCACAAGCCCTTTCTGAGAGCAGACATTCAAATCGGAAAGCATGGAAAGCCACGCCGTCCTCACATCCTTCTCTTCCAAGGCTTTTGCCACTGCCGGAATCTCTATCTGTTCAAAGAAGTTCTCTTCTTTGGCCGGTACGTCTACCGAAACGGACGCCTCCTGGTGCGCGCCGTTCGTATCTAAGAAAGCCCGGGAAATATTTACAATTTCCTTGCCTCTCCACTCCAGCACAAGCCTTGGCTCTTCTGTCACCACAGCCACTTCCACCGCCTCTAAATTCTCCTCCCTGGCATACGCGAGGAACTGCTGCACATCCTGAGGGGCAACCACGACTGCCATACGCTCCTGGGATTCGGAAATTGCAATTTCCGTCCCATCCAACCCTGCATATTTCTTAGGGACTTTGTCAAGCTGCACTTTGAGTCCCGGCGCCAGCTCCCCGATTGCTACGGACACCCCGCCCGCACCGAAATCATTGCATTTCTTGATAATATGCGCAACTTCCTCCCGGCGGAACAGCCGCTGGATTTTACGTTCTGTCGGCGGATTTCCTTTCTGCACCTCTGCACCGCATACGGCAGTGGACTCTGTATTATGCGCCTTTGAGCTTCCGGTCGCGCCGCCAATCCCATCACGCCCCGTCCTTCCTCCTAAGAGAATGATGATGTCTCCCGGATCGGAGGTCAGCCTCTGCACGGCGCGCCTGGGAGCCGCGCCCATGACCGCGCCGATTTCCATACGTTTCGCCACATAATTGGGATGGTAAATTTCTTTGACATAGCCTGTGGCAAGCCCTATCTGGTTACCATAGGAACTGTACCCATGCGCCGCGCCGCGCACCAGCTTCTTCTGGGGCAGCTTTCCTTCCAGCGTCTCTTTCACCGAAACCGTGGGATCCGCCGCGCCGGTAACACGCATCGCCTGGTACACATACGTGCGCCCGGAAAGCGGGTCGCGGATTGCCCCGCCCAGACAGGTAGCCGCCCCGCCAAACGGCTCAATCTCCGTAGGATGGTTGTGGGTCTCGTTCTTAAAATTCACCAGCCATTCTTCGGTCTGCCCATCAACCTCAACCGGAACGACGATGGAGCAGGCGTTGATTTCATCAGACTCCTCCTGGTCGTCAAGCTTCCCTTCCCGTTTCAGGCGTTTCATGGCCATCAGCGCCAAATCCATCAGGCAGACGAACTTATCGTCCCGGCCTTTATAAATTTCCTCATATGTCCTTAAATAATCTTCATACGTATCTTCCATCGGCTTGCGGTAATAACCGTCCCCAAAGGACACGTCCTTTAATTCCGTGGAAAATGTGGTATGGCGGCAATGGTCTGACCAGTAAGTATCCAGCACACGGATTTCCGTCATCGACGGGTCGCGTTTTTCCTCTCCCTTAAAATACTTCTGGATATGCAGGAAATCCTTGAAGGTCATGGCAAGCCCCAGGGAATCGTACAAGGATTTCAGTTCCCCTTCCGGCATCTGCCGGAAGCCATCGAAAATTTTCACATCCTCCGGCTCCTCAAATTCGTCCACCAGAGTATTGGGCTTATCCAGTCCGGTCTCCCTGGAATCCACAGGGTTGATGCAGTGATTCTTAATCGCCCTGAGCTGCTCCTCATCCAGCTTCCCTTCTATCACATAGGTCGTGGCAGAACGGATGATTGGCTCCTCACTTTCATTCAGAAGCTTCACACACTGCTCTGCAGAATCTGCCCGCTGGTCGTACTGCCCCGGAAGGTATTCTACGCTAAACACTTCCGCACCCGCCGCGTCAAACGCCTCCTCGTACACCTCATCTACCGGCGGCTCTGAAAATACAGTTGTCAATGCCTTCTGATATGTTTCCTCAGAAATCTGCTCCATATCATAACGAATCAACACACGTACTCCTGTCACAGATTTGATTCCCAGATAACTTTTAATCTCCGACTGCAGTTCCTTCGCCTGAATGGCAAATGCAGGCTTCTTCTCCACAAAAATACGTCTTACGTCGCTCATAAGTCCCTCCTAAAATTCCTGTTATTTTCGTGCGGCTTTTTTCTCTTTCTTTTCCTGATACATAATGGCATCCGCATCATTTACATAATCTTCCAGCTTCTTGGACGACTCCTTATCCGTAATCACATAGCCGGCGCTGATGCTTAGATTGCAGAGGCCGACCTCGTTGCCGCTCCGTTCTACTTTATGCCGTATTTCCTGAATCATGGCCGTAACCTCCGGTTCCGGGAGTTCCTCGCAGATGACAAGGAATTCATCTCCTCCCAGCCTTACCGGAATCCCCTCCTCATGGAGGGTGGTCTTAATGGCATCCGCCACAGCACGGATTGCCAGGTCGCCCATGTCATGGCCCAGATTGTCATTGATATATTTCAGCCGATCCAGATCGATAAACAGGATAAGCAGATCATTTGCCCTGCGCCTGTCGTCAAATAGTTTGCCGGCAAACTTACGGTAACCCATGCGGTTATACATGCCTGTGAGCGTATCGCGTACATAGAGGTTGGACAGCCGCTCATTCATCCATTCCAATTTCTCATGCCTGTTCAGGTTCTCCATCGCTTTCGTCAGCGCGCCCATGATGTGGTGCAGATACTGCCGCTCCATCAGATAGACCGCATTACGGATGACGATATAGCCAATCGTCCACTGCCGGAAATGCAGCGGCAGGAACAAGAAATTGGCTCCTGGCTCCTGACAGTCAAAAAACGGGAAAATCCCTTCCAGCTCCCGCACCTCCATCTGTCCTGGCCGTAATTTTAATCTGCCGACTGCTTCCGGATCCTCGTAAGAAAACTCCAATACCATCTTCTGCGGATACCCCTCTATGTAATAAGTTTCCTCCTCGGCCATGAACACTTCCGATCCTTCCGTCCGTCTTTTGAAGTCATTCATCTTCGGATCCATGACAAGGTACATGGCGTCGCATTTCATGGACGGCAGGCATTTCAGCACGCAGTTCATCATCTGGGAAAATGTGCTGCATTTCAGAAGCTCATATTCCAGGGAAATGATGTCTTCCAAAAAGCCATCCGTCTCTATCTGATAAATAATCTGCCCTTTCAGATACTCCCGGTCCTGCCGTTGGCAGTCGGCACTGCACCCGCAGCTCTCCCAATACTTATACTCCACACCCGTATAATGGAATCTGGGCAGTTCCTCCCCCTGCCAGGCCCTCAGCAGAATCTGCGCGCAGAGATACCCCGCCTCTTCTCTGACATGGCTCACCGTCGTAATCTGCGGCGTATAGAACGCAGCCTTGTCAAAATTGTCAAACCCGGTAATCAGGAAATCCTCCGGCGCATGGTATCCGGCCTTCGCCGCTTCCTCACAGACGCCCACGGCAATATTGTCGTTAGCACAGACAATCGCATCTGGCAGAGGCCTGCCTCCCTCCTGAAAATGCTTAAACCCATTGACGCCGCATTGGAACTCATAATTCCCATAATAAAAATCCGTCTCTTCCCAGGGAATCTCCTGTCCGTCCAGGTACTCCCGGATTCCTTCCACGCGCCTGCCATTCTCGTAATTATCCTCAGAACCCATAATAAACCAAAATCTACGGCAGCTGTGTTCCTCAACAAGATGCTTAACAATCCCTGCCATGGCGCTCTTATTATCTATCCCCACATAGTAGAAAGCATCCAGTTCCTTACCGATGGATATCACCGGCACGCCAGCCTGCGCCGCCCGCTCTACGGTTTCCTTTATGACGGGCTCTGCCTCTACATTCGTCAAGTCCAGTACAATCCCATCGAATTCTCTCAGATCAGGCAGACGGAAAATATTGTATTCCCCTTCGTTGTACTTCTTGTCGTGGCTCCAGTTCCCGGAGCTGTCAAAAATATAGAGGCTTACCTCCTCCTCTGTCTCGTGAATCCTCTCGAGGATTCCGGCAGGCCATGCAAAAGTAAAGTACCTCTTCCACCCGTCCATCAGTAACGCAATCTTTCTCAACTTATGCCCTCCCTGCTATTTTCTGCACTTCCCAGACGATACGCTCGCCAATAAGCGCACCATTCTCTCTTCCGCTCATTATAGCATACAAAAGAGGGGAGTTGTATAGTTTTCTTTATTTTTTGATGTATAGGATTGCCTGTCTGCGGAAAAAATCTATCTTATACAGAAATGAGGTGCTGACTGTCATGAAAATTATGCTGAACCAGATGCTCGACGAAAAGGGCGTCTCTCAAAATCAACTTGCAAAAGATACCGGGATATCCATAAATACGTTACGTAATTTAAACCATAACAGGACATCCCGGATAAGCTTTGATACCCTGGAAAAAATCTGCATCCGCCTGGGCTGCGGCGTGGGGGACATCCTTTCCGTATCGGACAACTGAATCTTGCCTATGAGAACAAGGCGGCATTACACTCTTAGAAGGACAAAAAACTCCCGGTTTTATCATGATACTCCACACTTTTCCGGGGAGCTTTAAGTGTCTCCATTCTTTATATCAGCTAATGTAAAAATGCAGACACTTCGCAGACATAGGCTTCAAAAATTCACATTGCAGACGCGTTGCAGACATCTGCAACCATCTACAAAGGCTTACAATAAGCTACATGCAAAATGGCGGGAAGCATTGATTTTTCAACGCTTCCCGCCATTCTCCGGCAATGAGACATCGGGGACTCGAACCCCGGACAACTTGATTAAAAGTCAAGTGCTCTACCATCTGAGCTAATATCCCATATGCAACTGGGCTAGCTGGATTCGAACCAGCGAATGCAGGAGTCAAAGTCCTGTGCCTTACCGCTTGGCGATAGCCCAATAATATCGTGCGGTGATGCTTAGACCAAATTCCCAACTACGTGGCCAATCCTCAGTCCATCACAAAAGGTGGATACAGGGATTCGAACCCTGGGCCTCCAGAGCCACAATCTGGCGCGCTAACCAACTGCGCTATACCCACCATATTCCAGGTAAAAACCTATTCTATATTCTCCAATCCAGAGAAAACGTGCTCGAAGGGATTCGAACCCCCGACCCACGGCTTAGAAGGCCGTTGCTCTATCCAACTGAGCTACGAACACATGACAGCGGGTGATGGGAATCGAACCCACGTATCTAGCTTGGAAGGCTAGTGTTCTACC
>CAJUFQ010000050.1 GCA_910585625.1 uncultured Lachnospiraceae bacterium
TGGCGGTCTATCTCTTGTTTTCGGTTGCTTGCTTCTTTACCGTACATGAGCATTCAGGCAGGAAATTTCATACGCAACTGTTTAGAAGACAGAAATATGCAGATTATCTACATTTCTGGTAACTCATCTTATGCGCGGGACTTATTCAAGACGCAGCCCATGGACTTCCTTGTGAAGCCTGTCACTCAGCAAGACATAGACGGTACATTGGATCTTGCGGTTAAAATTTTAAAAAAGGGAACGGAGAAATTTGAATTTCGGATTGGCCGTGATTATTACTATGTTCCTTTTGGCAGTATCCTCTATTTCACCAGCGAGGGAAGGAAAATAAAAATTTTCACAATCCATGGGGAGCAGGAATTTTATGGGAAGCTGCGGGATGTGTCCCAAAGGCTGCCAGGGCGTTTTCTGAGTATACATCATTCTTATATTGTAAATCCAGAATACGTCATACGCTATGCTTATGATTTTGTTGAATTAACGGATGGGACAATTTTGCCGATAAGTAAAGCGAACAGGAAACAGGTTCGTGAACGGATACTGAGAGGGGAATAAGATTAGGGGGACGTTATGGCAAATCTAGTCATCTGTATAATTACCAATCTATTTCATGTCGTTCTAATTTATAAATACATCACAATTTTTGCAGAAGAGGATATGCCGGATGACGGCAGGCATAAGATTACAAGATGCTTTGCTTTTGTAGCCTATTTTATGGTGAACACGGGCTGCTATTTGGCTTTCCATTCTGCGTGGGTAAATCTGGCCGTCAATTTATCAGGCATCATTCTCCTAGCGTTTATGTATCAGAAATCTTTGAAGAAAAGCCTGTTTATAGGTTGTTCGATATATTTGATTGATATGATTTGTGATACAGCGGCCACGCTTCCATTTGTAGAATACAAGTATGGACAAGGAGTTAACCAATTTTATTTTGTAATTGCAGTATTTCTTTTTTTTGTGTGTGAACTTCTGACAGAAAAAATTGTTATTTACCGAAAAAGTATGGGCTTCGACCAGAATCTGCCTCTAGCAATGATGTCGGTTCCGATAACGAGTATCGTAACATTCGGGCTTCTGATGTATACAAGAAGCAGTACACAAGCAGTTTTGTTAATTGTGAGCATTGGATTCTTGTTTATTAATTTTCTGCTTTTATACTTATACAATATGCTGTTGAAATCATTTACCCAGCGTTATGAGAATGAAACGCTTAAGCGGGAAGTCCAGGTATATACGAACCAGATGGACATTATCCTCCAAAATGAGAAAAATCTAAAACTCTTAAAACATGATATGAAACATCATCTGAATGAACTGAGGCTGTTAGCTGAGAAGTGCAACAATACTGACATATTGGATTATCTTGTTGATATGGAAACTTTTTTGCAAAACCCAGATGAAATCGTATCATCTGGAAATGTAAAGGTGGACAGCTTGCTGAATTTTATGCTCCAGAAAGCAAAAAAATCCCTGCGTTCTGTCAATGTCAAAATACAGATTCCAGAAGAGATTATCCATTCCTTTGATATCAATATTGTTTTGGGAAATCTACTGGAGAACGCCATAGAGGCATCGGAAAAATCGGAAGAGAAAACGTTGGACGTCATAATTGGGCTAAAGGCGGGGGTATTGAAAATCAAGATTGAAAACAGCTTTTTCGGAACATGGGATTCGCAGGAAACGTTAGGGAAAAGAATTGGTTTTACTACAAAGCAGCATCGGGAAAATCATGGGTTCGGCTTGCACAGCGTGAGAAGAATTGTTGAAAAGTATCATGGAGCTATGGATATCTGTCAGAAAGAAGGAAGTTTTTGTGTAAAAGCGATTCTATATCTGCCAGATGTTGATTCTAAGTAAAAGCTCAGGCGTCTGATTTTTACATTTTTGTAGTCTGGTTTTTACATTTTCTGGCACAGAAGAAATATTTATAGTAAAATGCCACAGAGAAAGGAGGGGGGCAATGAAAAATTCGGTTTCAAAAAATATAAAGAAGGTAGTTGCCAAAATAGCAAAAAAATCTGCCAGCATGGAAGCTAATACAGCTTGCCCATTATGGAATTATCAGCCAAAGGAGCCTATAGAACTCAAAAAATTGCGGAAGTTTTGAAGTTGGCGAAGATACTGACGGAAAGCCTTATTGCTGATAAAGTTATATCAAGTGATGAAGCCATTATTATCAGCTATGGGTTGGAAAACCTGATGGGCAACCTCCTATGTTTATTTGTCATGATTGCAATAGGAGGTATTTTTGACCATTTTGCAGACAGCTTTTTTGTATGGTTGTTGGCTTTTCCGTTAAGAAAATATGCAGGCGGCTTTCATGCGAAAACAAAAGCGAGATGCCTTGTTTTATCGATAGGAATGATTTTCTGCGCTTATGCTATTTTTTTCCTGTTTGAATGGACAATATTGGAAATGTTTTTAGCTATGTTAGCTCCTTTCATGGTAATATTTTTTTTGGCGCCAGTCGGAAGTCCTAATAAGCCTTTGGATAAGCTGGAGTACAAAGTTTATCGAAAGAAGGCAAGGGGGATTTTAATGTTGGAAGGAGTATTATTATGCGTGGCTATAGTTTTTCAGTGGAAGGGTTTGGTAATTGCAATCACAATAAGCTTTTTCATGGTTGGCATATCCGTTTTCGCAGGAAAAATAATTTATTTAAACAAATGGTGAAAGATTTAGTTAGGAAAGTACACAAATAGGAGAGCTTATGAAAGAAAAAATATCTTGAAAAATATTTTAATGGTTACATTGACGGTATGTATGTTTTTAACTTTTAGTGGAAGAGTTCAGGCGGAAAGCGTGGATGGGCAAACAGTCCTTACGCAAAAAGAAGAATTACAACTTCTTACAAATGAAGAATATGATACGCTAATGCGACAAGAATCAGAGGGTATATCTAATACAATAGAAAGCTTGGCTGAAGACCAGGAAAATCTGCGGAATACTGATGAAAAGATGCCGATAATAAATGATGACGTAAATAATAGTCTTGCATTAGAAGGGATAAGCGAGTTATCCGGTGAAGATGGCATTGTTGCACATACAGCACCGCAATCTACTATCAAACCTTATATTTTAAATACAGATTCCTTAAAAGACGGGAAGATTACTACCGATACGCAGATTGCATGGCTGAATGATTTCTCAGATGAAGATGGGGACACATTGCAGGATTATTCGATTGGTGGGTTTCCTTTTAGGTATTTAGTAGGCGGAGTGGCCTATTCTGATGGATTTATCACCCAATTTACAGATCCTGGCAATTATAAAGTATTATACCGCGCGATAGATTCCGCCGGGGAATTATCAGATATAACTGGGTATAATGTTGAGGTGGTTTCGGTTGAAGACTATCAGGTTATGGAGGGAAGTTTAAGTAGCGAGACAGACAAGATAACGTATACTGTTGACGTAGACTTTTCTAAAATGGATGCTGCAACATTTGCGCTTGTGAAAAAAGGCTTAACGAATGTCAGGATGATCATTAAAGATGCTGCTGGCAATGAGATAAACAGACTGGGGACAGACTCAAAAAGGTGGTGTTTTATTGAGAGGCCTTCTACAGATTCGGGTGTCTGTGCATATACAATAGATGTTGAAGGTATAAAGGATGGATTTGTCTCAGGTTCTGCAGATTTCCGGGTAATCGTAGGAGATAAGAAAGATACAGAAGCCATGATTAGCGGGCCTGAAAATGCGGTGTTGTTAGAAAAATACACACAGCAAAAAAGTAATTTTATATTAACAAGGTATACACCTAACAAAGACCAAAGTTGGTATCGTTTTACAGCAGATTCTGCGACAGTATTTACTATAATGACAGAGCATCCAGAATTAAGATTCCAAATTTGTGATGTAAATAGTCTTCTGCCTTTATTTGATTCGAATGACCCAGAAAATGCGGACATCCATAAGAATAAATTTGTGTCAGCATTTCCCTATGTAGAAAAAGCGAAACTTGCAATGACTGCAGGCAAAGAATATTATCTTGTGTTATACGCTAACTCACAAATTTCTCCGTTAGATATCGTTGAAGACACAATAAATCTTGCAGTTGGATTGCCGCATATGGCGTCAAATAGCACAGAGTGGTTTTACAGTAGCAATCAAATAACGGCAACTACATCTTCATTTTCGAATTCAGGTTATATTAGTGTTGGGGATGGCGGGGATACAATTCCAATGACGGCAGTTGCAGAGACTGTTTATTACGGAGGTACAAGTTCGGGAGGAATCAGGCCATCTGCAGTAGAGTATTTTAGAGTGAAGGATCCTCGCACAGGCATATGGAGGAATTCAGACCGTTTTGGATATTTTATCTATATGGATTATACTGCAGATTCGAATTCAAATATAAATATCAATGGAACTTGGCAGTTAAGCTTTAAGTCATCAACAAAAACCGTATCTTTTACACCAGCAATGAGGATTTTGTATAGGTATGAGATAGGTGATTAAGTAAATAAAAAAGTTTCTGAAATGATTGATTATGGGGCTGTTGCAAAAGTAGATAAATAATCTACCGAGGGTATCGCTCAATCATTTGTTTCAAGATGATTTTGCGACACCCTCTTGTTTTAAATTATGGAGGGAAAAGATGATAGATTTAGCAAAGATGATAGGAACCATGGTAGTTTGTGTAAAAGACCCCTCAAAAAGTTATATCGTTGGCGCATCAGAGTCTGAAAATGAGGAATTTAGGAAAGGAATCAGGAAAGAACGTTTGAGGTTGCCGCAAGGATGTACGCAAGCGTCGGCAGATTGTTATGAACATTTTACGGTAGATGAAAGTTTCAGCGGAAATTACAGTGACATTATAAATATTATCGGAATGCCGAGGAGCATTTTTTCGGATAACAATGGACATCAAGTGCGAAAGCAGATTGTAGGGCAAATGCACGACTATTTTTCAGGCGCTATCCCGATGGATAAACTTCAGGAGAAAGTGAAAGATATCTGTAAGGATATGCGGGTCTATCAGGCACAAAGCCGTCACACGACGGGATGTGACAAGGAAGATAACCTTCAGATTCTGGAAGAACTTTATGAATTATTTCAAAAAGAAAATGTAAGTAATGCAGCAGCCGCATGTTTTGAAAAGGGAGAGGCGTTGGCTTTGCAGAATGGAGGTAATCGGAGAACTAATTGGGTGTATTATGATTCTGATTACTATTATGAATCAGAGGAAGTGCGGGAGGAACTGAGGAGGGTGTTTTCTGAGATAGCACGTGAATGGGAGACGGATGTGCCTGATTTTACAAAGCTGGAAGAAAACACGCGTTATAGTCTGAATGGAAACATGGATTTTAACAGTGTCTGGAATTGGAAAGCGATGAACAGATATAATTGCTTACTGTCGGGCAATCAGGAAGAGCCTCCAAAGGAATTTTCTTTTTTCTATCAGGAAACAAAGTATTCTGACCATGAAAAACTTAATCCGATGGAAAAGCAAAAGGGGGTTATGTGGATTAAATACGGAGATAGAACGTGGGAGTTTGATGTTCCATTTAATGATTCGGCTGTGTATGGGGATATAAAGAATAAATTTAATGGGAAAGAACTGTTTTTAAGCTATCTTGATGGAGGAGAACCAGAACTTCTGAATTATCTTAAGAAATTCGATGTGTTTACAAGGGCTTACGGGCAAAAAATCAATTTTATAGGATAGCCGTCTGGTCTTTTTGAATACGGCACGCAGATTGCCCCTGATTTCTCTTATTGGAAAAGAAATCAGGGGCGACATTCTTTTGTAAACAGGTTATGCCTGGCCGGCCATACGTTCAATGTTGCTGTTTCGAATACAAATATTCTGAGATTTTTAGTTAATGCTTAAACCAGCGCTTGCATATCCTGCTACAGTATTGAGCAGAGACAATCCGCTTGCCGTTGCAGAGAATACCAGCATTAGTCTTGTTTGCGACGTTACCGGAATGTTCAGCCCTGTTAGCGAGCCATTTAACAACGTACCAATGGAGATAACGCCAGAGAGTGATGGAGTGAGGTTTATCAGTGTCCCGGCGATTGGTGAAAATACATTATTCGGCGTGGTAGATTGATAAATCTGCGCATTTATTGTAACATTGGAACCTACTAACGAAAGAGCTACTGTTGTGCTGAAAAAAGCGGAGAACGAGGTGATGATGCCGGCGCGCGGAACCTGGAATGCAAAATTAGATAATGTTCCGCTGGCATTTGTGATATCAATCGTAGACCCCAAAAGTGTAAGGCCTTGCGCGCTGCTTCCAAATCCAATAAAAGCAGGAAGCCCTGCAAGCCCTCCAGCGATGGTTGTCAGGGAAACTGGAAGCCCTGAGGCAAAGGGGATAATTGCTCCCGTACCCGCGGCTCCGGTCGGTCCGGTCGGTCCAGTAGGCCCAGTGGAGCCGTCAGCCCCGGTCGGTCCGGTCGGTCCAGTAGGCCCAGTGGAGCCGTCAGCCCCGGTCGGCCCAGTCGGCCCAGTCGGTCCAGTAGAGCCGTCAGCCCCGGTCGCGCCAGTCGGTCCAGTAGGCCCAGTGGAGCCGTCAGCCCCGGTCGGCCCAGTGACGCCGTCAGCCCCAGTAGGACCAGTAGTGCCGGTAGGCCCGGTCGGTCCGTCATCTCCTGGACATCCTTTTGGCCCCTGGATTCCAATCGGGCCAGTCACACCCTGGATGCCTTGCGGGCCGGTCACACCCTGTGGGCCCATGGGGCCAGTAGCGCCGGTTGAGCCGGTTGGCCCTGGAATACCTCTGGGGCCTTGAAGCCCGACATCGCCTTGCGGTCCTTGTGGTCCTGCAGGCCCGGTTGCTCCCGCCGGCCCTTGTGGCCCAACATCCCCCTTAGGGCCTTCGCATCCGGGATCGCCCTTTGGCCCAATATCGCCGCGGACGCCTTGGATGCCTTGGATGCCCTGTGGCCCGGCATAGCCTCTGGGTCCGGCATAGCCTCTGGGTCCCGTGTTTCCGGTTGGTCCTACCGGACCGGTATTTCCCCTGGGTCCCCTTGCGCCAGGCGTGCCTGGAATCCCCTGCGGCCCCATGGGTCCCTGGTCGCCTTTGTCACCTTTGGGTCCGGGACATCCGGGATCGCCTTTGATTCCCTGCGGCCCCATGGGTCCCTGGTCGCCTTTCGGCCCTGCCGGCCCACGTTCACAACAGGGAGGAGGGCATGGATTGTGGCAGTTGCTATATGAAATATCTTGACTCATACAAAACACATCCTTTCCGAATTATCTGAAAAAATACTGAAAAAGTATCTTTTTCTACAAACACTTTATGAAAATATTTCATATTTGTTACATTCGTTTGGAAAATCAGGGTGTGAATGGAATATGCTCTAGGAAATTGGCAGGCTGTCAAAATATTGTCTGTTATAAAGAAAAGCTTTGGAATAAGGTTTGCAGGCTCCTGCGCGCTCATTGTATTCCTTTGCTTTTTTCAAATCTCCCATTTTGTCATAACAAACGCAAAGCTGTAAAAGCGGAATATAATCATAGCAGTCTGGCAGGACGAATCCTCCGCAACGTTCATTTTTTGGTCTGTTCAATGCAGTTTCATACCAGTAGGAAGCTGTCTGGTAATTGCCGCGGTCTAAGAAATGTCTGCCTATATCACAGCACAATTCGGCTCTTGGCAAGTCGAAGCTCATGCTCCGCAAAAGCGCATTTAATGCAGATTCATCCTGTCCAAGATGATAATGACAGCTGGCGCAGATAGAACACGCCTCTATTTTATTTTCAATCCAGCCTTCCGCCGACAGCAGGAATTTCTCTAACACAGAAATAGCCTCCGGATATTGTTTGTGATAATATAACTCTCGTCCATAATAATATTGCTGCCTTGGGTCTAAAGGATTGCCTTCTGAGAGTATCTTCTTATAAATATTAAGGTTTCGGTCAGGGTTTCCGGAATTTATTTTTTTGTGGCAGATTGCGGTATCGGAATAAATTATGTTGCCGCTGGGAGGGATTACTTCATGGACCGCGCCAATCCAGCGGTAGTGGGAACAGTTCCTGATCCATCGTTCCCTGAAGTAAGAAAAGGAAGGCTTACCAGCTTCGTCAAACGAAGTATTATATTTCATCATTACCATATCGGTATCCATTGACAGCGTCTGCTTTAACTGCAGGAATTTATCCCATTCTGTTTCTTCCAGGACATCATCGGCATCCATCCACATACAGTAGTCCATAGAAGCTTTGGAAAATGAATAATTCCTGGCATCAGAAAAATCGTCTTTCCATGGGTATGCATAGACGTTCTGCGTATAACCGGATGCGATTTCCGTTGTTCGATCAGTCGAACCGGTGTCTACAATTATGATTTCATCTACGAGTTTTGCGACACTGTCAAGACAGCGCGCTAGATGCACTTCTTCATTTTTGACAATCATGCATAGGCTTATTGTCGGCATATTTGTCCCTCCTTTCTTAGGCTTATGATCTGCCGAGTTTTTCTATGCTCAGGTTCATATTAATATTGGAAGAGCCGGCCGATGATTCCCATGCAAAGAACAGTGAAGACGTATCGGGTATTTTGACAATAAAATATCTTGTTAACACAAGCGTTTCATTCTGCTTTGCCGAACGTGCGTATGATGCGTATGCTTCCTGCGTGCAGTCGTTGAAGATAGGCGTAAGTTTTATGAAACCGCGTCGCTTCATTACTGTGGAAATGTAATAACAGATTGCATAGTAGCCGGGAGACAGCGAAACAGTGTATTCATTGCAGAGAGAAATATTTTGGGTGCAGTCGTCTATTTCTGTCTTAAGAGGAAGGCTGGCATCTTCCGGCAGGAAAAGCCCCTGCCCTAAAAACGATGCAAAGGAGCTGGTTTGCGGATAGCCGGGAGGGCCTGCCGGGCCGCGCGCGCCCTGTTCCCCTCTGGGTCCCTGGGGGCCGGTTGCTCCTTGTGGCCCTTGAGGGCCGGTAACGCCTTGGGGGCCTATTTCTCCGCGTTCTCCGGGACAACCTTGAGGGCCTGGAATGCCTCTGGGTCCCTGGGGGCCTATTTCTCCGCGTTCCCCTTTGGGTCCCTGAGAGCCTGGAAGGAATCCTTGCTCCTGAGAATCCTGCTCCAGGATATTTCCAGGGCAGCTTTGGGGACAAGCAATTTCCTCTGTTTCCAGAGGTTCCGGCTCATAATCGGGAGTAGGATTGCATTCTTCTGATTCTGTGGCGATGGTATTTTCAGATGGGGCTGGTATAGCTGTATCTGTCTCAGAGGCAGAATTAGCGGGAGGGGGGGTTGCATTCTGCCGATAGTTTCTGTTAAAGTTCCTTCCCATGCCAAACAGGTTTGGCGGATTAAACATCCAGTTAGCATTAAAATTATTCATTTGAAACCACCTCATTTATATTTGGTATAGATCGATTGGACATTCATCATGTAATTTTACGATTGCTCCGAAAAAGTGTGTCATATTGGGAATTCCAGAGCGTATAATAAATTATATGCATGAAATAAAATTATGTTTTTAGGACTGGCCATCACATTTTCGCATGGATATGTTCCTGAAAAGGCAGGCAAAGCGTGCTTTAAGAAATAGTAAACGGGAGGAATTAATAATGCCGTTTTTTCAGAAACTGGTGGATTTTTTCCGGCAGGGCGATTATAATAGGGATAGGAGTTTGGTCCTGCATAAAATGACTTACCGAGGTGAGGAAGAATGGAAAACAACCTGTTATTCGTGAACCAGAACCATGGCATTATCCGGCAGTTTCTGGACGTCATGCGGGAGTATGATTTTAAAATTGATACGGCGGACAATGGGCAGGATGCGGTTGCCTTCCTGAAGAGGAGGAAATATAAGGTAATGATTACCGGCATGGATTTGACTCAGATTGACGGATCGAAGCTGATAGCATACCTGAACAAATATTTCCCTCGTACAGTCTGCATTGTATATACCAGACGTCTGGAGCTGGCGCACTTGAAGCTTCTTGTAAATGAACGAAGGGTATTCCGTATTTTTGAGAATACAGCAGATTTTGGCGGGGAAATATATAGCGCCATTGTGGATGCGTTTGAACATTATGACTTCCGGCAGAAAGAGGTGCAGAAGAGGCAGATTCTTGAACAAAAGCTGAAAAATGGCCATCAGACTATCAAAGCTTTGAAGCTGGCTGCTTCAGGAGATAGCAAGGAGCAGGAGGAGATAACAGCCTTTTTACATACGCTGTTCCGCGTCTATGCCAGGAACATCCGCATAACGCTGCCAAGGAAAGAGCGGCAGCTGCTGTTTGCTTATGAGGCAGAAGTGATGGCGCGCTTGCTGGAAGATTCGCTGCAGCCTGGGGATTTAGAGGCCATGAAGCAGAAGCTTTATCAGGCTTGCGGTGGCAATGGAGGGAAGCTGGCGTTTGTCATTGAGGAAATCCAGCAGTCTCTGGATATGATATAGAACTGCCAAGGGGCAGGGGATAGGAGTAAAGCCGCGAGGGCAGGGAAGAATCAATCTTCCCCGCCCTCGTTTTCTCTATTATTGTCTTGCTTTTTCTTGTCTTCCTTATCGTCTTGCTCTTCCGTATCGTCTGTGCCGTTTGCATCTTCTGGATGGTCTGCCGTATCTCCGGGCATGTCCACTTGTGGTATTTCCGGTATCTCAGGAATAATGGTTGCCGCGGTATGGACAGTACAGTAATTATCCTGTGCCAGGGCGGCTGGCAGCATATATTGCCCATCGTCCGAATCCCCGGAGCCTCCAACCATATAGATGCCGCCCTGCCTTGCCTCTGCCGGGCAGAATTCATTTGCCAGCAGACCAGATGCGGTACAGATGGTTGCGCTGACATGGTGGTCGCAATATTCTGTGGGTACGGTGCCGACTGCAAAATACTCGGTTTCCACCATGCTTCCCCTGGGGTCTGAATCGCATAGCCCGCTCACTGCGAGCTTGCCGGATTTCTTACAGACAGCGGCTGTGAGGATTCCGTCCGGCTGGGTGAAGTCCCGATATTCCAGGTTTTCGTGGACACGCCCCATGATGCGGTTCCAAAGCGTCTTGGGGTTGGAGGTCAGCCCTCCTTCCTGGGGACTGTTGTCATCGTAGCCACACCATACGGTGCAAGTATAATATGGGGTGAATCCGGCAAACAGTACGTCGCGGTTGCTGGTGGTAGTCCCGGTTTTGCCGGCAATCGGCATATTGCCGAAGTTGGCTGCGCCGCCGGTGCCGACAGTCACTACATCCTGCATGGCGCTGGTCAGGAGGAATGCCGTAGTTTCTTTGAGTACTGTGTGGGATTCCGCGGTGTTGTCTATGAGTACATTCCCGCTGTGGTCTAAAATCCTTGTGTAAAACCGTGGCCGGATATAGTTGCCCATGTCTGCAATCGTGGCATAGGCGGCGGTAAGTTCCAGGTTTGTTACGCCACGTGTGATTCCGCCGAGCGATAGGGATTCCACAATGTCTTCCGGCACAAGTGTCGTGAAGCCAAAATTCTGCAGATAGTCATAGCCTACCTGGGGGGAGATGTCGGTGAGCGTCTTTACGGTCACGACATTGATGGATTTTGTGATTGCGTAACGTATGGTCGTGAATCCCCGGTAAGAATTGTCGTAGTTGCGCAAGGACGTCCCATTGGAATAGGTATAGGGGGCGTCGTCCTGGACTGTGGCAAGCGTCATGCCGGCAGTGTCCAGCGCGGGCGCATAGGCGGCAAGTACCTTGAAGGTAGAGCCAGGCTGCCTGACCGTATCTGTCGCGCGGTTTAGGGTACGGCTTCCGCTTTTGTCGCCCCGTCCCCCGACAATGGCTTTCACATCCCCAGTGTACTGGTCGATGATGGTGACGGCAGCCTGGGGCTGCAGCGTATATACGACTGATTCGCCTCCGTCCACAATGGTGTCGCCGGGCTGGATGATTTCGGCCTTATAAGCGTCAATAGCTGCCTGCGCTTCCTCAATGCTTGCAAAATTGAGCGAGTAGTCCGGGGTGGAGGCGCTATAATGGGCAATCATTGTCTGGTCGCTAAAATTTTCCATCGTTCCATCCGGCTTTTTCACCGTCAGCCGGTAGGAAAAGGAGTATTTCGCTTCCGTAGAATAGTTCTCCGGGTTGTTAATTTCTTCATCGCAGATCTGCTGGATGTCCATGTCCTGTGTGGATTCAATCGTAAGCCCGCTGTTGTAAATCGCTTTGTAAGCCTGGGTGTCTGTATAGCCCTTTTTTTCGACGAGATCCCTCACCACCTGGTCAATGACGGAATCCACGAAATAGGAGTTGGGATTTTCTTCTGCATATTCGATGTTGACCTGTTGGATACGTGAATATACGTCGTCTTCCAGGGATTCATCGTATTCATTTTCAGAGATGTAGCCCTGCTCGCGCATATTCTTTAGCACTAGCTTGCGGCGTTCTTCATTTTTCTCGGGGTGGCTGACCGGATTGTAGGCAGAGGGATTTTTGGTAATCCCGGCGATGACGGCTGCTTCTGAGAGCGTAAGCTCGGACACGTCCTTGCCGAAATAACGGCGGGAGGCAGCCTGCACGCCCAGGGTGTTCTGGCCTAAGTTGATAGTATTCAGATAATTTTCCAGCACCCATTCCTTGGACTTTACTTTCGTCAGCTCAATGGCGAGGTATTGCTCCTGAATCTTACGCTGTATTTTTTCAATGCCTGATTGGTCGGTCCAGCCTTCAAAGACATTGTTCTTGAGGAGCTGCTGGGTGATGGTGCTGGCGCCTTGGTTAAAATGGAAGCCATTGGCTATCCCGGTGACGCCGGCCCGGATGATTCCCTTAATGTCAATGCCGTTGTGGTCGTAGAAACGTTCGTCCTCAATGGCGACAAACGCATGCTGCACAGTTTCGGGAATCTCGTCCAAGGTCACATATACACGGTTGGAACCGGAAGCCACGAGCTTTGCGGTTTCGTTCCCCTGGTTGTCCAACACGACGGACAGATAGCCGGTAGGCGAAGGGTCGATGTCGGAAATATCGGGAGCGGATTCTAGGATGCCTTTGAACATGCCGATACCGGCGCATCCTCCGATGACAAGAGCTGCCAGGAAGCAAACCAGCAATGTTTTAAAAAAAATCACACTAAATTTCTTACGGATCAGCGACGCGGAGGAGGTGATCTGTTTCTCTCGTTGTGCTACGCCTTTTTTTCCATAGTTCATGGCAAAGCCTCCTTAATTATAGAAACAAAAAATAGTATTTATCCAAACATTATAACAAATATGATTTGCGAAATAAAGGAAAAAATTTGATATGTAGGCGCAGGAGCCTGGATTTGCCTCTTTCGCCTGGGCCGTGGCTGGCGTCCGCAAGGAAACAAACTCGGGAAAGCAGAAGTGGGGTATGTTTTCAAAGGGAGGGGAAGCGTCTCAAAAAGCCTACTTTTTGACACAGTTCCTATATGAGTAATCCTACTATAATTTTCAGCCGGTTGCAATGGATTTCTTGGAAATTTTGCTCTTTTTAGGTGTAAAAATGCAAGTTTTGTATTGGCAGGGGTAAAATTATGAGGGAACAGGGGGCGTTTTCAAAATGTAGGATTTTTGAGAACCAAATCAAAGAGAGGAGTGGGATTATGAAACGATGGACAAAGATGCTTGCTTTTGCGTTGGCAATCTCGCTGGTATGCACGGCTTTGCCGGCAACTGCATTCGCGAAGGAGGCGGAAGCTGCAGGATCGGAAGCGGAAAGAGGCGCGGCAGGAAAACAAGAGGCTGCAGAATCGAAAGCAGCGGAGGACGCGACGGAAAAACAAGGGGCGGCGCAGGAAGTCTGGACCTATGTCAATACTTTGGACAAAAAAAGTCGAAAGATTATGCTGCTTTT
>CAJUFQ010000051.1 GCA_910585625.1 uncultured Lachnospiraceae bacterium
GCTTCAACTCCCTAAATCCCTCATTCTTGAGGGACTTGGCTGCTTTGCTGCGCCGTGCGCTGATTTGTCCTAAGGGGTACCAGGCTTGCCTGGGGGATTCCTTAGGACGGTCACGTAACGATATATTACTTCTTGCGCGAATGCGCATAATTGTTTTTGTCTTATAGGGAAGACACTTTCACGCGTTAGCGTGACAAGGTCTTTCCTATAAGACAAAAAAAGCAGCAAACCTACGAAAGGTTCCTGCTTTTTGTTATTTCTATGATGTTATAAGGGACTTTATATCCTGATGCATTTTCTTAAAGTCATATTTTTTTCCTTTTTCCTCCAACACATAAATCCTGATGAATTCGCTTCTGTAATTCGCCAGCTTACTGACAATGGACAACCGGTCCCCCGCAAGATAAGAAATCTCTCCGCTATCTGTATCGTACAGTTTAACGGCTTCCCGCAAAGCTTCCGAATCCGCATTTTTTTCTGACACTTTATAACTGTTATGTATCTTCTCAATCTCTATGGGAACAATCTGATATCCCCATCTGTCACTGCCAATAATCTGAGTGATTGTATCTGGGTTCTTCTTTAGTTCCCATTTTAAGACCGAAAATTCCGATGACGGTGATTCCTCATACAAGTCTTTCATCTCAAATATGACTTTCGGACGAATCCTGTCTCGGTACATCTCATACAGCCGCTTATATTCCTCATCTTCCGTTTTGTCATAATATTCTTTCAGACATACCTCCAGAAAAGAGTCATTAAATTTCAGGAAATCTTCCTCATTTACACTGTCTTGAATTTTCTCCAGTGAATCGTACAAAAAACCACCGCTTTGGACTAATTTAATGTACATACACTTAACCATGCCTTCAAAAGCAGCGTTCGTCTTATGAAATATGACCTGTGAATAATGAAAATACCGCGACATCAGAAAATGTTCGACTACATGCTGCCCCTTTTTAATACAAGCCAAAACTTTATTATTTCTCTTTGGTAAACCAGGATCTTCCACAACTACCAACAGCCTCACTAAATACTGTAAATCAACCAGGCCGTATTTCACTCCTGTCTGGTAGGAATCGCGCAGTAAATAATCCAGCCTGTCCGCATCTAAACTTGAATGAAGTAACTGGGTATACACCATATTCCTTGATCCAAGCTCTCCTGTAAAAATGCTTCCAATCTCATCTGGATCCAAACCATTTTTCTTTAGTATTCTGCTAATCAGACGATTATTGACAACAATATACTTACCCAAACGCTCATGATGTGCGGAATTGGAGTGAGAAGACGACATTTCATATAAATGTTTTTTCTCTGATTGTTCTCCCAGCTCAATTATACTGTCCGCAATTTTATTGTCTTTGCGGTAACTGTACACACTCTCCCCTAAATGAGAAAGCGGATAATGACCGATGTCATGCAATAACGCGGCTGCACGCATCTTTACGGCATCTTCCTCCTCGAGCATTCCTTTCTTCAATAAATGGTCCGTCATCAGCCCCATAATATACAAGACGCCTAATGAATGGACATATCTGGAATGCTCTGCTCCCGGAAAAACAAAGTTGACCCTCGCCAACTGCCTCAGACCACGCAGACGCTGAAAAATTGGTGTATCTATAATTTCTAATTCCATCTGCGTAATGGCAATCCCTCCATAGACCGGGTCATTAATATATTTAACGATTTTTAACCTATCATCTCCCACTCTTATACTCCCATCTGAACAAACCCTCTCTTCGCAAGCACATCAAGTGCATAGTTACACTGTTCCTCGTTATATTGTGGTTTCTGTTCGATCAATGCCTTAAAAAGGCTGTCAGGCTTTTGATCAATGTTCCAATTTCGCGAATTTTTATAAATGTATAAGAGGGATGCCAGCAATTCATACCATGAAGCAACCCCAAAATCTTCTCTTTTATCCTCTAACAATGTATTAACCTGATTTATGTTATCTTCGGCGACTTTTGACAAATGATAATTGCTAAAATCATTGCTTGATAAAACCTCCAGGTTATTATAAATGTAACTTGTAAGGGATGGTGAATACGGCCCACGCACATACCAATTATATGTGTACCCCAAATCTGTCCCTAAAGATTGCAGCAGATAAATCTTTTTCTGGCAGATAAGCCTGTCATCAAAACTATCTTTGCTTACCGCCATTTTCTGAAATACAATACCATTTGCAATATCAATATTATTCATCCCCATTACCTATTCCTTTCCCAGAAACAAACCGATACTATCCAGTTTGTGCTAAAACCTAGTCATTCCTTACCCAATCCTAATATATGCAAATACATTTAACGCTATACAGAACTTTTGTTCTGTTATTTTAACAAATAATCACGGTTCTGTCAAAGAAAACCTTGTATGGCTCTCGCCAAAGACCAAACTATTCCGCAACCCTCACCGCCGTCTCCAGCGCAATCTCTATCATCTTTCCAAACCCAAGCTGCCGCTGCTCAGAAGTCAGCTCCTGCGCGCGGTAGAGATGGTCTGAGATGGTCAGGATGCAAAGCGCATGCTTTCCTGCCCTCGCCGCATTCAGGTAGAGCGCCCCGCTCTCCATCTCCACCGCCAGCACGCCCATCTTCTTATAGCAGTCCTTGGAACGTTCTGAGTAAAACGCATCCTCGGAAAGGATATTCCCTACCCTGACCTTTGTACCCAAATCTTTCGCACTCTCCACGGCTGTGCTTAACAGGCCGTAATCTGCCAGCGGAGCCAGATGCCCGGGACAGCCAAATTGGTCAGGATAATCAGAAACCACGGTCGCACCCATGCCGATTACCACATCCATGACCTCCAAATCATCCTGGATTGCCCCGGCAGACCCCACCCGGATGATATTGTCGACATCGTAGAAATGAAACAGCTCGTAGGAATAAATACCGATGGACGGCATTCCCATGCCCGATCCCATCACTGAAATTTCCTTCCCTTTGTATGTCCCGGTATAAGCCAGCATCCCGCGCACCTGGTTTACGCACCGTTTCTGTTCCAGGTAAGCCTCCGCGATAAATTTCGCCCGCAGCGGGTCTCCCGGCATCAATACAGTTTTTGCAAAATCGCCTTCCTTTGCTTCAATATGGGGCGTCGGTATATTTGCCATAATTTCGTCCTCCTTCTGAGATATATTTTATAAGCGTGCCTCATACTCCGGCACATCAAGTGCTGTGAAAACAATCTATACAAGTCCCTCAAGCCATTCGGCAACACTAATCAGGAAAGCCGCCAGGCTTGCGCAGATGGCGACAGGGAACAGCCCTTTGCCACGGTATGCCAGCCCTAATGCCGCAATCACGCCCACCGCCGCAGAAACAACCGAACCGGTCGCATAGAACACCGCCGGAAACGTCATGGCTCCCAGCACTGTGTATGGTATATAAGCCAGAAACGCACGGACATATTTATTATCAATCTTTTTGCGGAAAATCACAAACGGAGATACCCGGATAACGTAAGTCACGCCAAACATAACCAACAGATAAATCCAAAACACTCCCACTCTCATCACGCTTCCTCCTGTTCCTCGTCCTCCATGGGGAAGAAAAATGCCCCCAGCGCAGAGGCCGCCACTGCACAGATAATGACGGCAAAGCCGCTGGAAATATTCTTAAGCCCCGGAAGATAAAACAGCGCAACGCTGAATGCCACTGCCAGCAGCGTAATTTTCAGGATGCGGCTGTCTTTCTTCATGGCTGGGACGATTATGGCAATAAACATCCCATAAATTGCCAGCCCGAGCGCATCCGTGACCATCTTAGGCAAGATATTCCCACAGACCGCCCCTGCCAGCGTACCGCCTGTCCAGCCCAGATAAGGCAGGACGGCAAGCCCCGCAAAATACTGGCTGCTGACCTCTCCCTTCCGGCTCATGGCGACAGCAAAAATCTCATCAGTAACTGCAAATCCCAGCAACGCCTTCCTGCCTGCACGAAAGTCCTTGTCCACTTTCTGTGACAAGGAAATACTCATTAAGGCATACCTTAGATTTATCACCAGCTGGGAAAGCGCCAGCTCTATGTAGGTCCCTGCCGCAGCCATAATATTAATCCCCGCAAACTGCCCGGCGGAAGTCAGGTTCATCATGGACACCAAAAGCGCCTCCCACCACTGGAGCCCAGAAGAGACGGCTGCAAGCCCAAATGTAAAGGACACGGACAGATAGCCGATTCCGATTGCGCTCCCATCCTTGATGCCCTGTGAAAACTGTTCCATATTTCATTTTCCTCCTGTCACGGTATATTGTATCACAATCAGGAAGCCAGGTAAATTATGAAATGGGAAAATATCCCGCTGTCTATTGAAATTTATCTTCAAACGCGGTAGAATGGCAACGCGGTTATTCTTGGACTTTTATACTGATACCACGGAGGGAATACAAATGGACATTTTACATGCGACAATTTGGGAAGGCAGGCCCGAAGACCCTGCCGGCAGGCTTGAAAAGGAACTGCGCGCTTATGACCTTCTGGATTCGCTGGGTATCTGCTACCAGCGGATAGACCACGAAGCCTTGCCGACGATTGAAGCCTGCCAGGATGTAGACACACGCCTAAACACTCATGTATGCAAGAACCTGTTCTTATGCAATACACAGAAAACTAATTTCTACCTTCTGATGATGCCAGGGGAAAAGAAATTCCAGACCAAGCTTGTCTCCAGGCAATTAGGCGTCGCAAGGCTGTCCTTTGCCCCTGAGGAGTACCTGGAACAGCTCTTAAGCCTTACGCCAGGTTCCGTCAGCGTCCTAGGGCTTATGAACGATGTAGGGCAGAACGTGCAGCTCCTTATAGACAAAGATCTGCTGGAAGAAGAATACATCGGATGCCATCCTTGCATCAACACCTCAAGCCTGCGGCTCTCTATGGAAGACCTGACCGGGAAATACCTTCCGGCTGTGAACCACACGCCTATTTTCCTTTCTTTATAGCAGGCAGAATCCACTTGCAAAACTGCCGTCTAGCGTCTATGATAAGGGAGTAACCCGGTAAACACAGGCAGGAACCCTTTTTTATCTATGACAAAGGTTAATAACGCAAAGCCACAGATAAAAGCCTTCCAACACGCGTTGCCCAGGCTGGCATCTCTGTGGCTCAGATTCTGAAACGCTGACTGTATGATACTATATGTAATACTATTTAAGGAGCTTCGTATGAAAAAAGTACAACAAATCCTCGCCATCCTAGGCATCCTCTTGCTGGTTGGCCTATACCTTCTGACTCTCATCCTGGCTATCCTGGGCAAGGACTTCTTCCCCATGTTCATGGCCGCGCTGTTTGCCAGCATGGCCCTTCCCATCCTGATTTGGCTCTACGGATTCATCTACAAATGGATGAAAAAGAACTCCCGGCAGGATCAAGACATTTAATATAACACTCCCAGGCTGCGCAGTTCCTCCTCAGCCTGGGATTTTGTATGGAAATGGATGGTTGCCATTCCCAGCTGGTTGGCCGCCACAATATTGCCCCTATTATCATCAATAAACACACATTCCGTAGGTTCCAAGTCATATTTGCGGAACAATGCCTCATAGATTTCCGGCTCCGGCTTCGTAGCCTGCACCTCAAAAGAAAAGACGGCTCCCTCCACATCTTCCACAAAGGAAAGTTCATCAATGCTCTGGGAATACAGACGCCTTGGGTAATTCGAAAGGAGATATACCCCATATCCTTTCTCCTGCAGGCTCTGAATCCAGGACGGCGTATACCCATAACGTCTGATGGAACTTCCCATGTTATCCCAGAAGCGCATCACGTCTTCCTCGCAGCCCTGCGCCCCTTGCAGGAACCCTTCAAGGATTTCCTCATCCGACATTTTGCTGCGGTCAAATTCATTCCAAAGCTTTGACCTGACCGTTGCATCCGCAACTTTTTCATAAACCTCCGGCGGAAACTGGAGGCTTGCGAAAAACCCCTGCCAGTCAAAATCCACCAGAACCTTTCCCACATCAAACACTATATTTTTTATCATATCTATGCCTTCCCGCCCCCCTTTAGCTTATCGGTAAATGATGTCATCCCTTCCAGGCCCATTGGAAACCATGGTGATGGGGAATCCGATTTTCTTCTCAATGAATTCAATGTAATTCCTGCATTTTTCCGGCAAATCCTCATATTTGCGTATCCCCCGGATATCACATTTCCATCCGGGAAGCACTTCAAACACCGGCTTTGCTTTCTCCAGCTTCACGGTCGGCGGAAACTCCGTAACTACCTCACCGTCAACCTCATAACCCACGCATACCGGAATCTCGTCCAGGTATCCAAGCACATCCAGCACGGTAAACGCCACGTCCGTGGTTCCCTGCATCCGGCATCCGTAGCGGCTGGCAACCGCGTCAAACCAGCCCACACGCCTGGGACGCCCGGTCGTTGCGCCATATTCGCCGCCGTCGCCTCCCCTGCGCCTTAATTCCTCCGCTTCCTCGCCGAAAATCTCACTGACAAACGCCCCCGCGCCTACCGCTGATGAGTACGCCTTGCAGACCGTAATGATTTTGCCAATTTCATATGGCGGGATGCCCGCCCCGATTGCTCCGTAAGCGGCAAGGGTTGAGGAAGAAGTCACCATCGGATAAATGCCGTGGTCTGGATCCTTCAAGGAACCAAGCTGTCCCTCCAGCAGGATATCCTTACCCTCTTTGATGGCGTCCCACAGGTAAGCGGACGTATCGCAGACATAAGGCTCAACCATCTTCCTATACTCCGCCAGCTCTTCCAGCAGCTTCTCCGGCTCCAGCAAAGGCTTACGGTACAGATGCTCAAGCATCACATTTTTTATCTCGCAGATGCGCTCTGCCTTTTCCCTTAAGGCCTTCTCATCAAACAGCTCGCTGACCTGAAAACCGATTTTTGCATATTTATCTGAATAGAATGGCGCAATTCCGGATTTTGTAGAGCCGAAGGATTTCCCAGCCAGACGCTCCTCTTCATACTGGTCAAAAAGCACATGATAAGACATCACAACCTGCGCCCTGTCTGACACCAGAATCTTCGGCGTTGGAACACCTCTGTTTACGATAGACTGAATCTCCTGAAACAGCACCGGGATGTTCAAAGCCACGCCATTTCCGATAATGCTGGTCGTATGGCCATAGAACACGCCGCTCGGAAGCGTATGTAATGCAAATTTACCATAATCATTGATGATGGTATGGCCGGCATTCGCGCCGCCCTGGAAGCGCACGATGATATCCGCTTCTTTGGCCATCATATCGGTAATCTTGCCTTTTCCTTCATCTCCCCAGTTTGCTCCTACAATCGCCTTTACCATTAGCAATTCCTCCTTTATAATACTATTAGGGTGAAGCCGGACAGACGTCCTCGCTCCCTAAATCCCTCAACAGTATAACAAATACGCCTGAATTAGTAAAGCCAATGTTTTTCTGCTATATCTCGAAGTACTCGCTGCCTATCATCAGGTCATCTTCTAACACCCTGGAAAAAATCGCCACAATCTCTTTCTTCTCGTCCCAGTACTTCCTGGCACGCTCTGTCACCATAGGATTGGGTTCCTCCTTGTTGGAACTCTCCATGATATGGTAATAAGCCTTGGCATAGCTCGAGGCATGGGCATTCCCCATCGTCATGCAGTCCCAGACAATCCCCATCGCCCCTTCTTCGTCCAGCAAGTCCGCTTCCATCAGCAAGACCATCTCCAGGCTGGTATCGGCGTCGCGCATCCGGTTCTTGTCCGTATGGCAGGCAATGAGCGCCTCGACCTTCCTGGAAAATTCCTCATCCATCTGCTGCTGTCTGGCATACGCACGGAATGCCAAGGCGCTTCGCTGGGCATGATGCTCATTGTCACGGTTCTCATAACCAATGTCATGGAAAATAGCCGCTGTATACAACGCATCCTTATCTACGCCCTCCAGCCCTTCTGCCAGCCGCCGGCACCAGTGAAGCACCCGGATGCTGTGCTGGAACCGGGAGCGGAAAGGGTGCAGCGGGTTGGGGGATTCAATCCCCTTATGCTCTGTCAGGTACTGCTTCACATAGATTAAATATTTCCGGTATTTTTCATTCATCTGCTTTCCTCCTAACTGCCCGAAGCATCGCAATTTCTTTCTGGTAGCCCGCCAGGTCATTCGGCGTCTCCAGATAAAACGGCAGATGCCGCAGACTGGCATGCGTCACTATGTTCTCAAAGGCATCCATGCCTATCTGGCCTTCGCCTATCTTCTCATGGCGGTCTTTGCGGCTGCCCAGAGGATTCTTGCTGTCATTCACGTGGACTGCTTTCAGCCTCTCCAAACCGATAATTTGATCAAATTGATCCAAAACCCCATCTAAATCACTTACGATATCATAGCCGCTGTCAAACACATGGCAGGTATCCAGGCAGACGCCAATCCTGCCGGCGTCTTCCAATTTATCGATGACTGCGCGAAGCTCCTCAAAGCTCCTGCCTACCTCCGTGCCTTTACCGGCCATGGTTTCCAGCAGGATGATAGTGGAAAACCCATGCTCACCAATATGGTTCAGCATATCCGAGATATAGGATATGCCCGCCTGGACGCCTTGCTTCACATGGCTTCCGGGATGAAAATTGTACATACTTCCCGGAATGTGCGCAAGCCTCTCTAAGTCGTCACACATCGTCTCATAGGCAAATTGGCGCAGCCCCTCATCCTTTGCACAGGCATTCAGCGTATAAGGAGCATGGGCCAGGATCTGTCCCAGCCCATGTTCCTCTGCAAATGCCAGGTATTCCCCGATATCGGCAAGATCCAGCTCTTTGGCCTTGCCGCCCCTGGGATTCCTTGTGAAAAACTGAAAGGTATTGGCTCCAATCCTGACTGCCTCCCTGCCCATGGCAAGATAGCCTTTGGCGGAGGACAAATGGCATCCAATTCTCAACATCGCTTTTCTCCTGTCATTTTACTTTTACAATTTTGCTCTGGCCGCTGCGGCGGGCAGCATACCCTTTTTTGGAAGCCAAAGCCTTCACATAATATTTTTGGTTCATTTCTTCCTGCTTCATGCCTGTCAGCCTTGCGTTAATCCTGCCGCTTGCCGACTTCTGAATCTTCCGCAGATACTCCCACTTCTTCGTCTTGCTTTTGTATATATACAGCTTCTTTCCTTTTATCCGGTAAGCCAGCTTGTATTTTTTGCTTCCCTTGTCATACTTGCAGATTTCATACGATGACGCGCCTGTTACGGGCTTGAAGGAAATCTGGACAGCTGCTGTGGTAAGGCGTTCTGCAGTTACTTTCGACGGAGCTTTCGGCTTCGTGAGTACTTTCAGCTCTGCAGACGCTTTCCCATAATATGCCTTGCCGGAAACATTTTTGTAAGCCTTTACCTTATATCGGTACGGCTTCCCTGCAGACCTCTTCTTATCTGTAAAGGACGCTTTGGCAGCCGTTCCCGCTTTTACGAATGTTTTCTTGGCGCTATCGTAACGCAGCACCTCGTAACCTTCCGCACCGCTGACCTTTTTCCATTTCAGTGTAACCTTATCTGTACCCACGGAAGAAACCTTCAGCCCGGAAACTTTTGCAAGGGACGGAACCGGGCCGGGCTCTGAATCCGGGCCAGGAACAGGAGGCTGTGCCTGCTGTTCCTTTACCGCCACTGTGCAGGCCGCGCTTTCAGCTTCTGCGCTGGCCGCCCCGGCAGATGTCGTGACAACCACTGTATACTTGCCGGAATCTTCCATAGACGCAGATTCAACTTTCAGGCTCGCGCTTTTCCTGCCAGGCAGCGCCGCGCCGTCTTTATACCATTGGTAGGTCAGGCTGCCTGACGCGCCCGTGACTTTGGAGCTAATTTCAAAGCCGCTCTTTTCCTCAACCTCGACCGATGGCTTATCCAGGCTGATCTGGGCAGGAAGCGGCGTAGGCTGTACAAGGGTTTGCCCTTTCTCTTCTTCCTTCTGGCGGACTGTCTCAGCTACAAACTGTGCCTCAATGATATCGCCGTCTGCCAGATTCGCGTATGACGCCTCTACTGTCATCGACTTTCGGTCTGTAATATCCTGATACTTCCCTCCTATCACAAGGGAATCGATGACATATCCCTGTTCCGCCTGCACGGTCAACGGCTTGCTCTCTCCCGCATTGAGGGTAAGCACTCCTTCTGCCCCGGTAATCTTCCCTCCCAGGGAATTGGATACGATGATAGATTTTTCCTTTTCCGTTTCTTTGCCGTCATCTTCCACTGCCACGATAGCAAAGGGGCTGAATGACTTACAAGTAATGACCAGCCCATAGCGCGTAATCACGCAGGG
The DNA here is from genome assembly GCA_910585625.1 of uncultured Lachnospiraceae bacterium. Classification (GTDB taxonomy): domain Bacteria; phylum Bacillota; class Clostridia; order Lachnospirales; family Lachnospiraceae; genus Petralouisia. Next base: position 10,252 of record CAJUFQ010000051.1, read on the forward strand.
CACTTCCTCCACTTCCACAATCTCCCCATATTTGTCCCTTCTGAAATGGTACGCCTTAAACGTGACGCCTTCGTCATCGGGGCCATATCCGTAAGGGAAGCCGACGGACAGCCTGACAGAAGCGCCAAGATAAATAACATTCTGATTGCAGGTCAGTAGGCTGATGTTGTAGGTTTCGCTTTTTAACACCTTATCCTCCGGCGCCTTATCCTCAATCAGCCCATTCATGGTATCTGTCTGCGCATGGGAAGGCGAAGTGGTCACAAGCGTAAGCCCCGTCACCATGTCCGGTGTTACGCCTTCCCCGCTTTCGGTCTTCCACTCTTCCAGGTTCTTCTGGGAAAGGTCAGAACTTTCCAAAAGCTGGGGCCTGCCAAAGAAGTTGAAATAATACCCCTGTGCGCGGAATGCACAGACTTTCTTCTTATGGGCCGCCGTATAGCCGATGCTTTTCGGCGTTTTTTCACTGTCCACGCCAATCAGGCCCGTCGGCTCAAATATATAGTTGACAGAATCGTCCAGCCACATTTCGCTGGGAGTGAAATCAAACTCCACCGTGTCTGTGCCGTTCCATTTCACGCCTTCGACTTTGCAATGTTCCAATGCCGTATTCTGCTGCTTTGAAACTGACACTTGAACCCCCGCTTCTGCCGCTCCCTCTGCCAGTTTTAACTCCTCATCATACAAAAGCGTAATGTGGTGCGTCTTGCCAATGTCTATCCTTGCCGTGTTAGACGGCGTTGCTTTCCTCACATAGGGCGGCGGCGTGTATGTGCCGCTAGGATTATATAGTACCTCCGTATACGCGTCAAACAGCAGGGGATCCCCATGGAATGACAGGTTTGCCAAGCTCCCCCCTTCATTCGTATTGTAATTTCCTGGCGCCTTGCTGGTAATGGCAAATTCCACATACTGGGAACCGGGAATGCTGATGATAACTTCCTCAGCCGTATCTTCCATCTTATACACGTCTGGCAAGATATAAGCCCATACGCCATACTTCCACTTATTTGTATTCGGAAGATACTTCGTTTCCTTCATCAGCATATACTTGCCGCTCTCTATCGTTTTGGCGGCTCCCATGCCATTATAACTTATCTTATAAATCCCGGAGTTCACTCCGCCTTCGACTCCCCCTTCATTATACTCTACCTTCAAGCCATTGTTGTTGAACACCTCATCATATAACAGGCCCTGTCCGGCAATCTCCGGATAGGCAAACTCAAAATTCGCCTCTGACATGATGCCGTCCGGCACATGCCTCTTACCCATGACGTCTCCGCCCACGATGAGATAATCAGACCTTTCCAGTCCGTCCACGCCATTTTCGCTGGGAAGCGGTGATTTGGGATCGTCCATCGTGGTATCCAGGCCATACCATTGGCCGTCGACCTTTACATAATTCCACATATGCGGCTCCATGCTTCCTTCGTTGCTCTGATAGCCGCCCTGCACCAGGACGCAGGGAATGCCCATCCGGTCTAAGACGGCTTTCGTCGCCCTTGCATACCCTTCGCACAGGCTCTCACCCTTGACCAGCGCACCGTAGGCTGTGCGGATATGCCCGCCATTTCCTTGCGCACACGTATTTTCCATCCGATAAGAGGTATGCCAGATAATCTCGTTGTGGGCAAACTTTACTTTCTGCTGCTCGATGCTCTTCCCATCGTCCTGAGTAACCTTTTCTGCCCCCTTCAAGATTTCATCCATCCTGCCATCATACTCTGCAAGCGCCGCCTCAACGTCTTCTTGGCTGCTGAAGCCATAGGCGAAATAATTATCTTTTCTGCCAGGTCCAAGGCTGGCGCAATATGTGCCTGACTTCTGGGTCACACGCAGCGTGAGCATGGAGAAATCCACATAAAAAATCTCAGGGTAATCCGCATAAAATGCGTCCCTTGCCGCCCCCATATAAGAAAGCAGCGTCATATTCCCGCAAGAATACCCTTCCAGCTGCTCCTGAGTCACATGCCCATTGGCAACCAGGTCATATTCCCCTGTCCCTGTCTTAAAAATCCCCTGTTCGTACATCTTGTACATTGCGTCATACAATCCCTTCGCTTCGTCGGGGAGCTGCTCATAATAGTACCTTCCTATGCCCTGCGCTTCTGTCTGGGCAGCAGTCTCCTGACCGGCATATGCAGGCCCGCCGACGCTGCATATCCCCAATGGCAATACCAGGAGTATCGCCAGCAACATACTTACGGTTCTTTTCCGTCTCATTGGTTTTCCTCCCTTTCTTTACAATCGGCAATTTATGCCTTGGAAACTCAGAATAACATGTGGGAAAACGCTCCGTCAAGACACAAAAGTAAATTTATTCCAGAACAAATTACCCGCGCCATTCTGAGTCCCTGGAAATGGCGCGGGTATCACTTTCTGTTACTTATTTAATTCCCTTTTCATGACAGCCCCTTTTGCCCCGGATGTAACCATCTGGGCGTAGCGTGCCAGGTACCCTTCTGTAACTTTCGGCTCCCTGGGCCGCCACTCTTCTCTCCTCTTGGCAAGCGCTTCTTCCGCTACATCCAGCTCCAGTTTCATTTCCGGGATATTTATCTTAATCGTATCCCCTTCTTCCACCAATGCAATGGTTCCTCCTACGGCTGCTTCCGGAGAGACATGCCCGATGGACGCCCCGCGGCTTGCGCCTGAGAAACGGCCGTCCGTTATCAGGGCAACTGTGGAGCCAAGCCCCATGCCGGCAATAGCGGAAGTCGGGTTTAACATTTCACGCATCCCAGGCCCTCCTTTGGGTCCTTCATAGCGGATGACCACCACGTCGCCTGCCACAATCTTTCCGCCCTTGATTGCTTCGATTGCATCCTCCTCGCAGTCAAAGACACGGGCCGGGCCTTCATGCACCATCATCTCCGGCGCTACCGCAGAACGTTTTACAACACTGCCTTCCGGCGCCAGGTTGCCTTTCAGCACAGCAAGACCGCCCGTCTTGCTGTATGGGTTATCCAATGGACGGATGACCTCAGGATCCTTGTTGACGCATCCTTTGATATTCTCCCCGACAGTCCTTCCGCTTACAGTCATGCAATCTAAGTTCAGAAGCCCAAGCTCTGCAAGCTCGTTCATCACGGCGTACACGCCGCCCGCTTCATTCAGGTCTTCCATATAAGTAGGGCCTGCCGGCGCCAGATGGCAGAGGTTCGGCGTCTTCTCGCTGATTTCATTGGCAAACCCGATATCAAAGTCAAATCCTATCTCATGGGCGATTGCCGGCAGATGCAGCATACTGTTTGTGGAGCATCCCAACGCCATATCAACAGTCAGGGCATTCAGAACAGCCTCTTTTGTCATAATATCCCTGGGACAGATATTCTGGCGGTACATTTCCATTACGGCCATGC
>CAJUFQ010000052.1 GCA_910585625.1 uncultured Lachnospiraceae bacterium
GGGAACGGCAAAATTTTTTACACTTCTTTTACTTCTTTATCTCACATGAGCAAATATAGAAGGCATGTCTCCCCCTCTCCAATCTGTATCTCTTTATAATACTTTGACGGAACCAGGGCAAGCATCTGCTTCGTAACTTCTTTTCCCATCACAGTCTCCTCCATAGAAACTGTCTTTATCTCATATTTATCATACACATTCCAAAACGTATATTCCTTACGGTTGGCAAAGGACGTCAGCTTACCGTTCACATAGAGGAAACCTAACGAACCGTCCGGGATTTCCATATGTACGGTTGCTTCTGCGAATGATTTATCTTTCACCAGCACCTGATACGGCACCTCCAGGTAATCCAGTTCTCCCGACATCTCTTCAATCTCCACTTCATAGCCAAATGCCTTGGGGAAATAATATACCCCAGACGTGACCATTTTCAGGAATACTCCATTTTTCAGGACAAATCCCGCCTGGCTGTCTTTCACTATATATCGCATCACAACACCTTCCATTTCTCTGTTATTTTGAATATCTTCCTACATTTCACAAATACTTCTGTCTCGCTCCCATCCGTATGATACGGAGAGCCGGTTGAGCAGATATTCCAGACGGAGGGCAGCCTGCAGCCGCATATCCCTGCTGTTTCCAGATATCTTTTGCAGGCCGCTGCCCTATCCTTCCTCTCTGCGGTATCCCCGGAATGCCACGCCTGCAGCCCAATACCTTGGGCAGTTTGGGCAATGGCGCAAAAACTCTCAGGCATCACGCCAGACTGCACTCCCACCGTAAATCCCTGGCAACATGGATGTACCCATATCTGCACCCTCGCCGAAAGGCAAAGGTGGATTTTCCGGCGTGCCGGGAAACGGGACAGAAGATTTTCTTAGAGCGGATTCGAACCGCGGACTTTACAAGCCCTGCCATCATATTGTGTACTCTACCCACTGAGTTACCATTTACATGGAAGGGATTCGAACCCTTGACCGCACAAATCTCAACTTAACCCCACGTTAAGTTTGGCGAAATATCTATGATATGCCTGGCAGCACGCTGCTGGCACCGCTGGGCAGGAAGTGTTTTCCAATGCCCATGCGCTATAAATTATTTCCAATCGTTTATCCTTTGATTACGCCCACTGTCTTGAGCTTCCTCACCGGCGTAACCATCTCAAGCTGCTGCGCCATCACCTGATCGATATCCTTATAGGCAAACCGGCACTCTTCAGCCACATCATTTTTCTTGCGTTTACCAAGCACGACGCCCTGTTCCTTCAAATCGACCATTACCTGTTCCGTGGAAAACGCCTGCATCGCTCCTGACCGGGAATAGCTCCGGCCTGCGCCGTGGGAGGAGGTGCAGAAAGACTCCTCATTCCCCTTCCCTTCCACCACATAGCTGTAAGACCCCATGGCCCCCGGGATAACCGCCATCTCTTTACGCCGCACCCTGGTTGCCCCTTTTCGGTGTACCCATACATTAGCCCCAAAATGATTTTCCAACGCTGCATAATTATGATGGCAGTTAATCTCCGCGCCAAATTCCACAGTTAAGCTTGTATGATTTTCAATCACTTCTTTGACAACGGCACAGGTTTTATCCAACATGCGGGCGCGGTTCTCAAAAGCATAATCCAGCGCAAGGTTCATCCAGTGAATGTATTGCTGCCCCTCGCGGGAAGAAACCGGCAGGAACGACAGACGGCATTCCTCCTTCACTTCGCTGTACCACATCCGATTCAGCTCCCTGGCTTTCTCATGGAAATAATCGCAGATTGCCTTACCAAGATGACGGCTCCCGGAATGGAGCATGATACAGAGAAACCCTTCCTCGTCTTCCTGAATCTCAATAAAATGGTTTCCTCCTCCCAGGCTCCCGACCTGAAAATATCCATCGTCGATCAACGGCAGTAATTCCTTATCATCCTCATACTTCTCTATTTCCTGTTTGGCTCTGTCAAGTACTTCCGAATCCTGAGGCGTTTTATATCTTTCGGTATTTAAGGGAATCGTCCGCATGATATTGCCGACGATTGCCTGGATGATGCTGCCGTTGCCCGTCTCTATCCCCCTGACTTCATCCATGTGGATGTTGGTGGGAATAAAATCCATGCCGCACCCTATGTCAACCCCTACCGCATTGGGGATAACCACATCCTTGGCGGCGATGACCCCGCCTATCGGCATACCCTTTCCTGTATGTGTATCCGGCATCAGGCATACCCATTTATGGAGGAAAGGCAGCTGTGACAGGTGGTACGCTTGTTCCAGGCAGCTCTCCTCCAGCTGCGCTTCCCGTTCTAGCCAGACCTTTACCGGAAACCTGGTATTTTCATTATTTATTACAAACATATTGTTTTCACCTTCCCTTCCTGAACTGTTCTCATTATACCCACTATCTTCCAGATTATCATTTCAAAAAAGCTGCGAACTTTCTATTAACGTGATATAATTTAACCTGAGGAGAGGCTCACACAGTAGGAGAAGACCTGAAGTCTTACCCCAATTCCTATAAGGTAAATTGACCTGAGGAGGAACGGCAGTATGTCTGATTTCCATGAATTAATTAAAAGTTTTCCCAAAATAAGAGAATACGTCCGCGACTTTTTCGTCTATGGTTTTAAGACCAGAAATGACTTTAAGGACAAAAGCCCCCGAACTTACGACAACCAGAGGAGACGGCTGGAAAGTTGGCTCGCCCCCTATGTGCGTAAAGATTATGTTCCGGGAGGCTTCCCTTTATCCCTCGCCATAGACAGCAACCTTCTCGACACCAACCCCTTGTTCCAGGTATGGAAAACAAAAAGCTTTACCGACAATGACATCATTCTGCATTTCTTTATCCTGGATCTTCTGCAAGACGGGAAAATGCTGTCCGCTGAAGAAATTACAGACTGCCTCCTTACAGAGTATGGGGCGCTGTTCGACATCCAGACGGTGCGCCGAAAATGCAATGCTTATGCCCGGGAAGGGCTGCTGCACAAACAAAAAATCAAAAAATCGGTCTTTTTTTCGCTCGACAATACGCTTACAGACTGGCTGAAAACCAATGAGAATATAGCAGACATGCTCTCGTTTTTTCAGATGGCAGGCAACTTCGGCATCATCGCAAATGAGCTGTCAGAACATCTGGACTGCCAAAATCAGGCTTTCCGCGTGAAACACAGCTTTTTTGTCCATACATTGGAAGAAGAAATCCTCTTTGAGATTTTGGATGCCATGCATAAAAAGAAGGCGCTGAAACTTGAGATAAAAAGCTCTAAACGTGAAATGGTGACTACGGCTGTCTGCATTCCCCTGCAAATATTTACAAGCGCCAGAAGCGGACGCCGTTTCCTTTGCGGATATTTAGAAAGCAGTAAGCGTTTCTCTTGTTTCCGTCTGGATACGATTAAAAAAACCTTGCCCTTGGAAATAACAGAGAACTATGATGAGCTTCTTACCAAACTTATACGCAACCATCGGCAACTCTGGGGCGTATCCTTCCAAGGCACGGAACGCCATCATTCCGATAAGATCACGATGACAATCCGGGCATTGGAACCCACAGAGAATTACATCGCTGACCGCCTTAGGCGCGAAGGCAGAGGGGGCACGGTCACAAAAATCGCGCGCAATACTTACCAATATGAAATTGAAGTATTCGACTGCAATGAAATGCTTCCCTGGATACGTACTTTCATTGGCCGGATCCTATCCTTCCACTGCACTGCGAAATCCGTGGAAAATCGTTTTTACGCAGATTTGCATGTTATGTACCGTATGTATGGCATTGAGGAAGATTGCGCGGACGACAACACCGAACCAAAGCGTTCCTGACATGTTCCCGGCCTCCTGCAGACGGGCATTTGGGGGAATCCCTTATTAAGGAGAAATCTTATGGAAATATTTTCTGAAATATACAGCTGCTACTACCGTGTGCTGAGGCATCTGTTATGCAGCCGGAACCCTCTGACAATCAAAGACATCTACGGCCGTATCTGCCAAGAAGGTTTTGAGGAAAGCCTGCTTTCCATCATCCCCAAACTGGAAGACGGCACATGGAACTTATTTACCCGGGATGGCGAACTGTATCTCTCAAAACTTTCGCCCTTATTTACCGTCCCCCTTTCTGACTTGGAAAAATCATACCTCAAGGCATTGCTTTCTGACCCGCGGATTCGTTTATTTCTTGGCAAAGAAGAATTAGGGACACTGCGGCAAATGCTTGCAGACGTACCTCCCCTATGGGAACAACAGCAATTCTTCTGTTACGATCAGTTTGCAGACGGAGACCCTTTCCAGGGTGAGGCATACCAGCATAATTTCCGCCTTCTGCTCAAGGCGCAGAAGAAACGGCAGTATGTCGATATTGACTATCATTCCCCGAAAGGAAAACGCGTCCACCATTATTATGTTCCCATTCGCCTGGAATATTCGGTAAAAAATGACAAATTCCGCGTCTTGGCCTTAGAACAGCGCAGGCAACGCAGGGATAAGCTTGAAATCCTGAACATTGACCGAATAGAAAACGCCAGGCTCACAGACAGAACGCTTGTATCTCCCGTCGACATAAACGCGCTTATCCGCGATTCTTATTATAAGGAACCGCTCAAGCTTCGAATCACTGACCAACGTAACGCCCTGGAACGTGCCATGCTGCATTTTGCCAATTATGAAAAAAATACGGTAAAAATAGATGAAAATACTTATGAATGCCTGATTTACTATAACCAGCACATGGAGACAGAACTGCTGATTGAGGTCATGTCTTTTGGCCCAATGCTGACAGTCATCGGAAATGAAAAGTTTTTGGACAACCTTAAGAAAAGGCTATATAAGCAGAAGGAGATTGATTCGAAGAATCTGTAGCCGCTTTCTATTGTAAGCAATATTGCAAATTACATACTTTTTATTCCAACGTTAATCCTCCCTTTGTTTTTGGCTTCCCGCCCTAAACAAAGGGAGGATTTTATCAGCAGGCAGGACATATAGACTAGTCCCGCCCCTCGTCTTACACTTCGACTGACTTTACGGATCAGTGGATAGAAATTTCTGAAACTGTATTTTCCACACCATTGATTTGCAGTCTGACATGGACTTTTCCATTGGCAAATTCATCCAAAGGATATTCCAACGGTTCGGAAAGATTTGTGACATCAAAAGATTTTGCTACATCTCCCTATACCAGCCACAAGACAAGCGTTGCTCCGTCTGGCACTTTGCCGCAAGAAATATCAGCATGAAGCAGTTGGGCGTCTGCGTCCGCAATCGCCATATCCTGTTCTTTAACAAACCCTTCACTGGCGTTTCTGAAATCCAGCTTCCAGATATCATCCAGATAAGCGTTATAATTCATGCTGATTGTACCTAAGTTCCATACGCGCTCATTAGACGCAGCATCTGTGTTGACAGCATTTCCAACGGCCACACTAGCGATAAAACCTGTCAGACATACTATCATAAGCGCCATACTCACAACACCGGCAGCAATTAATGTTAAATGATGTGTTCCTTGTTTTACCATAACACTATTATCCTCCTTTTCGATATATGTTCCACATTCTTCACAATATTTGGCGTTTACTGAAATTCGATGTCCGCAATCCGGACATATCGTCTTGATCTCGGAACGGCGCAGGAAGTAAATCAGCAATCCGAGAAACGGCGTAGCTATAAAAACTACAATCGCCCATAGCACAGGATCCTCGCCTCGCTTTTTACAATCCTGATATACCCACGCTGCAAAAAAAGCAGAGGTACACAGCGCAAAAAGAGTAAAGCAAAGAATCAGTATGGGAAGCAGCATAGAGAGGCCGCTAAAACCATCACTTTTCAGAAAATATAGGCCAAACCGTAAAAAAATCAACAATACAATAACTGAAATACCAAGATAAAGCAGACGTCTGTTCTTGTTTGTATTATTCATGCCAATACACCTCTTTTCTCAATATGAATCGTAATTTCTTCTTTTATGTTTGCTCTTTTTACACCTACTACAGTAAGCAATATACCTGCCACACCGACATAAAAGCAGATTCCTGCGGCAAAATAGGATAAATACATATTTTCAATCATTATCAGAGCAAACAGAGACAATAAGGAAAACGTAACCAAATTCAGAATCATCGGCAAATACCAAAGTGATAATTTGTGCATGACAGGTTGCTTTCGCAGGACGGCTTCTCGTTGATACAGAGCCGCTTTGAGCTCTTTATTCAGTTCCGGGGCCGGAACATCAGTCATTTTCATAGAAGCCAGGATAACTTCTTCTATTTCCGTGTTAGGACGATTATCTCTCATAACCAGCCTCCTCCAATCTTTTTTTTATTAAGCTTCTTCCCTTAAACAATCGGCTTTTCACAGTACCAGGCGGTTTCTTTATAATAGCCGCTATCTGCTCTATGGGAAAATTAGAAAGATAATATAATACCAACGGTACTTGGAATCTTTCCGGAAGAGTTTGGATGATTTGATGGACTTCCATAATCAATTCTTTCTGCAGATAGCCTTCTTCAATATTTTCTTCCGAATGCAGCACCATCTCCATTTCATTATCAAAATTACTGCAAGGAGCAATCTTATTCCTTCGCGCCCTTTTTCTTCTGTCGCTTTTCCACAGATTATGAGCTAAACAGAAGAACAACGCTTTCGGGTTTTTCTCCCAGTCAAGCTTCCATTCTGTTTCTAACGCTTTTAGGAAAGTCTGTTGATATAAATCCTCGGCGTCCGCCTTGTCCGCACAGAGTTTCAGGCAGAATCTATATATATCTGTACCGAAATCATCAATACATTTCTCTATTTCTCTTGCGTTCACTGTCTCACCTCCATTGCCTGTTCACTCTATATTCGCCATGACCTTGTATGCGGTTCATTTGTTTGCTTCCCCACTCGGATTGCTGCCTGATATGCATCTGGTATGCTGCAGAGCAATCTTTTCAGCTTTTTGACGGCAGATTGATTTCCCTTTGCGGCAAATTCCTGTGTCCGCTTACACACAAGATTCTTCTGTGTTTTTTCTACCTACCGTTCATTTTTCTATTATCACTCACATGCCTGCTTTTGCAGCCATGCAATCTATGGCGCCTCTTTCAAGGCTTATCATTTAAACAAAGAAAACCCGTAAACATTGGAGTTTATGGTGATAAGGAAGTATGGAAACTAACTTATTATCAACGCTGACAAATAGGGGGCAACTAAAAACCGAGAGAAAATCAAAATATTACGATTTTCTCTCGGTTTTGCTCTGACAACAACTGGTTTACATTCCCATTATTTTCTTGAAATTTTCGTAAGCTGTATCGTCCTTTAAAATCTCAGCCATTTCCGAAGTAACAACCTTTATCCTCGACACTGTATTATGTGAATGCTGAATATCTTCATCACTAATAACAACTTTTTCTAATTCAGATTTATAAGCCTATGCAATTCGTACAGCTTCTTCGCGTTCATTGAGCAATTCGCTAATTATTTCATCATATGTATTGCGAATTTTATCAACATTTTTTTCTTCTTTAATAGCCCTGATTTTACTTGATACTGCCGTAGCAGTACCTTTAACAGCTAATTCTGCTAATGCAGTTCCAAGCCCCAAAAGTTCTGTTGCATATATTTCATTCATCGTTTATCCCTGCCTAATTTTTATGTCAAATTATATCACTTAATACAGAAAAAAACAATACTTTCAAATGTTACGCAATAGAACGCCGTTTTCGAGGGCAGATATATAAAACCCTTACCCCGTCATTTCAACGCCCGCAAAGCTGCATAAATCAAGAGTAAAATAATCCTTACTGTTAACAAACCCCATAATATATCGAGGGCAAAAGCAGTTTACTGATTTCGTCCTCTTGACTACCCAACAGCAAAGGCAGGAAAAGCCGTCAAGGGCGCGTAGCGCGAAGTTTACCCTTGACAGCTTTTTCTGTCTTTGCTACTTCCTATCGGTCGAAGCGGAATTTCAATATGGCTTCAACCAGTTTTGCCTTTAATCTGTCCTGTGTGTCGTCATTGATATGCCCCTTATACATAGACAGATATTTGATGTGTGCGGTGTAATACCGCAATACTGCGTCTACCGCTTCCGGCTCTCCGGCAACGGCTTTTTGGATTACCTCAAAAGGTATCAGCTTTTTATTCCTCATGTTTCAATCTCTCCCATTCTTTCCGTAGCTGTTTCAGTGCAACATTTCTTCTGCGGTTTATCGAACTCCTGCAACGTCCGTACAATCTGCCGATTGCTTCATCACGATAGCCAACAAAGTAATAAAGCAACAGAACTTTCCGCCTTAATTTCGGCAATCTTGATAATGTCGTTGCTAGCCGTTCATCATCAACGATAACTTCCTTTTCCAAATTTTGTAATCCGGATAAAATTTCCGATTATTTCAAGTGTTATCTCTGTTTATTTTTCACTTATCAGCTTAATGATCCGTTTGAGGTTTACTGCAAATATAGTCATTGTCCCCTGCATCCCCATGTTAATAAGGCCTGATGATGTCGCTGTGCCATAACCATGCCTGTGCTTTAACTCGCTGTTTTTTGATTCTATCTTAATAGCGTTCCTTCATTTTTTCTTTGAAGTGTTCTGTTTCCTGAAACTCTGCCTGTTTACTGTGGGCATCTCTTTTTAGGGTTCCGCTGTCTTATGGCCGGTCTTTGCGTCTGTATCTTGTGAAGTCTCAAGATATTCCAGGTCATCTTTTACGGATTCTTCTGATAAATTCAGCTTTTCCTATATTTTAGGATAACTGTGCAGTTCTTCTTTTTCTTTGATGACCGAAATCAGGGCTTGACAGTATTCCAGTTCTTTTTCCAAGGAATCTTCTGTGTTTTTATCCGGAAAACGCTCTTTCATTGTTTCATCTGTTTCATAAACAGAACGCCGCAGTTTCTTTGGCTGTTCTAAAAACGCCTGTCTTGGCGTTTTCTGATTGTACCTTGATTTTGTATGGGTTGCATCCACGATAATGGATTTTGATTTTATAATGCCTTTTTCCAATGCAATCTGGACTGTTTTCGCGACCAGCACGTCTAACAGGTTCATATCTTTCAGGCGCAGTCTGCGGAATTTTGTCAGGGAGCCTGGATTGATTACGCTTTCTTCCGGCGCCATATCAAGAAAGTCTTTAAAGGGCATGTCATATTTAGAGCGTTCCACAACGTCAATCAAATTTTCCTGTTTACATTTTGGACAGTAAAGGGGAAAATTTTTCAATTCTGTATCTAGCCGAATTTGCAACCTTGTTTTACTCCCGCAGACAGGGCAATAAATCCTCTCTGTTTTCCCGCTCATTTTCTATTTTTCTCCTGTTAAGGCATTTTCAACAGCTTTCTTTATGACGGCGCTTGAATTTGTTGCCCCCGATACTGCGTCAACCTCTATTTTCTGTTCTTCAATGATTCTGTCAACAACAGCTTCTGCGCTGCTTCCACGGCCGTTTTTATGTTCCAGAATATCAATGTTTGTAATTACTCCGTTTTGAACCGTTACTTCCACTTTGGCATAAACAAAATCCACGTCATATTCTCCGACATAAACTCCGTTGGGAACATTGGTAATATCCAAATTGCTAAACGTTGTTTCTTTTACTGCCCTTTTATAATCTGCCACGTTTTTCAGATAAACCGCCGTATAAATCAAAATAATAAGGAAAAGAAGAATTGCTGTAAACGATAGGATTCTTTTTCGGGATAATTTCATTTCAGACACCTCTCAATCTTTTTTGTTATCTGTTTAGACAGTTCTTTCTTATTCTTTGCATTTGTACACACCACTTTTCCCGCCGGTTTCATGCCTGCGGTCTTGAAAAATTCGTCCATACTGCGGATCGCCCCTCCGCTCTGTCCTAATATCCACGAAAAAGGCGCGGGAGTATTGCAGGAAATCAAAATCATATATTGCTTCCCCCGTAAGCGTGGTTTTGGAAACGTATTTGTTTCTTCCATAGCCGCTCCCAACAATCGGTCAAATAAGTTTTTGACAGGAGCCGGAACATTCGCCCAATAGACAGGGGCGGCAAGGATAACAAGCTGACTCTTATGTAATAACAGGGCAATTTCCTGTATGTCATCTTTCTGGACGCAAATATGCGTATCCATGCAAATCCGGCAACCGGTGCAGAAAGAAAGTTTATTTTCATACAGATTGATTTTCGTTACAGCATACCCCATCTGTTCAGCTTTATGAACTGCCAAATTCAACATAGCGGCTGTTGTTCCATTTGTATGAGGACTGCCTAAAATGGCAAGCACATTTTTTTCACTCATAATCATCACTCCTAGTATAATAATGGTGTAGTCAATCAAGACTACTTGGTTAATATGTTTCTTTCTATAAATCAGATAACAGAAGAAGGAGTTCTTCCTTCATCAGATGTTATCCATAATAATCATGTCTGACGGCTCCTGATGGACACCAGATAAAACATAAGGTATCATCTCTTAGGATAGGACAAATAATGTATCACTCCTTGGGATGCTGAATTATCAGCAGATACCTGCCAGAAAGTCAATTAGTCCATTCGACAGGGTTTTATGTTTTAGCTGGTTGGGAGCCGGAAGGCAATACCCGTATAACACGCTAGGTTGTGTACCTGCCAGATTGGAAATGGATTCCTATCAGAAAGGAGCTTTTGTTCATGTCAAACAAAGTTATTTTTAAGTTTCTATTGACATTTATTAGCTGGACTTTATCGCAATCGAATGATAAACAAGGGAAAAGCCATATTCCAAAAACTTTTCTTTTGATAAACCCATTGACTTTTTAATATATTCTTCTTTGTTAGCGGCAAGCTGAATGATTCCGGAAATCATACCCCAAAAATTAAATATGGCAGGCATAATTTCCAAATCACCTCGTAAATCCCCTTTTTTTATGCCAGATAACAAAAAGATTTTTATCTTTTCATTTATTTCTTCCCCAATTTGATAAGTTTCCTTTTCTTCGGGCAAATAATCTTTGCGCTCAAAATCAATGTTGATTTTATCCAATACCATTTTGAAATAAAAAGGAAATTCCTCTTGATACTGCACCAGCCCGCGGCAAATAAAGTCATATCTTGCTTTCGTGGCTTCATGCTGTATCAGAGCAGAAGAGATATAGTCGTCAAGTTTCTTCATACTGTTCAATACCAAAATGCTGACAATCTCCTCCTTGTTTTCAAAATATACATATAATGTTGCCTTACTGTATCCGGCAGCTTTCGCTATATCGTCCATAGAAGTCGCGGCAATCCCCCTTTCCATAAATAAAGCGGATGCCGCAGACACTATGTTTTCCCGGTGTACGCTTCTAGGCTCTTTCTTTCTTCGCCCCATATGTTCCTCCTTGCAATAATTAAACTTACGGTTTAATTATATAGAGAGTATTTCCTCTTGTCAATGATATTTAGGAATAAATGTATCATGGCAACTTGCAAATCCCTATCCGTAACAGAAATTTTATCATTTTATTTGGCATTTCCCAAACTTCCCCGTATTAAGAAGAAAGGAAAACTTTTTGCGAAAATTCTCTCAAACTTCCGTCAAAACCGTCCTATGTGGTGTTGTAGGTAATGAGAGGACTTATCAGAGGGTTTGGGATACTTCCCGACAAGCAAAATCTGTCCGGCAAGCCATAGAGCGGACGGGCAGATTTACGGAAAAGGGTACCCTTTTCCTATGCTTGCTCCGAAACTTATCATTTAGCAAATACGGAAAGGAAGGGAAAAGAATGGATTGGGAACTGGAAATCAAGGACAGCGGCTATCTGCCGGAAAAAGGGAAGCCGACAGAAGAAACCGTCTGCTACAAAATCGGCGGCACATACTATGAAGTGTCTACCTCCTGCGGCGGCTCGGAACGGCTCCGCGACAAGATGATACGGCTCATAAAATCGGAAACCGTCAAACCGCCCAATGACAAACAGGGATAAATGCGCTATAATAAGTTTAACACTACTGTTTGTCGGGCGTTCATTACAGGAGGAATGAACATATGACAGCAAATACATATAAGCCCGGACAGATAACAGCATTATACGCCCGTCTTTCGCAGGAAGATACGTTAGAGGGCGACAGCAACAGCATTGTGAACCAGAAAGCAGTCCTCTCCAAATATGCGGCGGACAACGGCTTTTCCAATCCCGTTTTCTTCATTGACGACGGTGTATCGGGCGTGACGTTCGACAGACCAAATTTTAACCGCATGATTGCGGAGATTGAAGCCGGAAACGTGGCGACGGTCATTGTCAAGGATATGTCAAGATTGGGGCGCGATTATCTGAAAGTCGACTATTATACAGAAATTTTTTTCGTAGAACGTGATGTTAGATATATCGCAATCAATGACGGAGCAGACAGCGCAAAAAGCGATAACGATTTTACACCGTTCCGCAACCTGTTCGATGTGACCCTATCATAAAGAATGACATCACCGCAGGGCATAGCATCCCCGTTACCTTCGACAAAGTTATTCCATGCCGTACATCATATTATCGGTAACGGCTACTGAAAATGATGGTCGGCAACACAATGAACAAATTAAAGCCGAAAATTTTTGATGAGGCGATCAGCCTTGATTATGTCCTTGCCGGGGACTATTATGTTCCGGCAATTGAACTGCCGGAGGACGATGACCGTCCTATCGGGAAATGGGGACGGATACACAGAGTATATCCGGAAGAAACAAACCCGCTTTTGCTCAATCACTTGCTTCTTACAGGCAAGCCGCACACCTATCTTGCTGACCTCAACGAGCAGGCAAAGAGTCGCTATTGGTGTCTCGTTCACCAGATGGCAGAGAATGAGAGCGTGACCGAGGATTTGAAGCGTCAGTCACAGTGGGAGTGGGTCAAGGCCATGAACAGCATCGTAAATCGCGCCGAGGAAATCATCAGGAGTGAAATGATTAACGCTTAACAGGTTCACAGCCCCGACAAATGCGCTGGTACGAAAGTGTGAACATCAAGGGGAGGCTTACTTTACCAATAGGCTTTCTTACCATACTGTATTCGTTACACATAACAGGTAAATGTACCGTTTGGAGCAGGTTGATTTTAGTAGGGGACAGTGTCCGTAAGGTGCTGTTCCCTGCATATTTGGTCATTTTCCAAGGAGGTTTTCAAAAATGCAAATGGCTTTGTTCCTGTCCATAATTGATAATCTGCCTTTCCTGTGCTAAAATGTA
>CAJUFQ010000053.1 GCA_910585625.1 uncultured Lachnospiraceae bacterium
ACTTACACACTTCGTTACAGCATTAAAAGATTGGTTATGCGATTACAGGCGTTCCTGCCAGTTTTTCCTCGCTGCTCAAACCCACAAAATATATGGATGGTTCCTATGTCAGCGACTTCATAACGGAATTAACTGGCATTTCAAATGATATGCTAGCTAATGCCCCAGATACTACCCAGACACTTAAAGACTTTTTTCCTTTTTGGGAAATGATATATGAATGAAACCAGATAAGGAGAAAACTCAAAATTTTGTTTAAGACAACAGACACAAGAGTGTGGAGTGAATATTTTATCTGGAGGTAACAGAAAATGGCAAATATATTATTTGAGGAACTGGGCGGCAAATACGAACGGAAAGGCGATTATCTAATTCCATGTATAGCTTTACCCGCCGAAGAAGAACAGCCGATAGGCACATGGGGACAGCGGCATCTGGACTATCTGAAGCAGTACCGCAAGGTTACATACACGATTCTTCTCACAAGCAACTCAACGCCTACCTTGCCAACATTGACAGGCAGGCACAGGAACGCTCCCACAGGCTCATAGAGGGTATGAAACAGGCACAGGGCCAGAACGCCTAAAGGAAAAAATGCCTTAGAATGGACAGGACGGCTAGGTAACATAAGGGCCTGTGCCAGAGAGATTGTAAACGGGGAAATCATTTTTGCATAAGTACAAAAAGGCGGCAGAGAAATCTTGCCGCCTAAAAATTTTCCAAAAAGGTCTTGCTTGTTACGTTGCGTAATGATTTATAATACGTTTCAGGAGGTAAAGGACTATGGCAAAATACAGGGCAATTCCAGATGGATATATGACAGTTGGAGAAGTTGCGAAGAAAATGGAAACAACTGTCCGAACTTTGCAATATTACGACAAAGAGGGATTACTCTCTCCATCAGCAGAAAGTGAGGGTGGGCGCAGGCTTTATACGGATAAAGATTTAGTTACACTTCATCAGATTTTGTCCTTGAAATCATTAGGATTTTCTTTGGATGATATAAAGTGCCGCTTAATTTCTTTAGAAACACCGACTGATGTGGCAACTGCCCTTACCGAACAGGCAGATAGCATACGAGAGAAAATAGAACAGCTAACAGATTCTTTGACAGCAATCGAACAGTTAAAAACAGAAGTGTTACAAATGCGGACAGTCAATTTTAAGAAATATGCAGATATTATTGTCAATCTGCAAATAAAAAATGACTCTTACTATCTTATTAAGCGTTTCGATGACGATACGCTTGACCATATCCGTAATCAATTCGACAGAGAAAGCGGTTTGGATTTTATGGACAGATTTAATTGTTTGAGCGATGAAATCGTACAACTTCAAAAGGAAAATGTGCTCCCCGAAAGTGAAAAGTGTCAGCAGGTTGTAAAAGAATATTGGGGCTTGATTATGGAATTTACAAACGGCGATATGAGTATGCTGCCGAAATTGATGGAAATAGGCAATATTGATACTGCTACAAATGAATGGGAAGAAAGACAAAAAATAGTAAACGATTATTTAGAGCCAGCTTTGCAAGTTTACTTTTCAAAACTCGGAGTAAATCCGTTTGAGGAGGCGGAATGATGAACCATGTAATACAAGTTAATGGGTTAAGGAAAAGCTATGGTAACCATATTGTTCTTAAGGGACTTAATTTTCAAATCGAAAAAGGAGAAGTATTTTCTCTGCTTGGCGTAAATGGAGCAGGAAAAACGACATCTCTGGAATGTATCGAGGGTTTGAAGAAATACGACAGCGGTACAATTATCGTAAAAGGGAAAATGGGTATTCAGCTGCAATCATCATCTTTGCCCGCCCACATCAAACCTATGGAGGCTATAAAGCTGTTTGCAAAATGGAATACAGCAAAGATTGACTATTCTATGCTTCATACTCTTGGTATCAAAGAAATTGAGAAAAAGCAGTATGCCCAACTATCCACAGGGCAAAAAAGACGTCTACATCTTGCCCTTGCGCTTATCAGCAATCCAGATATTATTTTCCTCGATGAGCCGACTGCGGGACTTGATGTCGAGGGCAGGCTTTTGCTCCATGAGCAAATCCACAAGCTCAAATCACAAGGAAAAACAATTGTCTTGGCAAGCCATGATATGGCGGAGGTAGAAACCTTATGTGACCGTATTGCCATTTTAAATCACGGAAATATTGTTTTTTGCGGCACAACTTCGGAACTTACAGACAAGATTGGAAAAAAATATTTTATCCATATCAAAACGCTGAGAGGGGACAGTACTTTTGAAACAGACAATATTGAAGATACTTTGATTTCTCTGCTTGGCGAGTTGAAACAAAAGGAAATTCACGTGTTAGATATTAAAGTTGACCGTGGCACACTGGAACAGCATTTTATGGAAATGACGAGGAGGGAAGCAGAATGAGTGGTTTTTTATATGGCGTTGCGTTACAGTTGAAATTGGATATACGAAGCAAATCTTTGTTAGTCACCTGCTATATCATTCCGCTTATATTCTTTCTTCTTATGGGCGGTATTTTCACTTCTGTTATGCCCGGTATGAAAAGTACGCTCAGCCAATCTATGATTGTGATGAGTGTTTCAATGGGGGCATTTATTGGACTGCCGCCATCGCTGATTGAAACTTATGGAAGTGACATAAACAAAATCTATAAAGCAAACGGAGTGCCTATCTATCTAGGCCTTGTTACAATGTTTCTTTCCACATTTATACATTTGATGATTGCCTGTGCTGTGATAGTACTGCTGTCTCCCGTGCTATTTGAAGCAGTTTTGCCAGCACAACTTCCGATTTTCTTTTTTGCACTTGCCATATATATTATTGTGTCATTAAGCATTGGAAGTATTTTAGGATTGATTATAAAAAATCAAGCGAAATTGACGATGACAGCGCAGTTAGTGTTTCTGCCTTCAATTATGCTTTCGGGGATTATGTTCCCTATTGATTTGTTACCCGATTTTCTTAAAATGACCGGGCGTATTTTCCCCGCTTCCTGTGGATACCGGTTGATGTTGGATAAGGGCTTTTGCCTTGAAAATCTGTGGTATCTAATCCTTGTCTTTTTTATGGCGGTAATTGTATGTGGAATACTTTTGAAGAAACAGAAATCGAAATAGTTGGGTGATAACCGTATGGATAAAAATGAATGGATACTTTGCCCCATTCGCGGCGGCAAAACCCGAGACAGAATCAGAGAAGATACGGTTTTAAAAAACTATCCTCTTTACTGTCCGAAATGCAAGCAGGAAGCCTAAATTGATGTAAAGAATTTACAAATAACAGCCATACAGAGCCAGACGCTTAAGACACAGAGCCAATGAACAAAAGCCAAGGGTATGTTTTTAAAGGCTACCCCGAAGCAATCACTAAATACATGTCCAGGGCAGAAAAAAATTAGGAATTCCAGAGGAAGCTATCTTGAGGATGGGGGATGGGAAACCGCCCATCCTCAAGATAGCTGTGTACCGCCATTCCATGATGGAAAAAGAAGAAACCGCGAAACGGGAAGCATCTGGCAGGTTGGAAAATCTCCTACTTAACCCCAAAACCCTATGACAAATTCCATGACAAAAAATGCTATTCCTACCCATCATATGGCATTGATACATGTGATAAAAGAAAGAATAAAAACAGCGGAAATCCTTGATTCCACAATGATTTCCGCCGTTTTTACTATTTATGCCATACTCGATGCGACAGGATTTGAACCTGCGACCTCTGCGTCCCGAAATTTGAAAATGTTATTCTTCTACTCTTTGTAATGATAAAATCCCTTTATTTTTCAGCCTTTTCCCTCATTATGTTTTTTCTACCTCTTGCAATTTTGACTAACATTTTCCCATTTTGTTAGTCAAATATTAGTCATATCCCAGCAGCTTATTTATCCTCCCAAACGCTTTCATTAACGACGCATTATACATTGTTTCATATTCCTTTTGGAGCCGCCTGTACTCCTCCATGAGCACATCATACTTTGCCCATCTCATATAGCGTGGCTTCGGGATATGCCATAAATCTTGTATGGGTAAATCAGGGTGGTCTACTTCCCAGTCAACATACTGTAACTTTTTCACCACAAGCCAGTACATTTTCCTCCGTATAAGGGAAAGACCGCTCCGCTGTTGGATTCCATAGTTGAGCCTGGCGCACTTCCGGCACTGGTACAGCCCGTCCTTCTTGTAGAGGTGCCTGACGCGCTTTTGGCACTTAGGGCATAGGAAGTACAGCCTGTATGACAAACCGTCCACATTGGGCACTTTGGACAGCCCTAGAGGGTATTCCCGGCCGTTATGGCTTATTCTTGCCGTATCCTCCATAAGGTTATAATAAATCTTGCCGCCCATGACAGGATAATGGTATTCTCCATAATCTGATAGGCGTTCGAACCAGTCCGCATATTGAAGCAGTCTGAAACTGTCAATCCGGCAGTATTCCTCTACCCTGCCGTGTGTCCTGTTATGCCCTCCGGAATTATAGTTGCCCATCCTGCCCCACTTCCTTCCCTGCCAGCATATCGTCCAGGATGGCAAGGGTGAACTTCCTGTATGCGTAGAAGCTGTTCCGGCAGCATGGCATCATTTCCGCTTCTCCAAGCTCCCACTTAACCGCCATCCTGTCAAACGACTTCCCTTCCATGATGGAAGAGACAATCCACTCCGCTATGCGCGGTTCTGCCTGTCTTGCCGCTTCCTGCACTAAGTCTACATACTTCCCTTCCCTGCATTCATTCAGCAATGCTTTTGCCCTGCCTGCTGTCAGGCCATATCCTGCATAGCTTTCCTGCATCCCATAGCCACCACGTTTCCTGCGCATCCCTATCCACTCCTATACAGAAATCCCCTGCCGCCGTATGGAAGCAGGGGGGAGATATCCACTTTGCTGCCTATGCTTTACTAGCTACCTTTGCCATTGCCGTTTGCTGTGCCTGGTAATAAATAGCTTTGGCCTTATTCTCCAGGATAAACGCATCATAGCAAATCCTGCCCTCCACCAGAGATCCACTGATCCCTGGCGGGTCTGCATGAATCTTGTAATCCTCCAGCTTTGTCGGTGCAACCGTGGCGCATGGATGGGCAATCATGAAGCCAAAGTCTGCCGGGAGCCGCGTTGCTGGTATTTTAATGACTGACAGGCCGTCAATCATGGCGATAACACCCTTAATCCGCAGTTCGTTAGCAATGTCCGTCTCCATCACAATATCCTTGCACTTCTTCATCAGTACATATACATCCGGCGTAACAGTCAGATACCGCCCTGTCTCCGGCACTTCCGCATTATCCAATTCGTTGTTGCCCTTGATGATTTCATCGTAGATATTTTCTGCTGTAATAGAAACTGCCGCTGGTTTATGTCCTGCCCCAGCGCACATCACGCCGTACACATAGCTGTCCACCTCCGGAATGACCACCTGCCTTTGCTGCCTTGCCAGTGCGGATGCCGCCGCTAACTGCTGTGCAGTTTCATCGTTGTCCAGCTTGTCAATGGCAAATGTGAAGGAACGGTCTTTCTTAAGCATAAATTCTTCTGTACTCGCGTCCAAGTCCTCAATCGTGCCATACCTGCTCCCGGTAAAGCCGCTTGCCGGGTTCCTATTGTAATCAGCCATTTCACTTGTGCCAACTTTAAAAATCTTGATAGAGTGCGCTCCCGACCATGAAAAATCCTGATTGGTAAGAAGCGATTTCTTGCTTTCTGTGCTGAAAATTTCATCCGTATAAGGCTGAAACTGTGTTACTAAACTAATCGCCATATATAATATGCTCCTTTACAAATTCATGGCCTGCCGAATCAAATCCGTACCTGCCCGCCGCGGTTCTGACTTGTCCGTGAACTTCGGCGCAGATGCCGCCGCTTTCATCCTCGCTTCCATATCTGCCCTTTCCGTTTCAGATGGCGTGCGCTCCTTAATCAGTCCGTCAATGATATCTAAGGCCTTATTAAATGCTTCCTCGCTGCTGCAGTTCAGCGCATCCAGAATGTTTTCCGGGTATCCCCTGTCAATCAGTTTCTGGCGGCTGTTCAATCTAAATTCACGCTGTAAAAGCTCCTGTTCCCTTTTGGTGATTTCCTCGGATGATTTCGCCCTGTCCTTTGCAAGCCTGTCCTGCACGATACGGTTTACATCATCCTGCGTGAAGGTCTTTTCCCCTGCTCCTTGATTTGCGGCAGGGTCTATGTTCTGGTTTAAGTGTTCTGTATTCATGCTTATCCTCCTATTTTTACGCCATAGTAGGCTGTCTTCCGACAAACAGAAAAGGCATGAAAAGATTCCATTCCAAATGAAACCTTCCCACGCCTTGTGTATGGCTTCCGTCCAGCAGAACCGCTGTCCGGGGTACTCCAATATTCTGTTTGCCTTGTAGTTATTATAGCAGATTATGGGTGGCTTTGCAACGCTTATTTCGCGCGCGTTATAGTGTCATTAAATTCTTTCTTGCATCTGCTATACGTTCAGGTTTTGCCTAAATCAACGGCGAATTTACACTTTTTTGCGCATTTCCCTCTGGTATATTTACTTCCAGATAGGCACGCCTGTAACGCCCATTTCCAACCTTTTCTGCCTTGCACGACTTAGTTATCGGTTTTAGCAATTTAAGCACTGTATGGAGCTCCTGCGGCTCCTCATAGCTTATTTTTACCTTTACTGCCATTATACCACACTGCCTCCCTTCATTTCAACCAGCAGCGGCCTTTC
Source organism: uncultured Lachnospiraceae bacterium (assembly GCA_910585625.1). Lineage (GTDB taxonomy): Bacteria > Bacillota > Clostridia > Lachnospirales > Lachnospiraceae > Petralouisia. The sequence goes on from CAJUFQ010000053.1 coordinate 6,688, forward strand.
CCTGTCTACCAACCCAAACAGCAGCCTGTAAAATGCATTTAAGTCCGGGCAGTCCCGGCTTTCTGCCAGAACCATGTACTTGCACCCCGCGTAGGTGTCAGCCCCCATCCCCCTTAAGACCTGCATCATCTCCATGGTTTCCTTCATTCCGCACCGCCTTTCCTTGCCTCTATGCCCCTTTTCTCCTGCTTCGGGGCTGCAAATAATATGTAGTTCTGCATCTCCTCTTTAGCCACCAGATAATGCCCATAGGAAAGCCTGTTATTATGCGCCGCCCCCATAAACCGCTGCTGTTCCCAACTTGCCCATTCCAGATATTTTTCTGCCTTCTGGTTGCCCTCCCTTGCCATGCATTTTAACTTGATATAGAGGCTGTCCACCTCGGCAACCATCCTCCTGTGCCTTCTCCTGCCCATGTCCAGCATAATCAGCTTCGGGCAGGTGAGCACGGAAAGGGGGATGCCGTTGTAACGTGCAATCCTGCTTAATTCCATCAATGCCAAGTCCTCCTCGCCCCGGAAAACCGCAAGCATCAGTTCCGGCGTTACCTCCGCAAAGTAATCCGTTGGCATCCCACCGTGGATCTCAACCAGATTCGGGTATCTGCACCCATCATACTTCCCCTCGCGCTTCTCTCTTAAAAATTGTGTGTAATAATCCATAATTTCCTATTCCCTTTCTGCCGGGAACCGTGGTATTATGTATTTGGATTTTCCTTTCACGGCTCCGGCTGTGCTTTGCCCTGTTGGTACTGGTAATACCAATGGGGCGTTTTAATATGTCGTGATATCTCCTGTGACACCAATACGCATACCTTCCCGGCTAACTGTTGCAAAACCGTCAATATACCTTTGCATGATGTCAAGCGTCACTTTCATCTCACCCAGATTGTTGTTGATTCCTTCCAGTGCATCCACCAGTCGGGTTAATAATTCTTCGTTCATGTGTTCTCCTTTCTTACTCGTTGACTTTCCTATATACAGTAACTAAACCAACTAACACGGTGAAAACCCTTTATTTATGCGGCTCCTGCGTACTCGTTGCCCCATCCAGTACGACACATCCGTACTTGTTGATTTTCTTCGTATTCGTTGACACCCCTCTAGTACGCCAAACCCTTATAAATACTTAGTTTTTATCGTACTCGTTGGATTTTCCCGTGGCTATAAGAGATATAAAATATCTTTTAGGGTTAAAACCAATCGACCACGTTTTAATTTTCCCATCACGCTTTAAATCAGTCTTGGCATTTTTAAGGGCATTTTTGCTTATACTCATAGCTGCCGCCATTTCGTCCAGATCTGCAATCTCCTTTTCACCATCTTTCAGAAATTCCAGTATGAACTCTTTTGCTTCATCCCTCTGCGGCTTCTGCCTTGAATTGTAGTCAATTTCCGTCACAAAATCCTTGTCTTTTTTATCTGTATATCCTTTGAAACAGACAACTTCATCATCAATAGCATAAAGGATTGTATTACCCGTCTGCCCATAATTTGACTTCTCATGTGACAGATAACGAATACCCGGCTCGTTTGTTTCCCCTGCCATGATTACAGAACGGCTTATGTCCCAAATGTCGGCACTGTCAGCAATCCGCTTTCTTCCCCACACACCTGACTGTTTATTTGCATGTTCCACAATCAAAAAGGTTACCCCATACTTTTCGCCATATCCGATTAGCGGCGCAAGGCAATTTCTCATAGCATTTCTATCACCCATTCGCATATCCGGCGGCACAAAGGCCTGAATCGGGTCAAAAATGCATAATGCCGGACGGTACTTGTCCAAAAGCCGCTCTAAGAACGGACTGTTAAATTTAACATCTTTGAATCGTTCATCAGCGATATCTATTGAAAAAATATTCTCCAATTTTGCTCCGTTCTTCCTCAATCTCCGCTTGAGCGTGTACTCAAATGAATCCTCTGCCGAAAAGAACATCACCTTTTGTGGATCACCGCCACCAAAACCATCCGGAAGAAAATTCTCCAAAAATGTCCTTCTACCACTGCTGATATCTGCTGCACATGAACACCACGCTGTTGTCTTTCCGCTTCCCCCATCCCCAGCAAATGAAGTAATCTGGTATCGGGGTACATAATTAGGGATGAGCCAATCCGGCTCTTTTTCCTCTGCTTTATCCATAGATACCATCTCTAAACTATGGTTCTTCATTTGCCGGAACTCTCCACGGTCAAAAACGGCTGGGGGATTCTTGCCGCCCTGCAATCGTTCTAATTGCCGGTCAATATCTGCAATTTCTGAATCAATAACCTCTTTTTCTGTTTTAGAAGTTCCACTTCTTCCTGCGTTTTCCGTCTTTCCTCACCTTCTTTCTGTCTTTTCCCCCATTGCTTTTCACATTCCAGCCTGTACCAGTGCGCCACAGGCTTAATCTCGGCTTTATAGGCTGCTTCATACTCCGCAACCCAGTTTTCATAATACTGCCTTGCCCTGCTGCATCCGGCCTGTTCAAGTGCAGATATCGCCTGTTCGGAGAATCCGGGGCAGCTAATCTCATTGGAATAGATGCTCCTAATGAACCCCTCCGTCAGTCGCATCCCTGGCCGGATGCCCGCAAGCAGTTCCTCTCTGGATGCCATCTAATTGCCCTCCGGTTCCCCAGCATTCAGGTAATCCACCAGCCTGTCCCAGTTCAGGAGGAACTTATTCCCTGCCTTAATATGTACAATTTGACGGTTGATGCACATCTTCCGCAGCCTATCATATGAGATGCCTGTCCGGCTGGCTGCTTCCTTAAGCGTTACCATCTGTACTACCTGTTCCATCTGTTTTCCCTCCATTCTGCCGCGCTTTGCCAATCATACGCATAATCTCATTGTGGCGTTGCATGAACTCTTTGCTTCCTACGCCAAGCCGTTTTTCTTCTGCTTCTACCATTGCGTCAAGTTCTTCCTCCGTCATAAAATCACTACCTTCTTCCATTGTCAAACGGTTCTGTAACGCTCCTGATTTTAATTTTTCTCTCTGGCCCCTCTGGAATCTCATAGATATTTTTCACATATTCCTCTGACACCATGAACGGCGTTTCTCCGTCCTCACAGTCGGGATTGTAAACCACATCAACACCGATAGTCACGTTGTCAATTGTCCGCTCCAAGCCTATCATCATGCCGCTATCATCTGCATTGATTCCTGTGAGAACCTCCGCTACTGTGAACCCCTCTAATAACTTCTCATTTACCTCTGCATAATCTCTGAATACTTTCTTTGCCATTGTCTGTTCTCCTTTTCTACGCAAAAACTACCCTCGTAGCTTACGATTTTCTTATTTAATTGTTTTCCGTGATAATTTCATTGTCTTTAGGTCTGTGACCGTTTCTGTACTCATACAGCGCACATTTTTCTACTGTGCAAAGCCGCACTTCCTTAACCTGTCCACAACAACATTCCAGACACTTCTTGCGGATTGCTTTCATTGGCGTTAGTTTTGCCATGCATTCTCCTTTCTTAGTCCTCCAAAATTTCAGTTACATCCACGCCAAGAGCTTGCGCAATCTTCTGGCCGATTTCATTAGAACATGACTTGCCGCACTTAATATAACTAATCGTAGCTTTGGATACACCGGACAGTTCCGCAAGACGCTTTTGCGTCATGTCACGCTTTTCAAGCTCTGTTACAAATTTGATTCTATCAATCCGAACTCTGTTCACCCGTTTCACACCTCCTTCTTTTTGTATTATATCCCAACTTTATATTAAAATCAAGTATAATTTATTAAAAATATATTATTAGAAATAATTGACTTTTTTATTGAAATCATTTAAACTATGTTTTATCATATAGTTACACTTTGAAAGGTAGGTAATTATATGGGAGATTTTTCCGTATTGGCAGTAAGAATAAAAGAATTAAGAACATCAATGAAAATGACACAAAAAGAATTTTCTGCATTTGTAGGATGTACAGCGGCAACGCTTTCTGCTTATGAAAACGGCTCTAAAAGTCCATCATTGGAAATTATTAAAGGGGTAGCAGAGAAATGTCATGTATCAATAGATTGGTTATGCGGATTATCAAATAAAAAGAGAAATAATTCTATAGAAACATATAGTGACTTATATGACTACTTATTTACAATAGGTGAAAAAACAAATCTTCGATTTGAAACAGTATCTTATATTGGTGGATATGACGAACCTATTACTATGCATACACAAGCTATATGGTTTGATAATATTCAAATATGTAATTTCATGGAAGAATGGCAAAAAATGAAAACTTTACATGATGATGGTTCAATAGATGATGATGTGTATAATCTTTGGATGGAGAAAGTTTTAATTAAAAATCGGAACCCAAATGAACGTTTAGACGGAAATTTTATTATTCCAAATAATGAAGAATTGCCTTTTGACTGACACCGACCCACCCCAGAACTAGCCCCAGAATTTCGGGTCTATCCAAATGGGTGCATCCAATCAGATGCAGGGGTGCGGGAAATTTCCGGGAGGGTCTAATCAGCTCCCCCTTTAGTCAAGCCCATTTGGGCTTCACCTGAACCATGAAAACATAATATGCTTACCCGGGGAGCTGGGGGACGCGCTTCTCACCCAATCCGAGACCTTGACGGAAAGGGTGGTGCTTATGGTTTCGTGGAACGACATTTTTACTTTTGTCATCATGCTGATGGCAATACTTACTTACATAGATAACCACAGACATAAGAAATAGCCGTCCTGTGCTCTGCAAAGTTTAGGAACGGCTATTCTTAGCTAATTACTTTATAACGCCGGGTCGGGTGAGTGGCTTCACCTTCCGGCTCCCTTGTTAAGCATATTATAAGCCATCCATGCAGGAATTTCAACCCCCAAATGAAAATGCCCCGGTACAGACAATACCGGAGCCTTTCAGATATACCATAAAGGATTATGATATACATACAACATTGAACAGATACAGTATATCACAGTCCTTTATAAAATGCACCCATTTTTAAGAAAGGACTGATAATATTATGGCAAGCATCAGGAAAAGAGGGAAAAGTTACCAGATAACCGTGAGCAATGGCAGGGACATCCATGACAGGCAGATTCTGGAAACGGCCACATGGGCGCCAGACCCAAGCAAGACAGAGAAGCAGAACCAGAAGGCGTTAGAGCGGTTCGCCATGGACTTTGAGGATAAGGTAAAAAGCGGGAAATACCTAAAAGGCGAAAAGATGACTTATCAGGAATATTCTGCATTATGGCTCTCTGAATATGCAGAAAAGCAGATGGAACGCACTTCCATTGAACGGTGTGAAAACTCCCTGAATAACATTATCCTGCCAGCAATCGGACATTTAAGGCTGTCAGAGATACAGCCGCTGCATTTAACCAGGCTGTACAGCGGGCTTGCGGAACACGGCTACACCAAGAATGGGAAACAGAAGCCATACAGCGCAAGGACTATTAAGCGTATCCACCAGATTATCAGCAGCAGCCTAAATACAGCCGTGTACTGGCAACTGATAGAAAGCAGCCCCTGCCAGCGCGTAAAGCCCCCTAAGGTAGAAAAACAGGCCGATGTGAAGCATTTTACCTTAGAGCAGGCAAAAGCCTTCCTTAACCAGTTAGACACGCCCTATACAGTTGCCCATTGGGGACGTACAAAGAAGGACGGTTCTGAAAGCAGGAAACACTATGAGGAAAAAGAGATCCCCCTGCAGTTCAAAGTGCTTTTCCATCTGGCAGTCTTTGGGGGGTTCCGGCGCGGGGAACTGGCCGCATTAACTTGGGACGACATTGACTTCCAAAACCTCACCGTCACCATCAATAAGGCATCTGCCAGAACAAAGGATGGCATCATCACGAAAGCCCCCAAGACCTTTTCGTCCAACCGGACAGTGACACTCCCAGCCAGCACAATGAAGCTAATCCAAAAATATAAGGCAGAGCAGCAAAGATACCGCTTATCCCTAGGGACCTACTGGAAGGGCAGCAATTACCTGTTTATCCAAGACGATGGAAAACAGATGGACATATCAACACCTAATAAGGTCTTTAAAAAGGTTATCCGCATATACAACGAAACGCATGAGGATAAATTGCCGGAAATCACATTACATGGCCTGCGGCACACATCCGCAACACTTCTGATTGCCCAGAACGTGGACATAAAAACCGTTTCAAACCGCCTTGGACATTCGGAAACATCCACCACAATGGACATTTATGCCCATGCCCTGCAAAAGCAAGATGAACTTGCAGCAGAATCCCTGGGGGAATTATTTGCCACAAAAAAGCAAAAGAAGTGTTAGTCAATTGTTAGTCAAAGATAAGAAAAGCACTCCTTCACGGAGTGCTTCACTTTTGCCACAAGCCTTATTTTTACTGGCTTTTCGTTACTCGATGCGACAGGATTTGAACCTGCGACCTCTGCGTCCCGAACGCAGCGCTCTA
>CAJUFQ010000054.1 GCA_910585625.1 uncultured Lachnospiraceae bacterium
CGTTGTCCGTAGACACACGGCAGTATGCGGCAACCTTTCTCTTTGTGTGCTGTATTTTTCTTCCCTGATTTAAGGTTTCGTATTTATCTACCGACATATGAATATCTCCTTTCTTCACTTTGCCCATTTTTATAAGGCATAAAGGTATACGCTCGTCGTATTTCCTAACAAGCCCTCGTCATATTTTCAGTATAGTCAATGAAAAAAATATGCGGTTATGCAAAAACGTCAAGCGGTTATGCCTGACGTTGCTTTTTTCTAATTTAGACGATATTGTTTTTCAAGCTCAAGCAAACAGCGTTCCCGCTGTGATGCGGTCAACAGATTCCGTTTTTCTAATGATACAAGGATTGACCTTTGTATATGCATAAGAAACGCTGCATGTTCCCGCTCATTCAATTCTGGAACAGGCTCGCCAACATAAATAAATTCTCTATGCTTCAATAGGCAGCACCTCCCTCATCATCAATGTATGAGCGAATGATTGTACCATATAACAAGGGAGTTAATCCTTTTTTGAATGCTGCCGTCAGGAAGCATATAGCGTCCAGTTCTTAAATGCAAAAAATCCATATTTTGAAAACTTTTATAATTTCTGCTTTTCCATTCGAACAAAGTGGGCAAGCCCGCTTCAACCCTTTTCCCCATTTATAGGGAGTTGAAGCGGACTTGCCCGATTTGTTACAATCTTACAGCCTCTACCGACATTTCCATTATCAAATTTGTGCTGCAAAATCATTTCCCATCATTTATTATTTCGCGCAGAACTTTCAGAGCCTTTGTGTGAAGCAGCTTTACATAGCTGTATGAAATATCCATTATTTCTGCGATACTTTTCAATGTTTTCCCGCTATAATAGTGAAGGATAATGATATCGCGCTCCCGTTGGGAGAGTTGTTCGAGAGCGTCCGCAAGACTTTTGAGCGTTTCCTCGTTAAGCATTTCCTCATCAATGTTTCCCTCAAAGCAAAGTTCCTCTGGCAGCCCATACAGAGACTTCGCCGTCCGATAATAGTCGATAACGGTATTCTGCGTTATCCTATATATCCATGTTGACAGGGAAGCCTTTGTCTCATCAAATCCCGAAAACCCCTTAAATACCTTGACGAACACGTCCGAGATCAAATCCTCCGCGTCGTGTTCGTTCGGTATTTTCCCATATATATATCGCGCCACCTTATCCTTAAACTTGGCATAAATCTGCTCAAATTCGGTGTTTTTGTGCAGTTCAATCATCGGAATTATCCTCCCGGCTTTCAAACGGGACAAATTCGCCCGCAGCATTCACCTGTTCCAGTTCTTCATCTGAAAGCGTCTCGCCGTAACGTTTCTCAGTTTCATCCTTCATTTCGGCAAGACGCAGATTTTCCGAAAATTTCTGGAAGTCAAACAGCCGCCGTAATTCCTCTTCCATCATTCGCCCTCCATAGGCGCTATATTTTTCCACCCCTGGAGCGTTTCCTTGATTTTCCTGTGCCAACCTTTTTGGAAAAATAGACATTTTGCGGGATCGATGCCAAATTTATCACCCGTAATTGCGAGTGCCAGCGCGCGGCAGCCACCCCCACAGTGTTTAAAATAAGGACACACCGCGCAGGTTTCATTGTTCTCTGACAGCTGCCCCAGTGTAGCGCAGACCTCACTCAGATATCTCCCTTTTTGCAAAATTGGCTGCAATCCCTCTTTTTTAACGTTGCCCAGAAAATTATTCTTCGCGCTAAAATACCCTGACATTTGCATACAAGGGTAGACATTTCCGTCTGCTGCAACCGCAATCATCCCCCTGTTCCCACGGCACACAGGCATACTGTCTCGGTACTCTCCCACAACGTATTCGACAGGGCGCAGGCGGTAAGATTCTGTTTGTGAAAACACCGTGAGAAACTGCCAGATATCTATGTTCATATTGTGTTTCTTTTTGATATAACTGTCGGCAAATTCCAACATTCTTTCGTAATATTCCTCAACCTCTAAGCAGGAACCATCTGCATTTTCCTTCCAGCGCGGTGATTCTGAAGTACGGATCACCCGCATTTCATCCACGCCCATTTCATCTAACATTTCCGCTGTAGGCAACATGGATTCGACATTAAGCCGATGGACGTTCGTCTGCACTTTTACACGGAAGTCCTTCTCCAAGCAAAGGCGAATTGCCCGAAGCGCGTCCGCCTCCGCCCCCTTGCGGTTTCTGAGCCAGTCGTGATGCCCAATTCCATCAAAGGATATTTTAATCAGCGGATTACAGCCGATTTTCCTAAGTTGCTCCAATGCTGTCTCGTCAAGGAAAGAACCATTCGTGTTCAGATCCTCAAGGTGCATTCCGTGTGCGTAAATACTCTCCACAATCTCAAAAAAATTCTTATGGAGCATAGGCTCGCCGCCTGTAATCGTAAAAGCATTGATTCCACACTTTTGCGCCTGCTCAATCAGCCTCTTTGCTTCCTCAAACGTCCACTCACTCATTATGGGAGCGTTATCGGCAGCGTTGAAGCAGTGCAGGCAGTTATAATTGCATTTCCCTGTTATCATCCAGCTCATTGCAGGAAAATAGCGGTTGTCACAGTCGAGGTGTTTTTGCCATTCAGACAGGATACCCTCATCCTTTGCATGAGCAATAAATCCCATATCCAAAAATTTTTCCGCAAGCGGCAGTTCCCCCTCAAGCTCCGTTTTACCGTCGCACTTCAAGAGGAATTCAAACTCTTCCTTTTTCAATCCTTTCGCGTAACGGACACCCTTTCTGTAATACGCATACGGCACCAGCCGCCATGAGCGCAGGGCGATGTCTGGATTTAATATGTACCGGCTCATCTCAATTCACTCCTTATAATTATTTGCGGAAACTGCCGCAAAATACGGATATTATTTGTCCTGCTGCCCCCACGGACCGCAGTATGGGAAAGCCATAAAAGGGCCTCTTCCCTTCACATCATGATTGTTCAACATGCAAACTTACCGCAGTATGGGCAACACAAAGTTTTGAAAGTAGAGTGTGATTTGACGGCGTCAAGGTCACCTCTGCAGAAGGGACAAAGATTGGGACGGCATCCGCCTCCTGCTACATTGCCAAGCTCATCATCCGATAACTCGCCCATCTTGTGGAGCTTTTCAAAATAAACTTCTGCCTTCTTCTCGTCCATCGGATAACCATTTTCCTTTGCGAGAGCCATAAGCTCTTCTACAGAGTTTGCCTGTTTTGCCTTTACAATAAGTTCTTCGTCAAATTTTGTCTGTGTTGCCTTTGCAATAAGGTCTTTTTTTTCCATAGCGCTTTCCTCCTAATATTAAGTTACCTTTACATTTTGTTACAGATTACAGTATAAAAACTGATAATCATAGACGTGATTCGCGCCTTTGTTCTTTTATACGAATCAAAACCGCCGAGAGCCAATAAATTTCCAAAAAATTTTCAGGCCCTCAATTCTGCGGTATCGTCAACCCTTTGTCTGGCCACTAGTTCTGCGAAAAAACCTCCCCTTTGTATCAACTGGTCATATGTCCCGTCTTCGATAATCTTTCCCTTATCAAGCACCAGGATCCTGTCGCACTGTTTGATGGTAGAGAGCCTGTGCGCGATAACAATCCTCGTGCATTTCAGACTGTCCAGCGATTCCGAAACAGTTTTCTGCGTAAGATTATCAAGGGCTGAAGTCGCCTCGTCAAACATCAGTACTTTCGGTTTCGGTGCGATAGCACGGGCAATCATCAGCCGCTGCCGTTGCCCGCCCGAAATTCCGCCGCTGCCCTCGGAAATCATTGTGTGCATCCCCATCGGCATACGGCGAATATCCTCTGCAATGCCTGACAATTCGGCGGCATGCCAGGCCTCATCCATAGTAAGCCACGGTGCAGATATGATAATATTCGAGAAAATATCTCCCGTAAACAGCTTGCCATTTTGCATTACCACGCCGATATTGCGCCTGAAAGACTTTAAGTCCACCGCCGCAATATCCTTGCCATCAACGTAAACGGCTCCTTTCTGCGGCGACTCAAAGCCCAGCATAAGCCGCAAAAGCGTAGACTTCCCGCACCCGGTTGCGCCCACGATTGCCACATACTGCCCCGGACGGATTTTTAGCGACAGATCGTCAATCACAAGCGGCATATTTTCGTTGTAACGGAAGGAAACGTTATTCAGCTCGATGCTGCCCGAAAGCCGCGTAATCATCTGCTTTCCCTCGGAAATTTCGGGAACTGCCTTCAAAATCGGCTCTACCATATCCATAATTGGCTTAATCTGCGCCACAGTCAGCGCGATTCCCGCAAGCGAGATAAATGCCCCGGAAACCATTCCGTAAGCGGTATTGAATGCATAGTAGTCCGCTACGGACACTCCTGACGATACTGCAATCCAATACATCATAAGCGTTCCTGCAAGCGAGATGGCGCTTGAAATAACGCTGTTTATTTTCAGGAACATCGGAGGGTTGTAGGCAAGCCGTGCTTCTTCGGCATAAAGGTTTCCCCACCGTGCGAAGGCACGCATTTCCGCTCCCGAAAGCTTAATCTTCTGTACGCCCGATATCAGCGCATAGGACATTCCGCTCTCCTTTGAGGACAGCTCCATCTTTTTTTTACTGACCTTCATCTGTACAAATGCCGATACCACTGTAACCGCCACTGTAGCAAGCGTAATGATAAGCGACGGTATCACCAGCGCGGGCGCGTACACAAAAATCTGCGATATGTATACAAGTGAGAATACAGACGTAAGCCCTGTCGTCAGCGCTACAGACACCAGCATCTCGCACAGCGAATTGCTGCACTGTACCCGCGCGGATAATTCTCCTGAACTGTAATTCTTGAAAAACCCTGCGGGCAGCGACATTAAGCGGGACATGATTGCAGCCTGAACCGAAATACTCATTTTGGTATTTATCCGCGCTATAATCAGCGACTTCACTCCGTTTATCAGCAGGGAACTGAGCGTAACGCAAATCATAAACACCGTAATCGCAAGCAAAATCTGTGTGCTGCCGTCCTCTATAACACGTGAAAACAGCAGGTTATTAAGCTTCGGCGATAACATTCCGATCAACGTCACCGCCAGCGCTGATGCGCCTGTCATCACAAAATCAGCGGGGGAAAGCGTTCCCAGAATATACCGCATCAAATCCGAAATTCCAAGCTCTTTCAGCGGCAGCGGCTTGTAAAAAACTATCGCTTCTTCCTCGAAAAGCTCCTGGTTTTTGCCGTTTATTTTCACAAGTTTTCCTGTTTCCATATCCCTATAACGATAACCTGAAAATCCCGTGGGGATAAGCGCAACAACCATTCCGTCGCTTTTGCGGACTCCCAGCATTGCTCCGATTGCATCTTTGTACCAGCCTTTCGAAAGCGTTACCGTACGGCGCGTGATTCCATGAGGGCGAAGCAAGTATTCAAGCTGTTCATTTCTGTCTATGATATGATCAGGAATTTCTTTTGAATTTACATGATAAAATCTTAATATCTCGTCAAAGGCATTTTTCGTCTGCTGCCGCTCGTCATTCAGCGCAGCTGAAACACGGCTGCCCATCACGGCGCCGGCAATGTTTATAAAGGCATCCGTAAAAACGTCCTGATTGTTTTGCTTACGCTGCTTAATCTGTTCATCAAACCATCCCATTATCCTTTTCTCACCCCCTTACTCGTTTGTTACAAGCTGTGTATAGACGCCGCCTCTGGCGTACAGCTCATCATGTGTCCCGCGCTCTACAACTTCTCCGTTATCAAGCACGATAATTTCATCGCAGTCGCGTATGGTCGATAACCGATGCGCCACGACAATACAAGTGATTCCGCGGTCTTTGATGGATCTTACAACCTCAAATTCTGTTTTTGCATCAAGCGCAGAAGTAGCCTCGTCAAGAATGATGATGGTAGGATCTTGGGCTAACACACGGGCAATCTCCATTCGCTGCCGCTGGCCTCCTGAAAAGTCCTTGCCACCCTCGGTGATTTTGTAACTGTAGCCGCCGTCACGCCGCATAATATCCTCATGAAGCTGCGCGTCACGCGCGGCCATGATTATCTCAAAATCCTCTATCGAATCGTCCCACATTTTGATATTGTTCGCGATTGTATCCTCAAACAAAATGATATCCTGATCGACCACCGCCAACGATCCGGTAAAAACACTTCTGTCAATTTTTTCTATGGGCTTTCCGTCAAATAAGATTTCGCCTTCCCAGGGATTGTAAAGCCCCGATATCAGCTTCGACAGCGTGGATTTTCCGCAGCCTGATGTGCCGACAAAGGCCACGCGGCTTCCGGTTTTAAGGGTCAAATTAAAGTCCCTGATTAGAGGCTCTGCAAGACGCGAATAGCCGAACGTGACGTTTTTAAGTTCCACGCTGCCCGATAATTTGCTATACTTTGCATCCTCTGAAATCCCATCTCTGCTGCAATTCACATCCGTTGGGTATTCCATCACATCCTCCACACGCTCCATCTGCGTGCGCATTTCCTGGAACGTCTGTCCCGCCGAAATCAACGTCTGCGCGGGTTTGGTAAAAGAACCTAAAAAACCCTGAAACGCCATGATCATGCCCACTGTAAATTTCCCATCTATTGTAAAATAAACTCCGAGTATCAGTACGGCGATATTCGCCAGCGACGCCACAAGCTCAGGAATCATACCAAGATACTGATTAAGACGTTCAAAACGCACCTGCTGGGTATTCACGCTGGCCTGATAGCCCGCCCACTTCTCAAAAAATCCATTCTCTGCTCCGCTGGCCTTGATGGTTTCCACCATTTCAATCCCCGCCACGGTAGCTCCGGCGAGTTTTCCCGCGTCGCGCATCTGTACTCGTGTAATGTTAATGCGCTTATGGGATATAATCTTTGAGACCACAAGATTGATTACGATAGAGACCACCCCCACCAGCGTCAGAATCGGGTTGTAGCGGAGCATTACAGCAAAATAAAACACCAGCATAACCGTGTTTAACGCCAACGGCGCGAAAGTCTCTACCAATGACTGTGCAACCGCAGCGTTCATTCTCTGCCTCTGCTGAATATCCCCCGCCATGCGCTGGGAGAAAAATTCCATCGGCATACGAAGAACCTTCCACATATAAGCGGTACTTCCGACCGCTGAAAGCTGACCGTTTATTTTCAGCGAATAAACAGCCTTAATCCATTCCACAATAAGCTGTATCACGCTTATTCCTCCAAGCGCGAAAATAAACGGCAAAAACCATTCCGGGTTTTCGCCGGTAAGCAGCCTATCCAGGAATATCCGCGAGAATGCCGGGGTGATAATCCCCAACAGAGCAGTAATCAGCGTTGTCAGCGCAACAAACACCATCGCCGTTTCCGCCTCTTTCAGCCGTTTTTTCGCGAATTTCAGTATGCTTTTGGGGGCTCCGCCCGGCTCGAAGTTCTCCGAAGGCTCGAACATCAGACAAATCCCCGTAAAAAACTTGTCAAATATTTCCATCGGTACGGAATAACTCCCTTTTGCAGGGTCGTTAAGGTATGCCTTGCTGCCCTTGAAGCCGTCCAGCACTACAAAATGATTGAAATTCCAATGAATGATACAGGGAAATTTTCCATTCTCCTTTAAACTCTCCGGCTCATAGCGATAGCCCTTTGCGACCAAACCATAGCTGCGTGCTGCTTTTAGGATGTTTTTCGCGTTGGAACCGTCACGCGATACGCCGCAGTCGGCGCGTATCTGCTCAAGCGGTATCCATCTTCCATAATATGCAAGGATCATCGTGAGAGAAGCCGCGCCGCACTCCAGCGCTTCCATCTGCATTACCACAGGAACTTTCGCCTTACCCTTTCTGACAGGCTGCTTTATCTTTTTCGTCCCCATCTTCAGACTCTCCTCTCAATTCAGAATAAACGACATCGGCGATACGCTTTCTGTCACGATTTCAGTCTTGTATGTACCGTCTGGAATATCCACATCCGCGCTTATCTCATACATCCACTCACCTTCGGAAAAACCTCCAAGATGCATCAAATAGGAATCCATATCCGCGCTTACGGCAATCGGCCGTTCGGAAATTTCTGAGACAGCAAATTCATTCCCATCTACCTTTACCACCATTCCCGTTTTAATCTTAGCTGCATCTTCCTCCGTAACATAACAGATAAAAATGCCGTTTTCGCACGCCCCCGCGGAAAAGACCTTGCTTTCAAGACGCCCGAAAATTCCCCAGACGCATACCCCGGCCAGCAAAACAATTACCGCCGCCAGCATCATCCATACGCTCGGATTGGATACGCGTATATAATCATTTAGCTGCTCGGGAGAAGAAACGCGGGCAATACTTGATTTACGAAAGATTTGTTTTCCTTCATACTTCATGTCAACCTCCAGCTTTTTTATGTTTTGGCACAATTATTTAACATTATAAATTAAACCATAAAAAAAACAACCTATCTGCCAAAAATATCACTTATCTGCCAAAAATGACATGAAAACAGTGGAAAATTATGTATCGGACTCCTCACTTCACCATGCCTGTCCACGACTATCGTAACGGCTCCTGCGGCTGTGATGATTCACATGATTGGCAGAAAGAGGATATTCGGAAAATCATAAGGAGAAAAAATCAATGGAAACCAAAAGAATTACATATTGGGATATTCCTGCAACAGGCAAAATCGCAAAAGCCATTCCGCCAGGGAAAAGAATAAGCTCGCCCGAAGGTGCAGTGCAGGGAATCGGATATGGATTCCACCGCTACGCAGGGCCAAAGCCACCGAAAAGAAAATCTTATAGATACTGTTTGACGATTTACGCGCTGGATTGCAAGCTCAATCTGGCCCCATCTTCCACCAAACGGAACGTCTTAGCAAAGGCAAACAGCCATATTATCCAGCAAGGAGAAATTTTATGGCTTTTTTGAGCCAGGCAACCGGTGAACATGGACAACAACATGGCCGCTATCCCCAGAACAAGATAGACCGCCTGCGTTTCTTTTGTATCCTTCTCTTATCATCTTCTAGCAGCAAACGGGCAGCGGGAAGCTCACACAATAGATTAATAGATATGAATTTTAATCCCATGCACTGTCGCTTGCGGTGAGGATATTGGCTTATATCCTTTTACGTTCAAAATCACTTCTCACATGTACCTATCCTTATATTTTTCTTTTGCTTTTTGAGTATATTTGGATACAAATTCATGTTTAGCATTTGTATATCCATCCCGGTTATGTTCATATAATTTCCAAAGCGATAACTTTAATGTTTCATACTCTTTTGCTATCATTAAATTATCATTCAAATAATCCCGGAAATACAATTCGTCATTATTCCCCCAATGCCTCAAATGTAAGTGATATACTTTCTCTGCAAAACCATTTTCTGTATATCCTCTATTAAAAGATATGTCTTGTTCACCTTCTGCCATACAGATATATCCATTTTGCACAATTAAATCTTTCACCTTACATATAGCATTTTCCAAAGGTATCTCAACAAGAATATCAATAATCGGCTTCGCCCAAATATGTTCTATTGCGGTGCTTCCCATATGGCTTATCCTTGCATTGTTACCTGTCAGAAAAGCGCTTATCCTTTGATATTCCTCATCGTACCACGTATTCCAGCTCTCATCATGTTCTGATAAAAAAATAGGAAATAACTGCCATAATTCCTCCAGTGTCATTTCGGATAATTTTTTTGACATACAAACCTCCACATAAATCTATCTGCACGATTAAATTATAATAGGACGCATCTTTTAGGATACGCCCTTGCATTTCTTTTTTCATGGCAGGACTTTATAGCTGCCAATAGCCCAATCTGAATATTCGGCTACCTTGTCGGCATCTGAAATCCCACAAGCGCTTTGTTTAAATAATCATTAAACGGTTTCATGATTCGGAAAATCTCCGCTGCCTTCGCCGGAAATGTTGCCGCATCGCTCAATTCTTCGTCCTTTAACGGATATTCCAGATACCAACTCTTGAATTTAAGATATTCTGCTTGAGGATGTTCTTTCTCATATCCTGCCGGAACTTTCTTTAATGCTGTCCCTTGTACCGTAAAATATTTTTCAAATTCCGGGTCATGTATAACTGCCTCCCACGCTTCGCCATTCTGGGCAATATAATCCCGTATCATCTTTGTTGCATCCTTAAACATATCTGCAAACAGCCCGCCTCCTAAAAAAGACTGGTTTCCCGGCTTAATCATCAGGTAATATCCGACAGGAACCGGAAGCTTGCCCTTTGATGAAATATGGGCGCGGAAAGCCGGATTATACGGCGATTTGTCATGGCTGAAACGGGTATCCCTTACAATCTTAAACGTAAGGTCTTTGGGATTATTGTGTAAAATACTGCTGTCATATTTACCGATTTCCAACATCAATTCCTGCAATAATTGTTCAAATTCAGCATTTGCGTTCTTATAATCTTCCTTATTCGCATGATACCATTCACGGTTGTTATTCATGCTTAATGCCGTTAAATAATCAATAATGTACTGTGTATTCATAATCTGTCTTCTCCTTTATGATCTCTGGATAATCGAAAGCTGTGTGGAATCCAAAAATTCCTGTATCAGATGCCGCGTGCGTTCAGAGGACTGATAAGGCCTACAGAACGAAAAATCCTGTGACAAGTCATCAATATCTTCCATCGCATTCTTCACGTCCATCATGGTCTGAATAGGGATTTCCGTGGCTGACATGTAATCCAGCTGCATTGGATTTATACGATGGCTTTGTATTGCATAATTCACCCTGTCTTTGCATTTACATTTTCCACTGCCATATTCTCCACAATATTGCCCAAGAAAGTCTGCCATTTTTTTGCGTATCCTGGAAAGCCGCTGACGATACGCCTCGGGCGTCATTTCCAAAATATCACCCGCGATACGGCTGTCAATCTTAAACATCGTGCCCAAGATAAAAATGCATCTGCTTTCTACATCAAGGCACTGCAGCATCACATTGGTACAAGACATTTTCAGTTCTTCGGCTAATATATCCTTCTCCACATTCTGCGTCAAATCGGGCACGTCTTGTATTTTTCCGTTTTCTATATCATCTCCATAATACTCGAAGCTCAACGGATAGTGAGCGAACATATGCTTTTTGTAATTTTTCAGGTGGTTCGTAGCAATGCTGAATACCCATGTTGTAAATAAACTGTCACCTCGGAAAGAGGATAGATGGGTAATCATCTTCAACAAGATATCCTGCGTGGCATCTTCCGCATCTGCAAATGTGCCAAGCATCCGCAAAGATAGATTGAATACAATGTCCTGCATTCCTGCAACAAGGGTTTCAAGGGCTTTTTTATCCCCCGCTGTGGCTCCATTAACCAAAGCCTGCAATTCCTCATTCGTTTTTTTATTCATAGATTTTTACCTCCTACTTAATTAGACAACGTTCCCCAGTCTGTGTGACAGAAAAGAATAATTTTTTTGTCTAAGTTCATTTTAACAGGATGAATTTCGGCACTTCTGTACTTTACTATAATTTATCCAATTTCTCCTGACAAGTCAACTTAGCAATCCATCCATGTGCCTGAACTGCTGTTCCATTCTTTATCCCATTCTCCCTCATCCACTATCGCATCAAACACTGGCTCAAGGAATATCTGCATCTCCTTAATAACCACTGCAAACTCCAGCGTATCATTTTTCATATTTTTCAAAAAATATCTCCACCGCTTCTGCATATCTTCATCTTCGGAAAGCGCCAGAACACGCTTAAAACTATCCCTGTCATAAGGTGTTTCTCTTTTCTTCAATGTTTCAAAAATTGCCGCCCGCAACTTCACTCCCTCAAAATCGAATGTTCTTGCCAGATAATATATATCATAAAAGTCTTTCATCCTGCCAGTCAATTCAAATCGCTGCAAGATAGCGTCAAATTTCTCTGCTATCGTACTTTCCAAAGAATAAGTTTTTATCACCGGCTTTTCAAAATCTGGAAGCTGCGTGTTAATTCTCCTTTCCTCCGCTTTCGGCACAATAACATCTCCCACACCAATATCCACATTAAAAGGCACACGGACATTTTTTATCTGACCGATAATTTGAGTGCTGATGCCGTGGTATTTCCTCTGTGGGGAAATTTCTTCAAATCCCTTTGCTGTCATGGAAACAATATGAACTTCTTGTAAATCAATTTCCCCTTTGGTTTTTCCAATGAAAAGCAGCTCTGGCTCAACCCGATAAGCCTTAATGAAAGGATAATCTATATTTGTACGTTTTCTGGAAGTATTTTTGTCAATGCTAATATTCCATTCAGCAGGATTCCTGTCACTATATCTATAATAAAAAAGAGCTGTTTCCATACAAAGAACTGCATCAGGAAACAGGCGGTTGACAATAACCACCTCACTTGTACCATCGTCTTCCACCCAATGGTAACATCCTCTTTTTATCTTTTCATCAATCCTAGTGTCTTGTATCGTTGATATTTGATAAAATCACGCAGGATATTCGTTCAT
>CAJUFQ010000055.1 GCA_910585625.1 uncultured Lachnospiraceae bacterium
AACCTCTTGCAAATCATTCCCCCACCAACAAACCACTTGACAGTAAGAATAATCGTACTCAAACAACTGTTATCAATTTGTTATCAAAAGACCTTTCCAAAGCCCGCAAACCCGCATAAATACTGGATTTACTAAGCATTTTTGTTTATTCGAACTCAATCGTCCCCGGCGGTTTCCCCGTACAATCATAAACTACCCGATTAACCCCCTTAACCTCATTTACAATCCGGTTTGTCACCTTATGCAGCACCTCCCACGGCAGCTGTGCCGCCTCTGCCGTCATGAAGTCGGATGTATTCACTGCCCGGAGTGCCACAGCATAATCATAAGTTCGAAAATCCCCCATCACTCCTACCGAACGCATATTGGTCAAAGCCGCAAAATACTGCCCCAAGCCTTTGTCCAATCCGGCCCTGGCAATCTCTTCCCGGTAAATGTAGTCCGCTTCCTGGACAATCTTTACCTTTTCTTCCGTCACTTCCCCGATAATACGGATGCCAAGCCCTGGCCCTGGGAACGGCTGACGGAACACCAGGTGTTCCGGGATGCCAAGCTCCAGCCCGGCTTTGCGCACTTCGTCTTTGAAAAGCATACGGAGCGGCTCAATAATTTCTTTAAAATCCACCACATCCGGAAGACCACCCACATTGTGATGGGACTTGATAACTGCAGACTTTCCAAGGCCAGATTCGATGACATCTGGGTAAATCGTACCTTGCACAAGGAAATCCACCGCTCCGATTTTCTTGGCCTCCTCTTCGAATACACGGATAAATTCCGCGCCAATAATCTTTCGCTTTTCTTCTGGCTCCGTCACACCTTTCAATTTATCATAATACCGCTGCTGTGCATTCACACGGATGAAATTAAGCTCATAAGCCCCGGACGGGCCGAACACGGCCTCTACTTCATCCCCCTCATTTTTACGCAGGAGCCCATGGTCGACGAATACGCACGTCAGCTGCTTGCCAACTGCTTTGGAAAGCAGCACGGCCGCAACGGAAGAATCCACGCCGCCCGACAATGCACAAAGTACTTTGCCATCTCCAATTCGCTCACGAAGATCCGCGATTGTTGTCTCTACAAAAGAATCCATCTTCCAGTCACCAGCGCAGCCGCAAACCTTATGGACAAAATTAGACAGCATCTTCATCCCCTCAGTGGTGTGCATAACCTCAGGATGAAACTGCGTAGCATACAGCTTGCGCTCCGGGCAGGACATTGCCGCAACGGGACACACGGACGTGTGCGCTGTAACCTGAAAACCTTCCGGGACTGTCTCTATATAATCTGTATGGCTCATCCAGCAGACGGTCTTGAGAGACACTCCCTCAAAAATCACGTCTTCCATATCAATTTCCACTTCCGTATGCCCATACTCGCTGACCGGAGCTGTCTTAACCACTCCGCCCAAAGAATCCGCTATCAGCTGTGAGCCATAACAAATCCCAAGAATCGGGATTCCCAATTCGAAAATTTCTTTCTGATACCCCGGTGATGTCTCGGCATAAACACTGTTAGGCCCTCCCGTAAAAATAATGCCTCTCGGCTGCATCGCTTTAATTTCATCCAGACTCATGGTGTATGGCTTCACTTCGCAGTACACATTGCATTCCCGCACACGCCGGGCAATAAGCTGATTATATTGTCCGCCAAAATCAAGAACGATTACTGTCTCTTTTTCCAAGGCTTTTTCCTCCTGTATTTTCCGTATTCAGGCAACTTTGCCGAAACACCGTGAAATATTCGCATATCTTTTTCCTATTATAAAGGACAAGACACATATTTACAAGAGAAATCTCTCATTAAAATCTTTTACTTAGTCCCTTGCTTGCTGTTTCGGTACTGCACAGGGGTCAAGTCATATTTCTTTTTAAACAGGCGGTTAAAATGCTCCACGTTCTGATATCCTACGCTGTCTGCAATGCTTTCCACCGTCATGCTGGTATTCTTCAGCAGCGTGCGTGCTTTTTTCATGCGGACGTTTTTTACAATCTCACCAAATGTCTTGCCTGATTTTTCCTTAATGTATTTTGACAGATAAGGTTTTGACAGATGAAGCTTTTCTGCCAGCTCATCCAACGTCACAGTAAGATAATTCTCCTGGATATAATTCATTATTTCATTCAGCCGTTCATCCCGGCACTGCTTTGTATTTTCAATATGCTCCAGTTTGTTCACTGCCACGCACAATGCCTCGATAGAAGAAGAAATAATATCCTCATCTACTCCTACACCCCAATAAAGCTGGTTATTGCAGGAAATTCCTACATAGGATACGGCCTTGGCAGATGATCCGCGAGACAGGGAATGTTCTTCATAGACAGACAGCTCATAACTAATGTTAAAATACTGTTTCAGCGCATTGCTTACCGCATCCAGGCGGCCATTTCCATTGCCGGTGACTGCAAGAACCTGTCCCCCATGAGAAAGCGCAGCTTCGGCTACAATACCATCTTTTTTCTGTTTGAAATGGCATTCCGGGATTTGGAAATGAGGCATATTATTTACATAATGCTCCTCGAAAATCTGATAGACTAATTCTGGGGATAATTCCATATGCCGACGGTCTGAAACCCCTTTTACCGTGTAGCCCACTTCCTCGCGCATTTTCTCTGGTATTGTGATTCCATAATTCTGTTTCAGGATATAGGCGACGCCTCCCTTGCCTGACTGGCTGTTGATGCGGATGACGTCTGAATCATAGGTACGCCCGACATCCTTGGGATCGATTGGCAAATAGGGCACTGTCCATGGCCCCTGCATATTCTTTTCCCGGCAGGCCATGCCTTTGGCAATCGCGTCCTGATGTGAACCGGAAAATGCCGTAAACACCAATTCCCCCGCATAGGGCTGTCGCGGTGAAACCTGCATACGTGTGCAACGTTCAAATGTCTCTGCAATTTTCGACATATTGCTGAAATCCAGTTTCGGGTCTACGCCATGAGAAAACATATTCATGGCAAGAGTCACAATGTCCACGTTCCCTGTACGCTCCCCGTTTCCGAACAAAGTCCCCTCTATCCTGTCCGCACCGGCAAGTATGCCAAATTCTGCATCGCAAATCCCAACGCCGCGGTCATTATGCGGATGGAGGGAAAGCACGACATTCTCACGATAACGCATATGCTTGCTCATATACTCCACCTGGCCGGCAAAAATATGGGGCATGGCATTTTCCACTGTGGTTGGCAGATTTATAATCGCCTTTTTCTCTGGCGTGGGTTTCCACACATCAAGCACTGCGTTGCAGACCTCCAATGCGTAATCGACTTCCGTCCCGGAAAAACTTTCCGGGCTGTATTCAAATGTAAAGTTTCCTTCCGTCTCGTCTGCAAGTTCTTTCAGCAGCGCCGCTCCCTCCACGGCAATCTTCTTAATCTCATCTTTGCTCTTATGGAATACCTGTTCTCTTTGCGCCAAAGATGTCGAGTTATATAAATGCACAACTGCATGAGGGGCGCCTTCCACTGCCTCAAACGTCTTGCGGATGATATGTTCCCTGGCCTGGGTCAGCACCTGGACGGTCACGTCGTCTGGAATCATATTCCTTTCTATCAGCGCCCGCATGAAGTTGTATTCTGTATCCGAAGCCGCAGGAAACCCGACTTCAATTTCTTTAAACCCAACGTCCACCAAAAGCTGGAAAAACTCTAATTTCTCGTCCAGGCTCATCGGCTCTATCAGGGCCTGGTTGCCATCCCGCAGATCTACGCTGCACCAGACAGGCGGCTCGGTAATATACTCTTTTTTCACCCAGTCATAAGTGACTTCGGGCGGCATAAAATACTGTCTCTGATACTTTTCAAAATTCTCCATCATTCTTTCCTCCGCAATTTTCACTGTGTAGTAACTTGTCATTTTTTAACAAAAAAAAATCCCCCACATCCATTATCACAACGATAATAGAGACGAAAGATTGTTCAATCCTGCGCGGTACCACTCTGCTTCATGTTTCCATGCCCTCATCTGCACTCCATGCCTGCCATCAACGGCTTCTTGCTCCCTTGCCGGCATCCATTTTATGCATATCCCTATAACGGGAGAACCCGTCCTGGCTTACTCCTCCCCTGCATAGCAGTTCCTGCCCTGCTTGGGTCTGTTTTCCCTCTGCCCGGCGTTGCCTGCTTGGGTCCACTCCTTCTGCCCGGCATTGCCTGCTTGGGTCCACTCCTTCTGCTTGGCATTGCCTGCTCTGGTTCGTTTTCTTTCAGCCGGAAGCTCCAAGGCCAGTTCACTGTTTTGATGCTGCCACTTTCCACCACCAGTGGCTCTCTGTAAGCTCCGCCGCAGCTACTATTCCTCTTCTTCGCTTTTCACGTGTCTTATCTTAACACACAAAAAACATCTTGTATAGTGATAAATTTAATCATTTTTATTGATATATTTTATCTTTTTCAAGGAGCTGCTCTCAGACAGCCCCTTTTTGATGAAGGTATTTTTCTCTTGTGGCCAAGCCTCCCCGGATATGCCGCTCCGATTTATTCACATCCAGCACTTTCCGTGCCTGGGCGGCAAGGGCAGGATTAATCTGAACTAACCGTTCTGTTACGTCTTTATGTACGGTACTTTTGCTAATACCAAACTTTTTAGCCGTCTGCCGCACCGTGGCATTCTCCTCAATTATATAATTAGCAATATTAATCGCCCGCTCTTCTATGTATCCTTTCAACGAAATTCCCTCATACACTGCTTTTTTTATAATGTATGAGGGATTCCCGGCAGTTATGACAACGCTTCATACATTCCTGCATCCGCAGAAAATAATAAACCTGCTACTTTCTCTTATGCCATTTCGTAATCATCCTATGATAAATTTAAGCTTATCTACAAAGGCTTCATGGCACAGAAAATAAAAATATTCTTATCAAAAAATCCATTATAAAATATTGAAAACCTCATATTTGCCCTATCATAAAATACTTTCTATGTAAAACATCAACTCCTCTTTTTCAATGTTGGGATGATTATTATAATAATCCTTGACCTTCTTCATGATTATTTCTAACTGTTTTCCTGAAATGCCATACTTTTCCGATACCTCTTTCCCTAAAATGGGCAATGGGTATATATCTACCGCCAAAACAATAATTTCATATTGTTTCCTTAGCATAGGTTCAATCTTAGATTAATCGGAAAAATCCAAAATTCCTAATACCATATCAAATTGCTTCTGATTCCTTTGATAAAAAATCTCAGAATCATAGGGTAATTGGTATAGCAATTTTATCTCATCTAACATAGCAATTTTTCTATATTTGGGGATATTTCTTTTTTGTTTTATCCACCACTGCTGATATAGCAATTTTTCATCCTTTTCTACAACTATGCCTAATACTTTTTTAACTGCTTCCAAAGAGTCAAAAGCCTCATTCAAAATGGCTGATACACAAATATCCCAATCATTTTCATTTTCTGATTCTTCTTTAGATATCTTCGCATAGAACCAAAAGCGGCAACGCTGACTAATCTTCTTATCATGCGCCTTATCCAAATAATGACCGTATTTTGTGCGAAAATCATGTACATTTTTTCTGACACCCAATAATTTCTCACAATCTATGTCTGCTAAATGTGCAAAGCCTGACATAACCTCAACATTTAACTTTCCTCTTTCGTAATATAATTTATCCTGAATTATTCACCGCTGTACAGTGAAAGTAGCTGAAAGCCACATAGTTACTGTATTTAAGCTGTTCATTGCATTTCATCTATTAAGTGAATAAAAAAGAGCATCCAGTTGTGATAAAATTAAGGTGTTCAAAGTCTTAACAATCACACAAAGGAGCCCTTTATGGATATTTTAAACAGCTTAACACTTAAAAGCAATAGGCAGATTAAAATAAATTTTGACGGAGGCGGTTCATCCTCCGATGCAGGACTTCTTCTTATAAAAGATTTCGCTGCAAAAATCGGCTTTTCAAAGCTGGTCAAAAAGAAATCTAAAACCAATGATGCGTCGGTTCGCTTCCATAAAGATGACGAAAACCTTATGCAAATGATTTATCAGATTATCTCTGCATATTTTGCAGATGACTGTGCTGACGAGCTGACCCTGGATCCTGTTTTCCACGCCATCCTTGAGAAAGACGGCCTGGCTTCACAGCCTGCGTTTTCAAGGTTTTTCAACCGTATGGACGGGGATGCCCTCATACAGTTCGATGACATTGATAAATGCCTCAGGGATGTCATCTATTCCATAAAGCGTCCGGAGCATATGCTCTTGGACCTGGACAGCGCTTTGTTTGGCACTTACGGCAATCAGGAAGGCGAAGGCTTCAACTCCCATTATCAGGCACATGGATGTCATCCGTTACTGTGCTATGACGGATTGACCGGGGACCTGCTCAAGGCAGACCTGCGTGACGGAACACTTCACTGCAGCAATGATGCGGATAAATTTATGGAATCCCTCTTTCAGGAATACGTGGAAAGAGGGATGAAAACTTATCTTCGTGGTGACAGCGGATTTCCATCCCCCAAGCTTTATAAAGCCTGTGAGGTGAATGGCTGTTCCTATGCCATCCGCTTAAAACAGAATCCTTCACTCATTGCCCTTGCTTCGGATAAAGATGAAGATTTGTACAAAGCAGGCAAAGAGGGCCAAATCAGTTATGCGGTAACTTATGGTGAATTCATGAATCAGGCTGGTTCATGGGGATATCCAAGACGCGTGGTTTTCAAAATCGAGAAACCATACGGCCGGCTGACACACATGCACACCTTTATTGTTGCAAACATGGATATGGAGTCCCTGTCAGATCATTAAGTCCTACCGTAATCGTGGCAGGATGGAAAACTTTACCAAAGAAGGCAAAACCGGATTTGACTTTGCGGCCATGAGCAGTCATTCCAAAATAGTGAATGCCAACCGAATGCGGATACACATGCTTGCGTACAACTTATCCAATTGGTTCAGGCGGCTGGCACTTCCAGAAAATATGCGAAAGCAGCAGGTAGATACCATTCGCTTAAAGCTGGTAAAGATAGCAGCAAGAGCAGTCCGTTCAGCAAGATATATAACATTCAAACCGTGCAGTAGTTGTCCTTATAAAAAAGAATTCCCCATGACACTGGAGAACATCCAGCGACTGACTGTACAGTTGGAATAGCAGCGCTTGATGTACCTTGGCAGTTCAAAATGAATCAGTCAGATTCCACAGGGATAGTTTGCCCATTTTTGTGGATAGCCCGATTGATTTCAGGAAAACTGGAATAAGGTTTTGCAGTTCGGAACATTTCTATATGTTCATGAATAATTCAGGCTAAATACAAATTATGGCTTTTACTGCCTTTATCTATCTGCGATTCGTTACATAGAACCTGTAACAGCGGATGCTCTTTGTAAAAATAAATTTGACCTAATAAAAGAAAGATTAATCCCGATTTTATCCGTTCATTTAAATCATATTGCATCATGTAACCTCCTAATTTTATTGACAATATGTCTTCATAAATATCTGTGTTTCTTTCAGCAGTTATCTGTCATTTGCCAAATAATTTTCCAGAAAATAATACACCCTCAAATACTACGCTTTCATCATCTAAGATTCTCCCTCCATTTAATCTATTTTGCGTCTATTCTCATATATGTAATTAACATGACGGAACCCTTAGGAATGCCTGCAGAACTCCTCCTGCATACCCGCCCAATCCTGAACCTGATATCCATTCCGTTTGCATTCATTAGCAGTTTGCACAAACAATTCTCACAACAGTTTCCACTTTTTATTATATTTATGGCAAAAATATTTAAATATATCTTTATTTTAAATATATATTTAGTACAACATGCACAAGCAAAAGTGTTTGGAAAATATCATTTATATATTGCTTTTTTATCGAAAAGTACTATAATAGAGGTATAGTGTTTGTTGTCATTTCCGGATATAGGAAAATGAAAGCAAAGTACCTGAATCACTTTCCTGTGTTCAGAAATAACTGACGTAATTTTACTAAAGGGGGCGCATTACAAATGAATTTTGAAGTGAACATAGAAAAACGCCTGACTCAGTCGTTTTTCAAGATTGCAACGATTATGGCGGCAGTGGTGGTTTTAGCTCTGATTTCCTTAATTTTTCTGTCAAGCCGTTATTCCCACGCATTGAAAAATTATGGGTTTGCACAGGGCGACATCGGAACGGCAATGTTTGAATTTGCGGACATCCGCTCTTCCCTGCGCGCGGCAATCGGATATGACGATGCAGATGCGATTGAAACTGTCGTTGCACAGCACAGTGAGCTGAAAGCTAAATTCGAGGAATCTTTTGCTAAGATAGAGCAGACTATCGTATCAAAAGACGGAAGGGCTACATATGACGAGATTGAGGCGGAACTTGCCTCGTACTGGGAGCTTGATGACGAGATTATGGCGCTTGGGGCCACAACGGACAGGGAACTCTGCAAGCAGGCACAAGAAATTGCCCTCGGCGAGCTTGGTCCCATATATAATAGCATTTATGAAAAACTAGACTCCCTTCTGGAAGTTAAGGTTACCGAAGGAAACAAACTATCCGCAACGCTGGCAGTTACAATGTGGGTTTTGATTGTCCTGATTATTGCCGTGATTATTTCTACGATGGTGCTGACCACCAAGCTTGGCAAAAAAATTTCCAAAAGAATTTCCGATCCCCTTGGCAGCCTCGGAAATCGTTTCAAGACCTTTGCTGACGGCGAGCTTACCTCTCCTTTCCCTCTGATTAAGACAGGCGATGAAATAGAGGCTATTGAAAAAGACGCCATGGAAATGGCTGAAAAGTTAGATGAGATTATTTTTGATATCGAGGAAGTACTGCGCGAGATGGCGAACGGTAATTATGCCGTCAAGTCCAATGCCAAAGACCGTTACACTGGCGATTTCCAAAAACTGTACGTGTCGATGCGTGAATTGAGGAACCAGATGTCAGAGACATTGTTATCTATTGGGGATGTTTCCACGCAGGTATCCGCTGGTTCCGACTCTCTTGCCCAGGCCTCACAGGCGCTCGCGGAAGGAGCAACAGACCAGAGTATCTCTGTACAAGAACTTCATGAGACGATTACAAATGTGACCACTAATATGGAGGTCGGCGTTAAGAACGCAGATGAATCTTATGAGAAAGCACAGCTTTACGCGAGCGAGGCTGACAACAGCCGTCAGGAAATGAACAGCATGATGGTTGCCATGGAGCGCATCAATGCAGCCTCCACAGGCATTGGCAATATTATTTCCGAGATTGAATCTATTGCCTCTCAGACTAACCTCCTGTCATTAAATGCTTCTATCGAGGCAGCCCGGGCAGGGGAATCCGGCCGCGGCTTTGCCGTTGTTGCCGATGAAATCAGGGAACTGGCAAACCAGAGCGCACAAGCTGCCGTCGACACCAGGGAACTGATTGAGAAATCCATCAACGAAGTTGCAGAAGGCAACCGCGCGGCAGAGAACGCCTCCAATGCCATTGAATCCGTAATAGAGGGCATTAAGGAAACCGCAGACTTCTCTAAGAACCTGAAGATGATGATGGAAGAGCAGACGGAATCCATGCGGCGCGTAGAATCCGGAATCAATGTGATTTCAGAAGTAATCCAGAGTAATGCTGCTACCGCCGAAGAATCTGCGGCAACCAGCGAAGAATTATCTGCACAGGCATCCGTATTAGATGAGCTTATCGGCAAATTCGTGCTGCCTGACAGGGATCAATAATAAACGGATAATATATGTTGGGGCTGTTGCAAAAGTAGATTGAATAATCTACTTTTGCAACAGCCCCATTTCATCAAATAATACAATTTTATTATGAAGATAACAGTATTAAAAATTTCTTTAAAGCCCTTTCATCATGCGTGTGGACATCAAGCAAGTTTCTCCGTTGGCAAAATAGATGATTCGATTTTTAGTGTCAACTTCTTTTATATTATTTTTGTTTACCAAAAATGCCCGATGGCAACGCACAAAATTGCTGTCCAATACGCCTGTTAGTTCTTTTAAGGTGCTGGGAAATTCAATCTGGCGGTCTTTTGCATGGAGAATGACTTTATGGATATTGATGGAGGTTTCAAAAAATAAAATATCATCATAATCTACGCTGATTTTTCGTCCGCTAACTTCAACGGTATAGACTTTGTGTGTCTTGTTGGTTTGGAGCGTATGTCGTTCCATTGCATTTAATAGACATTCTCTGAGTTTCACTTTCGCTTCGGCAG
The DNA here is from genome assembly GCA_910585625.1 of uncultured Lachnospiraceae bacterium. GTDB lineage: Bacteria > Bacillota > Clostridia > Lachnospirales > Lachnospiraceae > Petralouisia. Next base: position 10,183 of record CAJUFQ010000055.1, read on the forward strand.
GGTTGTCTTTTAATACAAAATCCATCGCCTCCACCCGATACTGAAACGTCATATAGCTCAGTTCTGAATGTGCTGTTATAAATATGATGAAACCACGGGGGTCATACAATCTAATTTGCTGTGCCAACTTCATCCCATTCATGTTGCTGTTCAAGTCAATATCAAGGAAATAAATGCCTGTGTTCTGACTGGTCTTGACTTTTTCCAACAACATATAAGGGTCTCCTGTATCTAAAGCAAGCTTCATATCTAATTCTTCTATCAGAACGGTATTTTGAATGATTTTCACAACAGTCCGCCGCTGTGCGTCATTGTCTTCGCATACAAAGATGTCCAGCATATGATGTCATTCCTTTCTTTCAGTAAGTTCTATATGTTGTATGAAACAGTTGCATTTCATTGTCGTTTCCAATAGCACATTGTCATAAGAACTGATGATTTTCTGGGCGTTCCAAAGCCCGATTCCTTGATGCCCGGCTTTTGTACTAAAACCTTTTTGCTTTAAGTTATGTAGCATTAAACCGTTATCCCGAAAACAGTTGCTTATGATGATTGATACGCCAGCTTTATTTTGAATAATATTCAAGCCTATTTGCGGCTGTTCTGTCTCCAATGTGGCTTCAATCGCATTGTCTAAAAAGATTCCCAGCATTCTGGCAAGGTCTACCGTATCTATCAGAAAACTTTCCACTTTGTCGGGAATATCAATGGTGATATCAACCCCCGATTCATGAGCGTAAATCATTTTCGCAGAGAGCAGGCTTTTGATTTCCAACACACCGATGTTGCTAAGCTGGTTCAGCTTATAATCTCCTTGAGTAATCAGATTTTTCGTTGGGAAGATTTTGCTGTCAAAAAAAATTTTTAATCTATCCAGATCACCATCTTCAATATAACCAGAAAGAGAGAGCAGAATATTAACATAATCATGCTTAAAGGAGCGCAGGCTGTTATACATAGCTTCTAAATTCCGAGTGTAGTCCTGTAAGTCCTGCAATGCTTTCTGCTTTGCTTCGGTCTGTATCTGTTCCAGATAGGAGTGGCGCATAGCCAGAAATAAAAAACACATCACAAGCAGATACCCCGAAATATGTAGGGCATTATTGTATATCATTCTGCCGATAGAGCCGTTCTGTCCTGGAATCAAATTATCAAACAGATAGATGGTTATAAGGAGCAGTAATGCAGCATCTATCACATACCATGTCTGCGGAAGACGCAAAATGCCTTTGCCAGACAGGAATACTTTTTTCAGCAGCTTGCCGAAAAGCAGCGTAATCCAATAAAACAGAAAAACATAAATCAAACTGACGCCAAAAGAAAAGTACCACTCATTTGATAAAGGTGAGGGAATCAGTGTATAAAGAAAAATTGTCAGCAAATTCTCTGTCAAAACGGCAAGCACACATCCAATCATGCCCATAAAAACATTCTGTGGCGCGGTGTCTCGGCAAGTAACCAGTCCATAAATACATACCGCCACCAGAATACCGAACAGGCCGTATGGAATACAAGAGAGGAGCGTTATAGGCATTCCAGCAACCAACAGCAGCATATAAAGCACACTAAACGCTTTGAAGTTCATATGCCGAGGCCATACATTGCGAATAGCAAGGGAAAGCCGAAAAAAAGATAGTAGCATTTCAATATATTCCTTCTTTC
>CAJUFQ010000056.1 GCA_910585625.1 uncultured Lachnospiraceae bacterium
TATACCCCCCGTCCATGGTAAAATATCCCATAAATAAGAACTATCAAAAAGTACACCTTTTGATAGTTCTTTCACGTTCTCCGGCCTACGCGGTACTCCTTCAGACGCCGGTAAAACGTGGCCTGGCTCATATCACATTCCTCAATCGCCTCGCCAAATGTCATCTTCCCGCTTTCCCATTTTTGGACGATTTCACCAAAATTATTTGGCATAGGAGCCTCTGGCCTGCCGAACCGGACCCCCCGCTTTTTCGCAGCCGCAATTCCCTGTTCCTGACGTTTCCTGATGTTTTCCCTTTCATTCTCCGCAACAAAAGACAGTATCTGCAATACCAAATCCGCCATAAACGTCCCCATGAGGTCTTTTCCCTTCCTCGTGTCCAGGAGCGGCATATCAATCACGCAGATTTCTATGCCAATCTCCTTCGTGAGAATGCGCCATTGGTTCTGTATTTCCGCATAATTGCGTCCTAAGCGGTCAATGCTCATGATATAAAGCAAATCCCCGGCTTGCAGCTGCGACAGCATTTTCTCATAATTCGCCCTGTGAAAATCCTTGCCCGACTGTTTATCTATAAAAATACTTCCGGCGGCAACGCCTGCCTGTCCTAACGCAATCATCTGGCGGTCTTCGTTCTGTTCCATGCTCGACACACGCACATAGCCATATACTTTACTCATCTTTATCCTCCGTAATATTCCCTGCCTTTTATTCTATAAAACGGCACTTTCACGCTTTCGCGTGACAGGGCCTTTCCTATAAGACAAAAAAAATCCCCACAGGCAGCTCTGTCGCTGCCTGTGGGGATTTCAAAAAGGGGAGGATAAGTATTTAACCTTATCTTTTGTTCAAAGCTTTCATTTTCGCCGAAAGAAATAAGTGGGGGCTTTTTTCTTTCGGATAATGGTAGTATTGACAGATATTTTCCGTTTATACAATTTTTTAAAAAAATTTATGCTTTTTTATTTTCACTGTGCTAAAATATGGATATCTGCCGGAAACGGCAAAATAAAAGAAAGGTCAATAACAGATCATGAATGAAAAAAATATCTTAAGCAACAAGTATTTCCTTTATATCACGGAATTTTTCTCCGGCATGTCCGTGATGGCGGTGGAACTGGGCGCAAGCCGCCTGATGGCTCCTTATTTCAGCTCTTCCCAGATTGTATGGACTGTGATTATCGGCGTCATCATGATTGCCATGGCTTTGGGGAACGTCTGGGGCGGACGCACCGCCGACAAGAAGCCTTCCCCGGACAAGCTCTATGGCAGGCTGCTGCTGGCGGCTGTATGGGTTGCCTTAATCCCCTTTGCCGGACGCTACCTGATTACCGGGATTTCGCTGCTCCTGGCTGTGTTCGTCACCAAGAATTTCCTGGTATGGGCGGCCCTTTTTGCCTGCCTTGCCGTATTTGCATTTCCCTGCGTGCTGCTGGGAACCGTGACCCCTTCGCTGGTAAAATATTCTGTCAGCAGCCTGGATGACAATGGCAAGACCGTGGGCGAGCTTGGGGCTTTAAACACCATCGGCAGCATCATTGGCACGTTCCTCCCCACCTTCGTGACGATTCCGGCGGTAGGCACAGCCATAACCTTCTTGATTTTTTCCGGCGTCCTTGCTGCTATCAGTATTGTATACTTCCTCTCTATGCGCAGGAAAATGGTGAAATGCGCGCTGACGGCCGTGCTGATTCTTGTCCTCGGCCTGACCTCCGGGACTTTCAGCTTTGCTTTCTGGGAAAATGACATCACCGTAGAAGACGAATCCATTTACAACTATCTCCAGGTAAAAGAAAGCGACAGTTCCGTAATCCTATCTACAAATGTGCTGTTCGGCGTACAATCCATTTTAATGAAAAACGCCAGCCTCACCGGCATGTATTATGACTACGCCCTTGCCGCCCCAGTGATGGCAGGCATCCCGCAGATGGATTCACCTGGCAACATCCTCATCCTGGGCCTTGGCACAGGTACTTTCGCTAAATACTGCAGCGAGTACTTTCCCGGCGTCTCCATCGAAGGTGTGGAAATTGATGAGAAGATTGCCAAGCTGGCAGGGGAATATTTTGACTTGCCGGAATCTATAAATGTGTCCGTGTATGACGGACGTTCCTACCTTACGGCCTCTGATAAGAAATATGACGTAATCATGGTTGATGCCTATCAGGATATCACAATCCCTTTCCAAATGTCCTCTGTAGAATTTTTTTCAGAGGTAGAAAAGCACCTGACTGACAACGGCGTGATGGTCGTCAATATGAACATGAAATCAAAATCAGAAAATTCCATCAACGATTACCTCTGCGATACCATCGGTTCTGTCTTCGACCATGTGTATGCCGCCCCCGTAGAGGGCGGCACCAACTGTGAGGTGTTCGCGTTCCAGAATCCCGGTGTGATACAGGCTTTCGAGGATGGACGAAAGAACCTTTCAGACCCCGAGCTTGCTGCCATGATGGATACTGTCTCTGACAGCCTCACCCTGCGGGAATCCGGGAGTTTAATCCTCACAGATGACAAGGCCCCGGTAGAAGTCCTGGGAATGCGGGTGCTGGATGAAATCATCGCGGATGAGCTGGATTACTACCGCAACCTTTACCTTGGCAAATTGTTTCACTAATGCAAAACCTGACGCCCCGCCGCAAGCAGCGGAACACCAGGCCTTAGCGTCTGCGCGGTACCAGACTGCGTATCCGTTACAACTGCAGATCCACGACCGCCGCAAGCAGCGGAACACCAGATCTTGGCGTCTGCGCGGTATCAGACCGCGTATCCGTTACAGCTGCAGATCCACGACCGTCCCGGCTTCTGCCTGCCCGCGGCCATCTGCATAATCTCTGCCACCTTTGGCAGATTCCATAAGCGTCCTGAAATCTGTGTCATCCAGATAAACCATGCCGTCTTTGGAATCTGCCATTTTCTCATCCAGAATTTCCTGTACTTTATCAAATGCAGTTCTCTCGTCTTTTTTTTCGGTTCTTTTTGCGTCTCTCCGTTCTTGTAGTTCTTTCCTCTGTCTGGCTGCCTTTTCTTTTGATTTTGCAATGAGTTTCTGAGAATTCTTTTTTCTCGCCTGGCGAAGCTTGCCGCTCATTTTAATGCTTCTGCCATCCACAACACGGGAGAAGCAGCGGTATTTGCCATCCCCATCGATATAACTATGCTGGTACAGAAGGGTCTTGCCGCTGGATTTGTAAAGGCCATCCACAAATTTGGTTATGAATTCAACGCCTCTAATCATATCCTTCATGTCTTTTTCCTTCTGCGGGTCATTACGCATTTTATTTAATATCCCCGGGTCGAGCGTCAACGTCTTTCCGCTCCTGGCAGAAGAAAACGTACTCCCGACCCTGACATCCACGCTCGGGGCAAGCTTTGCCAATTCATCCACGTAGTCTGCCATATTCTCTGCCCTGCTGCCCCAGAGCATGCCCGCTTCCTTCTTCTTCATACTTCCCGCCACACTGCTCTTTGCCGCATCCTGGGCCGCATAGCTCCCATAAGTACTTGTAATGTCCATTGCCATAACCTCATCCTCCTTGATAAAAACGATACCTCCATGTCATTTTTACAAGCATAACTGCTTCGAAACATAAACCGGCAATGCTATCTCTCATATCAAGACAACATTGCCGTTGGGGCTGTTCTTAGTTCAATATGTTGTTCGTCTCTTCAATCACCCGCTGCACTTTCCCTGCAATTTCAGAAACCTTGTCCATAGACTGCTTGATATGCTCACTATTCTCTGACGTCTGTTTGGCTCCCATGATTGCCTCCTCTACCGCAACCAGCAGCTCGCCAATGGTAGTCTCAAATTTATCTATCACTATATTGATAGCTTCAATCGCCGTATGGATTTCCTCATCGTTCTCCTTCGCATTACCGACCGACGCCTTGGAACTTGCAGACAATTCCCGGATATTCGTGGCGACCACCGCAAAGCCTCTTCCCGCTTCTCCTGCCCTTGCAGCCTCGATGGCGGCGTTGAGGGAAAGAAGGTTAATCTTTCCGGCGATTTTCTCCACATCCTGAGTCATATCATTATACTTCGCCACGCTCTCATTGATATTCTTCATAGAATCCGTAATATTATGATTCAGCTGTTTGAGATCGTTCATATGTGCGGAGACATTCATCATATCGTCCGAACTCTTCGTCCCCACGTTCCTGATGGAATCCGCCTCTTCCTTGACGCTGGCAATGTTCTGGGCAAGCTCGCCGAAAATTTCCATCAGCTCATGGTTCATATTGAGGACTTCCCTGTTGACCTCCGCCACCTTCTGCCGTTCTTCACGGATGACCTTCATCACATACTGATGGCAGTTCTCCTTGGCATTGATGCCTCGGGCCACAGCAATCGCCATGTCACGGCAAGTCTTATAACCGCAGGCACGGCAGTCAAAATTACGTTCTGTCTGCGTATTTTTGCCCATCGCCTCATATGCATTTTCAATCTGTGCCTCTGAAATTGCCGTACTTTGTACGCTCCTCATCTTATACGTCCGTATGAAATCTTCAACCTTAAGCTTCTGGTCAAATTCTGCAAACTGCTTATCCAACCCCTTTTTCGAAGTATGCTCCTTGCGTTTCTTCCTACTGTAACGCTCCACATGGTGCATGATGTCGGACATCAGGAACCGCTTGCAGTCCTTGCCGGTAGCAGGGCCTCCGTTACATCCGAACTCGCAGTTCAGGACGTCAAATACTGTCGGCCTCGTCTGGGGATCTTGATCCAAATATGTATCCAGTTCTTCGTACAGCCGTTCTGTCCCTTCAGACGTAATCACCTGCAGCTCTGGGGAATGAACCAAAAGATTCTTCCGAAGTCCGCCGGGCGTCGGATAAATATTTCCTTCCCAACCTTGATATCCGTCAAACTCAAAATCGCTGTATGTGCCTTCCCTCGGAAAGTCCACATGATTTTCTTTGAAATAGTCTTTCAGATGCTCCATGGTCACATTATAATCAATCACCTTAATGTCCCGGAACTCATCAATCTTAGCGATACATGGAGAAATTGCGGCGATTTTCCCTCTGTATCCTAAAACTTTGCGCATATAAACTGCCACGCAGGCCATGGGGCTATGCACTGGCGACAAATAGGGGAGCAGTTCCGGCCTGTGATATAGCACATAATTCACGACAGCCGCACAGGGCTGGGAAATCAGCTTCGCCTGCGGATTTTTCTCCAAATAACGCAGATGTGCCCAAGTACAGATATCTGCTCCAAACCCCACGTCATATATCTTGACATTCCCTTGGTTGCGCATCCAATATAAGACATGACGCCATTGGCCGTCAAAAGCGACCTTGATGGATGGGGCCACAATCAGGGCAACCTCCCTTCCATGATGCAAATCGTCCAAGAACGCCGGCGTATCATCCTGGAAACTCCTCGCCCCATGGGTACATGCCTTGATGCACGCCCCACACTTGATGCATTTGTCATCATTGATTAAGATCCTCAGCTGGCCACCATCATCCAGCTTTGCCACATTTGCCTCTTCAGCCGGGCATGCGCGCACACAGGCGTTACATCCCACGCACTTCTGTTCATCCACATTGATTATACTCATTTGTAATCGTCCCCCAACCGTACCTATACCATATGCTATAAAAATTATAAAATATTGTCACGCACCTGTCAATGCTCTTTCATCACTGCAGCCGGTCTTTATACTTCTCATACAGCGCCTCGAGCCTTGCCCGGTCAGCATCGGACACCTGGCCGTCTGCCAGCCCGGCAAGCCCCTCCACGTCTCCGCTGGCTGCCAAATCCGCCGCCTGCTTGATGTTTTCCGGCGATATGTACTTCTCCGCAATATCTGTAATCTGCTCTACGTCCTCCTGCTCCATGCTGTCAATGACCTCGGACACGTCTATCTGCTGCCCGCCCGCATTTACCGTCTTGCTAAGCTGTTCTTCCAGTATCTTCTTGCCAATCTCCGTCGCAGCTTTCATCTTAATCTGCTTCTCTATCGTCTCCCGCCCGGCAAAGAGGACAGCCGCCGCTGCCACCAAAATGCCTGTCACGGCCAGCAGCCTGGCCTGTTTTCTCTTTTTCTTCACAAATCACGCACCTCCTGGCAAAATAGTCAATAACCCGCGCGGCATTTGCCAAGCATCCGCGCCAGCGCAGCCCCTTAGCTAGTTACTCGCAGGGATAAGCGTCCATGGATAAAACTTAAAGAATCATCCTGCGCTTTTATCATAATACAAAATAAGCTTTCACACAAGATTCCTGAAATACTTTTTCCTTGCACAATGCTGTCTAATATGCAAGAAAGCCGTTTCCGGCACAGGCAATGTCTGCTTACACCTGTCCCGGAAACGGCCTCCCTGGAGTATCTATCGCTCTTTCCTGCCGCCGCAGGAAGAGCAGCTGCCACTGCAGCCGCTGCATCCATGGCAGTGTTTTCCATTTTTCCTGTCCTTATAAAGGCTATGGCACGCCAGTCCTGCGAGCAAAAGCACGGCTGTGCCAACCGCAAATGTACCCATAGTCACCCATCCTTTCCCTTTACAGCAAATGGCCGTCTATGCAGCCGCTCTTAAGGCTGCGGCTGTTGCTGCTTTTTAGTTAGTATAAACTAACTTCTTGGGTATGTCAAGATACCTGAATCTTGGCTTTTACTTTTTTCTTGCCAATCTGGGGCAACATCAAAGACGGCATATTCTACACCTCTGCGCTGCTCTGTGAAAACCCGAAAAACCGCATGGCATTCCCATAACAGATGTCTGTGACCAGCCCGCCAAGCCATTCCCGGTCATCAGGATATTCGCCGCGCGCAGCCCAGCCGCCGATTAAGTCGCATAGAATCCGCCGGAAATACTCATGGCGGGTATAGGAGAAGAAGCTCCGGGAATCGGTAAGCATCCCAATAAAATTTCCCAAAAGCCCGAGACCGGCCAGAGACTGCATCTGCTCTTCCATTCCCTTTTTATGGTCGTTGAACCACCAGGCGCTGCCCTGCTGCAGCTTCCCTGCCGCGCCCGCTTCCTGAAAGCAGCCTAACAATACGCCCAAGGCTGCGTTATCCTCTGGATTCAGGCTGTAAAGCACTGTCTTTGGCAACGCATGTTCTTGGCATAGGGCGTCCAGAAATGCGGATAATTCTGTCATTGGCACACGGTTATAGATTCCGTCAAACCCGGTATCCGGGCCAAGCTCCCGGTACATCCTCGTGTTATTATCCCTGGTCACGCCAAAATGAAGCTGCATCGCCCAGCCGCGTTTTTCGTATTCCCTGCCCAGCCATAATAAAGCTTCTGTCTTAAACTTCAATTCCTCTTCCCGGGATATCTGCTCCCCTTGCAGGCCCGCAAGGAAGATTTTCCCGGCCTCCGCCCCATCTGCCGGTGCCCACGGCACATACAAAAGCCCATGGTCGCTGATGAGGCAGCCCATCCTGGCGAAATAATCCATGCGGTTTGAAAGGGCCGCCTTCCAATCGTCAAAGCTCTTTACCGCAATCCCGGAGACATCTGAAAGCTGCCGCATATAGTCCGCAAAATCCGGCTTCTCAATAGACAGGGCTCGGTCTGGCCTCCAGGTAGGAAGCACGGTAATATCCATCTCCTCGTCTTCGGCCAGTACACGATGCCAGAACAGCCCGTCCACGGGATCGTCCGTAGTACACACCAGCTTGACGCCGGATGCGCGCATGATGCCACGGACGCTCATGTCCTCCTGCGCCAGCCGTTCTTGGCACAGTTCCCAGACCTCTTTCGCCGTGCTGCTGTCCAAGACGCCGTCATAACCGATATACCGCCACAGCTCCATATGGCTCCAGTGATATAAGGGGTTGCCGATTGCCTTTTCCAGGGTCTCTGCCCATTTGCAGAATTTCTCATAGTCCGATGCGTCCCCTGTAATATACTTTTCTTCCACGCCGTTGCTGCGCATCTGCCTCCATTTATAATGATCCCCGGCAAGCCAGACCTGAGTGATATTGTCAAACTGCCAGTCCTCGGCAATTTCCCTAGGGCTGACATGGCAGTGATAGTCCAGAATCGGCTGTTTCTCCGCGTAAACATGGTACAGCTCCCTGGCTGCCTCTGTGGACAGCAGGAATTCCTCGTCCAGAAATTTTCTCTTCTCCATCACGCTATACCCCGGAATAAGCCAGGAACCCACCGTCAATGGGCAGCACGACCCCGGTGATAAAGCCTGATGCCTCTTCGCTCAGCAGAAACAGCACGCTGCCAAGCAGTTCCTCCGTCTTGCCAAAGCGGCCCATCGGCGTCGCGGCCAGAATCTTCCCGGTGCGCTCCGTAGGGCTTCCGTCCTCGCGGTACAACAATTTCTCATTCTGGTTGGTGACAAAAAATCCTGGCGCAAGTGCATTGACGCGGATACCCTCTTTCGCAAAATGCACGGCAAGCCACTGGGTAAAATTGCTGACTGCCGCCTTCGCCCCGCTATACGCCGGAATCTTCGTCAGCGGCGCGTAAGCGTTCATCGAAGAAATATTGAGGATGTTGCACCCTTGCCTGCCTACCATGTCTCGGGCAAATTCCTGCGTTGGCAGCAAAGTGCCGATGAAGTTCAAGTTAAACACGAATTCCACGCCGCTCTGCTCTAAGTCAAAGAACGTCTTAATTTCCTCATGGAAATCCTTCACCGAAAAATACTCCTTGTCCGTGGTTGCCAGCGGATGGTTGCCCCCCGCCCCATTAATCAGGATATCGCAGGCCCCAAGCTCTTTTAAGATTTTTTCATGCGCTGCTTTCAGGCTTTCTTTGTCTAAAGCGTTTGCCTGGTAGCCTTTGGCCGTCCCGCCTGCTTCAGCAATCCTGTCCGCGCTTTGCTTTGCAGCCTCCTCGTTAAGGTCTAACAGGGCGACTTTCGCCCCGCACTCCGCTAATGCTTCTGCCATGGACGAGCAAAGAACCCCGCCCGCCCCGGTCACAACCGCTACTTTCCCTTGCAAATCTATCTCAAATGGTACGCTCATGTTTTGTCTCCTTCCTTTTCTTTCCAAACTTCAGGCTCTCAACCCTCATTCTCTCCCTGCACTTTTTTCAATCGCTTCCCACAGGCCGTTCAGGTAAGTCGCCCCCAGGGCGCGGTCATACAAGCCGTAACCCGGACGCCCGGTCTCGCCCCATATCATCCTTCCATGATCCGGGCGGATATATCCGCAGAATCCATGGTCATATAATGCTTTCATAATCTCATACATATCCAGCGAACCGCATTCCGAAAGATGGGCCCGCTCCTCAAAGCCATGTTCCAGGACTTTGACATTGCGCATATGCACAAAATGGATTCTGCCCATTGAGGCATATTTTTCCGCCATATGCACGACGTCATTACGACAGGAACACCCCAGGGAACCGGTACACAGCGTAATCCCATTGTGCGGGTCGTCCACTAACTGCAAGAAACGATCCAGGTTTTCCTCACAGGTGATGATGCGCGGCAGGCCAAAGATGCTCCAGCAAGGGTCATCCTCATGAATTGCCATGTTGACGCCGCACCCGGCGGCCACCGGAATGACACGCTCTAAGAAATACTTGAGGTTTGCCCACAAATCTTCCTCCGTCATCGCCTGGTACTCAGCCACCACTTCTTTCAGCCCTTCCCTGGTATAACTGGCATCCCATCCTGGCAGCGTCAGGTCGCTGTCGCTCTCTAAGGGATTTACTTTATCTACCTGTTCCTGGTAATACACCAGGGACGTGGAGCCATCTTCCAGCTCATGGTCGAGCTGCGTGCGCGTCCAGTCAAATACCGGCATGAAATTGTAACAGATGCATTTCACGCCTGCTGCTGCCACGCGTCTGATATTTTCGCAGTAATTTTCAATATATTCATCCCTCTTTGGTTTCCCCAGCTTAATGTCCTCGTGTACCGGGATGCTCTCCACGACTTCAAAGTGAAGCCCTGCCTCTTCAATCTGCTTTTTCAGGGATTCAATGGAAGACGTCGGCCAGACTTCCCCGGGCGGCACGTCATAAACTGCCGTCACAATGCTGTGCATACCCGGGATCTGCCGGATATTTTCAAGCGTCACTTTATCGTCTTCTCCATACCAGCGAAATGATAACTTCATTCTTTTCATGAGATTTCCTCCTTCCTGCGCTCAGCAAGGATTTGGCCATTTTTTTCTACCACGCCGCGGCTCAGCGGATATGCAAGAATCAGGATCAAGGCAACGATTACATAGCAGATACCAGGAAAAATCGTGGCGATATTGTATATGCCCAAGCGCACCTCGTCCGTCTGCACTGCCCCAGGCTCAGACACAAACCCAATCGCCGACAGCGCGAAACCGCTGACCCCGCCTGCCAATGCCTGCCCAATCTTCCTCGCAAATGAGTATACGCCATACACCGTGCCGTCCTCGCGGCTTCCCGTCTTCACTTCCTGATAGTCGATGACGTCCGTGATATATGCCCATACCACCATATTAAAATAGTACATCCCAAAATTGGCGACAAATGTGACCGCCACAAATACCCAAGGGTTTCTCACCTTAAAAAAGAACAGCAACATGAAAATAATTCCCGTAAATAACATGCCTGCCGCCCCGGCTTCCTTCTTGCCGAAACGCTCAGATATTTTTCCCGTAAAAGCAGCCAGGATCAAAGAGGTCGGAACGCCCACGAAGCCCATGACAGAAAGGGCGTTCGTATCCTTAAACCATTCTGCAAACAGATAATTGTTCATAGACTGCCCGAGCAAAGAACTCAGCAGCAGGAAAATTGCCGCCCCAATGATGGCAAGCAACGCCCGGTTTGACACAAGGGCTTTTACGGTCTCCCCCATGCCTGGCATTTTGCCGCTGTCCTTCTTCTCAATCTGCACACGTTCCGTCGTCATCTGGTAACACAGCACATAGCAGGCGACTGCCAGCACGGCGAATACCCCGGAGATAAGCGTGAAATTCCTGCCGCTGACAATCTGGTTTCCATCAGCGTCTGTATAATAGACTACCATCGGCGCGACCACCATAATCACGACGCTGGCAAACGTCGCGCCCATGGAACGGAAAGTAGACAGCTCTGCCCGCTGCCTGGGATCCTCCGTGATTGCCGATGCCATGGAGCCGTAAGGGATATTAATTGCCGTGTACAGCAGCGAACCCCACAGGATATAGGTGATGAACATATAAACAATCTTTACCGTCATGGGCGCCGGCGCCAGCATGGACTGGTACATCAGGAAGCTGGCAAACGCCACCGGAATACAGATGCGTTTGATCCATGGGCGGAATTTTCCGTCTTTCGACGCTGGAAGCCTGTCTACGATCCGCCCCATGCCAATATCTGTAAAGGCGTCCACAATCCTTGCCACTACAAATAGGATCCCTACCATTTTAGGGTCAATCCCCAGGACATTGGTATAAAATACCATTAAAAAAGAGCTTGCGAAAATAAATGTGAAATCATTTCCGAAGTCCCCGAACATATACCCCAGCTTATCTCTCATGCCAAAGGGTTTCTTCTCGCTTTTCCCACTCATATCATTTCCTCCAGGTATTAGATAAAATCTCGCAACTATCGCTTGAGAACTGCAAAATTTTAAAATTATTGTCTGCAAATGCCTGGAAATTATTCTTTTCTGGGAAAATTTATTATAAACGGAAACGCATAAGAGAACAAAGCGGACAAGTCCGCTTCAACTCCCT
>CAJUFQ010000057.1 GCA_910585625.1 uncultured Lachnospiraceae bacterium
TATCACTTGGGAGTCTTCGCCTTCGTATGACAGTGAGACGGCGGGCGAATATGTCTTTACACCTGTTTTGCCGGAGGGATATGTACTGTCGGAGGACGTCACTCTGCCGCAGATTACGGTGACGGTAGAGGCGTCAGAGGAATTTCAGGCGGTCACGGTTGCCGGAGAACTTCTGGCAAAGATTCTGTCAGATTATTTTGACGGTCTTTTGGAGGATGAAATCTACGATGCCATTCTTGCGATGGATGAGGATACCCGGCTTTCCCTGACTGCGGATTATGAAGCAATGCTTGCTGCTATGACGCAGGAGGATGCGGCGGACGAGAGGCTGCAGATTATCGTAAGCGAAATCGAACGGGGCATTGCGGATGCGGTAGCGAAAATGCCAGTAAAAGCACCTGTGTTTTTGAAAGCACGGACCGATGCGCCGCGCTCGTCGGGTTCAATTCCCTTAAGGAGGATTTCCGGCGACGGAAATGCGTTCGTGTATCACAGCTTTAAGGAGACGAAGTCCTTTACTGCAGGCGAGACCTATGCTTTCTTAAATGGCATATATGGATATGAGGATGCAGTTTCTGTGCTGGGTTCCGGAGCAATTCTGAAAGCGACAACTATAGAGAATGGCTCTTATAATTATATACGATATAGGTATGGAGAGTCTGCAACGGTAAAAAAGTATGTGAATGTAATAACCAGTGGAAAGGACTTCGACAGATGTGTTATCGGCGGGCTGTATCAGGTGCCTGATTCCGGAACGCCAACAGAATACCGGTATTTTTGCGGATTTGGCGGAGCGCGGAATTGCGGTCCTTACTATGCCTATACTTATGTGAAAGAGAGCCTTACTGCTGCGGACGTATCGGCTTCCTTAAATGATATAGAGAAACAGGGCTCTACGGACCCGATGGATTATACCGTCTCGGTCGCCTTTGGCGGGAACCGAAGCATGACGCTGGATGCCGGAAGCTATACTGTGCAGATTCCAGACCCCGATTCGGATGAAATAATAATTATCGTATCGGACAGTGAGGGAAATAATATTAATACAAAATTTCGGATACCGCTTGTTGTGAATTATGATGGTAACGGGACGGGCGTGAGCAATCTTCCAAAGATACAGCCGGCCTGGACAGGGGAAAGTGTTACAATAAGTAGTATGACACCGATACGAAGCGGTTACAGCTTTGTTAACTGGAAAGAGGCGCAGAAGGGAACTACTTATACGAAGGGGCAGAGGATTGCTTCTTTTGGGTCAACATCCCTGTTGTTGAAAGCACAGTGGAAGGATACACAGGCTCCTGATTTTACTTATTCCAAATCGCAGGTGATGATACGTGCGACGGCGGATGAAGTGAAACAGGCTGTGGAAGAGTCGTTGGTTATTACCGATAATGAGCCGGTCAGTGAATGTACTGTCACAGTGACAGGGCCTGCCAATATAACTCGTACGATTGGGGATAAGGATGTTACGGTTACGGTAAGGGATAAGGCTGGCAATACTACGACCAAGACGGTAAAAGTGGAAGTGATTTCCCTTTCCCTGCTGATCGATACACCTGAGTTCACGGAGAGCACGAAAACGCTTTCGGCGGTTCTGGCAAGTCCGGGTGGGGATACCATTACGGAGACAGGGTTCGTATGGGGAATTATGAGCTCGCCCAGTATGACATTGAATAATGGGAAAAAGACGACGACGTCTCCTGTTACGGAAGCGAACGGTGAAATTTCCGTAGCTGTCGACAATATTCAAAAAGGTGTGAATTATTATGCCAGAGCCTATGCTGTCGCAGGAGGCGTGACCTATTACAGCAATGAAATCATTTTTGGAATCGGAACGCCTAAATACGGAAGTTTTACGATTGAACATAAAAACGGGCCGAGATTTACCGTCACACGAAGCGGCGGAAGCGAGGGTGAACAGAAAGTCTATTACCGAACGGTCAACGGCTCTGCGGTAGGAGGTACCCATTTTACTCATCAGGCGTCTTCTCTGACCTTTGCAGCAGGCGAAACGTCAAAGACGTTCACGGTGAGCGAATACACAGCAAATTGGGCGTATACCGGCAAGCCTGCGACAGCTTATACCAACGCTAACCGCATATATTCGGTGGAGCTTTACCGTGTAACAGGCGGCGGTACGCTGGGCGATATGGTCAGAGCAAGCAGGACGATGAGGGCAGAGTCAGGCTATAAAGTGGACAGGAATGTCTATACAACGGAGAAATCTATTGTAAATGTTGCCGAAGTAAATACGACATATGGCCAAAGGATTGCGGACACGACCGGGGGTCAGGGTGGCACGAAGGAAAACGTGAGTTTTTTAACGAATCGCTACAATGAGATAAATTACAATACCAGCACGTCGTTTACAAGCTATTATAAAGATGCCAATGAGGTAAAATATCTGAAAAATACGGCATCCGGGTGGTATTATCGTTACGACCTATATGCTTATGAGTATGAAGACGGATACGAACATGTTTATATGGGAACAAAGGCGCTGGCTGATACAAATTATTCATTAAGCGCAACCGACGCAGCAGTTTCCGGTGTGAGCGGGCAGCTTTGGGCATGTAATTTCCTGCAGGGTCAGAAAGATGCCGCCCTACATTATTATTTTCCAGATACCCGTACGGGAGGAGGTGAAGGTGGGGGATATCCGCTTAATTCTAATGGTAGAGCCTACGCTTACAACGGAAAGACTTATGTGGATTTAAAGGTAGACGATACCTGTTATGTCTATTTCGGGGCTACCGGTGCGGATAAGGATATCTGGTATGTAGATGGGCTTACAAGCTATGCTGTTGTGCATGATAAGAATGAACCCAAGATGGTGGCAGTGGCCCCTATGGCAGGCGGCCTTTATAAGGCAGGCGATACCTTTACCGTATCTCTTATTTTTGATGAAATCGTAGACAGCGCGAACAGCAGTCTTTCGTCAGTTAATGTGGAAACCACATGGGGAGAGGCCAGATATACAGGCGGTGCGGATACCAACGTGCTATATTTTACAGGAAGCGTAAAAGCAGGAGCAAGCGGCACGCTAAATGTGACAAAGGTTAACAATGCCGGCAATATTAAGGATATGTGTAATACCAATGGAACGGCCTGTCCGGGAGGCAGCGGAAATACGACTGCTTCCGCCAATACGGCACAGTCAAACTTCACGCTGACCTCTAAAGGAGTTGCAAATGGAATAGGTACGGTGAATATTGCCGTGAATGATAATAAAGCAAACACTAACTCGCTGCGTTATGTATGGTCCGATTCCACAACCATGCCTGTGACAGGCTGGGTGGATACGTCTTCGTCGGAACTGACCGCTGCAAAAGGTACGTCGGGACTGTCTGTGTCTGTTCGGAAAGAGCCGGGAAGCGGAAGCAGCAATGGCAAATGGTATCTCCATGTCATTGGCACCTATGACACTACGGGGGCGACCACATATAAATATGCAGAAGTGGATTTCGGGACGCCGCAATCCCCCACGGCCCCAGCCGCTCCGGCGCCTACACTTGCAGTCAGTGCCAATAACAGCGTGTGGGCGACAAGCAGAAATATTAATCTGACAACGACAAATGCAAGCGGCGGCACACTGCAATACCGCAAGGCGGGGACGAGCAGTTGGAAGACTCTTTCGGTAAGCTCACCTGCAGTTACCGTGACAGAAAACGGATGGTATACGTTCCAATTGAGTTCAAAGAATAAAGAGTATATTATCACAAAGGACATTCAGGTAGAAAAGATTGACAGGAACAATCCCACCGGAGCGGTTGGAGCGCGTTTAGAAAGCGGAACGAACCAGACAACGAAGGCAGGCGTATATACGAAGATTACGCTGCCCGTTACTTTTTCGGACTCCCAGTCCGGTGTAAAGTCGGTGCAGTATGCGTGGACGAATACTACGGGTACGCCAGCAACAAGCGCATGGAAAAGCCTTACGGCCAGTCAGGTACAGGCAGGTAAAGCCGAGCTTTCTTACACGGCCTCGGAGAGTACGGAAACTACAAAATACCTGCATATTAAAGTGACAGATCAGGTGAATCATACCTATACGGCGAAATCTGCTGGCTATACCGTGATTTCACAGGCGGCGATTAATTCCCATGCGCCGAAAATTACCCTGACCGGCGCGCCCACGACGTGGACGAACGATATGGCCACTCTGGAATGGTCATTGACAGATTATGCGGGGAAAAATTATGAGGTCATCCTGCCGGATGGCAAAAAGGCAAAAACCAATGCAAACAGCGGGGAAACATGGGCGTTAAGGAACGGAACTTATACGGTAAAAGTGCGGGATCTGGATTATGGCGGAGAAAACACGGCCACTGTAAATGTGCAGTATATTGACACGACTGCGCCTGTGGTGAATGTATCGGGTGTATCCGACAGCTGGCAGGGAAGTAATCAGATCGTTACCTTTTCTGCAAACGACAGTCAGAGCGGCGTGGGGAAAAAATATATTAAAATAGTAACTTCCAATGAGGAAATACCCACGGAGGGATTGACGGAACTTACGTCGTCAAATACCGTGAGCGTAAATGGAAACGGCGTCTGGTATGTTTATTATAAGTATTATGATCAGGCGGGCGACGACAGTGTCGGCAGAGAGTCGAATAAGACAGAGGGATTTGCCGGGCCGATCAGAATTGATACTGCGGAGCCTGTGCTGACAGCGACATACAAAACCGTGGGTGTTCCAAAGAACGAGGGACTTCCGGTTTCCGTTAAGGCGACATATGGCATGTCCGGCGGAAATGTGAAAGTAAACAGCGAGGAGATCGCTGCCCTTACCGCCGAGCCGGGCGACGCAGACGGGGAAATCAACAGAGAAACCGACTATAAAGTGATGGAGAAAGGCACTTACCGTTTTGACCTTACAAGCGGTTCGGGGAAAACCGTTGCGAAATCCCTGACCGTATACGAGGCGGTATTTGTATCCGGTACGGAGGCCGCAGCAGCATCCCAGCTTGCGGCGGCGAACGCAACGTTGGTGAAGCCGGATGATCCGCAGCGAGCAGGATATGCCTTTAAAGGCTGGTATACAGCGGAGTCGGGCGGAAGCGAGTGGGACTTCGATACAGATCAGGTGACGGCGGATCTGACATTATATGCCCAATGGCGGGATGAAACGGGGCCGGACGCACCTGTTTTACAGAAAAATATCGTTTTGCCAACAGGGTGGACAAATGCGCAGAAGACGATTCCACTGACCCTTCATGACGGTGTGGGTGTGGAGCAGCTATGGGTAAGCATTGACGGGGGCAAATATCAGAAAGTAGACGACTTCACCGGAAGCGTCGGCGATGCGCCCTGTCATTACGAATATAAGGAGGTTGCGGAGGGAGCGCATACTTATCGGTTCAAGGCTGTAGATGCGGCAGGAAATGAGTCGCCGGAAAGCAAAGAATTTAAGGTCATGTTAGACAATACAAAACCTGTGATCGGTACGCTTACCTATGAAAACAAGGAGGCGAATCTCTGGCAGTATATCATTGGGAAAAAGAGCATGATCATTCATGTGCCTGTTGAGGAAACGGGAAGCGGCGTGAAACAAATCAGTTATACCATGACGCCTGAAGATGCGGGTGGAAATCCTGATAGTAGCAAAACCAGGACGAAGACTGCCTCTGTGGCAAATGGCGAAGCACAGATTACGTTTGCTGAGAATTTTAAAGGAACTATTACCATTACCTGTGCGGATACGGCAGGTAATGCCGCGGACAGCGTGACCGTGGACGCAAGCCAGGGGGCAAAGGGTGTCATTGTGGAGGACCATGCGCCGGATATTACCACGGATTTAAGGGAAAACAGCTATTATGATGATGTCCCGGCGGTACAGGTGAAGGTAAAAGACGATACATCGCAGACAGTCACGGCGGGAATCGCTAACGTTACTTATCGGGTCGGAAGCGACGTGGAAAGGAAAATTACTGTCGATACGAGTGTTTTAAAGACGGAGGTTTCCTTTACGATTCCGGCGGATGAGATACCGAAAGGTATCACAACGATAAGGATTACCGCCATAGATAATGCGGGAAATGAAGCGTCGAGAAATGTGACTGTCAGGGTAAAAGGACAGGAGGCGACGCCCACGGCATCCATTCATTATCTGACCGAAAAGCTGGGCAGTCTTGTGCCGAATGCAGAATACCGCATAAACAACATTTCTTACAGGGCGGACAAGGACGGCTTAATTCCCATCCCTGAACAGTGGCTTGGTACGACGCTAAGCATTGTGAAAAAAGGAAATGGCAAAGAGACTACGGACAGCGAAGTGCAGAGTCTTAATATACCGGGCAGACCGCAGAAACCGACGCCTGCAGGCGTAGATGTGAATGTGCCGGGCGGAAAAGGAAAACTGACAGGGCTGAGTGCAGGTACAGATTATGAAGTATCTATGGACAACGGCAGGACATGGGAAGCCAAAACTGCGGACGGAAGAGGACAGATTACAGATCTTGCTCCCGGAAGCTATGTTGTGCGCGTAAAAGCCGGAGTGTCTAATTTTGCTAGCAAAAACAGCGATGCAGCAAAGATTGGCGCTTACCAGATTAAAGTGACTTTCCGGGCAAACGGGGAAGAGTACAGGGTTATTTCGGTAGATTATGGCGGGTCTTTATCACCAATTCCTGCCGTACCGCCAAAGAAAGACGCCGGGAATCAGATTTTTGCAGGCGAATGGTGCGCGGACGAGCAGGGAAACAGCCCTGCAGTGTTTACGAATATCATTACAGATATGACAGTTTATGCTTTTTACAGTACAGGGTATACTGTTACGTTACAATCCGGCATAGGTTATACGCTGGCGGCGCAGCCGGGAAGTGTAAGCCCTGTCAAAGAAGGCGGAAGCTTCCGCTTTGGCGTTACCATCAGCAGCGGTTATGAGAAGACGGACAGCTTTGCGGTTAGCGTCAATGGGCAAACAATCATGCCTGCGGCGGACGGTGTCTACACCATTGCGAATATTATGGAAAATAAAGTGGTAACGGTGGACGGCGTGCAGAAAAGAAAGGCGGCGGATGATTCGGACCGGGACGAAGATGAAAAGTCTGATGGGCAAACAGAAAATGGCGGAGGTTCAGGCGATGGCACAGACCTGGGTGGCAGCACGAATCCGGACAGCGGTGCAGTGCCCGGCGGCAGTACGAATCCGGGCAGTGGTAAAGCGCCTGTCGGCAGCACGAATCCGGGCAACGGTGAAGCGCTTGTCGGCAGCACGAACCCGGATGGTGGTAAAGCGCCTGTCGGCAGCGCGAACCTGAACAGCGGTATAGCTTCCGATGGCGGCAAAACTGCGGACAACAGTGGTAATCCTGTGGAAGAGGCAGATTTGCACGACGATACAAAGCCTGATGGAGAGAAAAAACTGATAGAACCTGTGGCTGTCGGAAAAACACAAAAGACTGTGACGATACCTTTGGATGAAGGTATGGTAATCGTTACCGTCAATAATATGGATGAGGCGCTGTGTACGGCTCAGGTGGCGGATGCCATGGCAGTGGTGAATGCGGTTTTGTCAGAACAGCAGATTGCACAGGTGTCACAGGGTGAGACCGTTGAAATTCGTATTGATGTGAAGCGAATCGATGAAGCGGTATCTCAGACAGAACACGAGCTTGCCGAACAGGGTGTGGAGGAGTTGCGCAGACGCATTCCCAATTTGGAAATCGGTATGTATGTGGATATCTCCATGTTTGTGCGAGTCGGAGAAAGTGAATGGAACGCGGTCAATGAAACAGGGGAAGCGATTGATATTATTATCGACGTGCCGGAGGAATTACAGGACTATGTCGCAGACTTCTATATTGTCCGTATTCATGAGGGGGCGTTTACGCTGCTTGAGGATCTGGACGATAAGGCAGAGACAATCACCATTCAGACATCGATGTTTTCGGTCTACGCGATTGCTTATGCCGCAAAGGATGGATCATCGACGGATGGCAAATGCGGTTTGTGCCATATCTGTCCGACCTTCCTTGGAATCTGCTGCTTTATCTGGTTAGCAGTCATCGTGGTGGCTGTCATGACTGTGATTCTGCTTCTTCGCAGGAGAAAAAAGAAAGAGGAGAACAAAAAGAGCGGCGGGGAAGTGTAAGAAACAGAAAAGATAATAAAACACCATAGAAAAAAGTGATGATACAAAACAGGAAGGGCAGAGATGTTCTTCCTGTTTTATGTGGAAGCAAAGGGTTTGCGGGGAAAGGATAGGTCATGGCAACGCCGAAAGAGGCCTGGAAGCCCCTGGAAGAGGCCCCTGAATTGCAAAGCGAGATTCCCGCCCAAGGGGGAAAGTACGATACAAAC
>CAJUFQ010000058.1:0-430 GCA_910585625.1 uncultured Lachnospiraceae bacterium
TCCGATCTCAATTCGTTTCTCTCTGGGTAAGTCAACACCTGCGATACGAGCCATTTACGTTTCCTCCATTCTTTGCGTTTCCGCTCTGCGCATTCTCTGGTTCTCCAGTCTGCGCCTCTCTTACTAATTGATTGGGGCTCTCACCCAACCGGCCGCTCAGTCCGTCTGATCCGATCCGATTTTTCCACGGCGCCTGTCAAAGCGCCATGGTATCAAGAAGTAATCTCCTGTAAGCCCTATCCCAGTCTTATGATAATCAATGCTCAAAGCATACCCGCCAGCAGGCGTCCTCCCCAACATGCCGGAAGAGCCTCCCTGAAACGAAGCGGCACTGACACGCATACTTTGAGCATTGGTTCAGCCGCACATAACAACCGGACAAGAACTCACTTAACCTGCCTAAGGCCCCGGCAAGCGGTGATTATCCTTG
>CAJUFQ010000058.1:440-1020 GCA_910585625.1 uncultured Lachnospiraceae bacterium
GCTTGTGTTTCGGATTCTCGCAGATCACTCTGATGCGTCCTTTCCGCTTGATGATTTTGCACTTTTCGCAAATCGGTTTTACTGATGATCTAACCTTCACGTTAAACCCTCCTTTCAAAAAAGACCATTTCGTATTATAGCATAGGAAAAACTTGTTTGCAATCTTTTTTATTAAATATTTTCAAGCTTTTCCACGCTTTTCTACTTATCCCTCCAGATAATCCGCCCCTTCGTCAGATCGTAGGGCGAAAGCTCCAGAGTCACCTTGTCGCCGGGCAGAATCCGGATGAAATTCTGACGCAGCTTGCCGCTGATATGCGCCAGCACACGATGTCCGTTCTCCAGCTCTACCTGAAACATAGTGTTGGGCAGCTTTTCCACGACGGTTCCTTCAATCTCGATCACATCACTCTTCGACATAGACTTCCTCCATATAAAATCATTTTGCTCTATACTGCTTCAATGCATACTTGATCTCTTCCGCATATACCTTCCGTCCGGCCAGCAGCTTGTCAAGAAGCGTCTCTTCCACCGTCTCCCCAATGAGATCGGAAGAGCACACGTCTGAACTCCAGTCACG
>CAJUFQ010000058.1:1030-8237 GCA_910585625.1 uncultured Lachnospiraceae bacterium
TTCTTCTTCGGCTTGTGGGGCGGCCTCAGATCCCCGTCGCACAAAAAGTAATAATCTCCCTCCCGCGCCACGATCACATACAATCTGTCCTTGTCATGCCCCGCTCTGGACGTAGCCAGATGTCCTATCATACCATGTCCTCCGTCCCAGCCCCCTCTGCTGCAAAAGCATCTCCTTTTGGCTCCGCTTCTCCGTCTTCCTGCCCGGCACCATCCAAATAGCCTGCCTCTGGCGCAAAAGCATCTCCTTTTGGCTCCGCTTCTCCGTCTTCCTGCCCGGCACCACCCAAATACCCCGGCCTCTGGCGCAAAAGCCTTCTCAGCAGCGTGTCAGGATCTCCGGCTCTCCCTCGGTGATCAGAATCGTGTTCTCGTAATGGGCGGACCAGGAGCCGTCCTCGGTCACAACGGTCCAATTATCGTCAAGCCATTCCACGTCCGCTCTGCCCATGTTGATCATAGGCTCCACCGCAAGAGTCATTCCCGGCCGGAGCTTAGGTCCCCTGCGGGTCTGGGCAAAATTGGGGATCTGGGGATCCTCGTGGAGCTTGGTTCCCACGCCATGGCCCACAAGCTCCCGCACGATGCCGTAGCCGTAGGGCTTCACATAGGCCGCAATGGCGTTGGAGATGTCAAAGAGATGGTTCCCTGCCTTCGCCATCTTCAAGCCCGCGAAAAAGCTCTCTCTGGTCACGTTGATAAGCTTCTGAGCCTCGGCGCTGATCTTTCCCACCCCATGGGTTCTGGCCTCGTCCGAATGATATCCCTGATAGATCATCCCCGCATCCAGACTGACAATGTCGCCCTCCTCCAGAATGCGGTGCTTATTGGGTATCCCATGCACCACCTCGTCGTTCACCGACACGCAGATACTGGCCGGATACCCGTTGTAGTGCAGAAAGTTCGGGATTCCTCCCAGTTTGCGGATGCAAGTGTCGCCCTTAATGTCGATCTCCTTGGTGGATATGCCCGGTCGAATGAATTCCTCCAGCTCCTGATGCACGATGGCCAGCAGCCTGCAGGATTCTCTTATCAGCCCGATCTGTTTTTCCGTCTTAATTATTATTCCCATGGCACAATCATTTTCCTTCCGGCGCTGCCTTACTCTGCAAGTATATTCTTGATGGCCCCGAACACATCCTTCATGTCCATGGTTCCGTCCACGGTCTTGAGAATGCCCTTCTGGGTATAATAGTCGATCAGAGGCTGGGTCTGGTCGTGGTATATCTTGAGGCGGTTGGAGACGGTCTCAGCCTTATCGTCGTCCCGCAGCACCAGCTCGCTGCCGCAGTCGTCGCAGACGCCCTCCTTCTTGGGAGGAATATGCTCCACATGATAGGTCGCCCCGCATTTCAGGCAGGCGCGCCTTCCCGACATTCTCCTGACGATGTTTTCGTCCGGCACATCTACGTCAATGGCATAATCAAGCTTTTCGCCCAGCTTATCCAGAGCCTCGTCAAGCACCTGCGCCTGAGGGATTGTTCTGGGGAAACCGTCCAGCACATAGCCTCCTGCACAGTCCTCCTTGGCCACACGGTCCAGAAGGATCTTCACGGTAAGCTCATCCGGCACCAGAAGGCCCTGATCCATGTACTTCTTGGCCTCCACCCCCAGCTGCGTCCCTTTGCTCACATTCGCCCGGAAAATATCCCCCGTGGACACATGGGGAATACCGTACTCCTCCGCGATCATCTTCGCCTGCGTTCCCTTTCCGGCGCCAGGCGCACCCAACATGACTATCTTCATCCTTATACCTCCCTATACGCTTCTGCGCACATGCCAACCACAAAAGAATCCATAGATGCCCCGCAGCCACAGACTCTTTTCCTATTGTACATAGTTTCCGGCGGATTTGCAATACACAAAATTCATATAATTCCCAAAAATACCGGATCCAACGAAATAACTGGCACACCTTGGGTCTCCCCTCAGTGTACCAGTTTCCTGCACCATACACATATGGCCTACTTCTCCAAAAAGCCTTTGTAATTCCGCACCAGCATCTGAGACTCCATCTGCTTCATGGTCTCCAGCACTACGCTGACGATGATGATAAGACTCGTTCCGCCGAAAGAGACACTGGCCTTGAAGATACCGTTGAACACATAGGGAAGAACCGCCACTACCGTGAGGCCTGCAGCACCGATGAATACGATGTAGTTCAGTACCCCGTTCAGATAGTCGCTGGTGGGCTTTCCCGGCCTTATGCCCGGAATGAAGCCGCCCTGCTTCTTCATGTTGTCCGCGATCATCAGCGGGTTAAAGGTAATTGAAGTGTAAAAATATGCAAAGAGAATAATCAGCACAACATACACCAGCAGACCCACCGTATACTTCAGGTCGCTGGGATTGCACCATGTGGCCGAATTCAGATATTTCAGGATCTCGCTCCATGCGCCCGTCCCATTGTAGCCTGCAAATGACGAAATCATAATTGGCATCTGCATCAGCGACTGGGCAAATATTACCGGAATAACGCCCGCGGTATTCACCTTCAGGGGAATGTTGGATGTCTGTCCTCCCACCATCTTCCGTCCCTGCACCTTGTTGGCGTACTGCACAGGAATCCTGCGCACACCGTCGTTCAGAATGATCACCAGCACAACCATGCCCACGATGATGGCGATGATAACTGCCGCCGCCAGAACCGCCGTGGCAGGCGCCTTGCCGAACACGAACTGCTCGAACAGATTCTTCAGATCCTCCGGAAGCCTTGAAATGATGTTGATGACCAGAACGATGGATATACCGTTTCCAATGCCCTTTTCCGTGATCCTCTCGCCCACCCACATCAGGAACGCGCTGCCTGCCGTAAGCGTGGCAACCGCTGAGATCACGCTCAACGCATTATATTCCAGCAGATACCCCTGCCTTCCGAAAGCAACGGCCATGGCAGTGGACTGAATCAGCGCAAGCACAATGGTCACGTATCTCGTTATGGCCGTGATCTTCTTCCTTCCATCCTCGCCGTCCCTCTGCATTTCCTCCAGTTTGGGGATCGCAATGGTAAGCAGCTGCATAATGATGGATGATGTGATGTAAGGGTTGATGTTCAAGGCCAGAATGGACATATTGATGAAAGAACCACCCGTAATCGCATCAAAGAAATTAAAGGCCCCATTTGCCTGGCCTTCGAACCAGCTTCTGAAAAACTCGCCGTTCACGCCGGGCACAGGCAGCTGTGATCCGATACGGATCACAACCAGCATGACGAAAGTAAAGAAAATCTTGCCCCTGAGCTCTTTAATTTTGAAAGCGTTCTTCAGCGTTGTAAGCATTACATCACCTCTGCTGTTCCACCAAGCGCCTCAATCTTCTCCTTTGCGGATGCACTGAATGCATTCACCTTTACATTGAGTTTTTTGGTTAATTCTCCATTTCCGAGTATCTTAACCCCGTCTCTGGGATTTTTGACGATGCCGGCTTCTTTCAGCTTCGCTATGTCCACCGTCGTTCCATCCTCGAAACGCTCAAGATCGCGCAAATTGATGGCAACGATCTCCTTGCTGTTTATATTGGTAAAGCCTCTCTTGGGAATACGTCTGTACAAAGGCATCTGGCCGCCCTCGAAACCAAGCCTGGGAGCGCCGGAACGAGCCTTCTGACCCTTATGTCCCTTACCTGCGGTCTTGCCGTTTCCGGACGCATGGCCGCGGCCTCTCCTAAAATCGTGATGCTTGGAACCTTCTGCAGGCCTCAAATTGGATAATTCCATTTCTAACACCTCCTTGTCTGATTATACTTCTTCAACCTTTAACATATGGTTCACCAGGCGAATCTGTCCTCTCGTGGCATCATTGTCAGGAAGTATCACGGACTTGCCTATCTTGCGAAGCCCCATAGACTCTACAATCTCCTTGTTCTTCCGTACCGCGCCGATGGTGGACCTTACCAAAGTGATTTTCAACTTCTTTCCTTCCATTCCTGTTCTCCTTTCAAAGCTGCCGGACCAAAGCCTTCAGCCTATGCCAAAATCTCTTCCACAGACTTTCCACGGCTCCTGGCCACTTCCTCCGGCGTCTTGAGCTGGCTCAAGCCGGTGATGGTTGCCAGAACCACGTTCTGCTTGTTGTTGGATCCGAGAGACTTGGTACGGATATTCTTGATGCCTGCCAGCTCGCAGACAACACGGGCAGGACCGCCTGCGATGATGCCCGTACCTTCGGGAGCCTTCTTGAGCAGAACATTGGCAGAGCCAAACTTGCCCACGAAGTCATGGGAAATCGAATTGTTCTCGTCCATGGCAACCTTGACGATGTGCTTCATGGCGTCTTCCTTCCCCTTGCGGATGGCTTCAGGAATTTCTACCGCCTTGCCAAGGCCTGCGCCCACATGGCCGTTGCCGTCGCCCACCACCACCAAAGCAGTGAAGCGCATATTGCGTCCGCCCTTGACGGTCTTGGCCACACGCTTAATGGTTACAACCTTGTCGGTCAATTCCATCTGGCTTACATCTATGATTGTATTTTTCATGGTGTGTTCGTCTTCCTTTCCTAGAATTCCAAGCCAGCTTCTCTGGCCGCCTCGGCTAACGCCGCGATCTTTCCGTGATATATAAAGCCGCCCCTGTCAAAGACAACCTGGCTGATGCCCTTCTCCACGGCCCTCTTGCCGATTACAGTGCCAAGGTATGCCGCAGCATCAACATTATTGGTCTTCGTAAGCTCTGCCTTGATCTCCTTTTCCAGAGTGCAGGCGGATACCAATGTATTCCCAACCGTATCGTCGATAATTTGAGCATACATATGATTATTGCTTCTGAACACTGCCAGACGCGGTCTTTCGGCAGTGCCACTGAAGCGGTTACGAATTCTCATGTGCTTTTTAACACGAACTTCTTTTCTTGACTTCTTGCTAACCATCTTCATACTCTCCTTATCTGCTATTTCTTACCGGTCTTGCCAACTTTGCGTCTGATGACCTCATCGGCATACTTGATACCCTTGCCCTTATAAGGCTCCGGTCTCCTCTTGTCCCTGATTTCAGCGGCGAACTGGCCTACCTTTTCTTTGTCGATGCCCTTGACGGTGATCAGGTTCTGTCCCTCTACTACCGTCTCGATGCCTTCAGGATCCTCCATCTCCACGGGATGGGAGTACCCAAGGTTCAGGGTCAGCTTCTTTCCTGCCTTAGCAGCCCTATAACCCACGCCGTTGACCTCCAGCTTCTTCTGGTAGCCTTCGGTGACGCCCACCACCATGTTATGGATAAGCGTTCTGGTCAGCCCGTGAAGAGACTTCATCTTCTTCAGGTCGTTGGGCCTGCTCACATGCACCTGCCCGTCTTCCTGCGTGATCGTCATCTCATGGGGAAGCACTCTCTCCAGCGTCCCCTTAGGTCCCTTCACAGTGATCTTGTTATTTTCTGCAATCTCCACAGTTACGCCTGCGGGAACTGCGATTGGCATTCTACCTATACGCGACATGCCCGTACCTCCTATATTCTTAAACTCCAATAAAACATTGCCTCCGTGAGCCTGCCCTGCAAGCTCACCTCTGCCGATTCCTGAATCCGGAACCTTACCAAACGAAAGCCAGCACCTCGCCGCCTACCTGAAGCTCGCGAGCCTTCTTGTCAGTGATGACGCCCTGATTGGTGGAAATAATCGCTATTCCCAAGCCCCCCAGAACTCTGGGCAGCTCGTCCTTGCCCGCATACACCCGCAGGCCGGGCTTGGAGATCCTCTTGATACCGGAGATGATCTTCTCGCTCTTGTCGTTGCCGTACTTCAGAGTCATATGGATGGACTTGAAGTTGCCGTCGTCGATAATGTCAAACTTGCTTATATACCCCTCGTCAAAGAGGATCTGCGCGATGGACACCTTCATCTTGGAAACGGGAACATCCACCGTGTCGTGCTTGGCCATATTGGCGTTGCGGATTCTCGTAAGCATATCCGCGATAGGATCGCTCATTGTCATTGTCTTTTCCTCCTTCTTACCAGCTTGCAGGCGAGCATCCTGTGCGCTTTCCTGCACTCACCTTACCAGCTCGCAAGCGAGCGTCCGGCGCGCTCTCCTGCGCTCACCTTACCAGCTCGCAAGCGAGCGTCGGGTGCGCTCTCCTGCACACACCTTACCAGCTCGCTTTTCTGACACCGGGAATCTGGCCCTTGTAAGCCAGCTCGCGGAAACAGATTCTGCAGATACCGTACTTCCTCAAGTAAGCGTGGGGACGGCCGCAGATCCTGCAGCGGGAATACGCCTGCGTCGAAAATCTGGGCTTGCGCTGCTGCTTTATTTTCAGTGATGTCTTAGCCATTAGAACTTCCCTCCTTATTGTTTTGCGAAAGGCATGTTGAACAGAGTCAACAGCTCACGGGCCTCTTCGTCGCTTCTGGCAGTGGTCACGAAGATCACGTCCATGCCGCGGGTCTTGTCGATCTTGTCATACTCGATCTCAGGGAAGATGAACTGCTCTTTGATACCAAGAGCATAATTTCCCCTGCCGTCGAAGGCATTGGGATTGACGCCCCTGAAGTCGCGTACCCGGGGCAGGGCCAGGTTCACCAGACGATCGAGAAACTCGTACATCTTCTCGCCCCGGAGAGTGGTCTTGCAGCCGATGTTCATGCCCTCGCGAATCTTGAAGTTTGCCACGGACTTCTTCGCCTTGGTGAGAACGGCCTTCTGGCCGGTGATGATCTCCATGTCCGAAACGGCGTTCTCCAGAACCTTCGCATTCTCCTTCGCCTCACCGATTCCCATATTGATGACGATCTTCTCCAGCTTCGGAACTTCCATAGCGTTCTTGTATCCGAACTTCTTCATCATTGCTTCTACTATTGTATCATAGTAAAATTCTTTTAATCTAGCCACTTCTCGTTGCTCCTTCCTAAACTGTGCATTCCACAGCTTGATTAGTCAATTACTTCGCCCGTAGACTTTGCAAAGCGAACCTTCTTGTCTCCGTCAAACTTGAAGCCTACTCTGGTGGGTTTTCCCTTGAAGACAAGCATTACGTTTGAAATATGAATAGGAGCTTCCTTCCGGATGATGCCGCCGTTGGGATTCGCCTGAGAAGGCTTCGCATGCTTCGTGATCATGTTGACCCCTTCCACCAGCACCCTTCCCTTCTTGACATCCACGGAAATAACCTTTCCCTCCGCATTGCGGTCCTTGCCGGCGATCACCTTCACGGTATCGCCCTTTTTAATCTTCATCATGGATATACGGCACCTCCTTATAATACTTCCGGAGCCAGAGACA
>CAJUFQ010000059.1 GCA_910585625.1 uncultured Lachnospiraceae bacterium
AAAAGAAAGACTTCTATACGGTAAAAGTTCCGAAGAATGCGGTAGAATGGGCATTCTTCGGAAGTGTTTGGTGTTTAGGTGGTGTTTAAATTTATGAAATACATTGATACGAAACAAAACGAAAATGGGAGTAAACTGTGTTGCTTCTACTGGTAAAATTGCATTCAGAATAGAAATACACGCTTATTAGTATGTCTTGATTAGAGACAAGAGAACCCCACTCCTTGTATGTGTCATTTGTGATAGAAATACATCCGCTGTTATGTTAGAACTACTTGGTGGCAACAGATAATATGAAATCAGACATTGTCATTGCTGAATTAACAAATAACCTTGCATGATGCTCATCAATGCTAATTCGATTTGCACCTACTCCGTGCGCATCGCTATCTTTATTTCTCATTTCAGCTATAGCCGATACAATGCTATTTAACCCAGATAGAAGTGTGTTTATTCTGCGGTCTGTATTCGCATCGGTGTGCATATTATAAAGTGTACGTACTTGTTTATAAAGTTTTGCAATATCCCCGCTTTCTGATGGGATTTCATTTTTTAGTTCAATTACATAGCAAAAAATTTCCTCCAGTAAAGTGCGAGATTTGGTGATTGCACTGTCATAATTTTTTTGCTCCACATCAGCTAATGCACGAGAAGAAATTCCTTTAATGTACTCTCTATCTATGGTCTTAATTTTAGGAGCTTCTACAGTCACTGTACTTCCAATTGGCTTTACAATAAACTGATTTCCAACGATAGTCAATTCGTTGCCGCCAAAGAAAAGAATGGCATTGATTTCTTGCATGATCGATTTGGTAATATATTCATAAGCTGCATTCATTTCATCTGCCTCATGTCTAGAAAGCATTTTTGAAAACTGCTTCTTATCAAACAAGTGTGCGAGTAGGTCTGAACATCGATTTTCATCCATGCAATGAATCATCAAATTATCAAGATATTGCCATCTGCTTAAATTTACTCCACCCCATGAATATGTGGTTGGAAGCCCAAATAATGTGCATAATCCACATAAATCGGGACCGCTTAGATAAGGCATCATAATTGGAATTTCAGTTTGATCTTTAAATTCATATGTTCCATATTTTGTATCTCCGTCAAGGATAGCAATGATTTCTTTTGTTTTTAATAGCGCATAAGGACTATTTTTTTGTGTAGTTGTAGACATAAAATGCACCTCTTTATTATTAGGAAAATTCTTATAATCTGCATTAAATTTATTTTTTTATAGATTTAAAAAATTGCTTCCAAAGGTCGCCAGTTTTCATCTGCCATATCCAAAGCGAAAGTTGTATTATTAATATACAGCTGGTTGTCCTTGTCACGGACAAATCCCCAATGCAGGCATTTCTCAGCCGCATATATTTTGAAAGCATTAAACTTGTTTTCTATCTGCTTATCAATATTTTTATTTTGGCCGTGGCTTTCGCCGCCCTTGGTTTCAATAATCCACACAGTCCCGTCTTTTTTCATAACGATATAATCTGCGTAGAACAGCCATTGATGCTGGAGCGCGTCAATATACACAATGGAAAAATACTGCTGTCCTGTATCGCCATTTTTATATACCCATTCAATGTCGTCCTGCTTTTCGCAATATTGCTCAAATAACATTTCGGACGTGCTGCGCACAAGGCTGGTGGCATAGCCGGACGTATATTCATGGTAGGCGCTGCTCAAGTACTTCACTTCGTTTTTAACGCCAGGGTCATATCTGAAGAAATCCTGGTCGGGGATATGAAAAGCGGATTTTTTGGGATGCAGGAGCATGCTCATTTGCACGGCCATATCCGCTGTAACTTCCCGGAATTCTTCTTTCAGGAGATGTTCGTTATTGATGATAAAAGCATAAAACTCAGCCGTGTCGAGCAGGAGGAGTTTTTTTGTTGCATTGCCGCCTTTGCGGAATAAGCGTTCCAAAATGGTTTTTACCTTTGCGGTCGGCATATTGATGGTGCGTTTGATGGAATCCACGCTGTGCAGCATTTCCATGCCATGCTTATGTGTATTTACACGTTTGCGGGTAGTATAATAGGTAGTGCTTTCGGCAACCCTGTCGGTGCGTATGTACTGGCCATACAAAGCGTGGCCGATAATTTCATTGCCAAACCTATATCCGTCAGAGGCAAGCCGCATTTTGTTATCTGCCTTATCGGTGCCTAACCCGTATTTTTTCACCAATGCATCGTAAATTTTATTCAGAACCTCGCGTTCGCCAAGGCCATCAAAATCCCGGTCACGGATTTCTTTTTCCAATGTAAATGTTTTGCATTTATCTTTCAGAAACAGGCGGCGGGTTTCATAGGCTTTATCTATATCTGCCAGAAGCCCGGCTTTGTATTTTTCATCAAACGTATATACATAACAGAAATCCAACAGGTCATCTTCGTAGTGTGCTGCTTCCGGCATACGGCGGATGCGTCCGATCGTCTGGATTTCAAAATTCTCGTTCATCCTTTCGCGCAATTTGACGAGGATTTTTGCCCTTGGGCAGTCCCATCCTGTGCTGATAGCCTGCTTCATGAGCAGGAATACAGGGATTCCATCATTTTCTGTAAGATTATCCGGGAGGTCTTTCTTATCTTCGCTCATCCATTTGCTGACCATTCCATTGTCATAACTGTATCCCATAGTTTCCAGCTTCTTTTCCACGGCGGCAATTGTTTCCGGCTGGCCGTTAGGAAATTGAATAAGCACAAGAGGACGGATATTTTTATGGATGGACTGGTAGCGTGAAGCGATGGCTTTGCGCTTTGCATCGGCAAGGTCAAGCAGATGATCGTAATCATCTGTGATTTCAAGATTGTCGGTTATACCCTCATTGACATATAATGCCTTGGTGATCAGCCCTGCACTAATGACATCTACTTCATCAATCTCAAAAAATTCATGTCGTTTGTTCTGGATGGCAGTGGCGCTGACACGCACAATGTTTTTTGCGGCAAAAGAATCAATGATTGTTTTTGCTTTGGCTGTATTATGGGAATGTTCCTCATCAATAATGATAATGAATTCTGAGCCTCTTCGGTGCGCCTCGGCAATGCGGTCAAACAGGTTCTTGCGTTCGCAGTCACGGATAGCCGTGTTGCCTTTCTTGGTCACCAGTTCCCAATTAATGAAGGTCGTGCTGCCGGATGCAAATCCGTTCAGCAATGCGTCAAACAGATTCTGTGTGGCACGACCTGAAGCGAATTTGCGCATTTTTTCACGGCTTTGTTCCTCTAAATCCCCTTTTCCGGGGCAGAGCCAAATAAAGGCGGTACTGGCACTGACATTGCTTAAATATTTATCTACATAATCAATCAGAATAATTGTCTTGCCGGAGCCTGTCGGGGCTTTCATGACAATGGTCTGCTTCCTGCCAGGCTTCGATGTCAGATCCAGCAGCTTGAGCACAGCCTGTTCTTGAAAATCAAACAGCCTGATTGCTAATCCTGGGTTTACCATGATTCACCCACCTCCTGCATCTCAAATTTGAAGTAGTCATCTGGGATAATATGGATATCAGCACTGCCAAACAGAACATTTTGCTTCGTGGTCAAAAGCACATTTTTGGAGATATATACCGCTTTTATATTTTGATATTGTTCCCAATGCTGCTCCAGTGCGTCTGCCTCGTCATCGCTCATGACCATGAGGTAATTGCTGCCGTCAATTTTTACACCGTGTTCCAGTTGGATCATCTCGGCAATATGGCCAAGCAGGGCATCGCTGACATCGTCAATGTCTTTTGGCACAAATTCTGTACGGTAGTATTTTAAGTTGGATGGAATGCCTGGGACACTTCCATATCCGCGGATGATTCTGCGGATACGTTCATAGGTAACTTCCTCACAGATATTATTCTCATTGTTCGTGCAGAGGATAAAACTGCGCTGGCTGTTTGGATGTTCCATATTATATTTTAATATGGCATGCCCTGTTGTGCCGGAACCGGCAAAAAAATCTAGAATCAGGCTGTCGTCTTCTGTGGCAATCTGCAGGATACGTTCAAGCAGTGCGGTAGGTTTAGGCGTATCAAAAGGGATATTTCCATTAAAAATAGTTTTCAATTCCTTTTTTGCGCCATCTGTATGTCCGACTTCATCATAAACCCAGAGATTTGTAGGCATCCGGCCTTTGTTTTTGGTGTCCTTTAAGTAAGTTTTTCTTCGAATGCCGCCTTTTCCTTTGTTGGTAAAATAGAAGTACGGCCATGGGCCGTGCTCTAAAATATATTTTGCCTGCTTGCGTGCATCGTCCAATGGCTGGGCCAGAATAATCCCTTTCACATCTTGGCGTATTTCGGATACTGGAACGCCGCAGACTTCTGCGCGTTTTGGGGAATCATCCAGTTGTTCCAGTTTATATTCGCCCCATGCACACATATTTTCCAACATTTGCTGCTGGTCCATAGCCTAGCATCTTCCGCTGGTAGGATACATTAATTCTCCGGTGAATGGATGTTGTATGGCGTACACCATGCCTTGGTGTGTAGATGCGCTTGGAGCTGTCAATGAGCTGCTGGTCCATGGCTCGGTATCATTGTCCGGGGTTTTATATATGGAGTCCATTTTTTCAGTCCGCTCTAATTTGTGCGGCGACCACATGGTATTTTTGCTATACAGTAAAATATGCTCAACCTCTACGCTTAAGCCTTTGGAATCATTCCGGGGAGAGTAAGTCCGCTGCCATGCAATATTGGATACAAAGCAATCTTCTCCAAATACATCGTCACATAACAGTTTCAATACCGCTTCTTCATTGTCGTCAATAGATATAAAAATAGAACCTTTGTCGGACAATAGGTTTTTTGCTGCCAAAAGCCGTTCCCGCATAAAAGAGATCCATTTTGAATGCCGGAAACCATCTTCTTTTACAACAAAGCTGTCATCATATCGGAAATCTTTGCCGCCTGTGTTGTAGGGTGGGTCTATGTAGATAAGGTCTATACGTCTGGTATGGGTTTTTTCTAACAGTCGAAGACTGTGTAGGTTGTCGCCTTCAAGTATAAAGTTATAGCTGTTGCCTGTATCAGCGGTAATCTCTTTATCTGTGCATTCTGTAAATACAGGAATATTATCCCGCATCTGTATATCTACAGCTTCCTCATGCTGCTCCCATACGAGACCGTATTTTTTTGCATTCAGTTCACTTTCTATTTCACCCAATGCGATTAACATATCATCATCGTCTTTATGTTCCTCACGGATAGTCTGTAAAAATTTCAGCATCCGCTGCCGTTTTTGTTGTGATAAGTTAGCCATCCTGTTCGTCCTCCATGAAACCTTCCGGCAGTTTTCCGGCCTGTGCAGCGATTTTCTTCTCCTGTGATTTTACACGCCGTTCCAGCTTTTTGATGTCTTCGGAGGGCGGCAGGTTTTCCGGCTTGATGCCACGCTGCCCCAGCATATCCCGCACAGAACGGTTATTCTGAACGTGTTCCCCAGTAATGGAACTTTCTCCCTGTAGGTTTTTTTCTTCCACATTGTAGTTTGTCATTTCTGTTGCGAGGTTCTTTGCGGCAATTGCGAGGGTGGGCAAAAAATCAGCCAGCGGACGGCTGCTTTTTACGCCAAGGCGGTTTTTCATTTCCTGTGTCGTATAGCCTCCGAATAACGCCTGGTCGCCCTTGGAACGGATACGGCCAAACCCTGCGTCATCCACGCCACGTTCATAAATATTTTGGGAAAGGCGTTTTTCAGATTCACGCAATCTGCCGCGCGCTTCTGTGCGCTCGATCAATGCAATGCGTTCCTCGATAAGTTCCTGCTTCCTTGTCTGTATGGCAAAATAGCTTTGCGCAAAAGCAATCTCTTCTTTTTTGGGGTCGCCGTTTTGTGCAATCAGATAACAGGCATAGCGGGTAAGCATGTAATCTTTTACGTTCCTTTTTGCCCTGCTGCCCAGTTCAACCATTTTCGTGACCTCACGAAAATGGTCTGATACAGTTATGCCAGAAGTTTCACAGGACTCCATGGCACGGCAGACAGTTTTATCGAAGTTTTCCCAACGGCCATAGCCCAGCAGCGGCATCAGTTCGCGGGCATACCAGAATTCTATGTCTGCGTTTTCAATATTGTGGATGATCAGATCGTATTGCTGGCGGATCTGTTCGATCTTCTTTTTATCCATTTTCAGTTCCCTCCTCCGGAACAAATTCCAGGATATCATCAACGCCGCATTCCAGCACGCGGCAGATGCTTTCTATGCTCTCTAATGAAACATAACGGTTGCGCTTGAGCCGTGTAAGTATATTGCCGGAAAATCCAGCCTTACGCTGCAAGTCAGAGTTAGACAGATTCTTTTCTATCATTAAATGAAAGAGTTTTTTATAATTAACAGCCATTATGAACCTCCATTCTTTGACTTTTTTATTGTATCACGGAAAAGTGAGAAATGCAATGCGTTAGTGTATATTGATTAAAATTTGAGGAACAGGAAAATGATTGCCATGATAAAAAGACCAAGGGCATTAGCTGGCTGGCAATGGCGCCAGTGTGTATTTTGCCCTTGGCCTTTCTGGATTTCTGTAGGAATTATTTTGATGCGTACCTAGCCTCTGCATCGCAGACCATAGAGGGTTCGAATTGTATCGGGGCTGCAAGAGAGATGTGGATGGAGCCTTCTTCGTAAGCTA
>CAJUFQ010000060.1:0-281 GCA_910585625.1 uncultured Lachnospiraceae bacterium
ACGGCGTGTGGATCATGAATGACGAGACTGCCCTCACGCTCCGCACGTTAAAGGACACGGGCGGCAGCTACCTGTGGAACCATAACAGCGACACCATCTTTGGGAAGCCCGTGCATACCTCGGAATTCATGCCGTCCGCCACACCG
Source organism: uncultured Lachnospiraceae bacterium (assembly GCA_910585625.1). Lineage (GTDB taxonomy): Bacteria > Bacillota > Clostridia > Lachnospirales > Lachnospiraceae > Petralouisia. Next base: position 147 of record CAJUFQ010000060.1, read on the forward strand.
GGGAGCCTGCCCGTTGCATTCGGGGATTTCAGCCACTACTGGATCGTGAACCGCCTCCCGCTGTCCGTGCGGACGTTGACGGAGAGGTTCACACTCAGATCGGAAGAGCGTCGTGTAGGGAAAGAGTGTAGGCTA
>CAJUFQ010000060.1:291-6620 GCA_910585625.1 uncultured Lachnospiraceae bacterium
ACGTTGACGGAGAGGTTCACACTCCAGCACCAGACAGGCTACCTTGCCTATGAGTTCCTGGACGGCAGGCTCACCCGCCCGGAAGCCATCAAAACCTTGCAGATAAAGACCGAGTAACCATCCGCCGACAGCCAAACCGATACCACGGAAAATGCCCTGCATCTCCAATTTATGTGGGCAGGGCATTTCCAAAATCTATGGTATTTATTTCCCATGCCGGAAAGCGGAATTACCTGTGAGGTTTTTCAACAGGATTTTCCGGGCAGCTTTGTATTCATCCCCGATAAAGCCGAGCCGGAGCAGGAAACAGCGGAAAGCATATTTATCATTGTCTGTTTCCATCGGCTTGCCGGACACACGCTTCATGCGTCTTGCCATCCCGCACAGTTTTTCTACGAATTCCGTATAGGCCGCCGTTTCGTCCGGATTGGCTGTAAACGGAAACCATGGGAAACTGACCGCATCCTCCGTGACCGTAAGGCGGATATCATCAGCCTGGAAGGCCCGTGCCATCAATCTGCCCTTGTTCTCCACCAGCTTTGCAAGGTTTTCCAATGCCTCCTGTGTGAATAACTCCCTTGGGATGCTGACGGTCAGTCTATCCTCTGCCTGCTCGGTTTCGCCTGTGAACCCTTTTTCTTTCAGATGCTCCAATAGATTGCTGACCTTTTCCCTGTCCACGCTGTCCGGGATGCGGAGCGTCCCGTCCCTTTCTAAAGTGCAGTCACCAATTTTATAGGCCAGGCTCGGTGCTTTCTGGTAGCATGGGACTGTGTGCAGCGCCGTAGCGATCTCCTCCGCCAGCTTTGGCCGCTGTTTTGGCTTCAGTTCAAATTTAATATCCATCTGCATATGTATGCCTCCTTTGTTTTGGTAGGTACATGTTCGCTCTGTCCGCACAGAATAGCAAGCAGAAATCCCCAGAATACTGGACAATCATCTGCCTGGATGTTTGTGCAGTTTATGGTGTGGAATCCGCTTGCTATTATCTCAAACCAGATTTAACATGTCCGTACCAAAAGAAAAGGAGGCAGCTTATGCAGACAAAAAAAATGAAAGTACAGTATTCCTCACGCGCACGGCAAAGTAAAAACCATTACTTTGGCAGCGGGTACATCGAAACGCCGAAAATACAGATGGAAGGGAAATGGCTGGAGGCGCTCGGCTTCCACATCGGGGATGCTATTCAGGTGGCTTACGAAGAAGGCTCCATCCACATCTCACTTGCATCCCCGGCACAATCCGAACCCGCCATGGTCTGCGATACAAAAGCAGGATACGCATCCAAATAATTCCCATCCAAGAGTAAGCGAGAGAAGCAGGCGCTGATACCTTGATCAGCCGCCCGCTTTTCTTGCTCTTTCTGTGTTTAAACCGGATTTCAATAAAAGAAAATATCGCAACATATTGCGAAATCTAATTGACAGAATGTGTATGGCTACCCTATAATAGATACCAAACATCACCCTTTGGAGAAAAACTATGTCCGTGTCCTATGATCCATTATGGAAATTATTGATCGATAAAAAAATGAGTGCATCCGACTTGCGGAAAGCGGCTGGCATCGCCCCAAACACAATGACCCGGATGCGTAAAGAGCAGGAAGTCTCAATCGCCGTCCTCGGCAGGATATGCGATGTGCTAGACTGTGACTATGGCGACATCCTGCACCATATCAAGACAGGAAGGAGTGCGGAGCATGATTGATAAAAAACAGATGACTGAAGAAGAAATAAAACTGAACTTCATTACCCCGGCCATTGAGCGGACATGGCCGAAAAACTGCATCCGCATGGAATTCCCCATAACCAAAGGGCGCATCATGATTGATGGGAAAAAGGCAAAGCGCGGGAAAGCATACTTCGCTGATTACCTTTTATTCTATTCAGACGCCAGCCTGAATTTCCCGCTTGCCGTTGTAGAAGCAAAGGATAACAGCCATTCCCCATTAGGTGGGCTACCGCAGGCGGTCAAATACGCCATGCATATGGAGGATGTGCCTTTTGCATTTGCTTCCAATGGAGATTCTTTTACCATGCACGATATGCTGACCGGGGAAGAATCCACAGATATCCCGCTGGACGCATTCCCATCCCCGGAAGAATTATGGCAACGTTACCGAGCCGAGAGCGGTTTTACCGATGAGGAGGAGAAGATGCTCTCCGTCCCCTACCATTATAAAGAAGGCGACCACGAACCGCGCTATTATCAGTGGATCTCCATCAACCGCGTACTGGCGGCCATTGCCCGCGGCGACAGGCGTATGCTGGTCGTCCTCGCCACAGGCACAGGCAAGACACTGGTAGCATTCCAGATCATCTGGCGGCTGCTGCAGGCAGGCACGGTAAAACGCGCCCTTTTCCTCGCCGACCGGGACATCCTCGTCGGCCAGCCCATGCGTGACGATTTTGCTCCGTTCGGGAAGAAGATGCACCGCCTAGAAAACCGTGAGATGGATACCGTGCATCAGGTCTACCTCTCTTTATACCACCAGATGAAGGACGGGGCGGAAAACTATTACACCGCCTATGACCGCGACTTTTTTGACCTGGTCATTGTAGACGAGTGTCACCGCGGGAGTGCTGATGAGGGAAGTTCCTGGCATGAGATACTGGAGTATTTCAGCTCGGCTATACAGATCGGCATGACAGCCACGCCGAAGGAAACAAAGGATACGTCCAATATCGAATATTTCGGGGACCCGGTTTATACATACAGCTTAAAACGTGGCATTGACGATGGCTTCCTCGCCCCATACAAGGTCATCCGCGTCAATCTGGATATAGATGTCAACGGATACCGCCCTGCGCCGGGCGCACTGGATATCCACGGGAAGCCCCTTGAGGACAGAATCTATGAACAGAAGGATTTTGACCGTACATTGGTCGTGGAGGAGCGTACCCTTGCCGTTGCCAGGCGCATCTCCGACTTTTTGAAAGAAACCAGACGCTCTTCAAAGACCATTGTGTTCTGTGAGGACATCGACCACGCTGAACGCATGCGCAATGCCCTGGTGAATGAAAATAAAGACCTGGTCAGGGAACAGCCGCATTACATTGCGCAGATTACTGCCGGTTCGGACGAGAAGCTACTTCTGGAGGATTTTACAGACCCCCATGAGCCGTACCCTGTGGTTGCCGTCACGAGCAGGCTGATGAGCACGGGCGTAAATTCCCAGACCTGCCAGCTCGTGGTCCTCGACCGCACAATCGGCTCCATGACGGAATTCAAACAAATCATAGGACGAGGAACCCGCGTCCGCGAGGACTGCGGCAAACTGTATTTCACCATCATGGACTTCCGCAGGAATTATGTGAAATTTGCAGACCCAGCCTTTGATGGCGACCCCGTACAGATAAAAGACGTTGGTGAAGATGACAGCTTCACAGACGGCAGTCCGGAGGCAGACATTCCAGATGGTGCTATGGGTAGTGGCGGCGGCTTTTCCGATGATACAGACGGCCACAGTGGAGACCCGCCCAGCGGACAAAAACCTAATGGCCGGGAAAAATATGTGATCAACGGCATCCCTGTCAGCATCATAAACGAAAAGGTGGAATACCTGGACGCCAACGGGAACCTGATCACCGAATCCATCATCGACTATTCCCGCAGCAACCTGCGCAGGCTGTACCCATATTATGAAGAGTTCAGGAAAATATGGCTCGCGCAGAAAAAGAAGCAGGAACTGCTGGACCAGCTTGTCGCGGACGGCGTATTCATTGATTTCGTGCGTGAAACGATCCCGGAAAGCCATGTGGATGATTACGACGTCCTCTCTTATATCGGCTATGAAAAACAGCCGCTGACTAAAGAGGAACGCATCGACCGCATACTGGTGTCCGGCTACCTCGATAAATTCAGCAAGGAAAACCAGGGCGTCATACGCCTGCTGCTGGATGCGTACCGTGACCGGAACATTGACGAGCTTACCAATATGCGCATCCTGAACATGCCGGAATTTATACAGATCAACGCGCCGACTGTCATTGTAAAGGGCTTCGGCGGGAAAGAGAAATATATGGAAATGCTCTCGGAAATCGAACAGCAGATATATGTAGCGTAAACGGAGGGACATATGGCAATCGGAAACCTGATAAAATCATGGGAGAACATCATGCGTGACGACGACGGCGTGAACGGGACCGTCCAGGTGCTGTCGCAGCTCGTGTGGATGCTGTTCCTGAAAGTATATGACTTAAAAGAGGATATGTGGGAGCTGTATGAGGACGGATTCCAAAGCGCCATCCCGGAAAAATGCCGCTGGCGGAACTGGGCAAAGGGAAAATCCCAGAAAGACCAGATGACCGGGGACGATATGGTAAATTTCGTGAACAATACCCTGTTCCCGGAATTAAAGAATCTGTCCATAACCGCGCAAAGTTCCAGGCGCAGGATAATCGTGAAGGAAATGATGGCGGAATCCTACAATTACATGAAGGACGGCGTGTGCATCCGCAAAGCCGTCAACCTGCTGGACGGCATTGACTTCGATGACCGGGAAGAACACCATTCCTTCAATGTGATATATGAAACCCTGCTGAAAAGCCTGCAGAGCGCAGGACGTTCCGGCGAATTCTACACGCCGCGTGCCTTGACGCAGCTAATCACAGAAAAAGTGAATCCACAGCTTGGCAAAGTCACGGCTGATTTTGCGTGCGGTACAGGGGGCTTCCTCATTGACGCTGTAGAACATCTGCGGAAACAGCGGAAGAAAGCCGAGGACAATGCCATTATTGAGAAGACCGTGTTCGGCGTGGAAAAAAAGCAGTTCCCTTATATGCTCTGCACCACTAACATGCTGCTCCATGATGTGGATTACCCACGTGTCTATCATGAGAATTCCCTCATGAAAAATGTGCGGGATTACAAAGACAATGAAAAGGTTGATTTCATCCTGATGAATCCTCCATACGGCGGCCATGAGCAGGATGCCATACAGGTGAACTTCCCATCACAGCTCCGCAGTTCTGAAACAGCCAACCTTTTTATGATAGAAATCCTCTACCGCCTAAAGGACGGTGGGCGCTGTGGCATAATCCTGCCGGATGGATTCATGCAGAATGATGATGCCAGTTTGATTGAAGTCAAGAAAAAACTGTTCAAGGATTGTAATGTACATACGATCATCCGTATGCCGGGAAGCTGTTTTGCCCCATACACACCGATTGCCACAAATCTGTTGTTCTTTGACAAAACTGGCAGTACAACTGAAACATGGTTCTATCGGTTTGACCTGGAAAACGGACAAAAATTCAGCATGAAACGGAACCCTATCACAAGAGAAAAACTGTCTGCCATCGACGAGTGGTGGGATAACCGCATTGAAATAAAAGATAAAAAATCAGACGCTTCTTTATCCGACACATGGAAATCTCAATGTGTCAGCATTGAAGCAATCATTGATAAAAACTATAACCTTGACTTTTGTGGATTCCCAAATGAGGAGAAAGTAATCTTATCACCAGAAGATACTATAATTAATTTTAAGGAAGAACGAGACCGGCTTGACCGCAGACTGGATGAGAAATTGCAGGAGATTCTTGGTCTTCTGGGGGTGGAACAATGATATTAACAGAAGATTTACGGCTATCCATACTTCAAGCAGCAGTCGAAGGAAAACTGACAGAACAGTCTGCTAAAGATACGCCTGTGGAAACAACATTGGACAGGTTGCAGGATATAAAAAACAATCTTGCCAATAACAAAAAAATTAAGAAGGCCGCTTCAAAAACAGAAGATTCAATACCTTTTAATATCCCTGATAATTGGACATGGGTGAAGCTGTGTGATATTGGCGAATTAGCAAGAGGAAAATCAAAACACAGACCGCGAAATGATGAAAGCCTTTATATTGACGGAACAATCCCTATGATCCAGACTGGAGATGTCGCCGCAGCCAATAAATACATTACACAATTTAACACTTGTTATAATGAAAAGGGACTTGCCCAAAGCAGGCTATGGAAAAAGGGGACATTATGCATCACGATAGCCGCAAATATTGGTGATGTCGCTATACTGACATTTGATGCCTGTTTCCCAGACAGCGTCCTTGGCTTTCTTCCGTTTTCTGAGCAGGTATCCAAAGAATATGTATATTATATGTTATTGGCATACAAACATCGTATGAATGCAAAGGCATCAAAAATGGCACAAAGCAATCTTAGCCTGGATAAAATCAATTCCATGTTATTTCCATTTCCTCCAATTGAGGAGCAGTTGCGTATTGTGGATTGCTTAGACATGCTTTTTTGTAAAGTTGACGAATATGAAAAAATAGAACAGCAATTATCCACTCTTAAAGAAGAGTTTTTTTCTAATATGTG
>CAJUFQ010000061.1 GCA_910585625.1 uncultured Lachnospiraceae bacterium
GGTATATCTGCATCCAGCAGTAATTGGTCTGCTTCATGTAGGACTGGCTCATGGTGACATAAGGGGAGGCAATGGCGGCTCCTGTAGTCGGGTGCTTCGCCAGAAATCCAGTGGACGAAACAATCTCCTCGCACTGAATCCACCGGGACACGCTCATGGCGTACTGCTCCACCATCTGCACCGTGACCAGCTTTTCACATCCCCTTGCTTTCAGCCAGGCATACGTTTCGTTGTAGACTTCCTCCGCCACCAGCTCCCGCCCGCTTTTCTGCGGGGATTTCAGGAAGTCCTTCACGGGCGGCACATCCACGCCCTCCAGCTCGGCCGGCTCCATCATGACTTCCGCCGGCCGGCCTTCGGCAATCTTCTCCGTGAGTGCCTTGGGCTTGCGTCCCGCCCCCGGCCTTGCGCCGCCCCGCCCGCTGCCGTCTTTTGCCACTGTTTTCACCCCGTTTCTTTGATTTTCTTTGAAAAAATGCTGCGGAAATCAAACGCCGCAGCACCTTGAAAGCCTTTATTTTACGGAAATCTCCGAGGGGTTAATCCCCCGTTTGATTTCCGGTTTTTATGCGTGTGACCCCACGCCCGTTCCCCGGCACACAGGCTGTAGAGATTGATAGGGCCCTGGCGGGTCCACAGGGAACCCGCACACAATGACCTAACGCTTATTCCACCTGTCGCCGCGCTCCGCATGAATCCTTGCATGGCAGGGCTGGCACAGCGACACGAGGTTCTCCTCGTCATGCGTCCCGCCCTCTGCCAATGGCAGCTTATGGTGTACTTCCTCCACCGGCCGCAGCAGTCCTTTCTTCTGGCACTCCTCACAGAACGGATGCTTGGCTGCATAGCGGTCACGGATACGCTTCCATGCCCTCCCATACCTACGGCGTACAGCCGGGTCGCGGTCGTACTTCTCGTAGCGGCGGTTCTCCTGCTTCCCATGCTCCTCACAGAACCTCCCTTCCGTCAGCTTCGGGCATCCGGGGAAGGAACACGGCCTCTTCGGTTTCCTTGGCATCTGCCTCACCTCCTTATAGGCATAAAGAAAGCCCCCGCAGGATTCTTTTGCTCCTGCGAAGTCCCTCTTGACATTTTCTCATGCTATCAGCATACCACGTCCAAAACCAAATGTCATGCCCGCAAAGTGGACACTTTTATTTCCCGTACAGCATGACGGACAATTTTGACAGCGCCCGGTTCTTCCTGCGGTATGCCGAATTCCTCTCAATCTGGAAACGCTCGCAGACGGCGTTGACTGCCGGTCCGTTCCCGCCCATGTAGAAACATTCCAGAACGTAACGGTCATCTTCTGTAAGCTGCTCCCATGCCGGCCCAAACCATGCCATGAATTCCACCGCCTCCCGGTACCGCTCTTTCAGCACATCGATCTCCTCAATGCCCTTGACTATCCTGTCCTCCGCCGCATGGGGATTGTGCGTGTGTGGCATACCGTCAGGCCGCGGGCTGCTGATGCCTCCCATCTTCTGGTATGCCGCCTTGATCTCATCGTCCGTGTGGCTGATGATGAATTCCATCCTCCCGTAATCCCTCAGTGCATTGGCGGTCGCGCCCCTTTTGTCTAAATACTGCCATATGATTCCCATAGCTGATGCCTCCTGTTAAATATTTTTATTTCTCCCGGATTGGCATGGATTGTCATTGATTTTCATGGATTGGCTTATAAATCTAAATCTGCCTTCACCGCATCGATCAGTGCGGCCTGCGTGGTGTCCTTTTCGGAAAGAGCTTTCATGATCCGCTCGTCTATGGTGCCTTTCGTGATGATGTGCTGCACCACCACGGTTTCTGATTGCTGCCCCTGCCGCCACAGCCTCGCCACCGTCTGCTGGTATAATTCCAGTGACCAGGTAAGGCCGAACCACACCAGCGTGTTCCCTCCGCCCTGGAGGTTGAGGCCGTGTCCTGCGGATGCCGGGTGGATCAGCGCCACCGGGATTTCCCCGGCGTTCCATTTCCGGATGCTGCCGTCCGTATCCAGCCTGGAACATGGTATTTTCAGCTTGTGGAGCCGTTCCGTGATGCGTTCCAGGTCATGCCGGAACCAGTAAGCCACAAGCACCGGCTTTCCGTTCGCCGCCTCGATGATGTCCTCCAGTGCGTCCAGCTTCCGCTCATGGATGGCGACCGTCTCCCCGGCATCCGTGTAGATTGCGCCGTTCGCCATCTGCGACAGCTTCCCGGAAAGGGATGCGGCATTGGCGGCTGTGATCTCACCGTCCGGAAGCTGAAGGACGAGGTCTTTCTTCAAATCCGCATAATGCGAATCCTCCTTCTCGGAGAGATACACGGTGTATCTGGAATTTATCAGCTCCGGCATCTGCAGGTGGTCGTCAGACTTCATGGAAATGGTGATGTCGGAGATTTTGCCGTATATCTGCTTCTCCGCCCCAGGCAGCGGCTTGTAGGAAAATACCACCTGCCCGTTCTGCTTATCCGGCCGGAAGTAAGAAGTGCGGTACTGCCCGATGAACCTGCCAAGCCGCTCCCCCATGTCCAGCAGCCGGAACTCCGCCCATAAATCCATGAGGCCGTTGCTGCTCGGCGTCCCTGTCAGCCCCACGATGCGCTTTACCTTCGGCCGGACTTTCATCAGCGCCCTGAACCGCTTCGTCTGGTGGTTTTTGAAGGATGATAACTCATCAATCACCACCATGTCGAAGTCAAACGGTATTCCGCTTTCAGAAATCAGCCACTGCACGTTCTCCCGGTTGATGACGTAAATGTCCGCCTGTTTCTGGAGTGCCGACAGCCTTTCACTTTCCGTCCCGACCGCCACGCTGTATTTCAGTCCCTTCAGATGATCCCATTTTTCAATTTCCGCAGGCCATGTATGCCTTGACACCCTTAATGGGCCAATAACGATAATCTTATGGACTTCAAAGCTATCAAACAAAAGGTCGTTGAGTGCGGTCAGCGTTATCCCTGTCTTGCCCTCAGCCCAAGCCCATATCCAACAGGACAGCCGCTATCGGATGGCTTTTGATATATTCGATTGCGAAACTCTGATAGCTGTGTGGTACGAACTTCATAAGGCATCACCCCCAATCTCTGATATTATTTTTTCAATCTGCCCCTCGTCATCCAGTACATATACCCTGAACCCAAGTCCCCGCAGCAGCCTGTGGCGTGCCGCCTGGAGCGGCCTCGGTTTCTGCCCCGGCGCTTTCAGTTCCACGAATGCCATCCTGCCATGCGGCAGGAGCAGCAGTCTGTCCGGCATCCCGGCAAAGCCAGGAGACGTAAACTTGGGGCAGATGCCGCCGCTTTTCCTGGATTCCTGCACCAGCTTCTGTTCAATCTGTTTTTCCCGCATTCCGTATTCCTTTCTGGACAAAAGGATGGACAACAGCCCGATTTTTTCTATACGCGCGTATATACACATATACACACGCCCATTTCTATATTTTCTTTTATTTTTTCTCAATAGGTTTTGTCTTGTCCTCTTGTCCCAATGTTGTTATTTTCCTTGATATACCGCCGCCCCTTTACAGGACGGGCGGCAGGACACTTATTCGGACGGCTGCCGCCTGTGCCATGGTGTGTTCAGGACAGCTTCCGCTTGTACCCCCGCTGCCGTCCATAGAGCGGGTACGTTGTCCGCTCCGCTTTCTCCCACCCCTCGATCTTGCGCATGATGGCGGCAATGGCGTAGGAATCCGCAGGCTTCATGGAGGAGCCGTCCCTGCCGAAGCACTCGCACCATATCTCCATGTTGCAGGCATACATACGCTGTACCGTGCCGTCTTTCCTGCTGACGCCGAAGTCGGAATCACTGAGGTAGCTCCGCCGTTCGAACAGGGACATCTCCGCCCACTTCTCCGGGAGCAGGGTGTCCAGGTACTCCCGCACCAGCCCCTCGCGCTCATCCGTTTCCAGGGCGTCCGCCTGTTCCGCCACGGCGATCTCAGCATCCTGGCCTTCCAGGTAGAGCTTCTCCCCTTTCTGGTACAGCACGAGCGTTTCCGCCCATATCTGCGCCACATCCTCTTTCGTGAGCTGCCACGGCTTCTTCCTGGAGCTGCCGGACACGCGCACCGGCCAGAAGCGGCGGTTGCCCGTGATGTCGCGCAGGAAGCCCGTCTCCGCATTCGTGGTGCCTACAATGACGCACTGCCTCGGATGGCTCTCCACATTGACGCCATAGGACGCGCGGTACTTGTCGTCCACACGGCTGATAAAGGACTTCACAGTCTCGATGTCCGCCTTCCTCATGCCCGCCAGCTCGCCCAGCTCCAGTATCCAGTACCCCTGCAGCTTCTCCGGGCCGGATTTGTCCTTCATGTCCGTAAGCGTCAGGCTGTCGGAGAACCATTCCCCGGCGAGCTTCGCATAAAAGGTGGACTTCCCGATGCCCTGCGGGCCATTCAGGATCGGGACGCTGTCAAACTTCGTCCCTGGACGGTATACCCTTGCGATGGCCGCCGCCATCGACTTTCGGCTGACCGCCCTTGTGTAGCTGTTATCCGCGGCGCCGAAATAATCAACCAGCAGGGTGTCCACGCGGGGGATGCCGTCCCATTCCGGCAGTCCCTCCAGATAATCCCGGATGGGATGGTATGCCCGCTCCGCCGCCACCGCCACCACGGCGTCCTTCGTCTTGGTCGGGGAATAGATGCCGTAGTTCCTGGAGAGGTACACCTTGAGCGCCGCCGCATCAGAATCACTCCAGCCGCCCTTGATCTGCTCCCATGGCAGTCCCTCCCTTGCGTCGATCCCGTCCCGGTGGCAGTTAAAGGCAATGCCCTTCAGTTCCTCATCGTTCTGGATGATCAGGACAATGTTATCCAGCGTGTCTTTTATGCCGCCTTTCCGGTCAAGCTCCAGGCTTTTCCTCCAGTCCTCCCCGTCTGCGAATTCCTCTCCGGCCTGCCTGCGCCGCTCCTCCAGGGCCTCTACCTTCACGCTGTCAATCGTCAGCGCAAAATCGCACATTGCCTTGAAGGATGCTTTGTCATCAAGTTCACCGAATTTGTGGATGCGTACAAGGTCAAAGGCATTGCAGAGTTTCAGATAGGCAGGGTCTTTTGCATGGTGGCTGTAGGCGAATTTCCCGCCCTCCTTGATTTCCACGCCCGCCATGCTGCTGGACTCGGTCAGGTGGTAGCGGTCTTCCTTGTCCGTAGGCTCATATACATCCTGCAGGAAAGCGTCCATGGCAAGGCTTATAGGGAAGAACACCCTGTTGAACAATCCCACCACGCCCTCTTTTTCAAGCGGGTCCTGCACCTTCTGTATGCTGATGGAATTTGCCCGGCTCTCCCTTGAGGATGTGGGCAGCCTTGTCGGGTCCCGCCATTCCGGATGCGCCGACAGGACGTCATCCGGGTCAAGCCATGCACCGCCCACCTCTTTATAGACGAACTCACCGTTGGAAGGCGTACTCGGCCAGTACATGAGCTGGTTAGGCTGGTAGGAGCATTCGTCAAAATAATCTATGCCAAGCCCCTGCGCAAGATACCTCGCCACCGCCACATATTCTTCTGGGGACACGTCCCTTGCCAGCGGGAACACAAGGCGTACCCTCGGTTCTTCCGCCGTATGGCTGTGGGTGCTGTAAAGCACGGAGGCATACGGCACGGCCTTTTCATAACCCGCCAGGAACTCCGGGTCGATGCGGTCGCCGTCCAGCGCCACCATGGAACGGGACTCCACCGTGTCGATCTTCCGCCTGCCGCCCTTTAACACTCCTGCAACAAAGCCGCCATGGTCTTTTGCCGCATCCTTTTTCGATTTCGGGAAACGGGCATATTCCTCCGCTGATTCCGGTGTGCGGATTGTCGTTTTCAGGCGTTCTTTCAATTCCCCAAACCGTATGGTCTTGTTCGACCACTGCTTTGCGCTGCGGCTGTTCCCATATGCAATACTCAACTCACGCATAGCGCGCCCTCCTTACTTTTGGCGTTTCCCCATGTTCAAACCGCGCCTGCCTTGCAAGGCGGTATGCCCGCTCCGTTGCCCTGCGGTCTATGAAACGCCGGTTGTATTCTTCCGCCTGTCCGAACAGCTCCAGATATCCCTCACGGTTGACGCAGGGGAAAGCCGTGCAGTCCATACCGTCAACCGTGCCGGAATGGAACGCCCGCGCTCCCCACGGAAACGGCCTGCCGCTTTCCGCATCTACCCATGACCTCATCCTGTCCAGCGTTGTCCCTGGCGGGATGTCCCCCAGAACTAAAACAGGCGTATCCGATATGGCAGGCAGCCCATCCGCAAGCCCGGCTTTATAGAATGCCAGTATCTTTTCAGAATCTGCCTGCGTCATCTGCCCCTTCACTTCAACATAAAGGCTGCGTATTTCCGAAAACTCACTGCCGGAGCCATAGCCGCCAAGCTGCACCCTTTTGAGCAGGAAATCCGGCAGGTAATGAATCCCGTTCCCAAGGTCATACCCTTCCGGCTCATATTCCCAATCCACACCGCAGGCATCAAAGAACACCGCCCACCTTGCCTCCAGCCGGGACCGGAATAAATACCCCTTGTATTCTGTCTGTATAGCTTTCATTTCCCCCATCAGCCTCCAACCTCCTCGCAGTTTTCTGTGAAATAGCGGATTGGCATACCCCGCTTTTCCGCTT
>CAJUFQ010000062.1 GCA_910585625.1 uncultured Lachnospiraceae bacterium
AGAAAGCAGGTGAAGCATTATGTCAGAAGTAAAGAAAATTGCAACCAGAGCCAGTTACGGTAACGCACTGGTAGAGCTTGGCAAAAAGCATGATAATCTGGTAGTGTTGGATGCGGATCTTGCAGCAGCTACCCAAACTGGTGTATTTAAGAAAGAATTCCCAGAGAGACATATTGATTGTGGTATCGCAGAGTGTAACATGATGGGCATCGCAGCAGGAATTGCCACCACGGGCAAAGTTCCGTTCGTAAGCTCTTTCGCGATGTTTGCAGCAGGCAGGGCATTTGAGCAGGTAAGGAACTCTGTGGGCTACCCGCATCTGAATGTTAAGATTGGCGCAACCCACGCAGGAATCTCCGTAGGAGAGGATGGCGCGACACATCAGTGTAATGAAGACATCGCTCTGATGCGCACGATTCCGGGAATGACAATCATCAATCCTTCTGATGACGTGGAGGCAAAGGCAGCAGTAGAGGCGGCTTATGAGATGGACGGCCCGGTATACTTAAGGTTCGGACGTCTTGCAGTTCCGGTAATCAATGATAAGCCGGATTATAAGTTTGAAATTGGCAAAGGCGTGCTTCTGAAAGAGGGTACGGATGTGACTATCGTTGCAACCGGCCTGTGCGTAGGAGGCGCTTTGGAAGCAGCAGAGAAGCTTGCGGCTGACGGAGTGAACGCAGAAGTAATCAACATCCATACCATTAAGCCGTTGGATGAGGATATTATCCTCAATTCTGCAAAGAAGACTGGCAAGGTAGTCGTTGCAGAAGAGCATTCCGTGATTGGCGGGCTTGGAAGTGCAGTATGCGACTGCTTATCCGCGAAGATGCCTACCCCGGTATGCAAAATTGGCGTCAATGACGTTTATGGTGAGTCTGGCCCGGCGGTGAAGCTGTTGGAGAAATATGGCCTGGACGGACAGGGTATTTACGAGAAGACCAAAGGATTTTTAGGAAAATAAAAAGATAAAAGGGGAAGCAACCGTTTTCGCATGATTACAAGCATTGTGAAAGCGGCTGCTTCTCCGTGCTTAAATCGTCACGTAAAAATGCAAGGAGGGTTTTTTTAAAATGGACAAGAATCTTATAATTCAGGATATTGAGAGCGGTAAGACAGCGCTCGGAATTGAGTTTGGCTCGACCAGGATTAAGGCCGTGTTGGTGGCAAGCGACAATTCTCCTATCGCGTCTGGGGCTCATGACTGGGAGAATCAGTATGTAGACAATATCTGGACTTACAGCTTGGACGCTATCTGGAACGGCCTGCAGGACTGCTACAGCAAAATGGCGGAGGATGTGAAGAGCCAGTATGGCGTAACCTTGACAACGATTGGGGCGGTTGGATTCAGTGCGATGATGCACGGCTATATGGCATTTGATAAGGACAATGAGCTGTTAGTGCCGTTCCGTACATGGAGGAATACCATCACAGAAGAAGCTTCTGAGAAGCTGACGGAAGCGTTTAACTTCAACATCCCGCAGCGGTGGAGCATTGCCCATTTGTACCAGGCAATCCTCAACAAGGAAGCGCATGTCAGCTCTGTGGCATATTTCACCACATTGGCAGGATATATCCATTGGAAGCTGACCGGGCAGCAGGTTCTCGGCGTGGGCGAGGCGTCTGGTATGTTCCCGATTGATATTTCAACAAAAGATTTTGACAAGAAGATGATGGGGCAGTTTGACGAGTTGGTTGCAGGCGAGGGCTTCTCCTGGAAACTGCAAGATATTATTCCCAAGGTATTGGTTGCAGGCGAGAATGCCGGAAACCTTACGGAGGAAGGCGCAAAATTATTGGATGTCAGCGGTAACCTGAAAGCTGGAATCCCGGTATGCCCGCCGGAAGGCGATGCAGGAACCGGAATGGTTGCAACCAAGAGCGTGGAGAAGCGTACCGGAAATGTCTCCGCAGGAACATCCGTATTTGCCATGGCAGTGCTGGAAGATAACCTTAAGAAGGTTCATCCGGAAATCGACCTGGTTACGACCCCGGATGGCAGCTTAGTGGCAATGGTACACTGCAATAACTGTACGTCAGACCTGAACGCTTGGGTAAATCTTTTCAAGGAATTCGCAGAGAGTTTCGGTGTGGAAGTTGATATGACAAAGCTGTTTTCTGTATTGTACAATAAGGCAATGGAAGGCGATGCAGAATGCGGCGGGCTGTTGGCTTACAACTATTTTTCCGGAGAGCATGTTACTGGTTTTGAAGAAGGACGCCCATTGTTCGTGCGTACACCGAACAGCAAATTTAACCTTGCAAACTTTATGCGCGTGCATCTGTTCACAGCTCTTGGGGCGCTCAAGACAGGTCTTGACATCCTTATGAAAGAGGAGAACGTTAAGCTTGACGTACTGATGGGCCATGGCGGGCTGTTCAAGACCAAAGGCGTGGGCCAGAAGATTATGGCTGCAGCTGTAAATACGCCGGTTTCCGTTATGGCGACTGCAGGCGAAGGCGGCGCATGGGGCATCGCGCTTCTGGCTTCTTATATGATCAACAAAGGAGCGGATGAAACACTTTCCCAGTATCTGGAAGCAAAAGTATTTGCAGGGCAGGAGAGCGAGACTTTGAGCCCGGATGCGAAGGATGTGGAAGGATTTGATGAATTTATCAAACGTTATAGTGGAGGGCTTCCGATTGAGCGGGCCGCAGTAGATTCTTTGAAGTAGAGAGAGGGAAATGTGATGTTAGAAGAATTAAAAAAAGCAGTGTATGAAGCAAATATGGATTTGCCCCGTTATGGATTAGTAACCTTTACTTGGGGAAATGTCAGCGCCATTGACAGGGAGAGCGGCCTGTTCGTAATCAAGCCTAGCGGCGTGGATTATGAGAAGCTGAAACCGGAAGACATGGTAGTGATGGATTTGGAAGGGAAAAAGGTGGAGGGCAAATACAACCCATCTTCCGATACTGCGACCCATCTGGAGCTATATAAGGCATTCCCGGAAATTGGCGGCGTGGTACATACCCATTCCTCCTATGCTACAAGCTGGGCGCAGGCAGGAAGGAGCATCCCTTGTTATGGGACGACACATGCGGATTATATGTATGGGGAAATCCCCTGCGTGCGCTGCCTGACCAAAGAAGAAATCGACGGTGCGTATGAGGAGAATACCGGGCACCTGATTGTCAATTCTTTTAAAGAGATGGATAAAGATGTGATGGCAGTCCCGGCAGTACTCTGCAAGAACCATGGGCCTTTCGCATGGGGCAAGGATGCCCATGAGGCAGTCCACAATGCAGTGGTTCTGGAAGAGGTGGCTAAGATGGCTTACCGTGCGGAAACCATCAACCCCCGCATCCAGCCTGCGCCTCAGGAACTGCAGGATAAGCATTACTACCGCAAGCATGGCGCGAATGCTTATTATGGACAGAAGGAAGAGTAAACGTTACAGTTAAAAGTCCATGGGAGATTATGTGGATGGGCTCGGTGAAGCTGATGATAGGCGGCTCTGTCAATGGTGGCAGAGTCGTCTGTTTTGCTACCACTATTGCTGCCGGCGGGTTAAGAAATGGAGAGAATTATGGGTATTTATAAGATAAAAAGAGAAGATATGGATATGGTTGCGCCTTTGTTTGCAGGCTGGGAGGAGTCGCTGATATGGTCCTGCCTGCAGGGATACATGGGGGAGGCATGGGCAGACTGCCAGCAGTCCCCGGAAGCGGCCCGCATTGTCTTGGCAGATTTCTGTTACTTTGCCGGGAAGGCAGGCCGGGAATTGGTGACTGAAGATATCAGAACCCATAGCCGTGAGTTCCTGATTATGGTTCCTCCTATGGACAAGACGGGGACAGCCTGGGCAGAAGAGATTGAAAAAGCATACGAAGGCCGGTGCAAGCGGGTGGAGCGGTATGCGATTAAGAAGGAGCCAGGCATTTTTGACCGGGAAAAACTTGAGCAGATTGTGGACACCCTGCAGCCAGGATATGAGGTTCGGCTGATGGATGAGGATATTTTTGACCAGACGAGGGAATTGGGCTGGGCAAGGGATTTTACGTCCCAGTATGCAGATTATGAGGAGTACAGAAGACGTGGCCTGGGTGTGGCGGTAACTTGCCAGGGCAGGCTTGTTTCCGGGGCGTCTTCTTATACAGTTTACCGGGAGGGGATTGAAATTGAAATCGGGACAAGTGAGGAATTTCGCAGGATGGGATTTGCCGCTGTCTGCGGGGCGAAGCTGATTTTGGAATGCATGGATCGGGGACTTTACCCAAGCTGGGATGCGCAGAACAAGTGGTCGGTGGCACTTGCCGAGAAGCTGGGGTATCATTTTGAGCGGGCGTACCCCGCATATGAGATTTATCTGTGAGGTAGCTTGGCAGGGAGTGAAATGAAACAGTGTGCATAGGATGAAATTTGTGGATGAGAAATACAGTAATATGTATAAATTGTATGGTATCATAAAAAACAAGGGGCTAATGCACTGACGTAAATTACAAGGTATAGATTTGTTCAAAAGGGGCTGTCGGGAAATAGATAGCCCTACACAAGGGCAGGTGTGATCCATGTGGATCACACCTGCCCTTGAAATTTATCCATAAAAAAGAAAAAAGATGGCTAACGACAACCATCTTTTTTCCGTTCCATGTTATAATGGAACTATGCAAAAACAAGATTATTATAACGATTTTTTTGATATTGGTCAACAAAAAATCAACTTCAGTCTCTTCGACTTGCGTTTACCTGACGACGATCCAGTCTATACCCTGAAAAAAGTGATGGAGGAATTAGATTTTTCAGGTCTTCTGGCCTGTTATTCAGATAAGGGAAGAACCGGGTATAACCCAATCATGCTGTATTCTGTGGTTACTTACGCAAACATGCGGGGAGTCAGGGCGGTGGACCGCATCGTGGACCTGTGCCAAAGGGATCTTGCCTTTATCTGGCTAACCAAAGGGCAGAAGCCCCAGAGGGATGCTTTTTATGATTTCATCGGAAAAAAGCTGACGGGCGAAATCCTGGACGAGTTGAACTATCAGTTTATGCGCCGCCTGCAAAAGGAAGGACTCATCACACTGAAGGAACTTTACGTCGATGGAACGAAGATGGAAGCGAACGCAAATCGGTACACGTTTGTCTGGCGCGGGAGCATCAATTATCATCTTGCCGGTCTGCTGGACGCTATAGACGGTCTTTACGCAAGGTATAACGCATTTCTGCACGAAAATGGATATGGACCGAAATACGACCTTGGAGAAGCCCGGATGTTCGTGATCGAGGGGATGGAAAAGGTCCGCAGGGTGATTGAAGAAAACAGGCGCCGGAAGCTAACGAAGCATAAGAAAATCTCGAACAATGCCATCATTGAGATTGATAACTGTTCTCCGCTTGAAATCTTAAGGCTGCAGAAAAATCTGGAGCGGATTGCGCAAGGCGAAGGAATCCCGTTTGTTAGCGGAAAGGGAAGGCACAAGCCGGAGCTTCAGAAGCTTTATGAGGAACTGGAAGAATGCGGCAGGCGCCTCATGGACTATAAGGAATGTTTTGAAATCATGGGGAAAGACCGCAACAGCTACTCCAAGACGGATCTGGAAGCAACGTTCATGCGGATGAAAGAGGACCATATGCTGAATGGACAGTTAAAACCAGCATACAATGTCCAGATCGCGGTAGAGAATTATTTTATTGTCCACAGTTATGTGAGCAGTGACCGGACGGACTACAATACGCTGATTCCTGTTTTAGAAAAGCATCAAAGAGCATTTGGAGATCCCCTGGAGGCGGTTACTGCCGACAGCGGCTACTGCAGCGAAAAGAACCTGATATATCTGAGGGAGAAGGGAATCCAAAGCTACATCAAGCTTCAGGAGCATGAAAAGCGGAAGACCCGCGCATACAAGGAAGAGATCGGAAAGTATTACAATATGACCTGCGCCGTCTTTGAAGATGAGCATTTTTATATCTGTCATGATGGAAGACAGTTACATCATATCCGGACAGAAAGCAGAGAACAGGATGGATATACCCAGACATATGAGGTATATGGATGTGCGAACTGCAGCGGCTGTGAGCACAAAGCCAGGTGCCTTTATAAATACAATGCCGAAAAGAACCCTGACCGGAATAAGGTCATGAAGATCAACGAACGGTGGGAAGATCTGAAAGAAGAAACCAATACGAACATCCAGAGTGAGACGGGTATCCTGAAACGCCAGACACGCTCCATCCAGACGGAAGGACATTTCGGGGATATAAAGGAGAACGAGGATTTTCGGAGGTTCCACTACCGATCGGCGAAAAAAGTATATAAAGAGTTTATGCTGTATGCAATCGGTCGGAACATCATGAAATACCACCGGTTTGTACATCAAGAAATTGAAAAATACGAAGGAAAAAAGGAGCAGAAAGCAGCATAAGCAAAAGAGCACTCCTCAAAATCCAACCAAGGGGGTCTTGTGCCCAAAAATAGAGACAGCTAAAAGAGAGAGACAGTCCGATAAAAATCCATGGCTATGAAAAAGCCTGAATTTCTAAGGAACTGTCTCCTTTTTACCTATCAGGGGCAAAAATCGTTATTTCCCGACTGCCCCTT
>CAJUFQ010000063.1:0-5958 GCA_910585625.1 uncultured Lachnospiraceae bacterium
TTGAAATTGGTAGGGTAGTTTTGTGCAAATTTCAATATTTGCTCATTTATAGTTTCTATAATGAAGGCGTGAGAGCCTTTTTGAAAGAAATGGAAGAAAGAAAGCTACAAAAAATGTAACAATTATGGACACAATGGTCATTAGTCCAGATTCTACCATTGAAAAACAGAAAAATCAGCATACGTACAACTTTGAACGAACTGCCCCCCCAAGTTCGTTCATTTTTATTTGGTTCGTTCAATTATGCACCAAGGGCAAACCACCGCCTACAGCATACAAGCAAAAAAACAAGTCCTGCCAGTCTATCAAATTGAAAAAGCCTTGAAATCAAGAGATTTAAACCATCTTTGCACCTATCCTTTGTATCAATCCCGTCACTGTTATATCAATGACCTTTATATCCTCCGGATTAATCTTCCTGTACTCTGCCCGAATCACTTCCAACTGTGCCGCCACCTCTGGCTCCTGCTCAGCCTCCTCAAGATAATATTTCCATCCCGCTTTCAACTCCTCATCAGGATGCCCTTCCACCCATAAACGCCCAAGGCTATTTTCAACCATATAGCGAACAATCCAATCCGGCGTAAACAACTGGGTAGCAAATGGTATACGCTCTTTCGTTATCTTCACATTCTTCTTTAATAATGCAAATATCTCATCTTTCGGTTCCGTGTTATAATACTGATACAGCAACCAATGATTTCAACCTGTCCCTCCGCAGCCACATTGAAATCATTCTCCGGAATATCATGAACCAGATGATAAACCACACCATCTTCATCAATCACAGACAGACTCAAAAGCAACTCCGTATAATCGTTGGTTTTCTCAAACAAAGCCGGCAAAATCTCATTCAAAGCATTACACTGCCTGATAAAAAGCAGCCGAAACAGCTCGTCCACCTGATTATCCAGCTTCAGCTGCATAATCTTTTGCTTCTCCTCACCTGTAAAAACCAAGTCCGCATCAAAAGGATTCGTCACCAAATCCGGCTCTACTTTACCAGTCTCCGAAGACAGCACACGCACACGAGAGGGAAGATACTCATTAACCTCCATAAACCGCACAGCAATCAGACGGTTGAACCAGGTATAGGCAACCTCCTCAATAATATATCGATACGCAGTCTGGTAATCCGAATCTCTTTCCTTTCGCCGAATCACGTCCGCCAATTGTCTGCGCTGCTTTACCGCTTCTCCGCTGATGGCATAGGGCTCGGCAGTTCCGATATCGTAAAACTCTGTCCCGCCAGTAGACTGTGGCAAAGCTCTCTGAATCCCATCCGCCGTAATCCCCATCAATCCGGCACGGTAGCTTATATCTGAAATCAGTTTATTTCTTGCCCATATCGCAAAGTTCTTAATCGCTGTCTTATTCATCTGTTTCCCTCCATTTGTGGTGGAAATTCTTGTACTTTCAAATCATCTCCACTGTATCTTCAATGCCCAATTCACCATAATTGCTCGATTATATGCATAAAAATTATAATACTTTGCAAAAAATTTATCAAAAATCAAAACCAGGCATTGACAGGGCAGAAGAAATGGCTTATTATGAATAGTAGGAAACGGGTTTTCACCGTACATCTTGTTACGGCTTGCTCGTTTCTTTTTTTACTGCCAGTATATCATACAGATATTTTCTGCCATTTTCAGCATGGTTGATTAGAAGCCGCGCACTGAAGATATTATATCTGACAAGCACATTCTCCTCATAAACCGGAAGAGCAAAACGGACATCATATCTGTACCAGCCATATTTCGCATTTTTATTATGTCTTGCTTTGCGGTTTTCTTCAAAAATCGGGTTGGATGCTATCTGAATCAGTTCAGGTATTGCAGTGGCAGCATTTGCCTTAGCTTTTGCATTTGCACCCATAAGGCTTTTCCGACTTTCAGATTCCGTGTACTCTTCGGGCAGCTCATTTCCAATAAAAATACGCTCCGCATTTTCAACAATTTCGTAGTAGTCCCCGACATATCCTTCAAGATATCGCTTTACATCATCCCAGTCAATCTGTCGTTTTCCTTTAAACCGGATATCGTTAATCAAAACCAGTTTTTTACCGTCTGCATCGGTTATGATATTTACATTCCTGTTTTCAATCATTGCTTCCGTTCCCCTTTTTCTTTTCCCTTGATTTGCCGCCCTTAATTTTGCCTCCCCTAAAACTCCACATTCACAATCGTATCCTCATCCAACTGCTCCAACAACGTCTCCCTCAACCTGGCAATATGCCTCTCAATATCCTCCGCGCTTTCCAACCGCCAGGAAGCCGTGCCTGTCATCTTCTTAATGGACACATTCTTCGTCCTGCGCACCTTATACACAGGCCCCGGTTCTTCCACCATAGGAGAATTCTGTCCCCCATTCTCCCCCGCCAATTCCTCCCGACGGCGGGCCTCCTCCATAGCCTTCTCCCGGGCAATCTTCCCATCCAGAGAATCCATCTCCGTCAACAGCCGTAATTTCAAAGCATCCGCCTTATCCGCAAAGCTGCGCAGTGAGGACACATTATTACAGTGCTCTGCCCCTTCCCGAATCTCCCGGAACAACTCCATATAACCGTCCCGCTTAGACGCCCCATACTCTTTCGTCATCAGCACTTCCAGCACCCGGCTCCTGGCCTGGTCAATGGAATCCAGAACCGGCGCCTCCTCTGCCTCCAATATCCCCGTATAGGCAGCCATAAACTTTTCGCGCAGGGACGGCAGCTTTGGAATATTGCCATAAGGCTTTTCCTGACGCACTATAGTGCGCATCTGAGCCACAATAGACTCCAGCTCCGCATCCACGATATAAGTCTTGCTGTCATCATAGATTGCCAGCATGTCCAATGTCCTCTTAAAGATTTGCTGCTGTTCCCCGGAGAAGAAAGACTTCACCGGCTCGTAGTCCTCAGCAAAATCATAGAAATCATCCCTCTTTTTTGAGATTGTCCCGAAGAACTCCAATGCAGACGAAACCTGCCCCACAGACTGCATCAGCTTCTTCCCCATTGCCAGGACACTCCCACCGGGATAATCATACTGCTTATAATGAAACTCCAGTTTTTCCAATTCCGCGATGGTATTCTGGGCATAGCGCTGAAAGGAGCTCATCATGCTATCCTCATCCTCTGCGGAAAGGCTGGTATGAAAGACTTCCTTCGCCACATCCCGGACAGCTTTCTTATCCTTTTCGCTGACCCGGACGCACTCTTCCATGAGAAGCTTTTCCACAAAAGCCTTTTTCGTGATATAGCTGATGATTTCTTCCTCACTTTTTTGATTCAGGCTCACATTTGCGCCATTCACAGTAAATACCAAATCTCCGCGCTTAAAGAGACGCGCCACCAGCCAATGGACGTCATCTTCCACGAAACCATAGGGTGCCTTCATAAAGCGGTCTCTTACCGTCTTCATGGAAGTCTTCATATGATTGCGGGAGTTCATGGCAATAAACGCCTGGACATCATCCAATGCGTGGACATTGCTTTCTGTCCCGCCCTCCAGTCCAAGGGACAGCTGATTGCTGACGTGGAGCATTTTCCGGATATCTGCCTCGCCCATTGCGACATCAATATAAGACAGCTTGTGGTAAACAACCTGCACCAGACGCCCGATTGCCTCATTCATCCGGCTGGTCACTTCCCTTGCCCCCACACGAGCAATGTCGCCGTTCACATAGATGACCGCTTCTTTCAGCGCCTCCGTCAGATACAGCTTCGCATTGCCATTGCGTTCCCGCATCTCAGCCCGCTTTGCCTCTTTAATGGTTTCATATTTCGCCAGCTGCGTGGACGAATTTTTACGCAGGAAACGCTCAATCTTCAGATACGCTCTCATCTCGGTCAGGAATTCGTCGTCGTTGGGCAGGAGTACAATCACTTCTTTTCCCTGGCCGGACATCATGCGCAAGGTGGCATCATCCGTCCCGCCGTCATACCAGGGCGTCAGGATACGCAGCCCCACATCATAAACCTGGTTCGATTTGTAGGGGCGGTCATCCACCCATTGATTGAACCCAAAGGAATAACGGCCGCCAAACGCCGGATACCGATATTTCTTGTCGCTGAAGATGTCCTCGAAGATCATCTCCGCAATCTTCGTAATGACCTCCGGCATCTCCACATTTTCTTTTTCAATCTCATTGTTGATTTCCTGTTCTTCATCGGTCAGGAACACGTACAGGCTGCCGTTCTTCTGTACCAGCATCTGCCGCGTGAGGACTTTCAGCGCTTCTTCCACCTGGTCTTTCAGTGCAATGCGGTCATCCTCGATATTTTCAATCATCAGGCTTGTAATATTGTCGATATTGGCTTCTATCTCCAGCACATACTTGATCATGAACAGGGTCTTTAAGACATTGATGGCAAATACATCCCTCTCCTTATGCTCCGGATTGATGAAATGATTATCATATGCCCTGATAATGACGCCGCGATGGCTATGATCCAGGAAATTCTCCAATGCATCATAAAAGCGGTGAAACGGCACAAGGACTCCCATCTCCCTGTCCTTCAGCGCCGCCGCAGACTCCTTGAAAAGCGCCAGCATGGAACGCTCCCCTTCCGAGAGATGCTTGCCGGATGCGCCGTGGGTACGGATGGAGGTCAGAACGCTTGCCAGCAAATTGAACTGGTACGGTACAAATGGATATACCTCCGTAAAGTCCTGGTCGCCGGCATACAGCTTCTTTTCCACCCCATCGTTAAAGACAATCAGGTTCTTGATAATGGTAGCCTTCTGTTCATAAAGCAGACGCAGAGACTGTGATGCAGTCTCTGTCTTGTCCAGAATTCTCTTCTTGATGACGGCATCCACGTTGGCCGAGGACAGGGACAGCCTTGTATCGAAGCGCCCCTGAATCTTGGAGAAGTCATTTCCCTTGACTTTGGTGATGGAGTCGATATCCTGCTGGCTGGTCACAATGACCCAGGCCTTGCCCCCACACTCTTTTCCCAGCTCCTCCGTCACCGTCTGGAGATTCAGCATAAGCTTGGAGTCTTCGCCGATATACTGTCCAATCTCATCCACCAGGAATACCACATGATAGTTTTTCCCCTTGCTTTCAATATAAGCCCTCACCCTTTTTGCGAAATCCTCGATGCTGATTTTGTAGGGCTCTGCCGACTTTTCACACCAGTTTCTCGCCGCGGCTTCGCTCATGAATTCCATCCGGGCCAGTACCTCAACCACGCTGTCTTGGATGAAATCAAAGTCCTGGCGGGAATCCTCCCAGGGCTCACCGTATTCCTCTTCGAAAACAGCCTGAAACTCCTCAAAGCGTCCTTCTTCTGTCAGCCTGCGCTCCAAATCGGCTACATAAGGCATGGAGCCGCAAAAGCCCTGCATCTCATTGAAGACTTTCAGGAACACGCTGACGATGGCATCCTTGTTCTGCTTACTGGTGGATTCGCTCTTGGAGTCAATATTGAACAGGACCACGTCCGCAGGGGTATCCGCTGCCAGCTTCATGTCGGCCAATACCATAGCGTCCGAAATTTTCCTGTCCTCTATAAAAAAATCCAGCGCACATTTATCCCCAACCTGCTTGTTTTCAAGCAGATAGGACAGGATTTTCAGGAAGTGGGATTTACCGCTTCCAAAGAAACCGGAAATCCATACGCCCATTTTGGGAGTGGTTCCCTGAATGCCTTTTTTATATGCCGCAAAAAGTTGCGCAAAATGCTTTTGTAGCTCCCGTGTCACAACATACTCTTCCAGTTCCTGGGAAACATTCGTCTCCTCGCCCTGGCCGACAATAATAACCCCCTGAATCTCACGGTCGATTTCCTTGACGCATCCTCTGGTGTATGTTCCTGAATATACCTGACAATCAGATTATCGTCATCATATATTTTCATAGAATTGCTGACCGCGGCAGTAATACGATCCAACCCCTGTTTTTTTTCAAAATGATAGCATTTTTCCAAATAGTTCTTTCTTTCCAAATAATCAATGGTAATGTCATAAA
>CAJUFQ010000063.1:5968-6515 GCA_910585625.1 uncultured Lachnospiraceae bacterium
AAAGGTCGAACACCACCAGTTCAAATCCATCGGTTTCTTTCCGGTTCTTATGCTTCAGATACTCGATTCGCTCCCGAACCTCCAATTCTTTTTCCGGCGGGTAATCGAACACCCAATAATTTACCTCATTGGCCCTGCCGATGCTCTGTCTGAAAGCCGGTTTCCGGATAGCAGCTTCCATTTCGTCAAGTCTCGTTGCTAAATCCGCCATCATCTCACCCCCGCCAGCGCATTGACAAACGCTGCCATCTCATGATTTTCCAGCCACTGCTGCATCTTTGCATCTAAAATTGGTTTTAAAATCGTCCAGTTTTCACCTGTCTTATCTAGCATACCAGCCTCATAAAGCATGGTCTTATAGCTGCGTCCCAATCGGATTAGAGTGGCATCCGTCCAATCTGCTACTTTCCCATCCTGTTGCTGCTTATTCTTAAAGAAAATACGAATGTCACTGTCTGCAAGCTGATTGCTCCCAATAATCATCTTCTCACGAATCACTTCATATAGATCGGAAGAGCACACGTCTGAACTCCAGTCACGAATTCGT
>CAJUFQ010000064.1 GCA_910585625.1 uncultured Lachnospiraceae bacterium
ATTCACCGCAAGCTGTAACTGTCGTGAAATCCATATTATTCACTTTCTTACCTCGTTATCATTTACCGAACATTCGGACATCCCCAAGCAGTTTAACGTTTCCATCGTCCACAAGAATTGCGCCGCGCTTGAACGCAGTGGCATATACTGTTTTGCCGCGCTCCGCAAGGGCACGCGCAATGGCGGTATCCTGTGCCGCTGTGCCAGTATAATGCACCTGTACATAGAACTTGTCCAAGTATGGAAGCCCTTCAAAATATTGGAATTCCGGGTAATCTTCATCAGGAGCCAGATAATATTCCGCCAGCTGAATGACGGCGCCGGCGCTGTACCCCATCAGGATTCCTTTATGTTTCATGAGAACATCGTATAAACGGAACTCTTTGATTCGGTTCATCATTCTGTCGGGCAATCCGCCGAGGAAATAGAGAATATCCGCCGCTTCCATTTTCCGGGCGGCGGATTCCCCGGTGTCCGCAAAATAGTTGACAAAGGTAATCCTTTCCTCCGGAATACCATAGGCCGCAAATCCTCCGACAATTCCGCCATAATACATGCCGTTCTCTTTGCTGTACAACGCATCCCAGTCCGCAGGAGACTTTACGCGATTCTCCCGGAATGCAAACGCCAGCACTGCCACGGAATGATTCGGCTTTATATACTTCTTCAGTTCTCCATAGAGCCATGGAGCATCGATATCAAAGCCTTCCAGCAAAATATTGACTCTCATTTTATTAAGCCCTTCCTTCCACTCCGGAGCCTTCCCCGAAAGCTGCCACCTGTTCCAAAAGGCTGATCTGCTTCGTCTTCCCTTGGCGCTGTCCTCCTACAGCAATCATTCCATCCGTCAGCATTTCCTCCATATTCCAGATCCTGCGGTCGCATGACATAATTCAGTATAGCATAAATGCCCAGCCACTATCACTCCACCCCTAACGCCTTATAAACCGCATCCTCCGCGCTTTGATATGGAATCAGCTGGAAAGAACTCATCAGCTCAGGCGGCACTGTGGCAAAATCAACAAAGGACGTACTGGGAAGCAGCACCCTCTTCGCTCCGCTGTCAAGGCAGACCTGCAGCACATTGGCCAGTTCCTCCACCCTGATCAGAGTACCGCTGATGCTGATGTCGCCCAGAATCGCCAAATTGCTGACGGCAGGCTTTCCCAGCGCAATGGAGCAAAGCGCTATCAAAGTAGGAAGCGCCAGCTTTCCGGTCATTCCAATTCCCTGCAGATCCTGATAATTTACGATGTAGTCTTTTATAGTAGTACTGATAGAGCCGCTGATTCTCCCGCCATTTGCCTTCAGATAATTAAAAGCCGTATTAGAGGCTTCCTTGGCATCCCTGTCTGAACCAAGCCCCGTTCTCTCAAACCTGCCATTCCCCGGCAGCATCTGAGACTCTAGTCGAAAGACTCCAATCATGCCGGACTTACCCTGGGAAACCGTATATACCTGTCCCGGGTTGCACATGCCATCCGGAATCAGCTTTCCGCCGCCCTGTTCCGGCACAGAGACATATTTCTCCTCAAAGGTCTCATTGTCTATGTAAGAGAAATTCACATCATAAAACTCCATACCGCCCAGCTTCTTCAGCTGCTCTTTCACACGGCGGCGCATCTCCAGTGATATCTTGAGTATCTCCTCCAGCTCCTCTTTCGTGAACACGCCGTCCGGATACAGCAACTTCACAAAGCCGCCCACCATTTTCCGAACCGCGATTGTATCCCGTTGATTCAGGTTTTTGCCCAGACGATAATACTTGTCCAGCACATCCCCGTACTGCTCTTTCCGCAATTCCCGAATGAACTCCGCCAGATAGTCCGATATGAACCCGTAGTCATCCGTGAAATGCTCCGGGCGGAACTTAGGAATCTCCCATCCTGGAATATAGCAGTGCATCCGGTCAAGAAAAGCTGTGTCCGTCCCCATTTCCGGCGGAAAAGGGTCGAACAGACTGGAAGTCTTAAGCAGCACATCCACGCTCTGATTGATATTTCCCACGAACACCATGGATGCGGAAGCCGCCTTTTCCTCTTTGCCCCGTGCAAAAGATCCGGATGCCATGTAATCTTTCATAATCTGGATACCGTCTTTGTCTTTGAACCGAATGCCCGCCACCTCGTCAAAAGCAACGCAGTCCCACAGCCCCACCAATCCCACTGTCTTTCTGCCCATGTTGTAGAACAGGTTTGCAACCGTTGTCTGTCCGCCGGACACCAGGATACTGTTGGGCGATATTTCTTTATACAAGTGGGATTTTCCGGTACTTCTGGGCCCTAATTCGCACAAATTGAAATTGTTCTCAACCAGTGGAAGCATGCGGGTCAAAAGCAGCCATTTCTCCCGGTAAGACAGCACCTCTGGCTCCATTCCGATTGAACGCAGAAGCACATCAATCCACTCATCCTTCGTAAATGCTTTCCGCCCTGCCTTCAACTCTTCCAATTCAATGTGGGGCATCTGAATGGGTGTCAGCTTTCGGATACTGATCGGAGAAATATCCTTTTGCTTCTTTTGCCTGGATTTCAGCATTTCTCCATCGGATGAAACAATTCCGAAACTGGCATCTCCTTCCACCTCATACTCCAGCTGCACAATGCACCAAATCCCACCGCATAATAGACGGTCATACTTTTCCGGGTAATCATCCGAAATAGGTATGGTCGTCAATCCAAGATTGGAAAATTCGGCAAAATAGCAATCCTTTTTGATGTCCAGCCTGACTGTGACCATATCAATGACCGTATGGCTGCCATTCTTCCGCAGCACGGATAAAATCTTCTGAGCCTCGTCCGGGCGCACAAAATTATCTGCAAGAATGCGCTTTACATTATTTACGCCATCTTCAATGATTTCAGGATCATCCGCGCTGCAGTACTGCCCCAGAAGAAATTCCAGGACGTAGACCGGGACATTGGCTCCCTCTTTCATTTTCTTTGTTAAATCTTTCCGGACAATTTTCCCGTCAAAATTCTCCCTCAGCTTCCCTCTCAGCACAGCCCTAGTGTCATCACTGTCCATGAAGTCCATCATCAAAACCGCCTCCCACAGTATCGCTAAAACCCAAATCCATAATCATCCGCGAACATCAGATCCATGATCACCGGATGGCGGAATGTCTCAAACCCGCTGTCCGCGTCACGCACCACAAGAAAATACTGCTTGTCCTTGTGATATTTTTTATCCTTGAACTGGAACTTCATCCGGAAAATCCGCTTTCTCGCTTCCGGTTCCCTGCTGTCAGCTATATAGCTATTCTCATTGGAAATCCGCTCATTCTCCTCGGAGATAAAAAATATTTTGTAGGATGCCGCCTTAACCGTATCGCTCACTGAGTCCGACTGGATAAAATCCAGGATGGTAGTCTTGTTGGTGATTTTCTGTACCATGCTGACCAGTGCGATTCCTGCCTTGCGGGTCTCCATGTGTCCGCGCTCCATCTTGATTTCCAAAACGGGCACCAGCATCTCCTGGGGAGAAGAACCGCCGTGCACATAATTCGCGCCCCCACCGGTCACCTTGAAGACATTGCTGTTGATTGGAAAGGACACCACTTTCGTATCATCATTCCCTAAAACTTCTCCCAGACGAATGGAGTCAATCCCGTCATCCACCATCGGCTCCGGGGCAACAATGAAGCGGCGGCTTGCAAAAGCCTTTTTGTCATTCCATGTTTTAATCTTGTCCCTCTCCGATACCTTATCCCGCTTATAGATAAAACCATGGTCTGCCGTTACGATAAAGTGATATGTATTGGCATTGAGGGAGATGCGCCGAATCAGCTCCATTATCTCAGCAACCGCCTCCTGGCAGGCCACGAACACTTCATTTTCTGTATTTGCTTTGTCCCCTCTGGCATCAATCTGATTATGGTACACATATATGGTCTGCCTGCCCGTAAAAATATCCCGCAGCTCCGCCTTTTTCAGGGACTTAATGTCATCGAACTGCACACAGACACCGCTGGGGCTGTGCTTTTGCAGAACAGTCTGACGGCCGACCAGGTCATCACAAAGCGCATCGTCAGCCAAAACCTTATAATCATCGGTGACGGTAAGCGATGTGTGGGGCAAAAGCGCAGCCATTCCCAGACGGGTATATGAGGGCAGCACGCTTAACTGGGGCTCCAGACTGGCTGTGCATTTCGGGTCATCCAGCATCTTTCGGAACAACTCCTGGCCGACCTCATACCGCAGCGCATCTGAAATAATCACGATGGTACGCTCTTTTGTATTTTTGACATAATGCTCATAGAAAGCTCGCTGTAACGGAAGCTGCAGGAAAGCATCCGTTTCTCGAATACCGGCATTCCACTTTGGAAGCAGGACTGCCAGATACTCATTGGTATATATATTTTCAATCAAATCGCGCAGGGGTTCCAGGAAAGACGTATCCTCCAGCTGGTCATACATAAAATAAAAATGCCTATATTCCTGATCCAGCTGAAAATCCCTTTTCTGGTACTGCAAAAGGATGGCCCGAAATCCATCCGGGCAGCTATAGTCTCCTGCGCGAACCAGCTGCCAGGCACTGCAAAGCAGCTGATACTCCTTGCCGACTTTGCTGCCAAAGTGCATTTTCATCCGCTTCTCACAAATCTGCGGAATGCTCAGTCCATTCAGCTTTGCCCCGGTATCCTCCGCCAACAGACGCTGGGCCACCCAATTTATCAGAATCTGGTCAATGCACAGAAATGTATCGCATTCCAACAGTTCTTCCGGCAGGCAGGCCATAAAGGATGACATGGCGTTTAACCCGGCTGCCACATGATCCGAGAGTACATCATATCGTTCCCGATATAATACATTGTTCATCAGGTTATCAAGGAAAGCAATGATGTTGCCTGATTTATAGGACACAAATACTTTCCACGGCTTCGGCAGTTCGGCCTGAACGTACTTTGCTGTATATGTAACGAACAAAGTGGCTGTCAGCTTCTCCAAAGTCGGCTTTACATCGGTGTAACCAAATTGCTGCTCGCAGAGCTTCCAGAAAGCATCCTGTAAATCGTACTTTTCCATCTCTGCCAGAAACTTGTTCTCCTCCAGGCTTCCCTCGGTCAGCATTATCCGAATCACTTCCTCGAAGGAGCAGGTTCGGGTACGGCAGATTGCGCTGAGAAGCCCGGTCAGGATGTTTTCTTCATTAAAATTCTCAATCTCCAAGTCATAAAAACGCCTGGTCCGCTCTTTCTCTGCAAAGAATTTAATATGCTTCTCAATGACAGGCTTGTACTTTTCTTCTATTCCTAAATCCACCGCCAAAAGGGATGCACGGTCTGCAAAGAAGCGTTTGGAGTACAGCAATGTGTCCTCCAGGTGGTTGTCCCTTACGTCCGGCTTCGGAAAGGGTGCATAGATTAAGTAATTGGTCGTCTTGTCTATGCGCTCCAGAAAGATTTTTGTCTGGAACTGATTGTCCGGCTGCAGGAAATATACCTTGGCATTTTCCAGCGCCATTTCCTGCATATCCACCTCAAACTCTGCTTTATCGTCGTACCAGAAGACCAGTTTGCGGGTGTCTCCAACAAACTCTGCATTGAGACGGTCTATAATTTGTTTTAGGTTTAATTCTGCCATTTTTTGCCTCATTTTCCTTTCCCATGGCCAGTTACGTTGGTTATTATCTTTGCATTTCACCTAATTCACAATTTTTCTGTATTCTACATTATTTGTATTTCCATCAGGCTCTATTATTCCTGCCTCTACAAGTTTCTTTAAATAACGCCATGCCGTAGCCGATGACCTTCCTGTCAGCCGTTCAGCAGTCTGCGTCGTAATAGCAGAATTTCCCTCTAAATATTCAATAATAGGAAACATTTTCTCATACTCTTTTGCTATTAAAACTTCTTTCAAAACTTCTTTCAAACTTCTTTCATTTTTTTGATTGAAGTTCTTATCTTCTTTCATCTCCTTTTCATTTGCAATCATCTTTAATGTCAAAGTAACCTGATTCAACCTCGTGTCTTCTTTCAGTTCTGGCTCTATCCAGCCTTCCTCTTTCCATGCCGCTAAAATGGCCGGAAAACCGGAACCGGCATTATCTCCAAATCCAATCATCCTGAGCATTGTCTGCATGCGGGGATTCCTTGGCTTGGAATTCCCTCCCTGGTAGATTTCCTCAAGAGGAAGCTTCAAGATTCCGGGATTCGTAAATTCAAATCCGTCCGCACGCTTTATCACTTTTAAGGTTCCTGCATCCATCAAATAATCCGCATGTATAGTCAGGTTCACGAAAGCCTCCCTGACTGCCTTATGGACAGGAGTCTCATCAATGC
>CAJUFQ010000065.1 GCA_910585625.1 uncultured Lachnospiraceae bacterium
TGGCAAATCAGGTTGCTTCCTCTCTTGGGATTGACGAGGTTTACAGCGAACTTCTTCCAGCGGATAAGGTGGATAAGATGGAGGAACTTCTGCGTGTGAAGTTAGGCAAGGCAAAGCTGGCATTTGTGGGTGACGGTATCAATGACGCACCAGTGCTTTCCAGAGCGGATATTGGGATCGCTATGGGGGCAATGGGTTCCGATGCGGCAATCGAAGCGGCGGATATTGTTCTGATGGATGACGATCCGATTAAGATTGCAAAGGCAATCAAGATTTCAAGGAAATGCCTGCGGATTGTGTACCAGAATATTACGATGGCGCTTGTAGTGAAATTTGCCTGCCTTGCATTAGGGGCTGTGGGAATTGCAAATATGTATCTGGCTATTTTTGCAGATGTAGGTGTTATGATTCTTGCGGTGCTGAATGCAATCCGTTGTCTGTTTGTGAAAAAACTGTAAGGAAGGAGAGGTTCCTTTGGCGGAATATCAGGACAGTTAACTTTATGCAGGGTTGAGAGAAAGCAATCTGTATAGTTTAACTGAGTTTTTCAAGATGCTGGGGAACCCACCCATATTCGCATCCTGCCAATGGTTACAAAATCATGCAGAACTTTGGAAAGTTATATGCTATAATGAGTGATGAGGAGAAGAAAAACCTTATCACATACCTCATTAAAGAAATTCAGATATATCCGAGTGGGGAATCGAAAATGCCGTTGAAGTCGATAGAGTTTAATTTTCCGATTTATATTGACGGCAAGGAAGTAAGGAAAGTTTTGTGGGAAAGGGGGAATACCGTTGAATCTTGTGTATATATGTAATCAGATGGTAAGAATGCTGCATTGCTATATTTGCTGTATTCATGCAGATGGAAAAATTGGAAAATCTTTTGGTGACAAAGCAGATGCCATGAATCCGGTGATAAGGGATGCAGGTTTTCGGAAGCAGATTTTTGACAGGGAAATCAGGGACTGCCCAGTTTTATTTTGTGAGCATACATTGATTTATTATGCAGTTTTTTCGGATGGAGCAGATAAAATTGTGGTAGGTCCTGTAAGTATTGAAAAGCCAAGCCGGGAACTGAATAACTACGTGGTACAAAAGCATGGTATCAGTCAAAAGGCGGGGTTTCAGATGGCGTATTGTGAGATGAAGGTTTTTGGTTCAGCCGTTTTAA
Organism: uncultured Lachnospiraceae bacterium; assembly: GCA_910585625.1. Taxonomy (GTDB): domain Bacteria; phylum Bacillota; class Clostridia; order Lachnospirales; family Lachnospiraceae; genus Petralouisia. The sequence goes on from CAJUFQ010000065.1 coordinate 1,177, forward strand.
TGTTTCATCATTTTTTGACGGGTGAAGAAATGTCTCTGGACGATTTATGGCGCAAAAATGAATTAAAGGAAGACGATGTCAAAAATGCCATGAAGAGCATTTCAACTGTTATTTTCGAGCGCCAGGAGTGGGGGATACCGCATAATCCATATGACCAGGAAGTCAGGGAGCTGGACAGTATCAGAAACGGCGATTTTGAGAAACTCTCAAAGAGCCTGAAAGAAACGTACAGAGGAGAGGTCGGTCAGCTGTCCAAAAATCAGATACGCCAGGCAAAAAATATTGCAGTTTGTGTAATTACGCTGGCATCACGGGCGGCCATAGAAGGAGGGATGCTTCCTGAGGAGGCATTTTCCATGGTAGATGGGTATATTCTGCAGATAGAAGAAATGGACAGCCCGGTAAAGATTGACGCAATGATGCGGCAGGCGGAATTTGATTATGCGGCGGAGGTTGCAAAGCTTCAAAAAAACAGGCAGAAAAATGAACTGATTGAGCGTGCTAAGAATTATATTTTCCAGAATCTGCATGATGAGATTGTGATTGGCAACATTGCCGGTCAGATTGGAGTGAATGCCAGTTATTTGTCAAATTTGTTCCATAAGACGGAAGGGGTTACGATTCAGCAGTATATACGCCATGAAAAAATACGCCTCGCAGAAAATATGCTCCGCTATTCAGAATATGATGTAAAAGAAATCGCAAATTACCTGTCTTTTTGTTCACAAAGCTATTTTGGACAGGCATTCAGGGAGCAGACCGGAATGAGTCCTTTAAAATACAGAAAAAAATATGGGACATTTCAAATAGAAAACAACAAAAATAAATGATAATATACAAAAATGAATGATATATATTTTGGAACATCTTTGGTAATTTTATTATCAGAAATAAGAAAGCAGGAGGATGAAAAGATGTTCCAAAAATTTACAAATGAAAATGCGTCTCCAAAAGTGACATTTGGAGAACGCGTAGCTTATGGATTTGGAGATTTTTCCAGTAACATTTTGTACTCTGCCATGGGCGTTTATCTGATGCTGTATTACACTGATGTAGTGGGAGTCAATGCAATAGCGGTCGGGCTGATTATGACGGCTTCCAAGGTGTTTGACGGTGTCAGCGACCTTATTATGGGTGTCATTATTGACCGAACCAAATCACGGTACGGAAAAGCCAGGGCCTGGATTTTAAGGCTTGTAATTCCGTATGCAATCGGTAATATACTGCTGTTTGCGGTGCCGGTTGGATGGGGTGTGACGGCAAAGCTGGTTTACATATTTTTCAGCTATAACCTTGCATTTACAGTATTGTTTACAGCAATTAACCTGCCATATGCCACATTGACGGCTTTGATGACACAGGATCAGTATGAACGGTCTGTACTTGCCATTTTTCGTATGGTTCTGGCTACTTCTGGTACTTTATTTATTAAGACATGTACCATGCCGGTTGTCCGGTTCTTTGGCGGAGAGGCAAATCCAAGGGCATGGACGCTTACATTTGTTGTATTCGGAGCCCTTGAAATTATAACTTTTATGATTACATTTCTATTTACAAGAGAACGTGTGCAGGCAACGGAAACGAAAAAGGATTCTGTACCCATTTCTCAGGGATTCAAGGCGCTGCTGAAAAATAAATACTGGTTTATTGCTACCATCAACCTTATTTTAATATTCGTTGTGCAGGGTGTGAGCAATTCTGCGGAAGCTTATTATACAAAGCAGGTGCTTGGCAGCAGTGACTTGGTTGGGACATTCGGCGTGGCATTTCAGTTAACCCAGATTATATGTATGGTTACGTTTATTGCACCGCTTGTTAAGAAATTTGGAAAACGCAATGTCCTGCTTGCAGGGGCTGTCGTTATGGCGGTCGGATATGCGATTATGGGCATTGGAGCGAAATCCATGCAGCTTCTGATTGCAGGCTGTGTGCTTCGGGGGATTGGAAATGCAGGCGTATCAGCATGTCAGTTTGCTATGGTAACAGATACGATTGAATATGGTGAGTGGAAAACCGGCATCCGCACGGAAGGGCTGGTGAATAGTGCGGCAAGCTTCGGACAGAAAATAGGCAATGGACTCAGTGTTCTGATTCTAAGCATTATACTTAACATTGGAGGGTATGTCGGCACCGCGGCAACACAGACTGCCGGCGCAATTATGTCCATCAAGGCAGCTTATATATACGTACCGATTCTGTTGACTGCTGTGCAGTTTTTAATTCTCCTGTTTTATAAACTGGATAAGGAATATCCTGCAATTTTGGCTGATTTAGAGAAACGTCGCATTAGAGAAATGGTATAGTTTTTTATAGAAAGCGGGAGGGTTCTATTGATGGAGAAATTCATGGAGAAAGATAGGAAACAATTACTTTTTGGCGCGGCATATTATGATGAATATATGCCATACGAACGTCTGGATAAAGACGTTGAAATGATGAAAAAGGCAGGTATTAATACCGTCCGGATTGCAGAATCTACATGGAGTACCTGCGAGCCGCAGGAAGGCGTGTTTGATTTCTCACATGTAGAACGCGTGATGAACGCGATGGAGCAGGCCGGAATTCATGTGATTATTGGCACGCCTACCTATGCAGTTCCGACGTGGATGGTGAAGTCGCATCCAGATATATTGGCGGAAACAGTGAAGGGAAGGGGGATTTATGGTCCGCGCCAGATTATGGACATTACGCATCCGGTTTACCGGTTTTATGCGGAGAGGGTGATTCGCAGGCTGATGGAATGCACGGCGCACAGAACATGCGTGATTGGATTTCAACTGGACAATGAGACAAAGCATTACGGCACGGCGGGGAGAAATGTGCAGGAGCAGTTTGTAAAATATCTGCGGCAGAAGTTTCATGACGACCTGGATACGATGAACCAGGAATTTGGGCTGGATTACTGGAGCAATCGCGTGAACGCATGGGAGGATTTTCCAGATGTAAGGGGCACAATTAATGGCAGCCTGGGCGCGGAATTTGAAAAGTTTCAAAGGGGGCTGGTAACTGAATTTTTAAGCTGGCAGGCAGGCATTGTAAACGAATACCGCAGGGAAGGCCAGTTCATTACCCATAACTTTGACTATGAGTGGCGCGGGCATTCTTTTGGGGTACAGCCGGATGTAAACCATTTTCATGCATCCAGATGCCTTACGCTTACAGGGGCGGATATTTATCATCCGAGCCAGGATGAACTGACAGGAACAGAGATCGCCTTTGGCGGTGATATGGCAAGGTCGCTGAAGAATGACAACTATCTGATACTGGAAACGGAAGCGCAGGGGTTCCCGGGATGGACGCCTTATAAAGGCCAGCTTCGCCTGCAGGCATACAGCCATATCGCTTCCGGGGCAAACGGCGTGATGTACTGGCACTGGCATTCTATCCATAATTCATTTGAAACGTACTGGAAAGGGATACTCAGCCATGATTTTCAGGAAAATGACACTTATCGGGAAGCATGTGCCATCGGGAGGGAATTTTCAGAGATTGGCAGCCATCTGATGAACCTGAAAAAGAAAAATGATGTGGCGGTTCTGGTCAGCAATGAAGCGCTGACGGCATTAAAATGGTTTGGCATTGAGGCAACAGCGGCAGGAAATGCCGGAATCGGCTATAATGATGTGGTCCGCTGGATATACGATGTGCTGTATGAAAGAAATATGGAGTGTGACTTTATCTGGCCAGAGTCTGAAAATCTAAATGAATATAAGGTAATTATTGTGCCGGCTCTGTATGCGGCGCCTGAGGAGCTGCTGCAAAAACTGGTTCGGTATGTAGAGGGTGGCGGATATCTGGCAGCGACGTTTAAGACCGCTTTTGCAGATGAAAATGTAAAAGTCAGCCATGAGGTACAGCCGCATATTCTGCACAAGTGTTTTGGCGTGGAATACCAGCAGTTTGCATTTCCAAAGCATACCGGCCTGACTGGAAAGATCATCGGAGACGCAGAAGAAGTAGAAGCGGATGTTTTTATGGAGCTTTTGATACCGCACGGGGCAGAAGTACTGGCATCTTACGACCACTATAATTGGAACGGATATGCCGCAGTAACGGAAAACAGCTATGGAAACGGAAAAGCTTTTTATCTGGGATGCATGACCGATAAAAAAATATTGTGGCGCATTCTGGAATATGTACTGCGGGCCGCTGCGGTGCAGATACCAGATGAAAACTTTCCTGTGATTGTAAGGCAGGGGAAGAATGATTTCGGAAAGACCGTAAAATTCTATTTTAATTATTCGGCGGAAGGCAGGAATGTTACATACAGATTTTCAGATAGCACAGAGCTTTTGTCGGGGGCAGAGATAAAAAGCCGGGAGGAGTTTGAAATTCCGGCGTGGGGTGTTAAAATTATGGAAGAAAAATAACATAATTGGGACTGATACCCCGCCCCTTGGGGCGGAAAGAACAAGTTAGGTCATGCCCCGTAGCTTGCTGCGGGGTATTTGACTGCTGTGTATATTGGTTTTGCTTTCCTATGGAAGCCTGTTTTTATCTCCCCATTCGCACATGCCATCTAATATGGGAATGAGTGACTTTCCACGTTCTGTAAGGCTGTATTCGACCTTTGGCGGAATCTGCGGGTATTCTTTTCTGTTTACCAACTGGTCTGCCTCTAATGCTTTTAATGTAGAGCTTAGCGTTTTGAAAGAGATCTCGCCAATATACTTTTTCATTTCATTAAAGCGGACGATGCCAAATTCCATAAGCGTATAAAGAATTGTCATTTTGTATTTCCCATTGATGAGGG
>CAJUFQ010000066.1 GCA_910585625.1 uncultured Lachnospiraceae bacterium
AGGCAAAAAGGAAGCTGCCGCTTCACGATTATTCAATCGTTAAAGCGACAGCTCCTTGTAATTGAGCAATTCCATAATTCTGATTTTGTAAAGAGAATGAAATCAGCGTAAGCTATTTAACTTTCACCGTTTTGGAACTGAAACTGCTGGTATAGGTTTTCCCCTTATAGGTTTTATTCGCTTTCACGGTAAATGTATAAGCCGTCCCGGATTTCAGCTTGGTCTTAATGTAGCTGGTGCCGCTCAGCTCTTTCAGCTTTTTCCAGTTCTTCTGTGTATTAGTCTTATAGAAAACGGTATAGCTGGTCGCGCCCTTTACCTTGGTCCATTTAATGGTTGCCTTTTTCTTCCCAGGCGTCACCCGGAAGCTTACGGCATTCGGAGCTGTCGCAGTGTATATGGAAGCATAGGATTTGCTGGTGGTTTTCTTGCCGTCCTGGGATTTTATATAGGCTTTGACCGCAAACCGGTAATCCGTGCCTGGGTTCAATCCTTTGACTGTATAAGAAGCAGTGTTTTTCTTCAGAGTTTCCTTTTCCGTCCATTTTTTCTTGGAAGCATTATATTGATAAATGATATATCCGGTTGCCTTGGGGACTTTCTTCCAGCTCAGCTTTACGTTTTTGGCAGCGTATGAGGCTGTTTTCAATCCATTGACATTGGAAATGGTTGGCGCCGGGGGTTCGGCGGCAATCTTTTCTATTTTTTGGTAAATGTCTTCTGGGGACTGATAGCTCAAAGTGAGGTCTCTGACCCTGTTATTTCTATCAATCAATACAATATATGGGAATTGCCCGCCGGTAAGGTTATAATATTTAAGGTAAGACAATGCAAAATTAAAGTTAAGCGCGGCTTCGTCATGACAGAACAGAATGCCCTTGTTCGGGAAGTTCTGGGCAAATGTCTTTGTGTCATCCAGGGAAGCGCCTTGAACGTCGGCATAAATCACACGGATGTCTTTCTGGGTGACCCAGCTGCTGTTGTAGATGTCCGTAAGCGTTCCTTTTGTAATATTGCATGTCACGTCGCCGAATAAAAGAAGCGTAGTCTTGTCAGGTTCGGCTTTGGTCGAAACAACGGTGTTGTCTATGGATTTCAGGCCGTATGCATAGTTCTCAAAGCCCACATCCGAACCGGGAGGCGGAGTGGTTCCTTCATCATCGAGATCCGCAAATTTTTTGATTTCTGTTAAAAGTTCATCAGAAGTTTTTGTGTAGGATAATACGTTTTGTATCTTATTGTTCTTGTCAATCAGCACAATCATCGGCAGTTTGTTGCTGGTTAAGCCGCTGCGCTGCTTGTATTCATACATAATGCGAAGGATCAGGTCGTCTTCGTCGTGATAGCAGAATGTAATATCCGGACACTGGTATCCCTGCTCGTATGCAAGGACTTCTTCTTGGGTATGGAAATTGCAGTCTGCAAAAATCACGCGGATATCGGAACGCTTGATCCAGTCGCAGGAAGTGAGGCTGTTTAATGTCGATCTTGTATAGCTGCATCCGGTGTGTCCGAATATGAGGACGGTCGTCTCGTTAGGATTGGCTTTGGTAGAGACTTTCCCGTTGCTGGTAGTGGTAAGTGTGTATGTAGGATTGTCGATGCCGGCTTGCTGGTCTGCCGCTTGTGCCTGCTTTCCTGGAATCATGCTTAGCAGCGGCAGTAAGAGCAGGCCAATAATCATGAACAGCCGCAGCGTTTGTCTGGGGTAAAAATGTTTCTCTTTCATAAAGGTTCTCCTTTCACATTTAATGTGACTAACTTTTATTTTCATTATCATATCATAAAGACAGTTTCTGTACAACAATATGTTACTTTGAGTTTTCCCATTATTTAGTTTCCTGGTATCAAAAGAGGACTGGCGCACGAATATATTTACTCGTTCTAAATGTCTTGCCGCTAATGCTGCCAAAGGCAGCAAGGCCTTTTGGTACTAACATATTTGCTAATATAAAAAATGGGGTAACTCAGATATGTTTGCCATAGGAATCCCTGCTGACGCCCTATTTTTGGAGCAGCAGATAGGCAAGCACGAGGTAGAGTGGGTGGGCATGTTTTTGAAAAAAAGAAAAGATAACTGAGAAAATAAAGAATGGTTTTACAGATTGCCAGTGGCGTCTGTCAGAAATCGGCAGACGCCTTCAGGTGTCGCTTTATGTAAGCTTTCCTTGCTCGCGCAGATATGTAAGGAAGCCCTGGCAGCCGGCCAGCACGTCTTCGTAAGTCTTTTCAAAATCTCCGGTGTACCAGGGATCTGCCACATCCCGAGGATGGTCTGTGTAGTCCAGGAGGAGGCTGATTTTATTCTCGTTGTCTTTGCCTGCAATGCGCAGCATATTCCGATAATTCCAGTTATCCATGCCGATGATGTAATCATAGTCCTGGTAATCGCTGCGTTTCATCTGTACCGCGTATTTGCCGGAGGTGGATATCCCAAGCTGTGCCAGCTTGTTTCTTGTTCCGTGGTGGACAGGGTTGCCGATTTCTTCGGTGCTGGTTGCCGCGCTGGCAATATGGAACTCATTGGCCAGCCCTTCTTTTTCTGCAATGTCTTTCATCACAAATTCTGCCATAGGAGAACGGCAAATGTTTCCATGGCATACAAATAATATCTTAATCATGGTTGTAAAACTCCTTTATTTTCTGTATTCCCGCGAGGGGCAAATACTCGTCTTGATGAGTATTTGATATCAAGGCTTTTGCCTTTTTCATTATTCTTAGGTTTGGACATATTTTCTTAAATTGTCATGTATTTTCTTATACAACGGTTTCATATCCAGCTTTGGCATTATGCCTTACACCAGTCTTTAGGGAAACATATTTTTCCACCAATGGCAGCGCTGTATAATTACTGCCATCTGCCCTTTGCCCTTTGGGTCTCTCCATTATGTAAAGTCCGTTTTCTTTTGTCTCGTCTCTTTTCACTCATGGTTTCTTGTCTCCTTTCTGGAAAGGGACCAAACTCGCTGATTTTTCATAGGCATCACCCCCATTCTTTCAGGAATGGGGTCAACGCATCCTATAACACGGTTGTTTTCATTGCTTATATTATCATAAACAGCAGATGGTATCAACAGAATTACGCTTAAAAAATCCAATGTTTGTTTTCGCAACATTTTTTTATCATTTGAATCTTTTGCGTACATTGCGATACAGATAATTGCTAAAATAGTTTCTGCGATTGGCTGTGCAGCAATAATACCGCTTAATTGCCATAAATTATTTAGGATAATTACTGCCGGGATAAATAGTACCACATTCCTCATAATCGTAATGAGCAAGGACTTTACTGGTGCGCCTAATGCCTGAAAATAAATTGTTATCATATTGATAACGCCAAGCATTGGCGCCGACGGGCCCAAAATATTGATAAAATACCCTGCTTGATGTATAAGCAATTCATCATGAAGAAATATGCTTGCCAGTTCCGTTCTAAATAAGAAAAATACGGCCCAAAAGATTGTTCCCAAAATGATTCCATAAATTGTTGATGTTTTTATTGCTTGCGACATACGGTCTTTTTTTCCTGCGCCATAATAATATCTGATAAGCGGGGCAACTCCTTGCGAAAGACCAACTATACGATAAAAACAAAATCGAAAATGATATTGATGGTATTTCCAAGGGCCAGCCCGATGGTACTTTCTTTCATAAAGCCAAGTGAGCGAAAAAGGTGGACTAATCCGTTGGAGAGGATAAGAAAGGGCGTTCCGAGAAAAATATAATTCACTGTACCTCTTACTTCTCTATTTTTATTCTCCCCCAAGAGTCTGGCAATCACACTATTTCCGTCCATGTCCAAAATAGAAGCAACAGACATAATAATCAAAAGAATTGGCGTGCATAGCGTAACCGCGGCAATCATTGCAGGCTCTTTTGTCAAAGAAACAAAAAAGTATCTGCTTCTTGTATCTGCTATCAGCATACGCTGCAATGGGGAGAAAGACCCGGACATATGTCCTGTTTGGAGCAAAAATATATGAAAAGATTCTATGATCAAACGCTTGTTGAAACTTATTTGCAGCAAACAAAGTTTGCCTCCGTAATGAACGGCTTACAGAAACATTTATTTGTGGCACAATACGAAAAAGGCGAATTCGTTACCATGCCAGTACAGAAAGAACAGTTATTTCAAATCATAATTGAAGGCTCTGTAAGTATTTATTTTATCAGAGATGATGGGTCAGTATATTCTCTTGCAAACGGTAGGGAGGACGATTTGCTCGGTGAAATGGAAATTTTCTCACATCAACTAAGCAATGTCTATGCAGAATCAAATGCTGATGTATCTTGCATAGTGACCTTGGAAGCCAATATACGAGCCAGGCGTTTGAAGATTGCCTGAGCAGGAAAGAAATCCTGCATTCCTTTAGCCGTAAGGGAAATCCATACGATAATGCCTGCATGGAATCCTTCCATCTTGTACTGAAAAAGGAAGAAATATATCTTCATAATTATCAGGATTCAAAGGAAGCCCACAGAGCAATCTTTGAATACATAGAGGGCTGGTATAACCGAAAAAGAATACACAGTGCGATTGGTTACATATTACTACGGCTATTAAAAATCGACATTTTTAATAGCCGTAGTAATAGTTTCTTGAAAAGTTACTTCGACAGCGATATATTTTTTATGACGGCTTGTATCATTTTTTCTATCTACAACAATGTCAAATGACGTTAATGTAGTCCCATCATTTTGCGTTACACCAGGAATTGTTCCGTTGCTTCTAACGTTATAATTTTCTCCTAACGCATTCGCAAGATAATCAACAACATATTGTTGTGCGACGTTACCTAAATCAGTAGCTGTTTTACCTCGAATAATACTGCTAACACGAATATAGTTTTTTCGCACGAAATCTTCGATTTTAGAATCGTTTCCTAAATATTCAAAAGGAGTACATTTGAATAATATTGCCCTTGTGCTTATATCTGTAGTGGCAGCACCATATATGAGTAGCATAATAATATCTTTGCATAATTCCTTGTCGTATTTGCCGGATGCAAGATTTTCGACGGTATCAATTTTCATGCGCTTATTATTAAGTACACCATTGATGGGTAGTGAAGTAAATGAATAAAGTTTCTTTCCAACGCCTATATTGTATACAAGTTTGCCTGTAGGAAACATATCCGTAAAGTTTTTGTTGATTCGTTGTAACGGTTCGCTTCCAAAGTCAGTTAATACAACTAAATGTTTTAAAAAAAGGTTATAAGCAAAATTTGAAGCATCTAATATTTCAAATAGATTGTTAGCGTTGTTTTTGTCTGTTAATTTCAAAATAGAAATGAATTTTTCCTATGTATTCAAAAGCGTATGTAAAATACTGATTTTCTGTGCTTCTTCACGAACTTCACGCGGCCACCATTTACACGCATGTTGTTCAAGTTCTTCCAATGTTCTTTCATACCTATCATCATTCATTTGTTTTCCCCCAGGTTTTTTAATTAAATTAGATTTCGTTTTTATCTCGTTCGGGTTTTGTTTTTTCCAACTCTTTGATTTTTTCTAGGGAAACGCTGATTAATTCAAACTATTCCATGTAATTTCTGATATAATGTA
>CAJUFQ010000067.1 GCA_910585625.1 uncultured Lachnospiraceae bacterium
TAGTGGAAGACAACGGAACAGGGATCCACCAGGAGGATATCCATAATATCTTCAAGCGGTTCTATCGGAGCCGTTTTTCCCAGGATACCCATGGAATCGGTCTGGGGCTGCCGCTGGCAAAATCCATTGTGGAAGCCCACCAGGGGACGATTTCCGTAACGAGCAGAGTCGGCCAGGGCAGCAGATTTGTCTTAAGCTTTTTTACCATACAGGAAACTTCGTTCCCTGTATGGTAAAACCCTCCGGGGGATGCGCACTCACGCGAAGATGTAGTATGCCGCAAGCGGCCGCGCTCGGCGCAAGAATGTGCTTTTGCACATTCTATCTTCATCTTACAAAAGAGTAAGATGAAATTCATGTGAAAGTAAGGCCCATCGGGTATGATGATGCACGAAAGGCAGGTAATGAATATGAATATTCTTGAAGTACAGAATCTATGCAAGACTTATGGAAAAGGGGAAGCGGAAGTCCGGGCGCTGGACCATGTTTCCTTCTCCGTGGGCAAAGGGGAATTTATCGCAATCGTAGGCGAATCCGGATCCGGAAAAAGCACGCTTTTACATATGGTGGGGGCCTTGGATAACCCGACATCGGGGAAAGTGCTGATTGATGGCAAGGACGTTTTTTCCATGCCCGAAAAGAAGCTTACGGTGTTCCGCCGCCAGAATATCGGGTTTATCTTCCAGTCCTTTAACCTGATCCCGGAACTGAATGTAGAGCAGAACATTACATTCCCCTTGCTTCTGGACTACCAGAAGCCGGACCAGAAGTATGTGGAGGAGCTGCTGGAGATTCTGGGATTAAAGGAACGCAGGAAGCACCTCCCCAGCCAGCTTTCCGGAGGCCAGCAGCAGAGGGTGGCAATCGGGAGGGCGCTGGCAGCCCGTCCTGCCATCATCATGGCGGATGAGCCTACCGGGAACCTGGATTCTAAGAACAGCCAGGAGGTCATCACCCTCTTAAAATCCATGTCGGCTAAGTACAGGCAGACAATCCTGATGATTACCCACAATGAGAACCATGCGGATGCAACGGACCGGGTACTGCGCATGACGGACGGCAGGCTGAAGGATTTGGGGGTGGCGGCGAGATGAGAAGTTATCTTGGGCTGATACCCCAGTATGAAAAGGTCCACCGCAAAAATAACCGGATCTCCGTGCTGTGCATCACGCTTTCGGTATGCCTTGTAATGGCGATTTTCAGTATGGCGGACATGGCGATGCGCTCCCAGAAGAATTATTTTATTAAAACCAATGGCGAATATCATGCGGCGCTCCATGATGTGGAGGCAGAGACGGCAGAACTGGTATCGGCAAGGGTTGACGTGGCTTTATCAGGATGGGTCTACCAGGGCAGTACGGGGATGCTGTCCGGCAAAGCCGTCAGTTTTGTGGGGGCAAATGAAAAAACAATGGAATCCCTAACTGAAATGGATATGACGGCCGGGGCGTACCCTTCCCTGCCGGATGAGGCGTTGCTGAATGAAAGCGCCATGGGACAGCTGGGTTTGTCCATTGGCGACAACGTGACGGTTACGGTACCGGACGGCTCACAAAAACAATATCGGATTACCGGAACCCTTGCGGATATGGGTTCCATGCTGAAAGCGGATATCTGTGGGATGGCGTTCTGCGAAGAGGGCTTCCTTGCCATTGCAGATGAAAACGCGGCAGACGGAACCACCTACCGCATCCAGTTTAAGAGCGGCGCCCATATTCAAGAGGCCATAAAGGAAATCAAGAGCCAGTTTGGCCTTTCTGATGACCAGATTTCAGAAAATACGGCTTTGTTAGGCCTGATGGGACAAAGCGAGAGCAATATCATGCAGGCGCTCTATTTGATTGCTGCAATCCTGGTTTTTCTTGTTTTGATTGCGGGAACGGTAATGATTTCTGCAAGCTTTAACACCAATGTATTGGAGAGGACACAGTTTTATGGGCTGCTGCGCTGTCTGGGGGCATCCGGGAAACAGGTAAAGCATTTTGTGATCCTGCAGGGGCTCAGACAGAGCGCAAAGGGCGTTCCCATTGGCCTGCTGGCGGGCCAGGCTGTGACATGGGCCGCCTGCCTGTTGCTCAAATCCATCAGCGGAGACCGGTTTTCAGAGGTTCCGCTGTTTGAATTCAGTATTGCCGGTATATTGGCAGGGATTGTGGTGGGCTTCCTGATCGTCCTCCTTGCTTCCTTATCCCCGGCGAAAAAGGCCTCCATGGTTTCACCTGTCACGGCGATCAGCGGAGGCTCCCAGCTGACGCAGAATAAGCGTGCGGCGAATACAAAGCTGTTCCATGTGGAAACAGGCATGGGCATGTTCCATGCGTTGTCCGGGAAAAAGAATTTATTCCTGATGACCTGTTCCTTTGCCATCAGCATCATGCTTTTCCTTGCTTTCCAGGTGATGGTCGTCTTCTTGGGCCAGGGTATGCCTGCATTAGCCCCGTGGGCGGGGGATGTATCTGTGACAGCTGCTGTAGGGCTGGAGACTTCTGTAATAGAAGAAATCGAAGCCGTCGAGGGTGTGAAGCGTGCTTTTGGCAGAATGGAATACGGCGGCTTATCTGTTTCCTCCGATACCGAGAGCGGAACGGCCACTCTGGTTTCTTATGAAGAAAATCAGTTCAAATGGGCAAAAGAGGAACTGAACGGGGGAAATATCGATGCGGTTTCGGGAGGAGCCGGGGATATCTTAGTGTCTTACCGGGATGGCATGCAATGGAAGGCTGGGGACGCCGTGACGCTCCATACGCCTTTTGGGGAGAAACAGGTGAGGATTGCAGGAATCCTTTCTTCTGCAAATGCATCAAGTGAAGCGGGAAGCCTTGGATACATCATATGCTCAGAACAGCTGTTTACGGAGAGCATCGGTGCGGCAGACTATACGGCTGTGGATATACAGCTTGCAGGCAGCAGCACGGATGAGACAGTATCGGCAATACGGAGCCGGCTTTCATCTGACGTCTCCATTGCAGATAAACGTCTGTCAAATTCGGAATCCCAGAGTTCCTACTATACAGGCGCGGTGTTTATTTATGGGTTCCTGCTTATAATTGCGCTGATTACCGTGTTCAATATCTTTAACAGCATGAATGCCAGCGTGGCGGCAAGGACCAGACAGTATGGCGTACTGCGTTCCATTGGAATGGGAGCCGGGCAGCTCTATAAGATGATTGCTGCAGAGGCAGCTACCTATGCAGTCCTGGGATGTGTCACCGGATGTGTCCTGGGCCTGCCGTTGAATAAGATGATGTTCCAGTTCCTGATTGCAGATAAATGGGGAACAACCTGGCAGCTTCCGGTTGCCTCCCTGTTGCTGATCGTCATGTTATGTTTTGGATCTGCAGCGTTGGCAATCCGGCGGCCAATCAAAAGAATCGGTCAGCTGTCCATTGTGGATACCATAAAGCTGCAGCAGTAATATAGGGATACTGATTAAGAATTTTGAAATGTCCGAGCTTTGTAACAATTCAGGCCGTTTTTAAGCTGACCGGATGGTAGGTTCGGACATTTGGGTTTTACAATGTCCTTACCATTGAACATATCCTGTCCGATATAAACGGGCTTGTCCCTTCGGTCTGCGCGGGGAACTTGAATAACAATGAAGTCCATATCCTCATGCCGGGCGCTGTATATATGGTGTTCAAGCAAAATATTATTACTGATTTTCTGATAGTTGTTTAACATATTCCAGATATCATAGAGCATCTGCTGAGGATTATGGATTCTTCTTGGAATAAATTCCTTTGTGTCTTTGTTTTCCTCAATGCCAAGAATAATGGAGCCGCCAAAGGTATTTGCAAATGAAGAGTATGTTTCCCAGATACTGTTCGGGATTCCTTTGCTTGCAGCGTTCACTTCGATATTAACGCGCTCATTTGATTGTAATATAGAAGCAATGTCAATCATTTTGATGCATCCTCCGTTTCGGTTTTTGTTTTCATATATTAACCGCTTTTTATACGGACATCGCCGGGCTTTTCTGCATCGTCCGGAATCAGCCAGGTGTTACCGGCTTTCTGCACTCCTGGGATTCGGCCTTCACTGCACAGGACTCCTACACGCCGGGAGGAAAGGTTCCACTTGTTTCCAGCTTCTGTTGTCGTTATGAATTTCATTTTCTGATTCGGCTCCTTTCCTTTGCTATATATGTTATATTCAGTTAGCGGAATAATATCAAGAGATTTCACAAAAAAACTTATGGCGGCTGATTGTTGCCTGGCTTAAATTCGTATCTGTATGTCTGTATTCTTTCGGGTAATCGTGCAATGGAAGCGCTTTTCTGCTTCAGTCACCCCCCAGTCACCTTGAAGGGGTTATTAGCATATAATATCTGCGCCTGCTTGCAGTAAGTAGAAATATCAGAATGATATTGGCTGGGTTAATCATAATAGCAATTATGTTTAACTGAGAGTATGTAGCTGAGTAAAAATCAGTTCTGAGTTAAACACAATCGGCGCCAAGCCCATGAAAATCAAGTTAAACACAATCAAATCGGGTTGTAATATCGGTTTCTCATTTGTGTAATGTAGGTAGGAGGCGATGCTTATGTTACATGGGTTCAAAGACCATTTATTGGATCTTGGAAAATCAGAGAATACAGCGTCGGCATATTTGCGGGATGGAAAACTGTTTCTGGCCTGGTGCAAGGACAGCTTTGGGGATGAGCCTAAGCTGCTGCACAGAGCCAATATTCAGGAATACATTTCTTATATGCGCAATGTGCGTGGATATCATCCGAAGACCGTAAACCATCATCTCTCTTCCCTGCGGAGTCTGAACGAGTATTTAATCACGAGCGGCAGGCAGACGGAAGCTGCGGTACTGGACAGTGATTTCATGAAAATCCAAATCCAGTATGCCAGCCCCTGTACGGTGGAGAAAAAGGACGTGGAGGCGTTCCGCCAGCGTCTTTTGGAAAGCGGCAGCAAACGGGATTTTTGCATAGTCACGCGCTATGCTTATTCCGAAATCCGGCGCAGTGAGTGCGTCAATCTGAAGCTGAGCCAGATTGACCTGACGGCCAAAGAGCTTCGGATTGTCGGCAAGGGCGACAAGCACTGGTTGGTATATCTTAGTGATAAGATTGTCAATGCCATCTGGGAATACCTGAAGGTGCGGGACTCGGATAGTCCATATCTGTTTGTCAGCCGTCAGAATGGAAAACTGAGCCCTTCGAGGATCAACCAGATATTTAACCAGTATTCGGATGTGATTA
>CAJUFQ010000068.1:0-1535 GCA_910585625.1 uncultured Lachnospiraceae bacterium
TCTACACTATAGCCTACACTCTTTCCCTACACGACGCTCTTCCGATCTTCTGTCTGGAAACTGGTTTTTCCAGTAGCAGATACCTAAATCAGATGTTTGAGAAAAAGCTTGGCTGCACAGTAAAGGAGTATCGAAAGCGGGATGTAAAGCCTATAGTTTTTGTTCCATCCCTGCCAGCCGATAATGTACAGAAACGTTATGATATAGCACATGCCAAGGATATGCTTTATTCCTTGTTAAACCAGTAGTAACTATTTCACTTGCTTTTACACTTGTAACTTTTATTTAATCTGCAATATCAACCCATTTCTGTTAAACCATTTAAAATGGCACAACATTGGCACAGTTTTGCTCTTTCACCGCAAATCCATATCTGTTATACTATGTACAGTCAAAATTATGCATCACAGCCGTTTCCCCATGACAGGGAACGGCTGTTTTCATTTAGAAAGGCGGTGATTTTACTATGCACAAAGACATCGGCGGGGTACACCACTTCACTGGCAACACCCCACCCACATTATGCAGCAACCGAACAGATAATGCTGAACAGCTCCAAAAGAAAGCCTTTTCATCATCCAGATTTTTAAACATGAAAAGACTCTTAAAGGACGAACGCGGCGAAGCCAACTACTTCAGCACGGTGGTATTCATCTTCATCACCGTACTGCTGTTGGCCTTCATCATCGACTTGTTCAGCATCATCTCCACGAAGCAGCAGCTCGACCACTGCGCCGACCAGATGGTGAAGCAAATCCAGCTCTCTGGCGGCACCAATGTGGAGACCGATGCCCTGTTCCAGTACCTATGCTCCCAGATTAATGGGGCAAATAACATTACCTACACCATCGATGCCTCCTACAAGTCCCCCACCCCGGGCGGCATGAGCCGGGCCATCCAGCTGGGCAGCCCCTTCTACATCACCATCACCGGGGATGCAAGGCTGGGCGGCTTCTGGAACTTCAACCTGGTCAACATCCGGATTGTCTCCAGGGGGACAGGCGTCAGCGAGCATTACTGGAAGTGAGGTGCCTATGATGATGCCATTTTTTTCAAAAACAGCAGAACAAAACTCCGCCGAACCCGCCACATGTACCCCTAAGCGCAGACTGGCGGAACACAATCGGCAAAATGTAAACTACAGCAAGACTGCAGGAATCCTACGTAACCAGAAAGGCGACATCTCCATCTACACCTGCTTCTTTATCGTAGGCGCAGTGATGCTTGTGTCTTTCCTGCTGCTGTACGCCTCCATCCGCATCACCTGCATCAACATCCGCAACGGCGCCAAGATGGAGCTGAACAACCTGAGCGCAAGCATCTATGCAGACACCTTCCGCTCCCAGAGGGAGACAAACTTCAGCGAATACCTGAACACCCTCTATTCCGACAGCAGCTATGTAGCCATGCTGGAAGAGACCGTGACGGACGGGCTGGCGAACAAGGTTCCCCTCTCCACGGATGACTATGCCATCCGGAACATCCGGCTCCGGTTCCGTATCTCCGGCAGCCGCGTGGAATACACCTTTTCCTGC
>CAJUFQ010000068.1:1545-4539 GCA_910585625.1 uncultured Lachnospiraceae bacterium
TCCGTCTGTTCGGGCGGCAGTACCCCACCATCACCCGGCACATAGAGCTGACCGGGTTCCACAACACGAAATTCTGAAAGAAAATTTTCAGATTCTGTTGAAAAACCGCCCGCATATTCGTATAGGGTATATAAACAGCAAAAAAGGAGGACATACACCATGAAGAAAAACATTTTCAAGTCCAAGGCTTTCCCCGCAGCCGCCCTTGCCACTGCATGCATCGGCATCCTTGCCGCCTGCTTCCTTTTCGGCAGGGAGGAAAAGCACGACTTCCAGCCGGAAGAGCCTGCACCCGGCCCCATTGCCCAGGAATGGCAGGAGGCTCCCTCCCCCACCGCTCCCGTGGAAACCCGGACAACGCCTGGCTCCAATGGGAACATTGACGTTCATTAGTACCGCACAGATGGCATGATGCCGTCTTTGCGCATGATACTGGCCAATGGCTACATCTACCGCACCTCAATGGTAAAGGAAATCCATGAAATCTCATCTGACCACATCCACTTCGAGACAGAGAATACCCATTACCACCTTTTTCTGTCCCCCTACCCGGCAGCAATCATCCGCCAGTTCCCTTTGGAACCGGCGGCATGTGCCTCCTGGATTTCCTCTTCATGGAGCTTCTGCAGCTCCTCCACGCTCCCCTCATAGCGGTACTCCTCTGCTGTCATGTGCACCTCGCACCAGAAACGGGTTGACGGGTTCCTCTGGAGATACCTGTGCCGGAAACTGCAGTCGGGCTTCTCATAAGGGCAGCAGACTGTAGCCCTGTCATTTTCAAATGTCCAGCTGATGTCCCTGCAGCTTAGGCCGCTCTGGCACTGCCGCCCCTTGCACAGCAGCCCGCAGCATGTCCTGAATGTCTGTTCACGGATCCACTTCCGCTCAAAGGTGAATCCGCCATGGTAATTGTCCATACTCTTCCCACCCCCATAGTTGTCTTTCAGCACGGTGTAATGCGGATGGTCCTCCACCGTGTAGCCTGCAGCCAGGAGCCCCCGGGTCAGCAGGTTCTGTTTGAATTTTTGTTTTTCTTCCATGCCGCTCTCCTTCCCGTTGATTTACAGCTGTGTGCTGTCCGGATCCAGCGGAACGCCAAAAATGGTAATGACAGCAGGCGCCCATGGCTGTGGAAATGCCTGCCCGGACAGGAAGCCAGCCAGAATGCCTTTCTCCGGCATCTGGCTGGCTTCCCTTTGCTCCCTTTTTTGCTCATAAAATCTGCACCCCAAAATGCACGCTTATCTGATAGGCGGCTGGAGCTTTTTCCTGTCCCCCTCGGAAACATCCAATACATCCATGGAATTCTCAGCAGACCATCCTGCCTTTTCCATAAGGTTTTAGACGTTCTTCATCAAAGTGGAAATCCTGTTTTCCTCTGCTGCAACGCGTTCCTTCCCCCTCGCTTTCTCCGCTGCCCTCCGTTTCATTTCCTCCAGAGCCAAACATACATTAATCGCCTCCTTGTCTTTTTCCATATCCAGATTTACACCTGCGTATGCGTTCAGTACGTCTGCCTCTGCCCGCCCCAGGTGCCGGAACCCTTCGTCTGCCTCCACGGCTTTCCAAAGCCTGTCGGTATCCTGTGAATACTTGATGAATGACAGCACCTCTTTCAGGGATGTATGGAATTTTTCAAAGTCGCTGTCCTTTATGGATGCCGGGGCAACCAGGTTGACTTTATAATCCGGCACCAGCGCAAGGATCCTGGCATCCTGCTCCCCGAACACCTCATGGAGGGACATCGGCCCGTCCCATTCCCTAGCAGAAAGATACACCACCAGTGTCACTACAGGCAGTATCCTGCCCTGCTTCATGAAACCCGATAGGTACCCATCCCCATCGGCTCCCCTGCAATCATCGGAACACCTGTAGGAAACCGCAGCACCGGACACCTGTTCTGCATACTGGAAAGCATCGTATACCATATTCTCTGCCAGCATCACATCATAGATATCCGGCTGTGCCTCTACTGCCAAGAGCAGATACGCCGCGCGCCCGTCCGTCATGGCAATCAGCGACTCCATCACGCCGCCTGTCCCCTGCGCCAGCTGGCCGTCCCCGTCCTGTCCTCCATAGAGGGCTTCCGCCTCACAGATATCCAGCTCCTCCAGGCTGTGCGGGCCTATAACCTGTCTGCCGCCATGTATATAATAGTTGAGCAGGTCGGCAAAGATATGTTTCTGACCCATGTATTTTGTTATAACGTTTTCTTTTACACCCAAAGTCTTCTCCTCCTGTCCTGTGCCGCACCTCCGGCATCTGTTTTCCTACTGTAAACAGCATGCCCTGGATGCGTCTCTTTAAGCTGTACTTTCCTTTCTTTCTGCTGCATGCAGGCTCTGCCGCAGGCCTGCTCATCCGGTTCCGCCAGGGAGAATTGAACCAGATTCTCGGGAAGGCCCCGAACCTTGCGGATATCCGCAGTGTGGACCTCAGTCAGGTTGCGGAAGAGCCCGGGGAAGACTACCTCTGTTTCCTGATGGACTGGTATCATTCAATCAGGAATTAGGCAATGGCAGGCAAATAGGACATATAGTTTTCATCTGCTATATGCCCTATCGCTGCTATATCTGATTTTGATTGATATGGCTGGCTACGCCAGCTGCATAACCTCAGCTTCCAGTTCCCTTAATTCGTCTAATGATAATGAGGGAAGACACAGCGCAATTTCATCAAGCGACAGTTTTTCCATTTTTATCATCCTTTCTGCAGTTTCTCGGTCTGCATCGTGTCTTTCGCTTTTGATTTCATTATCTGTTCTTCATCAAACAAATTCATCATAATCTTGACCACCTCCTTTTCCCTGTCAGGCAGATATAATACGAAGATTCTTATAATATAACCTATGAAAACTTCCAGTTACCTTTAGCCGATTGACTATAGGAAGCTGCACTTGCTTCCTATAGCATAACCTAAACAGGCGATGGGGATTATGTCTATGAGGCCTCCGTCAGGGCTTTCCCCCGCCGGTGCCGCCGTTCCCTGCCATCT
>CAJUFQ010000069.1 GCA_910585625.1 uncultured Lachnospiraceae bacterium
GAAATACCAGAAAGAACAGCTTGAAATCGAAGCACGGTTAAGGGAAGTAACGGAAGCGCTCAACGAAAGCTACGAGAAATCGCAGGGAATCCGTGACTTCCTCTCCCTTATCCGCAACTACCAAGGCTTAAAAGAACTGGACGCAACCGTTGTAAATGCCTTTATAGACAAGATACTTGTTTCGGAGCGTGAGAAGCTTGCAGACGGAACGGTACAGCAGGAAATCAAGATTTATTATAAATTCATCGGCTTTGTCGGTGAATTACATATCACCCCAACAAAGCGGTGGGCAGCGTTGCCCGTTAAGAATTGTATGGTGTGAGGTGTTGAGTATGTCCCTGGTTCTGGTGCATCAAGGTATTGCCCTGCTTGTGCAAGAAAGATACGGAGGGAAAAATCGAATGAGAGCAAACGCAGGAGCAGAGAGCGAAAAGGACAGTATGTATTGAACTGTCCGCAAAAAATGACCGACTGAATACCGTGTTAGCAGCGGTGTAGCTGTCATCGTAGCTGCCGTCTTCCTTGTAGGTGGTGGCGTCGTCAGAAACTTTCACGCCCAGCGTGTCGTAGCCGGCAGTTTTCTCACTTACCGTCACCACATAGACGCATCCGGGCGACGCGTATTGTCCGCCGCCATTGCTGCTCTGGTCATAAGAAGAAGCGCAGCCAGTGTCTGAGAAGGAAACGAGGGAGGTGTTGTTGTATCCTGCTGTTTTATTGCCGGTATAGACGTATACCTGATACTGGCCGGCGGGCAAATCTACAGAGAACGTATAGGCCGTTCCGCCAGGGCTGAATATCCAATCACGGAAATATTCGCCGTCCTGGTTCGTAACGCCAGCTGGAAGCTCGCGGTCAAAGCCGATTTTCTGGCTGTTTGCAGAATTTCCGTAAACAGTCCCGACATCCGTGCTTTCATATAGCCAGTCCCCATATTCAGCAACTAATTTTTCATGGCATTCAAAACCGAGGTCATCCTTGAATTTGTGATTTGCGGCTAAATCGGCATCACGCTGCCCGTCGCTGTCGGAAACTATATGGGTTCCAGTGCCGAAGTCAATGTACAGTTCCTTATATGCATATAGAAAAAAAGTCCTTGACGTGCCGGGAAAAACATGGTAAAGTAACAGCGTTGTGAGAAATCAAAGTAGAGTATCCACTCTCACCTTAGCACAAGCGAGTGACTATGGTTAATATTCGGGATGACAGTGTTTCCTGTCGTGTTATTAGGAATATGAAGTGGATAGTCTGCCTATCCACTTTTTTAAATGCATCCATTTGGTTTGAAGGAATGGGAAAATGAATGAAATGTTAAATTGATCTTGGAGGTGTACGACCATTAGCGAGTTAATGATTAATGAACAAATCAAAGATAAGGAAGTTCGTCTGATTGGGCAGGATGGGGAACAGCTTGGCATCATGCCTGCAAGGGAGGCATTGAAGCGTGCCCAGGAAGCAGACCTTGACCTGGTGAAGATTGCCCCTATGGCAAAGCCGCCGGTGTGCAAGATTATTGATTACGGCAAGTACAGATATGAGCTTGTTCGGAAGGAAAAAGAAGCCAAGAAGAAGCAGAAAACTGTGGAAGTGAAAGAAATCCGTTTGTCACCCAATATTGAGAGCAATGACCTCAATACCAAAATTAATGCGGCAAAGAAATTTATTTCAAAAGGCAATAAAGTAAAGATTACTTTACGTTTTCGTGGCAGGGAGATGGCACACATGCAGAGCAGCAGGCATATTCTGGATGATTTTGCCGAGGAACTGGCAGATATTGCGATGGTGGAGAAGGCACCCAAGCTGGAAGGGCGCAGCATGAGTATTGTGCTGGCGGAGAAAAAATAGCTGGATAATTTATTTAAGGAGGAATTTAAAATGCCAAAAATGAAAACATGCAGAGCGGCAGCAAAGCGCTTCAAAAAAACCGGGACTGGGAAACTGAAAAGAAATAAAGCTTATAAGAGCCATATTTTGACGAAGAAGTCCACAAAGCGGAAGAGGAATCTGAGGAAGCCTGCGATTACGGACGCTTCTAACGTTAAGAACATGAAAAAGATTTTACCATATCTGTAAGAAGCATGGGAAGCTGCTTTCGTAAGTAATGAGTTAAGGAGGAATAGAAGTCATGGCAAGAATTAAAGGCGGTATGAACGCTAGGAAGAAACATAACAGGGTATTGAAGCTGGCAAAGGGCTACAGAGGAGCGCGTTCCAAACAGTATAGAGTGGCAAAACAGTCTGTCATGAGGGCATTGGCAAGTTCCTATGCCGGAAGGAAACAGAGGAAAAGGCAGTTCCGCAGATTATGGATTGCCCGTATCAATGCAGCAGCGAGGATGAACGGCATTTCCTATAGCCAGTTCATGCATGGCTTGAAGCTGGCAGGCGTGGAGGTAAACCGCAAGATGTTGGCAGAGATGGCAGTCAATGACGCGGAAGGGTTTGCTGCGCTGGCAAAATTAGCACAGAGCAAGGTAGAGGCCGCATAAAATAAAAAAGTTAAAAAACTTTCAAAAAATACTTGACTTTCTCGAACCCAGCATATATAATAACTATTGTTGAGTTTGAGAAAGCAGACAAGTATAAGGCTCGTTGGTCAAGCGGTTAAGACGCCGCCCTCTCACGGCGGAAACAGGGGTTCGATTCCCCTACGGGCTACTTGCTATTTTAATGAATAGCCCAACCCGAGAAATGCTGGAAACCTTGGTTTATAGGTTTTCAGTATTTTTTTGCGCATGGAAAAGCGCTGCTTAGAAAACGCTTAAAAATGCGAGGGAACCGCAAAGGGAACAACATACATATTAGGAAGCATCTAAGAAAGGAATAATCCTGCACATCATTTAATTAAATACGCGGACATTATCAAAAGTCCATGACTGATTGAGACAATCTATCAGTTGTGGGCTTTTTTAGCGCCTGAATCCACCATATTCAATAACATTCCATCAATACTCATAAACTTATACCAATGATCCAATATCCCCTGTATGAGCCTCATAGAGCCTTATAGGGGGCATTCTATTGTACCAAATTCATAGTATCTTAAAATAACAGTTTCATTGCATCAATCCAACAAAACAGCAACAATAAAAATTAATCACCCAAAAGGAGGGATATATCAAATGGCAAAACATATCAGCAACATGAGCCAGTTACAGAAAGCATTACAGCCAGTCATGAAAAATATGGTAGACCAATTAGCGGAAAGGGTATATGAGACATTGAATCATTACCTGAGTGATTATTATACCGGGTGGACACCGGAAAGCTACCGAAGGACTGAAGCATTCCTGCGGTCAGTAGTAAAAGTAAACGCATACCCAGACAAAGGCGGCGTACGCGCATGTGTGTACATTAATACAGATTCCATGGATGATTATGTAAACGCAACCGGGTATCAGGTGGCGCAGTGGGCGAACCAGGGGATGCATGGGGGATTGTCCGTAAACCACAAGCCCCATGTGTGGCAGGATACCATGGACAATACAATCAGCAATGGGAGCCTGGTGGAACTTGCTGTCAAATATTTACGCAGCCAGGGAATACCAGTAAGAAGTTAAATGACGAGAATTAGGAAGGAGATAAAGCATTATGGATACAGTGAACAAAAAGGAATTCGCATATAAAATCGCGGAGAAAGGCGGTTTTTATAAAAAGGATGCAGTAAAAATGACGGAATTATTCTGGGAAACGCTTATGGATTTTCTATCGGAGGGGAAGAAAGTTAATTTCTATGGAACTGGACATTTTGAATTGAAAACCGTAAAAGAGAAGGAAGCAAGGAATCCAAAAACCGGAGAAGCGTGCATTGTGCCGGAGCATAAGAAAGTGAAGTTTTACCCAAGCGAGACATTGACAGAAAAAATAGAGGATGAATAAACCAAAAGCGGAATAGATTCAGAGAATGAATGACAGGAGAGCGTTTCATGAAAATCTATATGGACAGGAAACCGGAGAATTGCAACTATTGCATCTATAGGGAAGAATTGAGCAGATATTTAGATTTGGATGATTACTGTATCAGAATTATGAAACAGACAAGCAGGATTATTATGGATAGAGATTGTCCATTAAGAAAGGATAAGGATATATGAATAGGACGCAAAATTGCGCTGAATGTGAATTTATGAAGAAATATGATTATAGTAAGGAAATTTATTATTGTGACCATACAGACAGAATTGACGATATGGGGAAATTGAGCATTGATGAGTTTCCAGAGGGAAGCCCTGTATGGTGTCCATTGGAAAAACAATAATAATACCCTGCTGCATTATATATTCAAGTAATTAAAAATAAAGGAGCCTACATATGCAATTCAAAGATTTAGAATGGAAAGACGTTGTATCAGATGGTGTGACTGTATGCAGCCATTGTGAAGTTAATTTATGCGGTATAATTAAGATGGAATTTAAAATCAATCATGAGCCAAATGAGACTGAACCACTACCGGCTAAAGCCGGTAGGTTCAACATGCTGCTGAAGCAGCCTA
>CAJUFQ010000070.1 GCA_910585625.1 uncultured Lachnospiraceae bacterium
AAGAATGGAAGGGTTAGAGGAGTGAGTGTGGGATAATCTGGGGTTATCTGGCAGAAATTCCTCATTTCAAGCAATGGATTTATACTTCGATTTTATTTACTGGGGGGATTATAAATGAAGCAAGAAATCACATTATCCAATCAGGATTTCCCTGATAAATATTCAACACTACAGAAATATGACAGATATGAATTTAATGCAAGCAAATCCCAGGCTGTCAAGGTGCATTTCCCTGCAAAAAAGTTTGAATTTACCAGATTTAAAAGCGGCCAATATGAGGAATGTATATTTGATAGTTGTGAATTTGAAGCTGTCGGGCTTTCAGGCACGCATTTCTTCTCCTGTGATTTGAATGACTGTACATTTAATGATTCCAATATGCAGTTTTGCGAATTTTCCCGAGGCAGCAATCTGCGGGGCATAAATACAACGACCAAAATCAGCAACAGTAATTTAAGCCAAAGCATGTATTGCGATTGCGCCTTAGAAAATGTGCGTTTCAAAAGCACGACGATTTCACAGGCACGTTTTAGAAATACCACCTTTCATGAGGTTTATTGGGATTCTTGTACCTTGCAGGATGACGTGTTTGATAATATTACGATGCAGGATATATCATTAGTTGGATGTAATCTGGAATATTCTTATTTTAATAATGTGACATTTAAGGGCAAAGCAGCGTTGCCATTCCATCAGATACCTTATGCATTCGGGTTATTGGAATATCTGAGATATTACCCAGATGTGATTCAGGTTGGCTCTTTGTCGATGGAAGGGGCATTTCTTTCAGCCAGCGAGTATATTGAATTATTGCCTGATTTGTTTACTTATTATTTAGACATGGAGGAATATTTTCCAGCCATAAACATTGCCTTGTTTTATAAAGAACATGAGCGTGCGGAAAGCCTTATTGACGCTGGGATACAATGCTATATCCGTTCAAATGACTTCCGCAAGATAAAAAGCATATGCAGATTGATAGCGGATGACTCTGCTTATGACAAACATTACATGACACAGCTTTTTTTCAAACTTGTGGAATATTACAACAAAATCAGCGTAACTGAATACGAAAGGTATCAGTATTCATTACATATAAATGAAATCAAGAAGATACTGACCGGGTTTGATGAGGCCGTGCCAACTGCCCAACTATATTTAAAAACGAATATAACCTCAGCAGACACAGACAAGCTCGGTGGGTTCTGCCGTTTTATTGAAGAGTGCCTGGGGGATTATGGAATATCCGACGAGCAGTATTTTCTTGAACTTCGGCATAACTCAGACCCTCTGTCTTTCTGGGTGACGCTTTCACATGCTTCGCAGGAGATTCTCTTATATGCAACTAGTATCATTATGTCAGCATTTACAGCAAACCCAGAATTCTTGCAGACAGCATTAGAAATCATGGCAAACACGGCGACGATAGGCTCTTTTGCAATGCAAATCAAAGAAGCCTGGAAAGGGCATAAAACTGTTGTACCTCCAAACTCTCCGCATATGAAGAGCGAGGATATTAATTACATTGAATCCAAGAGCAAGGCGCTGATGGATAAAAATATATCTGTTGAGCTAGCTTCTCCGTTTTTTAATTTCAGTTATCGGAAGGAGACACACCACAGGCGTTGAAACTAAGCGTATTGTTCTGGCAGTAAATGCAGTCAGGCCCTAAATTTATATGATACATTTGGCAGATCCTATTGGCTTTTTCGAATATTTTTATCAGTCTTTCTGTAGCCGCAGGGACAGTATGTGCGTATTCTGTTCCTCTTAAGGCACGGAATGGGGATATGATTGGCTGTATCCCATTAGAGGCCAGCCATTCAACTCCCTGCAAGAAGTCGGCATCTTTTTCCAGGCCATATACCAGCAGGCTCCTGACATTGCCGGTATTTCCCCATAGCTGAACGCTATGCAGCAGGGCTTTTTTATAAGTGTCTAACGTTATCTTCCCTTTGCCAGGCATACTTCTCTTGGCATATTCCCGGTTGTAAATCTCAATATTGAACGCGACTTCGCCCACACCAGCCGCATAGTATTTGTCTAAAACAGAGAGGTCTTGCGGCGGCAGCGACATTATATAGATAGGCTTGTCGGTCTTGGATTTAATATATTTTACGATATCTAAAATCTGGACATATTCCCCAGGATAATCCCCGGAAGCGCCGCCGATTAAGATATGGCGGAAATCGGAATGTTCCAGATGCCAGTCAATCACTTCCCGAATATCTTCTTCCGTAAAATGAGCGCAGTTCCCTGGCACATCGCAGAATTTGCAGCCGGTTCCATTCGTTTGGAACAGGCAGTTCGGGGCGTGGTGTATGCGCAGCCGGTCTGTCGCGATGAAAGATATGCGCTGATAATTAATCCCATTCCCGGTAACCTGGCTGCAGTATTCCTTCTTCTTATCTATGGTGATATATGTGATAAAGCATTTGCCGTAATGCAGGGCAAGCTTCCCATCTATGGTTTGTATCCTGAACGGAGACAAACTGTGGAAAGGCATTTCTGTCGGGGCATTTACGACGAAATTATCCGTAATGTAAATATCCAGAGAACTGTATACCCCCGGTTGGAAAAGAGACGCCTGTTCCCAGGCCTCATCAGAAAAACATACACCCTGATTCAAGATGGAAAACTTTAACCATTTGCAGTCGTCCTGGTTCTTCAAAGAAATTTCTTTCATTGGGAAAGGCCTGATATTGTCATAAATATTATAACTGCCATTTACATTTAAAGACGTTATATTTCCGTTAAAAATAATGCTGAAAGCGCTTGCCCCGGGCTGCGTTTTGACGTCGGCTCTGTAGCCGTCCAAAACAAGGGATTCTATTTCAGGCGATTCGCTGATGTTCTGTATATATGTTCCATAATCATATATCCCTTCCTCATAATCAATGATGTAATTGCTCAATGCAATCTGCAGATTATCAAATACCCCCTTAGCCGGGATTTTTCCTTGATACCAATAGCCAAGCAGCATTTCTTGGATGCTTGGCATATCCTGCCTCTTTAATGCTAAATTCAAGATGGAAGTGGAGGACTGGAACCTGGGATTTATTTCCAGGAAATAAACCTCAGAATCGGCAATCAGATAATCAATGCCTAACACTCCTATATAGGATGTTAATTGTATTTTTTCTGCAATTTTCCGGCTGTTCTCGAAAACAGTATCCTGGATTGCTTCGGGGACGTTATGGTATTCTGCAAAGTCGCATCCGTGGTACATAATGCGGCTATCCTGAACCTCTGAAATCTGCAGAGAACCTGGGGAGATGAAATATTCATCGCCCATAAATAGCACATGGACATTGACGGAATAAGAATCCGCCTTATATGGAGATATAATGTATAAATGGTTTTTGAATAATTTGTCCCTGATGGCTTCATGGTTATCCGCCGCCATTATATACGTGTCCATTCCGCCGGAACCAAGGCAGCCCTGAACCGTGAAAACCGCTTCATTTGGAAAAAATCCTGTCAGGCTCTCATACCGGCATTCGCATCCCGCCAATATGATAGTCGGCAAAACAGGGACATGGTGTTTGAGCCACAGCCGGCTGTTCATTTTATTCCTCAACAGCTGCAAGGTATCACGGTCGTTTCCGCAGATAATATGTTTGCTTATTTCCGGATCCTCAAGGGAATAAATGTGAGACGCTGTATAGCAGAGAAAAGAAACATCCGGGACTTTTTCTATGATCCCATGCAATGTTTCTCTCATAAAGTTATCTAATTCTATTGCATCTTCGTTATAATTGATTACAAAGTTCTTGCACGAGGAAAAAGAAATGTTTCCGTTCTTTCCGGTTCCGATAAAAGTGACGCTTCCTTCAAATAAAAAATTACATGCTTGTATTTCTGATTCTTTAAGCCCTACCCAATATATATGCTTCATTTATGCCTCCGCTGTCAAAAGAGCTTCTGTTATAGTAATTATCCCTATGTGGCATAATGTTGGCAAATCTGCCAGATAACCCCAGATTATCCCACA
>CAJUFQ010000071.1 GCA_910585625.1 uncultured Lachnospiraceae bacterium
CCTCCAGCGGCGTGACTGTATCCCCTATCTGCTCATAAGGGGTATTATCGGGACCTCGGAAGATGACAGAAGGGTTCTTTTCCCGCTTGATCTTCTTTTCCCGAATGAGCCGTTCCTTCTCGACGCGGATGCGCTCCAGCAACACGCTGGCAGATTCATCGTTCGGGTCTTGCGGAACCAGCTTGCCCTGCACAGCCATTTGCAGAATAGAATTTTTCAGTTGCTGTGCGGTCATTTGCTGCCCTCCTCTGTCAGGCTGATGCCAAGAATATCTGTGATTTGGGCGAGGATGCGGTCAATGTCGGCGTTCAGGCTGGCGCGCTTTTCCTGGTATTGCTGGATCAATTCTTTCGGCGGCAGGATTTCTTCTTCCTCATGAGGATACCCGCAAAGATCGATATTGTAGTTCCTTGCTGCAATTTCCTGAACAGTGTACTTCTTCGCCTTGTCAAATCCATCTACCGTGATTTCCTGTCGGTCGTCCCACCACTCCATCGCTGGAGCAAAATGCTCCAGCTTCATGGGGCTTGGTTTTGGAGAAATTCTTGTATCCCTCCGGCATATCTAAACGGTAGAACCAGGTTTCTTTTGTAGGCCCTGTCCGGTCAAAGAACAGGATGTTGGTCGTAATCGAGGTATAGGGCGCAAATACGCTGTGGGGCATACGAATCACAGTGTGTAAATTGAACTCAGAAAGCAGCTTCTGCTTGATTGCTACTTTAGCATTATCAGTGCCGAACAGGAATCCATCTGGCAGGATAATAGCGCAACGCCCGTTCCGCTTCAGCCGGTACATAATGACCGACATAAACAAATCGGCGGTTTCACTGCTCCTCAAATCAGCTGGGAAATTCTGTTTGACACCCTCCTTCTCGTTTCCACCATAGGGGGGATTCATCAGGACTACGTCGAAGCGGTCACCGTCTTTGTAATCACGGACATTTTTCTCCAAACTGTTCCCATGAATAATGCGGGGATTGTCAATATCGTGAAGAAGCATATTGGTAGCACAAAGCAAAAACGGCAGCGCTTTCTTTTCAATGCCGTAAATCGAATTGCTGTAAACCTTCCTGTCTTCAACGCCATGCACCTGTGAGTCCAGTACTTTCAGCGCCGAGGTAAGGAAGCCCCCGGTGCCGCAAGCAAAGTCTGCGATAGACTCACCCAGCTTAGGCTTGATCATCTGTACCATGAAATCGGTCACTGCGCGAGGCGTATAGAATTCACCGGAATTGCCCGCGCTTTGCAAGCTGCGGAGAATCGTCTCATAGATTTCACCGAAAGCGTGCCGGTCCTCGTATTCCTCGAAATTGACCTCGTCAATGGCGTTGATGACCTGCCGGAGCAGGATACCGTCCTTCATGTAATTGTTATTGTCCTCAAAAGCGGCACGTACAATGATCTGACTCATTGGCGTGTTCTCATCAATTTCGATGCCTTTAAGGGTCGGAAACAATTTGCCATTTACAAAATCGAGCAACGCATCGCCGGTAAGGGCCTTGCCGTCTTTATGATCGACCGCCCAATTACGCCAACGCAGTTCCTCAGGAATAATAGATGTGTATTTTTCATCGTAAAATTCCCAGACTTCCTCTTTGGCATCATAGACTTTCAAGAACAAGATCCACACCATCTGCTCAATACGCTGGGCATCTCCGTTGATACCAGCATCGCTACGCATAATATCTTGCAGACGTTTTACTAAATTGTTTAAGCTCATATTCTACACCCCCTACGCCACATAAATCTCTGTTTGGAGCTCGTGAACCGCTTGGAGGTAACCGCTTTTTCCGCCAAAAAGTTTTGCAATTTTCATAGGTGTCCCAAATTTACGGAATGGGTCATTTGATAGGATCTCCAGGCTTTCAATATCCCGGATACCGCGGTAATCCTTCTGTCCGTACCCGTAGACCACTCCTTCTTCAGGTTCAAACACAACGAGATCGCCCGCTTCTCCGCGCTCCGCGCCGGTGTAGGTCCCCACATTGGCATTGAAATCATACCCTCCACGCTCCGTCATTCGGCACAGCCAAGGGCGGCTATAGCGCCGCCAGTTGAAGCTGGCATAGCTAAAAATGACTACATTCTTCATTACGTTCACCTCCTTGTTATGTCTTTTATTGAATCGACTGCTAACTCTGCTGCTCAGTTATTGTACCATGATATAACTCAAAATGCAACACAAAATACAAAATATCAAAATATTTGTAAATTATTTCAATGTAAGTTCTTGACTTTTGGGTTAATATATATTATAATAAATACAGATATATCTTATAATATCCGCGCTCAATTTCTGCAAATACCCTTTTTGTGCAATTTAACCAAATCTATGCCATATTTAAGGGGCGGCACTCCTGTCCCCAAGGCACTGTGCTCGGATTTAGATGGAGTAAAAGGGTATTCATATAAAGTTTTGAAGGAGGCTAGAAGATGCCCAAACCTAGGATGAAGAATTATGATTTGAGCAACGTAGGCGGTCGAATCCGCAAGGCGCGTATCGACGCGTCCTTAACCATGAAGGAACTATCTGAAAAAATGGAAGTTTCCTTTGCTTATCTGGGCATGGTTGAGCGGGGCGAAAAAAATCCATCCGACAAAATATTAACCTGCGTTTCTGAAACAACAGGCGTCCCTCTTGATTGGCTGCAAAATGGGGACAGGGTTGACGAAAAAGGCTCAAAGCAAAATCAATCGCAGGCACCCCACATTGCGGACATTGATGCCGCTCTCTTTCTTGCCCTCATTATGCGTGAAGATCCATCCGTGTCGGAAGAAACGGTTGCCACATTCTTAAACGTTGACCAAGATGCCTTAAAAACAATTTTGGACGGGACGCTTAAATTTGACCCCGCTTGGAAATCCGCCTTTACCACACTTGCACAGCGGCTTAAAATTCCTGATATCCTCAGTAAGCTCTATGTAATTGAATCATTCCTTGAACGTGTAGAAATGGAAAAAATGGACAGCGCACTCATTAAGGCTATCAAAAGTTCCCTGTCTGAGAAGTTCGGAGATGAATTTACTTGGTTTGATGAGCCTCACGATTATCAGGGGTATGTTGATATAAGGGAATCTTACAAAGGCAAAGGCGTTCCTGTCCGGTCTTTTACTTTTATGCAGAAATCCACGACTACCCGCTGGAATGTCGCGGTCTACTCGGAACTACGCGGAAATATGTTGGAGCAGCTGTTATATATGCTGAAGAATCCCTCTGATAACATCATTACTAACGAAGATAACGGCACAGCATATATTGACGACACCTGCGACATCCGAAACGAAGCCATTGTCTTTATAAAGGAAGAGAATTTCCGCGAAGCTCTCTCTTTTGTTGATAAACTTGGCCGCAGCAGTGACAGTTCGCCCAAAGTGGCAATAATGCACTTAAACCCTGATACTATGCTCATAGAATGTGAAGCAATATGACTACAAAATTTTCCGGCATATATAAAACAGAGACGCCCGGCCAGAAGGCCGAGCGCAGATGCGGGAAAATATTATGTATTGGATTTGGAGGTGTCCGATATGTCCAGCGAGCCCATCGACCTGACCATGGATGCTTTCTGCCCCGTCGAGTCCCCTCTCAGGCTCCGTACGGACAGCGGGCCCGCCCCGAGGGAGAACCTTCTGCCCTACGCATGGCAGGACCCCCACAGCGCCGCCCGTGTAGCCATCACGACCCCAGGTGGCAGCTACGAATCCGACAGCATCCACATCGACGATGAAATAGGGGAAATCACCGTTGACGCGGACGGCGTCCGCATCCTGTTGGACGGGCGGAACGTGGTCGTGTACCTGGATATCGAGCACCCCACGGTTTATTGGGACGGTCTGTGTGATGTGACGTTCACCACAAAA
>CAJUFQ010000072.1 GCA_910585625.1 uncultured Lachnospiraceae bacterium
GCAGTCCCTCCGCTGAATCGTAGAAAAATTGATTTTGCCCGTAACTGCCAGCATCCCCATCCGGGTTAATGATTGTTTTGGACAGTATCTTGGCGTACTTTTCCGCTTTGGCTCTTGCCGCCAGATTGGTGGGCTGCTCCCGGCAGATGTCCATGTAACGGTTGATGAGTGTGAGGAGGTTATAACCATCTGAGCGGGTGGGATTGCGCAGGTCAATCACCGCCACCTTGTAGCCGTAATGCTGTGAGGCCACGGCGCCGTAATTCCGGGCCAAATCTCCTTTGGTATCTAACGCCAGGAAGCTCATCCCGCTGGCACAGGCATACTCCATATTGGGATAGAGAAAGAACGCCGTTTTGCCCACGCCGGACGCGCCGATCATCAGATAGCGATAGGTAATCCGCCGCTTTTACTGCCCTCATGAGAGAGCAGCAGTCAGAGCGGATTTTCCCCCGCTTCGCACCGTGCATGCGACTTTCACCGCACACGGCGCTCCATCAATGCAGATTGATTGTTGCGTGTATGTGAAATAACCAGTTTTTCCCTATAACCGATGATTTTATTTTGAACTTTTACATCAAATTGGTTAATATCATAATTGGGGTCATTTACCGCCATAAAGCATTTCTTATGGAGCGAAACCAGATTGTTGACCCTGTTTACCTTGTTCAATGGGAGATTAGGGTTAATGCGATGGGCATATGGAGTACCAGAAATGAGCCACCCTCCGCAGACACGGCATTTAAGCTTGTCGCGGTTGAGGGCATAAGCCCTGTTCATGATAAACTCAAAATTATTGAGCTTGTTCCATTTCCCGTGGAGAATGATTTGAGCTGTTTTCTCCGAATACATTTCGTCAAGCCGAGCCTGGATTTTCTTTTTCTTCGTTCGTTCAAAGTGTATCTGTCTGCCTTCTTCAGTATAAGGTGTTTCGGCTTGATTTTTACCTGGAGTGCGTTCCCATCTGCAAAAGGTAAGCGCGGTGAAGCCTACATAAATATCGCGGTATTTGATTGAGGGAATCTTTTGCTTATATTTCTGGTGGACACGGGGAAGATTTTGTACTTCATTTGCCGGAATCCATTCCCCTTTATACTGCCTCAGTCGACGCATTGCTGTGAGTTGCAGCCGCCTGCTGTGTTTCTGCATGGATATATTTACCCATGTGCAACACTGGTAGTATTGGATAATCCCTCTAATCTGGCTGTTGATGCGGTTCATTGCGCCAATCATCTGTTCCCGGCTGTAATTGCGCGGGATTTTCTTGATGTCCTCCGCGATTTTATCAGCTTTCCGCTTTAGTCGGTCCCGGTCCGGAATCGTCCGTGGAATGTAACCCCGGCGGGACTTCCCCCGAACCATTTTGAACTCATAACCTAAAAATTTGATGTGTTTCTTTCGGATATCTGTTATCAGCGTTTTTTCTTGGGATAATGTCAGTTTCATTTTGTTTTGGAGAAAAGTTTGTAACCGTATCTTCCAATTCTCGGCGTGGGCGCGGGTATCAGTGATGATAACAAAGTCGTCTGCGTATCTGACAAGACAGCCTGGTATCAGGTGCGTTCTCTTCCGCATAGCGGCGTATCGGCTTTGTACCTGTGCGTATTGATATTGGGTGTGTTTTAATTCCCATTGTTTGGTAATCCATTCATCCATGATATCCAAATAGACATTTGCCAACAATGGGCTAATCAATCCGCCCTGAGGTGTTCCTTCCGCATTTACCTCGCATTCGTCCATGACCCCGGCTTTCAGCATAGCTTTGATGATTTGCAGTACCCGCCTGTCCTTCACGCCCATGTGGTATAGGCGTTTTAGCAGAATAGAGTGATCTATGCGGTCAAAGCATTTGCTGATGTCTCCCTCGACAATCCAGTAATAGCCTGTGTTGAATACAAGTTCTTTTGTTCGTTCTAATGCCATAGGTGCGTCCCGCATGGGCCGAAAACCGTAGGAATGGGCAAAGAACTGTGCTTCAAAAATAGGTTCCAGCACGATTCTCATGCATTCCTGTACGATTCTATCCCGTATAGTGGGAATACCCAGCGGACGCTTTTCGGATTTTCCTGGTTTGTCGATGTACACCCGGCGTATTTTCTGTGGTTCATAGTGTCTGAATGCGCTCTGAATATCGTTAACTACCCAGGAAAAAGGATTATGCAGATAATCATTGCGCATAGTTTTGGAGTCCACACCGGGAGTTTCACTGCCGTGGTTGCTTTTAATGTTGTGGATTGCTGTAATAATGGTTACTTCTGCTGACATGATTTCCAGAAGCCCCTTAAACGCTGGGCGGTCACCTGCGTCACGAGCCTCCTTGCTGTGCTGATACAGCTTATCCTGGATTTCGCGTAGTTGGGTTTCGGTCTTCGGGTAGTCGAATTGTTGTGCCATACGCACCGCCTCCTTTCCGGAATTGGTGTTTCTGGTTTTAGTCAGGTATGCCTACGGCTTCCTCGACTTTCTGTTCACATACAATCTACACTGACTATGCCCCTTCGCTCCGTCCGCCTTATTATTGCGGACATCATCGCTACTACGGGCTGCTGCCCCATGGATTAGCAGGCCATTTCCTGCCTGCGCGGCAAAGGTGCCACTTTACTTACTTCAACAGAATGAAGTGCCGTCCATGGTTCCTTCGTTCCCTATGCTTTAGCTTTTCATATCGGTTTTAGCCCGTCCCTTTAGCCCGACTGCCATCTTTGGCTGGTGTGAGCTTCTGCCAAAGACATTCGACCTTTTCGGTTTTCTGCCGTTTTCCACCATTGCAAATTTCAACGGCGGCAGTACCCCGCATGGGGGCGGATGGCTGTATTACCATCCTGACATTTACGAGCCGTACACTCAGGACATATGTCGGTTGCAACAAAACATACTGGACATGACCGATTTATAGCCTCCTGCGGGCATGGCCGTCTCAGACCACGTATCCGCTCTTCACCGAGCTCCGTACGTCCCATATGACACTATAGGCGCACGTCGGAGTATTAGAGTTTTGATTACCCGTCACACCGGGGTTAGCAGGCACTTCCCCTGCCCAATCAAGCATAGAGTTCAGATTCCTTGCGAAATCTGTCTTGTTTTATTGCGTATTTCTACGCAGATTGTCAAGAAACGAAGCGCACGCA
>CAJUFQ010000073.1:0-1375 GCA_910585625.1 uncultured Lachnospiraceae bacterium
AGAGCTTGAAAGAAGAAATATGACGCAGACATGTCTTGCAGAGTTGTCCGGTGTATCAAGAGCCACGGTTAGTTATATTAAATGCGGCAAGTCCTGTTCTGATGAAGTCGGACAGAAAATTGCTGATGCTCTTGGCGTGGATGTAACTGAAATTTTGGAAGACTAAGGAAAGGAGGCTTGCATGGATCTGGTAATGATGCGCGGCAGGGATGCGGTGTGCGGGAGCGTAGAAGTAGCAGAACATTTCGGGAAGCGGCACGACAATATTTTAAGATTGATTGATGGTCTTGTAGAATCGCTCCCTAAAATTGAGGAACGTCCAATGTTCAAAGAGTCAAGAAGAAAGGCGGCTGATGGACAGATACACAGAATGTATCTTATGAATCGTGATGGCTTCTCCCTATTGGTGATGGGGTTTACTGGCAAGGAAGCTATAGAGTGGAAGCTAAAATATATTAAAGCTTTCAACCGCATGGAGCAGCTTCTTGCCCAGAAGCAGACGGAGATCTACAAAGACACCAGGGCATACCAGAAGGCCGTGAGGAAGCAGGAAACAGACGCAATCAAGGCTCTGGTGGACTACGCCGAGGGGCAGGGGAGCCGGAACGCAGCAAGGTATTATTCCAGCCTGTCAAAGCTGGCAGATAAAACCGCAGGTATTGAAAACAGGGATATGGCAACCATAGAGCAGCTTGGGACTCTTGCATTGATTGAGAACATCATAGCGAAGTGCATTACGGAGGGAATAGAGTTAGAAGAGCCGTACAGGGATATTTATCAGGAGTGCAAGCGTAAGCTGGAAAGATTTCATTCGGTTGCGCTTATTGGTTAAAGAAAGGAGAAAACAAATAATGGCAAAGAAAGTATTTACAGATTATTACATGGCAGAGGAAGAGAGATTGAAAGGTTATACGGTGGCAAATGTTTGCTTCGGTATTAATGCAGCTGATACCGGGATGCTGATTGAACTGGAACGGGAGATTGATAACGTGGTTCTGGGCATTGACATTCTTTACGACCCTGACCATGAGGAACTGGAAGAGCCGTGCCAGATTTCGCAGGAGTATGTGAAAAAAATCTATGAATTTTCGGAAGAGCCGGAAAAGAAGGGAATTAAGATTACAAGCGCATTGGAAAACAATAATGGAAGCTGGCCAACTATCAGAGCCAGAGACAGAAAGGAGCAGCCATGACAGACAAAGAGGTGTGCAGGTTTTTGGAACTGATGGACAGGAGGATGTTCATCGTAATGCATTCTGGCGTAAGCTGGAAGCCAGAGTATGGATCCGAACTGGAAGCCATTGACAGGGAACTGGCAAGGCTTAGGGCGCTGGTAGGGCAGGCACATGAGCAGAAGGAACAGGCAGCGCAGGAC
>CAJUFQ010000073.1:1385-2220 GCA_910585625.1 uncultured Lachnospiraceae bacterium
AAAACACCGTGCAGATGGTGACAATCAAGGAGGCATCCAGCCGGACAGGCATTTCTTATGATAAGCTGCGGAAAATGTGCATCAACCACCAGATTGTACATATCAAGACAGGATGCAAGTTCCTGATTAACTGGGACAGGCTGGTGGCCTATCTGAATACCGGGGAGCAGGGGGGATAATATGGCATCCAGGGAAAGGATGCTTGCGGGCATCCAGCCGGGAATGCGGCTGACAAAGGGGTTCATAAAGAGCATATACTTCAACGAGATTAGCTGGCCAGGGTTTGCAGATCAAGCAATAGCCGCCCTGGAAAAAGCTGGATGCTCAAAGGCACGCCAGTACTATGATGGCTGGGTAAATAAGTATGAAGCAGCATATGAAGCAGAAATGAAGGAAGTGGCGCATTGGTACCGGCTGGAATGTGAAAAGCAGTGGGAGAAAAGAAGAAAGGAAGGTGGGCAGCAACGGAAACAGGAAGAGAAGAAACGCTTACAGCAGATGAACAACAGAGACTTGATAGCGTTGTTAGAGAACTTAACAGGCGCAATTTGATTACTACAGAGCATGGTGTAATTAAGCCAAAGAAGCCAACAGAGATACCCATACTCATGAGAGGGGGCACGATTGACTTGGAGCATGTGGAAAAGATTGATTTTATCATCAACGATATGCTTTCCCCTGGGCTGTCGATGCTTGCGGCAGACCCAAAAATCGGGAAATCGTGGTTCGCATTGCTTATGTGCCTGTGTGTAGCACAGGGACGCAAATTTTTAGGGTATGATACGAATAAGTGTAACTGCCTGTATTTGGCATTGGAGGATAGCGACAACCGCAT